>DAOOVD010000006.1:0-68015 GCA_035369845.1 Bacillota bacterium | reverse complement strand
GCAGGTTGCGCAGCTCCTTGTAGTTCGTGGACAGGTAGCTGTGAATCTGGCCGGGTACCTCGCCCTTGCCGTCATAGCGCAGGAAGTTCTGACCAAGCAACTCGGAAAGCTCCAGAAACTTTTCGTGCTTCTGCCAGCCGCCCTGGGTTTCCCGCATGAACTGTGGCTGGAGTTCCTGGAAGGTCTGCGGCTTTTTCAGCAGTTGTTGCTTGAGCCACTGGATGGCTGAAGACTCGTCAGTAACGAAAAGCTGGAGCTGTAGGATTTCCCGAACAGTCATGCGCTTCTTGTCATACTCAGCCACTTGTTCGGGGAGGAAATACATCCCGTCCCGCTCGGGGAAACGCTGGGTAAGCCCGGCGTAGAACTCGCCTGCAGACAAGGGAACGGTCACCCCGCGTTGAACGTGAAAGGCGACCATGCGGTCAAACAGCAGGTAGTTCTGCCGCTCGGCGATGATCTCTGCCTTGCCGTCCTTTGAAACGAAGACCGGGAGTTGCTTCAAGTGGGTTCTGGTAAAATCCCATGCACCTTCTTCAGCGCCAGCCACCAGACGAAATCTCTGCTCCAGTCCTCCATTGGGTTTGTAAGCAGTAATAACCAGATCCTGCTTCACAAGCTTCTGAATAGATTGCTTATAGGTCTCCTGTTGCTTGTCCAGCGTGCGCACATCGGCAACAACAAAACCTGCATGCTCAAGGGCCTGTTGAATGGCGAACCAGACGCTATTTCGGGAATTATGGAACTCCACCGTCAACCACCGGCCCGGCTTGAGTACACGATGAATTTCCTGAAAAGACGTTGCCATTAATTGCTGATAATCCTGAAGCGTCCGATTGCGTTCCTTGTCCATTACTGCTTCAGGCTCGCGCTGGGTCAATACCCTCAACCATGCTTCCCAGAAGAAGTTTAGTTCAGAGTAATGGAGATTGTTGCCGAAGGGAGGATCAACAAAGATATAGTCGATACTGTTGTCAGCAACTATGGGAATACTGGTTGTCGATTGCGTTGTGATTGCGGCCCACTCTGCAATTCCCGGCATTTGCAGCTTGCTAAGGCGTCGCAATTTGTTGGTCATGGCATATGCAGGCGAGACCTCGGAAATCAGGGACCCGACAAAAAGTGTTCCGGAGAAGAAACGATTTACCTGTGAACCCCCAAATCTTCCAAACTGGATCGGCTGATAACGGTTCAGCTTAGTGAAACCGAGATTGTTGCCTTGCAGAAAAAAACGATTAAAGGCAGAAGCGCTGGTGGCTGCCTTTTGCCACATTCGCGCATAAACAACCAAGGCTCTCCGAAAATAGAAATGAGGCAAATGGGTGATACCTTTAAGATGGTAGCCATCTTTACCTTTTCGCTCACCATCGGGCATCTCATGGGTAGGAAACCAGTCGGTGACCGGCTCCTCTTCAATGCGCTTGAGGACAGATAAATCGTACTCATCGGGCTTTTTTTCGTATCGATTGCCGCCAACTTGATAATTGATGAGGACCGGACGGTATCGCACTAGCCGATGAGATTTCTGTAGTGATTCATCAAAATAGGCATCCCACATACGCTGGAGCGATTTCTTGTTAAGCTTAGAGCGGCAGTGTATGCAGTGAAAGGTATCCGCCACTTCGAACGTATTTTGCTGAAAAGCTGCATCGTAATAGACAATTTCAGCTCCACAGTCTGGACAGGCAAAAACCTCGCTCCACACGGTGTAATTGATCCGGCCCTTGGTCTTGCCGTCGGTGTGAAGCGTCTCATACATCCATCCGCATTCTTCTTCAACTTCTTCGAGGATACGCTTCGCCTCGCGCTCAAAGGCTTTAACGTCCACCTGCGTGTTATAGTTATAAGCGATGAAGGTGGCGGCAGGTGACAGGTCATTCAAAACTGCCCGGCGTGTCCCGAGCTTGGAGAAGGGCTTCCACAACGTTTTGCCGTCTTCGTCCGGCTCCGGCGCATAAACCGCGCCGTCGGCTTCTACCCGGTAGCCCAGGGATTCCACCGCGGCCTTGTCGCCGCACAGTTGCGCCGCAACTCCAGTCATCCCCGTCCCGCAGAACCCGTCGAAAACCACGTCTCCCGGTTCGGTGTAATGCAGGATATACCGCATAATGGCCTTGTGCGGCACTTTGGTATGGTAGGAGTGGGCGTTATAGATCGGGTCGTTTTTTCCCTCACTCACATCCGCCGCAAAGGGTTCCCGCCGGTAATTGTCCGCCGCCGGATCATACGTTTTGCCGTAGTACCTTATAAAATCCTCGATGAACGGGTTCGGGCAGGCGGTGTAGTACGGCGGGTCGGACAGGGCCAGGATATCCTCGTCCGAACCGATGGGGAAACCTTCGATCTTGCGAAACTCCGGGTCCTTAAGCTTCTCCCGCAACTTCTCCAGGAAATATTCCCGGCGCTTTTCGTCGTCCGGGAAGGTCATGCCGAGGCACTCCACCGGGCCGCGTTTCTTTCCGGAATCTGCAGATTCAAGACTCAAGGTCAGTTGATCTCTCATTTCGTTGGCTCCTCAAATCAACCCAGAGATGGATCAGCTTGAACACTTCGGGTTTCAAATTCTTTCGATTTAACTTTTGCCGGTATTGCTGCACATTTCCCTTCACAAAAACTAATTGAATGGCCGGATTGTCAGGGCAGTGTTGCTTTTGATAAGTGTTAACTTCATCAAGTATTTTTTCGGGAGACATGCTGATGATGTAGCCGACCATCATGCCGGAAGGCGCCCGTTTCCCGTATCCATGCAGCCTGCAGTCAAAACGTTTGATACCGTCTGTCACATAATTCTTATTGAGAATCCAGCTAGCGCTCGTCGGAGACCCCAAACGCTTACATTCAACATGAAATGGTATTTCATGTTCCTCGGCGCAAGCCGCAAACGGATTGGTGAGTTTGCAGGTAAAATCAGGGCGCTTCCTTGCTCTACCGCCCCTTAACTCGCTGTCAGTTACCGGTGGAATCGGCTTTTCCCAGTCTGGTGTGCGGATTTCGCGGTTGTTGTTCCGGCTTTTTTCAAAACATATGGCATTCAAAACGATACAAAGGTGTTCTGAGATAGTGTCTTCGTCGGCCGTGTCGCGTTTATCGTCTGACAACCTTTGCAGCGCCATGATAAAAATACCGGTATAAAGAGTTACGTGCTCTTGCCATAAGCGGGTAAATGAAGGGATCTTATGCTGTGCCATCAGTCCTGCCCTCCATCTTCCGGCATGGACTCAACCATGCGTTTGCACAAAGTCGCATCCGCGTCTTCACGCGCCAGACTGCGGGTCCAGAAACGCTTTTCATTGCGTTTTATTACAATAACGGCGTCATCAGAGACAACATGGACAATCCCATCCACAAGGATTTGGGATGTTCCCAGGGGCTGCGGCAGAGCCTTGCCGATTTGCTCCAGCACATCCGGCCAGGAATCATTTTTCGGAAATAAATTCCATGGGTCCGTCTTGTCCGCCGGGTAAAACTCAACAGCAACAATATTGTCGTGAGCTCCGACATGGACTTCCGCTCTCATCTCAATGGCATCCCCCAGGTAGGCGTTCCAGCGCCGGGCGAATACGCTTATGTAATTTTCAAGCCATGAGAGATCATTGCCCCGCACCGCGGGCATGGCGCCTGCGCTGTTGAACGGCTTGTAGAAAAACGGAAGCGTTACCTCGCAACAATCTCGAATAAGGTCTTTTTGCTCCTCGTTCAGACCGTAGAGTTCAAACACCGCCTCGTCCAGTTCTTTCTCCCAGATCCTTCGTTGAGTCTCAATCTCAGCTTCAGGCACACCGTCAGGATGCATTAAATCACGCTTTTGCGGGTGATAATTGCGGAGCTTATCAACGATGGAAATGATTCTTTGGGTAGTCAAGCTTTCTTTATCCAAAACAACGGGCAGTCGCAGCAACTCATCAAGCAACAATTTATGATGCCAGAGTCCCCAGTTCGCAGATGTCATAAAGAAATAATATCTTGCCAAAGAAGACCAGAGAATCGCCAGGAGTACTTTGTGACACCATTCATCTTGTTCCGACAGCTTTAAACCATAGATGCTTCTGTAGAAACAAAAGGGCATTTCAACAAATTGGGCGATTATTGTTCCCCGAGGATGTGAACTTTCAGAAATTCCTTCATTAACAATCACCCGCAGTCCACTGTACGAACCTAGGGCGCCGAAGCGATGCACACGTTCCGGCGGAGAAGTGAATCCAGGTAATTCATAACGCGACTCCAGTTTGGAGAGTGATTTAAACGACTGCAATCTGTCTGCATTAAAAGTTCTTGATGCCAACTCATATCCGCGACCCGAATTGTTATGATCCACATATTCTCTGAGATGTTTTTTGGATTGGAGCCATTTGATGAACCGGTTATCCGCCAAGCGGCCGAACCAGTAACTCTTCCATAATTGACTCGACGCCAGGTTTTCATCCCGCAGAATATGAATATCATATTTGGATAGAAGTATCGCCTGAGTTTCTCTCAAAGCTGTGACTTGTTTGGCCGACCAATACTTAACGGGAAAATCATCCTGTTTGCCTTTAGTGAAGCAAATTAACACAAAGGGAGAGTCAGCTCCTTTGAAGAAAAACTTCCTTACGTGAGTAAAGTTAAAAACCTCATGGAGCCTGACATTGTTTAGCCATTGTTCGCGAAACGCCTGGGTGGTGGCGCTGTGTTTGAACAACACCCCGGCGGATACCAGCATTCCCGCTTTTCCGCCATCTTTCAGAAAATCGAGAGAACGCCAGAGAAACGCCTGTGAAGGTTCTTTGTCACCGATGGGTTTGTTGTTAACACGGCACCATTCGAGCATGACGTTTTCGCGGGCTTTTGCTTTGGCGCCAGCCTTGTTTCCGGGCGCTCCCCAGGGCGGATTGCTTACAACAACATCCGCGCAGTGTTTGCCAAAACGTGACGATAACAGCGGATTTGAATCTATCGATGCTATATCGAAAGCATTTCCCACCCAAATACAATTGCAGTGGTCCTTTGCCTTGTTTTCGGAGACTAAAAGCTTCGGCAGCCTGTTGCCCTGTTTAATATGTTCCGTAATTGCAGGCGGATCAAGATAATGAAGCATGGCGAGATAAAGGCTGAATGCCGTGATCCGGGCGGCCTCTTCATTTACCTCGATACCGGCAATCTGTTCATGGAGAATCTGCTTAAGTCTATCAAAATCAAGTCGTTTTTGATTCCTGTACCACTCATAGCGCACGATCCGCCTGAAGGATTCAACCAGAAAGATGCCTGAACCACAGGCCGGATCAAGCACGCGGGGTTTTTTTCGCAGTTCCCCGGCAGTCAATGACCGGGATAGAACCAATTCCACCAGCACCGGCGGAGTATAATAAGCTCCGTCCTGTCTCGCTTTGCTTTTCTTTTCATCATCACTGGTAGATGAATGATAAAACTCTTCGTAAATCGAGCTGATCAGATCAAGCGGAATAATATCAAAGCGGTAGGAATAGAAGAACAGTTTCTTTTGGACACCGGCATCACTGTAGAGGAGATCTTGAATCAACTTCAGGTGCTTTTGGGTGACGGCCTGTTCCTCCTCGTCCACATCGGGAAACATGTCTCCGTTAAAGTCCCGGGCAAGGGCCCTGTAGAGGGCATAGGTAAATTCCTTATTCTCCAGGGCCAGGGGGTAGAAGGCCCGGCGCTCAGATAAGTCAAGCCCGGCACGGAATGGCTGGTCCTTGACAAGTTCCGCCCATACAGTATTCTGTCGGGCAACTTCCAGGAAGTAATCCCGGGTTAGGATCCCGCGGTCTTCTAGATAGCGGATGAAAATTGAGCGGCCGATCAGGGCGTGGGCAAACTTCAGCTTCCGGCCCGCTAGACCGGCTTGAATTAATTCGCGCCGGATCGTTTTCAAGTCGCGGATAAGAGCTTTATCCGCCCGGTTTTTCGTGTCGCCGAATCGACTGTCTCCAAAGATTTTGCCGGACTCAATATTATCGCGGTGGAAAGGTTGAAGCACCTGTCCAACTTTTCCGATGTTAAGGTCTGGTGGGGATATTTTCCCCAGCACGGCCATTACAAGCACCGCTTCCAGTTCCTGAACAACTTTTCCGGCGTCGTGGAGTGTCGCCAGTGTTTTTAAGCGCCGCTGCTTCCCGGAACCATCTTCTTGAATTTTAGATAAGTTGAGGGGTCTTTGCGCCAGATCCAGTATGGATATTTCATCCGGTGAAACCAAAAACAACAGCCTGGGGCGGGCAAGGCTCCAGATACGATTGAAGGCTTTTGCCTTTTCAAGATGATCGGAACCGCATTCGGCAAACACGACAACCGGGTTGTTTTCAACAAAGAACACTTTATCAGCGCCTGCGCGTTTTGCCGCCGCCAGCCATTCACCCTTTTCAAGCCAGTCATCGCATTTTAAACCGGATGTTGGTTTCTCAGAGGCTGGCAGTAATGAACCGCTCTGGAAATCCAACACCTTATAAAGAATATCCAACGCCTTGCTCACGACGTTTCTCCTCGTTTCAGCGCAAGATTGAATAGGCTACCCATGGACTTCATTCCTCAACTATCGCCCTCAGCAACCCGCTGATATTCTAAACCGTCCAATCATCTCCGAATCTGGTCAGTGTTCCTTATCCTCAGTCTAAGACAATTCTGATCTTGTCTGGCTCCCTCCCCTTGATGAGTTGGTCCAGGTAATCTTCAAACCGCTTTTTCATCTCCGCCGGGGTGACCGGTGAGCCGCCGGAGAGCAGCGCCGCGCGCAGGTCGGCAGTCTTTACCGGCACCTTGAGCAGCCCGGAGAGGGCCTCCTGCAGGGCGCGGATAAAATCATGGTCAAGGACGTCCGGGAGCGTGCGCTTCTTGATGAATTCCTCCACCAGCTTCCCCGGTTCCGGTTTGAGCAGGTCCAGGTTGGACCTCGTGGCCGGGTATTCCAGGTTGGCAAGAAGCGTCTGGGTCCAGTTCTCCACCAGCCTGTCGAGCTCTTCATCCAGACCGTCCAGGACCGAGCTTGCCGGCGCGGCCGGCGGTTCTGCGGCAGGCTTGTAACTGCAGTGCGGGCACACGGGCGAGGCGTTCAGCTCCGGCTCGGTGAGCGTAAAGCAGCTCTTTAGAGCCGCCAGGCGGTTCTGGTAATCGGTCAGGTGCTGGCGGGGCATGATATCGATGGTGGAGAGTTTTTGCAGGATTTTTAACCGTTCATCCGCCATTAGCCTGGCCTTGCGCTTGTCCTCGTTGACGCCCAGCCTCGCCCTGGTGTGCAGGCCCAGGTACGCCTGCAGGTAGGATTTTTTCAGGTCGGAAAGTTTGCGCTGAATCTCCTGGCGGAAGGCTGGCGCGCCACGCCTGGACGGGTCGCTGATCTGCACCAGAATCTCGTCACGAGCCGCCTTCACCTTGTCAATCCACTCATGCCCGCCGGGCAGAACCGCCTCGGCCGTGGAAAGATATGCCGCCGTATCCCCGAGGCCGGTCACCAGTTTCTGCAGAGAATCGACCTCTGCCAGGGCCTGGAGACCTTCGCGATGGCCGCTTATCTCCGGCGCTTCGTAACGGAAGTTCTTGAGCTTGCCGGGAGTTGTATAGGCCTGGATTGATTCCAGAAAAGTCTTGGTCTGATTAAGCTGGGAGCACAGCATCCGGGCTTCGCTCCCGGACAGCAAACTACTACCCCAGAAAAACAGCCCTTTTTGCGCGCTCTGCTGAACAAGCACCAGCCTTTCCACCGTGCCGGCCGCTGCTTTCTGCAGTTCCTGGACGGGTTCTTCTTTTCCCTGGGTAACCAGCTGCGCCATGCCCGGCGTGAGCCCGAGCAACTCAAACAGGGCCTTGAGAGCCGGCAGGTTCCAGTCCTTGGGCCGTTCGATGTGCTTGAACTGGATCAGTTCCTCGACGCCGGTCCCGGCCAGTTGGGAAAGCCCGGTGGCGTCGAACTTCTTGCCCGGGATGGCCAGCACCAGTTCACCGGAGTAAACCAGCGCCGCCATGATCACCACTGCCCATTCGGGCTCCAGACGCAGGTTCCTTGCGTCCAGGTACTCCACCCCAAGGATGTCCTGGATCAGTTCGGAACGGTTGACCACCTGGCCGTGGCCCTTCTTTTGCGCGATTTCGAGGATGTGCCGGGCGTATTTCGATCTATGAGGATCAAACCTGTCGCCGTCAAGAAGTTCAAGGGCATCCAGCACTGCGGTCGCCTGTTTGGTCGGCTTTTGACCGGCGATGGCCCGCAGAGCGTCCTGGGCGGCCTGGGCCCGGTTGGCTCCGGTGATGAGCACCGAAAAGCAGGGATAAAGAGGAGCCAGATCCTGGAAGTGTGCCCCCAGACAGACACCGGCGATGGTGTTTATAAGGTCGCGAAAGTTAAGCCGCTCGTTGGAGGCAATGCCGGAAAGCTCGCGGATGGATTTACCCTTGACCCAATCTTCGAGGGGCTTGGCGCGTCCCTGATAGGTAACCGTGAAGGCCGTATACATGTTTTCCTTCAGCCACTGCACCAATTCCCGCAAGTAACCCGACGCTTTGGACTCATAAATGGACTTGGCCTGCCCCGAAGCGGTGGAAGCCAGATCAAGAGCTGCGGCATAACTACGCAGTGCTGTGTGAAAGGATTCATCCTTTTGGATAAGGCGCAGGAATACCTCGTCGGGCTTTTTTTCATCCGTAAAGCGCGGCGCGTCGAAGGGCTGGATGAAATAAAGGTAGAAGTCGCGCGGCGGAACTGCTGTGGAGCGCTCGTTGGGCGCGCCGAAAAAGAGGTACCCCTGGCGCGCGGCTTTCCGTTCCAGCCAGACAAGCTCGTGCTGCCAGATTTTATAGCCGGTTTTGTAAGTACGGTCCGCACATTCCATGACCTGTTTTAAGGCCTCGTAGTAGTAGCGGTCAAGCTGGGAGTCATCCAGGCTGTCGGCGCGCTTCTCGATCAGGGCGTCAAAGTCATCGGTCTTCTTCAAGTCGAGATAATACTGGCGGTTGTCCGGATTCAATGAGATGAACTGGCCGCTTACCGTCTTGTGAATTTCCCGCAGGACGGTCTCCACCTGGGAGAGCAAATCGTCGGCCGGGTCGCCGCCCAGGTCCCCGATGCCGGGCTGGTAGAGGCAGAGGCTGTCGCGCAGTTCCTCCGCCGTCGCGCCCAGTGGCGCGTAGATATCGCCGGTAGTCAGCCGGTGGACGGAGAGGCCGTGGATCAGCCGCAGCGCCATGGGTTTGTAAGCGGGCCGGGTGAATGCCTGCTGGATGCGGGCTTCCAGCACCTGGCTGCAGTCGATTACCGCCTTGATATCCGGCACTGCGCGGAAGGACGGGTTCTCACGAAGGTTCGCCCAATAACCATCGTAGGCGATTAAGCCGGGGCGGTCGTCCGGAACATCTTGATTAAGAAGCTTTTTCATGGACAGGGAAAGGGTCTTGAGCACTTCGCGCTTCTCTACTGCGGTGACCCGCTCAAATGTGTCGATATAGTCGGGATGCACCGGGAAGAGACGGACGAACTCGTCCATGCGCTCATTCATGCGGCCGTAGAACTTTGCAAAGGGAGTCAGGTATTCGCGGATCTTCGCCTGCTGTTCGCCGGTTTTTTTGAGCAGCCGCTCGGATACCACGAACTTGACGTCCTTGCGGGCAATAAGGACCTGCTCGAAACGGTCTTTTACCCGGCGGATACTGTCCGCCACAAAGGAAAAGCGGGGGCTGTCAAATATGGCCTCCTGCACACCGGCGATAAAGCGAAAACGCAGGTCCTTGCAGACTTCGCCGATTTCCCGGAGAAAGTTCAAATCGAGGATGAGTTCCTGATCTTTGCGGGTGTGAAGGTAATCAAGCAATTCGTCCACCACCAGGAGCAGGCCGTGGTCGGGATATTCCTGGTGGAAGGCGGACATCATCTCCTCGAAAGCCCGCTTGTTGCTGGACACTTGGTCCGCTGGGGGGAATGTGTAGGTCACCCCCAAGGCTGCCAGGCGCTCCTCCAGTTCGGCCAGTACAATGTCACGCAAGGACATGGTGGTCGCCCCGATTTCGGTTCGCGCCACCTTGAAGCGGCCTCCGATTTTGCCCGCCGCGCCGGCAACGTTGCTGTCGTTGAGAAGGGAGGAGAGTTCCCCGTTCTCCGCTACGGCGGATATCACCGACATCAGGTGGGACTTACCGGTACCGTAATTGCCGACGACCAGAAGCCCTTTGTTGTCGACCGGCTGGTCGAACTGAAGCTGGGGAATGACGAGGTTAATCAGCTTCTCGGCCATTTCTCCGGAAATAACATAAGTCCGGACAAGCTGCCGGGCGGCTGCAGCATTAACGGCGTCCCGCAGTTGCACTACGGACTCGATTGGTTCAAACTGGATCAGGTCTCCATATTTCATTGCGTTTCCCCTCCCCATGCGGTTTTGCCCATAAGTGATGAGTGTATCTGCCTTTGCTCATTACCCATCACTTTTCGCTCATCACTTCCGAACTTCCGATTTCTCCGGGCTTACTATCATTAAATCTCTGATTACATAACGCCTGTATTCGGGATGTTCCGGCACTGCATAGGTCAAATAGCCGCCGCTGACAGAGCCGTTCCAGGCAACGACCAGCGTCTTGTTTCGGGAAAGTCCTTGAAGGAGCCGCAGAGGGTCTTGTTTGAGGGAGGCATCGAACAACAATTCAATGTTATCAAGCAGAACTACATCGCTGCCGGAAGCATTCACTATCTCCGAGAGCAGGCGGGGAAGCAGCAGTGCGCGTCGGCGCCCGGTAAGCTCAAGCAGGCGGCGGGAAAGCTCGAGATTAACGTTGATCAGGGGCGCGCCCGTGCGTTCGCGAATATCTTGAAGCGCGGCTGTTTTACCCGCTCCGGCTGGCGCGGCTATGATGATGAGGCGGTGGTACAGCTCGGCAGCCTGATTGATTCTTGAAATGACCTGTGCGGCAAGGGGTTCCATTGTTACAGTTTATCTCCGTAAGATTATCAGTTTAGTTAACTATGGCAAATTTATGGCATAATTATATTCTAAGCTTGAAAACCTCCATTATAGATGAACTATGGATCTTTTAGCCAATTCGTCAAAAATCCTTATAATCCTTCCTTATTTTAGTGTATTCTGCATGTTAAAAGTACTACGAGAGATATAAATATTAAAGCTGTAACCTTATGGGAGGTTACAGCTCTAAACAATCTTATCATGTCTGATCTTTATTATCATTATATCCGGACTCTATTTTCCATATCACAACATTATTTTCTCAAGACAAAGGCGGGTTTGACGCATCTGAAAGCTACTCCACCGTCACGCTCTTGGCCAGGTTCCTCGGTTTGTCCACGTCGCAGCCCCTGGCGACGGCGGCGTGGTAAGCCAGGAGCTGCAGCGGGATGACTGCCAGCACCGGCGCCAGGATGGGATGGGTTTCCGGTATATACACGGTTCTTTCGGCCACCTTTTCAACTTCTTCGAGGCCCTCCATGGCCAGCGCCAGTACGGACGCGCCGCGGGCGTTGACCTCCTGGATGTTGCTGACCATCTTGTCAAAAAGGTCGCGCTGGGTGGCCAGGGCCACCACGGGTACGTTCTCCTCAATCAGGGCCAGGGTGCCGTGCTTGAGCTCGCCGGCGGCGTACGCCTCGGCGTGAATATAGGAGATTTCTTTAAGCTTCAGGGAGCCTTCCATCGCCACGGCGTAGTCGAGGCCGCGCCCGATGAAAAAGAGGTCCTCGGAGAAGGAAACGCTCCCGGCGAAGTCCCTGATCACCCTGGAGTCGTCCAGAAGGACCTGCGCCTTGGCGTCCAGCTTTTTTATATCCCGGAGGATCTCCCGGAGTTCTTTCTGATCGATGGCGCCGCGCACCCGGGCAAAGTGCAGGGCAATCAGGTACATGGCTATCAACTGGGTGGTGTAGGCCTTGGTCGAGGCCACGGCGATTTCCGGGCCGGCCCAGGTGTAAATCACGTCGTCGGCCTCACGCGAGACGGAGCTGCCCACCACGTTGGTGACGGCCACCACCCTCACCCCCTGGCGTTTCGCCTCGCGGAGGGCGGCAAGCGTATCGGCGGTTTCGCCGGACTGACTGATGACGATAACCAGGGTGCCCGGTTCGATAATCGGCCGGCGGTAGCGAAACTCGGAGGCAATGTCCACCTCCACGGGCAGCCGCACCAGTTTCTCTATCACGTACTTGCCGACGAAGCCGGCGTGGTACGCGGTGCCGCAGGCGGTTATGAAAATCTTCTTCAAACTCCTGATCTCTTCGGGGGATATTTTCACTTCTTCGAGAGCAACTTCGGACCCGTCGGCCGAAATCCGGCCGCTCAAAGTATCCCTCAGGGCCTTCGGCTGCTCGTGGATTTCCTTCAGCATGAAGTGGTCGTAGCCGCCTTTCTCGGCCTGCTCCGCCTCCCACTTCACCTCCAGCACGTTCTTATGGATCACGTTGCGGTTCAAGTCCACGACTCTCACCCGGTCGTGCCCCAGCACCGCCACTTCCCCGTCGTTGAGAATGTACGTAAACCGGGTGTGCTTCAAGATGGCGGGAATATCCGAAGCCAGGAAATACTCGCCGTCGCCCAGCCCCACCACCAGAGGGCTGTCCTGCCGGACGGCCACCAGTTTGTCCGGCTCGTGGGAGGACACCACGGCCATGGCGTAGGAGCCCTCGAGCCTGGAAACCGCTTTCAGCACCGCATCTTCAAGGTCGCCGCAGTAGAAGTGTTCGATCAGGTGGGGAAGCACCTCGGTATCGGTCTGGGAACTGAAAACGTGGCCGAGCGACTCCAGCCACTCCCGCAAATGCAGGTAGTTCTCGATGATACCGTTGTGCACGACCGCAATCCGCCCCGTGCAGTCGGTGTGCGGGTGCGCGTTCTCGTCGGACGGTTTTCCGTGGGTGGCCCAGCGGGTGTGTCCGATGCCCACGTTGGCGCTGTAATTGTTTCCGTTCAACCTGTCTTTCAGGACGCCGAGCTTTCCTTCCTTCTTCAAAACTTCGACGCCGCCGTTGCCCGGTACGGCCACTCCGGCGGAGTCGTACCCCCGGTACTCCAGCTTTTCCAAACCGTCAATCAAAATGGAAACGGCCTCTTTGGAACCGATGTAACCAACGATACCGCACATTTTACTGCCTCCCAACTCTCATATAAACCTTTAAAACGGCGGCCCGCCGCCGAAGCCGCCCCGCTTCCGGCGCGGCCCGAAAGAACAAATGCCGGGCACACAAAGCCACGGCACACGGAACTGCCTTTTTTCAGGCATACCGGAAAGTTTTCGGGCATGCCAAAAAGGCAATACTATCCTGTTTGCGCTTTTGCCTCTATCGGCCGCAGGCACTTTTGTCCCGCCGGTTGCCCGGCGGTTTTGTAATGCCGCTGACGGTCCGGCCCGACCGGGGGGCACCCGCCGAAAAATCTCGATCAACCCCCTCCTCGTCAACCCGGGAGATCAATCAACCAATCAATGCGAAAACGCTGCAATCTCCGTCATTCCCGGAATCTGGAAGCAGACTCCGGGAAGGGTTCTGGCGCTTGGTTTATCAAGTTGTTATTTTTAAGCCTTCAGCTTTTTCCCGGGTTCCACCTCCTCAGCTTATTTCTTTTATTATATTCGCCAGCCTATCAACAATTTCCTGCAATAGTCCCATATTCCTGCCCTCGGCCATAATCCGCACCAGGGGCTCGGTGCCGGAGGGCCGGACCAGAATCCGCCCGCCGCCGTTCAGCCGGCTTTCTTCCTCTTTTATGACGCCGGCCAGAACCGGGCTTTTCATTACCGCGTTTTTGTCGGAAACCCGCACGTTTACCAGCAACTGAGGGATCTTTTCCATCTGCCCGGCCAGTTCTTCCAGGGAAAGGCCGCTCTCCTTGATCACGGCCATCAGCTGCAGGGCGGTGAGGATGCCGTCGCCGGTGGTGTTGTGGTCGAGGAAGATGACGTGGCCGGACTGCTCCCCGCCGAAGCGGGCGCCGCTCCGAAGCAGTTCCTCGAGGACGTAGCGGTCGCCGACCCTGGTTTCTATCACTTTGATGCCCGCGTCCCGCAGCGCCAGGCGCAGGCCCAGGTTGCTCATCACGGTGACCACGACGGAGTCGTTTGCCAGGAGGCCTTTCTCCTTCAGACTCCGGGCGCACACAACCATGATCTGGTCGCCGTCGACCAGCCTGCCCCTCGCGTCAACAGCCAGAACCCGGTCGGCGTCGCCGTCGTGGGCCAGGCCGAGATCGGCGCCGTGGGCGACAACGGCTTCCATCAAGGCCTGCGGGTGGGTCGAGCCGCAGCCGCGGTTGATGTTTACCCCGTCCGGCAAGTTGAAGATGGGGACGACTTCCGCGCCCATTTCCCCGTATATGCGGGGAGCCACGCGGTAGGCGGCGCCGTTGGCGCAGTCGACGACGATCTTCAGGCCGGCGAGGGAGGCGCCGACGGTGCCGCGGGCAAATTTCACATAGCGGTCCTCGGCGTCGCGCACCTCCCGGACACGCCCCACGTCCCCGCCGACCGGGCAGGGAACACCGGCGCATTCGCTTGCGAACAGGGCCTCGATCTCCTCCTCGGTCTCGTCCGGAAGCTTGTAGCCGCTGGCGCCGAAAAATTTAATCCCGTTGTCTTCCACCGGATTGTGGGAGGCTGAGATCACCACTCCCGCCGCCGCCCCGAGATCCCTGGTGAGGTAAGCTACGGCGGGTGTGGGCATCACCCCCACCCTCAACACGTCAACCCCGGCGGAGCAGATGCCGGCTATCAAGGCGGCCTCCAGCATATCGCCGGAAACGCGGGTGTCTTTTCCTATCACAATGCCGGCGCCGGGGTCGCGCCGGGCCAGGAGGTGCGCTCCCGCACGTCCGAGCTTGAATGCTTTCTCCGGGGACAGGTCGCGGTTGGCAACGCCCCTCACCCCGTCGGTCCCAAACATGCCCCCCATACCGTTCTTTCCCTCCCTGGTTCACTACATTTTATGTCTGAAAACGGCCCGATGTCAATTGCCTCCGGCGGGAAATCACGGCCTGGGCTGCTCCCCGCCGGGCTGGCCGCCGGCCGGCGCTTCCGTCTTCATTATCTCTACCTGCACCCTCACCCGCCCCGGATTGACGGCCGTAATGCCCTCAGGCTTGATGATGCCGACTTCAACGCTCAAATTCTTGTTGGCGCCCTGGATGTCCACCGGCTCTGTCCGGATGCTTGTGAGCTGGCCGATTGCCTCGGCCGGTCCGAGGACCTGCACCGCCTCGGGTGCGGCGTAGCTTCTCTTTACGGCGAATCCTTCCGCCGGCGTCCCGGTCAGGCCGGGCAGAACCGACACGGTTTTGGATGCCGTAGCGCTGACCAGCGGAATCACCACCCGGACGGACGAAGGGTTCAGGCTGACGTTCGACGAGCCCGTGCTCAACTGGGCAATCTGGTCGACATCCTTCGCGGCGGACTGGATATTGATAACAGCCGTGGCCTGGCTGATCTCATTCAACACCCTGGAGGGCCCCCTGGCGGTCACGGTCGGCGGCTGGTACACCGGGGCGAGGGCGGTAAAGCCCTGGGCCGGAGTCCCCTGCAGGCTCACCGCCACGGGAAGCTGTTTGTCCACGATGCGGTCGATGGACGCGCGGACCTCCTCCGGGGTAACCTGCACAACACTCAGGCCGGCGGGAGCGCTGACCTGCACGGGCAGGGAGAAATCGCCGGTTTTCCCCTCGGGAACGCTGACCGCCGCCCTGAAATCCACCGGGGACAGGTTGGCCAGTTGGCTGCGGTTGCCCTGGACCCTCACCTTCACGCTTTCGGGCAGCCCTCCCATGATCAGGTAGCCTCCTCCGGGGTCGTTGTGTTCGAGGGCTACGGTCAGGATTTTCTCCCGCACCGGATTCTGATCGTTGCTCACGTAAACCCACAGCACAAAGGCCAGCAGCACGGCGAGCAGTTTCAAGGAACTGTTCCGCCAGTCAAAACGAGCCACCACTTATTACCTCCTGGACCACAGCGACGACAGTGTACTGCCGAAACGGTTTTTTAAAAGAAGATTGAGCCTGTCCTGCAGGCTCGCTTCGTCCACGTGCCTCGTAAGGGCGCCCTCAACCGCAATGGAAACTCCGCCGGTTTCCTCGGAAACAATCAGCGCAACCGCGTCCGAATGTTCGGTAATGCCGATGCCGGCCCGGTGCCTGGTGCCGATGCCGCTGGTCAGGTAAGGGCTTTCGCTCAGGGGCAAAAAGCAGGCCGCCGCGGCAACCCGGTCGCCCCGGATGATTACCGCCCCGTCATGCAGGGGTGTCTTGGGCAGAAATATGTTGACCAGAAATTCGGCCGAAACAATACCGTCGATCTTTACGCCGGTGTCGATGTGCTCCTCCAGCCCGGTCTCCCGTTCGATAATGATAAGCGCGCCCAGCTTGTTCTTGGAAAGAACGGCTATCGCCCGGGTGATCTCGGCGATGACTTTCGCCAGGTCGATTTCACCCGGCGCCAGGGGGGGGTGGGCCAGAAAACGCCCGCGGCCGAGCTTCTCCAGCGCACGTCTGAGTTCGGGCTGGAATACCACGGGCAGCGCCACCACCAGGGCGGTCATGGCCTGCCTGAGCAGCCAGTTGATGGTGTTAAGGTTTAACAGGCTGGAAACGGCGGTGGCCAGGAGCAGGACGACCAGGCCTTTGATCAACTGGACCGCCCTGGTGCCCTTGATAAGCTGCATGATTTTGTACATTACGAAGGCGACGATCAGAATATCGATAACGCTGCTCGCGTTAAACTTGAGCACGGTTTTCAAATACTCGAAATTCGGGAGCCAGAACTGCTCCACCGGAACTAACCTCCCTTTTCCCAGCAATAAATATTATATCTCCGGGTAAAGGAAAAAACCCGCCAGTTACCCATAGTTCGTTGGCGGGGACCTGTTTACCTGCAAAAATAGTCATTTATTTTTTATGGATAATACTCCCAGTTGTTCCGTCCATTCTCTCCTCCCGGCAGGAATCCCTTCCGGTTTTCAGCAGTCCGTAGGCGATGCTGTCGGCGAGCGCCTGCCAACTGGCCTCGATGATGTTGGTGGAAACGCCGACGGTGCCCCAGGACCGGCGGTCGTCGGCGGTTTCGATATGCACCCGCACCACGGCGCCGGTGCCGTCCTTTTCGTCCAGCACACGGACCTTGTAATCGGTAAGGTGCATCGACTTTATGCAGGGGTAAAAGGCCTCGAGGGCTTTGCGCAGGGCGTTGTCGAGAGCGTTGACCGGGCCGTTGCCCTCGGCCGCGGTGTGCATCACCCGGTCCCCCACTTTTATCTTGATAATCGCCTCGGAATAGGCGGGACTGTCTTCCCTGATCTCCACCAGCAGGCGCAGCGCCTCCAGATGGAAGGGCTCGTCGTACTCGCCGTCAGCCTTGCGGACGAGCAGCTCCAGGGAGCCGTCGGCCCCCTCGAACTGGAATCCCCGGCTTTCCAGTTTTTTTATGTGCGCGAGGATTCCCCTGCCTTCGCAAGTTTCCCGGCCGAGCTGGAGGTTCAGTTCCTTGTACTTGTACAGCAGGTTGGACACGCCGGAAAGCTCCGACACCAGCACCCGGCGGCGGTTGCCGACGGCTTCGGGACTGATGTGCTCGTATGTTCTCGCGTCTTTCAACAGCGCGCTGACGTGCACCCCGCCCTTGTGCGCAAACGCGCCCGCCCCCACAAAGGGCTGGCGGGGATTCGGGTGCATGTTGGCAATCTCGCTCACGTAATGCGACAGTTCGGTCAACTGGACCAGGTTTTCTTGGGGGACGGTTTCGATCCCGCACTTCAAAGTGAGATTCGGAATGATCGAGCAGAGGTTGGCGTTGCCGCACCTCTCCCCGTAGCCGTTGACGGTGCCCTGCACGTGCACGGCGCCGGCCTGCACGGCGACAACCGTGTTCGCCACGGCCATGTCGCCGTCGTTGTGAGCGTGGATGCCCAGTGGAACAGCGGCCCGCTCCCCGGTCAGCTCCACGATTTCCTTTATTTCCGCCGGCAGGCTGCCGCCGTTGGTGTCGCAGAGAACGACAACGGAAGCCCCGCCTTCCACCGCCGCCCTTACGGTTTGTAAGGCGTAGGCCGGATTGGCCTTGTATCCGTCGAAGAAGTGCTCGGCGTCGTAAATCACTTCCAGACCGTGCATTTTAAGATAGGCAACGGTGTCCCTGATCATGGCCAAATTTTCTTCCAGCGAGACACCGAGCGCCTTTTTGACGTGAAAATCCCACGACTTGCCGAAGATGGCCGCCGTCTGAACGTCCGTATCGAGGATGGCCTTGACGTTCGGGTCGTTTTCGGCGGCCGCTCCCGTCCTGCGGGTGGACCCGAAGGCAGTAAGCCGGGCGTGCTTCAGCCCTTGATTTCTGACGATTCTGAAAAAGTCGGCGTCTTTGGGGTTGGAGCCGGGCCAACCCCCTTCTATATAATGAAAGCCCATCCTGTCGAGACGCAGGGCAATCTTCACCTTATCCTCGATAGAAAAGGAAATGCCTTCGGCTTGAGAGCCGTCGCGCAGGGTAGTGTCGTAGATCCTGACTTTCATCAATTACCACCTCAATCCACATCAACCGGCCTTGATGTGATAACTCTTTACAACAAATGAAATTCCGGCGCGGCAGCGCCTTCAGACTGGTCGCAGGGCATACGGCGCCGGGCGCCGGCATGGGTACAATGCCCGGTCTTTTCACACGCCCGCTTCGATCTGCCCGGCAATCAGGTCGCCCATTTGAATGGTGTCGACCGGGGTTTTTCCCTCCTCCATCAGGTCGGCAGTGCGGTAGCCCAGGTCGAGGACCTTGGTGACCGCCCTCTCGATACAATCCGCCTCTTCCCCGAGGTCCAGGGAAAAACGCAATAGCATGGCGCCCGACAGAATGGTGGCGATGGGGTTGGCCCTCCGCATTCCGGTGTACTTGGGGGCGGAGCCGTGGCTCGGTTCGTAAAGGCCCACCCTCCCCCCGATGCTGGCTGAGGCCAGCATGCCGAGAGACCCGGCAAGTATGGAGGCTTGATCGCTCAGGATATCGCCGAACGTGTTTTCCATAACCAGCACGTCGAACTGCCGCGGGTTCTTGACGAGCTGCATGGCGCAGTTGTCCACGTACATGTGTTCCAGTTCCACGTCCGGGTACGCCGATCCGACGTCCGTCACCACTTCCCGCCAGAGGCGGGAGCTCTCCAGGACGTTGGCCTTATCCACCGAGGTAACCTTTTTGCGGCGCTTCGCGGCCAGTTCAAAAGCCATGCGGGCTATCCGTTCAATCTCGGCATTGGTGTATTCCAGCGTATCCACCACCCGCGTGCCGCCTCCCGGCACGGGCTCCCTGTATTTCCTGCCGAAGTAGAGGCCTCCGGTCAGCTCCCGAACCACCACGAGATCCAGGCCGCTCACCACTTCCGGCTTCAGAGGGGAGGCGTTCACCAGCGCGGGGAAAACCTTAACCGGGCGCAGGTTGGCATACAGTCCCAGTTCCTTGCGCAGGGGCAGGATGCCTCCGGCCTCCGGACGCAGGTGAACCGGCAGCCCGTCCCATTTCGGCCCCCCCACGGCGCCGAGCAGTACGGCGTCGCTGCTGTTGCAGAGGTCCAGGGTTTCCGGGGGCAGGGGGTGTCCCGCGGCGTCGTAGGCGGCGCCGCCAATCAAGCCTTCGGTGAATGCAAACGCGCGGTTGAACCGGCGGCCCACCGCCTCAAGCGCTTTGACCGCCTGCGCGGTTATTTCGGGGCCGATCCCGTCGCCGGGCAAAACTGCTATTTTGTACAAAGCTGCATACACTCCTTTAAATGATTTGGGCGCGGCAGGCCGGCGCGGACTTCTGTGTCCGCGCCCCCGTTTTCGCAGCCTCGCTGCGCGAAAGTCTGCTTTCGGCGCTTTCGCAATGTCATTTGCCGCTGACAAGGGCGCCATCTGCGCGGGTTGGAGACTGCGCTTTCGCAATATCGCTCGCTTCCTTTAAGCCTCAAGGTCCCGGACAGTTGTCCGTCCGGGACTAAGGCGCTGCCTTCGTTTTACGTTTTGCCCCCCCGGGCGCCTTCTTTTTTGACCCGCGCGGCCACGTAGTTAATCAGTCCTCCGGCGGCAATGATCTGCCGCATGAAGGGCGGTACCGGAGCGGCGCGGTAGGTTTTGCCGGTGGTGAGGTTCTTTATCGTGCCGGTTTCCGGGTCCACCGCCACCTCGTCACCCTCGCCGACGTCTTCCGCCGCTTCAGGAGACTCAAAGATGGGCAGTCCGATGTTGAACGCGTTCCTGTAGAAAATCCGGGCAAAAGTCCCGGCAATCACGCACGATACGCCGGCGGCCTTGATGGCTATCGGGGCGTGCTCCCTGGAACTGCCGCAGCCGAAATTTTTGCCCGCCACAATAATGTCGCCGGGCTTCACTTTCAAAGGGAAATCCGGGTCGGCGTCCTCCATGCAGTGCCTGGCCAGCTCGGCGGGATCTGCGGTGTTGAGGTGCCTCGCCGGGATGATCGCGTCCGTGTCGACGTCGGAGCCGAACTTCCACACTCTTCCTTTCAGTTCCACTTACTCCACCTCCAAAGGCGACGCTATCCGGCCGGCTACGGCGGAAGCGGCGGCAACAGCCGGGCCGGAGAGATAGACTTCGCTTTCGGGATGCCCCATCCTGCCCACAAAGTTGCGGTTGGTGGTGGCCACGCAGCGTTCGCCGGCGGCCAGGATACCCGCATGTCCTCCCAGGCAGGGTCCGCAAGTCGGGGTGCCGACCGCCGCCCCGGCCCGGACGAATGTTTCGATAAGGCCCTCCTTCAAGGACTGCAGGTAAATCTCCTGCGTGCCGGGGAAAATGAGCAGGCGCACGTTCTTATGCACTTTTTTGCCCTCAAGAACGCGGGCGGCCTCTCTCAGGTCCTCCATCCGCCCGTTGGTGCAGGAACCTATCACCACCTGGTCTATTTCCACCAGTCCCGCTTCGCTCACCGGCCTGCTGTTCTCCGGCAGGTGCGGAAAGGCGACCTGAGGCTCTATTCTGGAAGCGTCATACCGGTAGACTTTTTTATACCGCGCCCCGGGATCGCTCTGATAAAACCTGTACGGCCGCCTGCAGCGGCCCTCCACGTAGGCGCGGGTGACTTCGTCGGGGGCGATGATGCCGTTTTTGGCTCCCGCCTCGACGGCCATGTTGCACATGGTAAAGCGGCCGTCCATGGACAGCTTTTCAATGGCCGGGCCGGCAAATTCCATGGCCTGGTACAGGGCCCCGTCCACGCCGATGTCCCCGATCACGCGCAGGATCAGGTCCTTGCCGCCCACCCAGGGCTGCAGCTCCCCTTCGAACTCGAATCTGACCGTCTCCGGAACTTTGAGCCACACTTCCCCCAGGGCCATCGCCGCCGCCAGGTCCGTGCTGCCGACACCGGTGGAAAAGGCCCCGAGAGCGCCGTAAGTGCACGTGTGCGAGTCGGCGCCGACAACCAGGTCGCCCGGCCCCACCAGGCCCTGTTCCGGCAGGAGGCAGTGCTCCACGCCGGCGCGCCCCACTTCGAAGTAATTGACGATACCGTGCTTTCTGGAGAAGTCCCTGACCAGCCTGGCGAGTTCCGCCGACTTTATGTCCTTGTTGGGGGTGAAGTGGTCGGGAACCATGGCCACGCGCTCGCGGTCGAACACGTTACTGACGCCGATTTTTTCGAATTCTTTTATGGCGACGGGACCGGTGATGTCGTTGGCGAGCGCCAGGTCGACCCGGGCGGCGATCATTTCCCCGGGAACAACCCTGTCTTTTCCGGCGTGGGCCGCCAGGATCTTTTCGGTTATGGTCATCGGCATGACGAGATCACTCCGTTTTGTTCCCTGAATTGTTTTCCGCCCGCTGCGAATCCCAGACGAGCTTGTTGACGGCATTGACGTAGGCCTTGGCGCTGGCCTCCAGGACATCCGTGCTGATGCCCCGGCCGACATAAACCTTTTCGCCGTCGGTCGTTATTTTCAGCGTCACGTCGCCCAGGGCGTCCTTGCCGGCCGTAACGGCGTTTATGCCCCAACTGATCATGGTGCAGTTCAGGCCGGTTATCTTGTCCACCGCTTTGCAGATGGCGTCAACGGGGCCGTTGCCGCAGGCGGCCTCCTCACGGAGGAACCCGCCGGACCTCAAGCCCACGGTGGCGGTAGGCACGACCGCGGTGCCGCTCGAGATGTGCAGGTACTGAAGGTCGTAAGTCTGCGGCACCAGGAGGATTTCCTCCTCGACAATGGCCTCAATGTCCTCGTCGGTAATCTCCCTCTTCTTGTCGGCAAGCTTTTTAAAGCGGTCGAAAGCTCTTTCCAGTTCCTCGTCCTTCAGGACGTAGCCCATGCCTTCAAGCTTCTGGCGAAAGGCGTGGCGCCCCGAGTGTTTGCCGAGAACGAGATTGCTCCGGCCTATCCCCACCATGGCGGGGTTCATAATTTCGTAGGTGGTTCTTTCTTTCAGCATGCCGTCCTGGTGAATGCCCGCTTCGTGGGCGAAGGCGTTGTTGCCCACTATGGCCTTGTTTGGCTGCACCTTCATTCCCGTGAGCGTGCTTACCAGCTTGCTGGTCCTGTATATTTCCTCGGTTCTGGCGCCGGTATGCAGTCCGAAGAGATCCTTGCGGGTGTATATCGCCATGATCACTTCCTCCAGGGCGGCGTTGCCCGCCCTCTCCCCGATGCCGTTGATGGCGCCCTCCACCTGCCGGACGCCGCATTTCACGGCAGCGAGGGAATTGGCCACGGCCAGGCCGAGGTCGTCGTGGCAGTGGACGCTGACAACCACCTTTTCTATTCCCGGAACCCGGTTCATGATTTCGCTGATAAACCTGGACCAATCGTCGGGAATGGCGTAGCCGACCGTGTCGGGTATGTTGATGACCGTGGCGCCCGCCTCAACGGCCACGGCCAGCACCCGGCAGAGAAAATCGAGGTCGGAGCGCGAGGCGTCCTCCGCTGAAAACTCCACGTCGGCCGTGTAGCCCCTGGCACGCCTTACGGCGGCTTCGGCGGCTTCCAGCACCTGCTCCCTGGTCATGCGCAGCTTGTGCTTCATGTGTATGTCCGAAGTGGCGATAAAGGTGTGAATCCGCGCCTGCTCCGCCTGGCGGAGCGCCTCCCAGGCCCGGTCGATATCCTGAAAGTTGGCTCTGGCGAGGCCGGCAACCGTGATCCCCTTCACTTCGCGGGCAATGGCAAGAACGGAATGGAAATCCCCCGGCGAAGAAATCGGGAATCCCGCCTCAATCACATCCACTCCCAGCCTGGCGAGCTGCCTGGCGATCTGAACCTTCTCGCCAACGTTGAGGCTGACGCCGGGCGACTGCTCACCGTCTCGCAAGGTGGTATCAAAAAGGTAAACGCGGTTTTTCATAACTCCTCCAGTCTTAAATAACAGTCTAACTAATCGCCTCGTTAATGCTCGATCCCGTCAGTACCATGGGGAGAACGTTCTCCTCGGGATCCACGATACAGTTCACCATCACCGGCTTGTCGGATGAAATCGCCTGAGGGAGTATTTCTTCCAACTGCTCCGGCCTGTCAACCGTGTAACCCTCCATCCCGTACAGTCTCCCCAAGCCGGCGAAATCGAGGTCGAATTCCAGATCCACCGCCACATATCTCTTGTTATGATAAAATTCCTGGAGCTGGCGGACCATCCCCAACCGCTTGTTGTTGATCACGAATATTTTCAAGGGCAGCTTTTGCTCGGCGGCAGTGGCCAGTTCCTGCATGGTCATCTGCAGGCCGGCGTCTCCCACCACCATGATGACTTTGCGATCGGGCGCTCCAATCTGGGCGCCGATGGCCGCCGGCAGGCAGAAACCCATCGCCCCCAGGCCGCCCGAAGAGAGGAAGCAGCGCGGCTCCTTGAAGCGGATGTACTGCGCCGCCCACATCTGGTGCTGGCCCACGTCGGTAACTACTATGGCGTCGTCCGGTTTGTGCCGGTTAATTTTTTCCATGACGAACTGCGGTTTCAGCGGGCCTTCCTGCCTGTAGCTCAGAGGGTGCGTCTTCTTCAGTTCTTTGATTCTGTCCGCCCATTCCCGGTTTCTCTTTTTCTGCAGGAGCGGCAGGATGGCGCCGAGAACCGCCTTGACATCGCCCACGATGGGAAGGTTGACGCGCACGTTCTTCCCGATTTCAGCCGGGTCTATATCGATATGAATAATCCTGGCGCCGGGCGCAAACCCGTCGATCCTGGAAACCACCCGGTCGTCAAACCGGGCGCCCACGGCAATGAGAAGGTCGCACTCGGTGACGGCGAGGTTTGCGTATTGCGTTCCGTGCATTCCGAGCATACCGAGGAACAGGGGATGATCCCCCGGAAAACAGCCCAAACCCATCAGGGTGTGCGTCACCGGCGCCGATATGGTTTCCGCCAGTTCCCGCAGTTCACCAGCCGCGTTGGAAATGCGCACGCCGCCGCCGGCGTAAATAACCGGCCGCTCGGACTCCATGATGATCTTCGCCGCCTGGTTCACCATGGAGGAATGCCCTTTATAGGTGGGTTTGTAGCCGCGCAGTTCAACGGTTTTCGGATATTTGAACTTTATCCTGGCCTGGGCGATGTCCTTGGGCAAATCGATCAGCACCGGGCCGGGGCGCCCGGTGGACGCTATGTGAAACGCCTTTTTGACTATCGCGGGCAGTTGTTTCGGGTCCTTTACCAGAAAGTTGTGTTTGGTGATCGGTATGGTGATCCCGGTTATATCGACTTCCTGGAAGGCGTCGGTACCCACCTGGCTGGTCGGCACCTGGCCTGTTATAATCACCATGGGCACCGAATCCATGTAGGCGTTGGCAATACCGGTGACAAGGTTGGTGGCGCCCGGCCCGGACGTGGCCATGCAGACCCCCACCTTTCCCGTGACCCTGGCATAGCCGTCGGCCATATGAGCGGCACCCTGCTCGTGCCTGACCAGGATATGTTTGATGGAAGTGTTGTGTAAAGCGTCGTACACGGGAAGAATGGTCCCGCCAGGGTAACCGAAAATCAGTTCCACGTTCTCCTGTTCAAGGCAGCGGATGAGAGCTTCCGCTACAGTGATTTCCAAAACATTCACCCCGATTTTGATAGTGAGTCTTAAATCTCATTCCCCACTTTTATTTTTTGAGCCACGGCATCATGGCGCGCAGCTCGGCCCCCACTTTTTCTATCAGGTGCTCCTTCTCCCGCCTGGCAATCGCGTTGTACACCGGGCGGCCGGCCTGGTTCTCCAGAATCCACCTCTTGGCGAACTCGCCGTTCTGAACCTCCTCAAGGATTTTTTTCATCTCTTTGCGGGTTTCCTCGGTAATGATCCGTTTGCCGCTCATGTAATCGCCGTATTCGGCGGTGTTGCTGATCGAGTGGCGCATCAGGCTCAGTCCGCCCTCGACGACCAGATCGATGATCAGCTTCATTTCGTGGAGGCACTCGAAATAGGCGATTTCGGGCGCGTAGCCGGCTTCCACCAGGGTGTCGAAGCCCGCCTTGATCAGCTCGGTCACGCCGCCGCACAGAACGGCCTGCTCGCCGAAAAGGTCGGTTTCGGTTTCCTCCTTGAAGGTCGTCTCAAACACGCCGGCCCTGGTCCCGCCGATGCCCTTGGCGTAGGCAAGACCCACCTGCTTCGCCTGCCCGGTATAGTCCTGGTAAACTGCGACCAGGCAGGGAACCCCCTTGCCCTCCACGTACATCCTGCGCACCAGGTGGCCGGGCCCTTTGGGCGCCACCATGAACACGTCGACGTTTTCCGGCGGCACGATCTGACCGAAGTGAATGTTGAAGCCGTGGGAAAACATCAGGGCGTTGCCCGCTTTGAGATACGGCTCGATTTCCTCCCTATACAGAGCGGCCTGGATTTCGTCGGGCACCAGGATCTGAATGACGTCTCCGGCTTCCGCCGCTTCAGGCACGGTCGTCACTTTCAGCCCGTCGGCCTCGGCCTTCTGCCAGTCCGGCAGGTCCTTGCGCAGGCCGACGACCACTTCGAGCCCGCTGTCCCGGAGGTTTTGCGCCTGGGCGTGCCCCTGGCTGCCGTACCCGATGATTGCGATTTTCTTGCCTTTAAGCAAATTCAGATCTGCATCCTGGTCGTAGTAAACTTTTGCCATTAGTCAACATCCTCCTCTTTATGGCTGTTTTCTTTATCCACAGAACTGGATCTGAGGCCCCGCAGCATGGCGATCTTGCCCGTTCTGACCAGTTCCTTGATACCGAAGGGCCGCAGACAGTCCTCAAAGGCGTTGATCTTGCCCTCGTTTCCCGTCACCTCTATCGTCAAACTCTTGCGTCCCACGTCCACTATCCGGGCGCGGAAAATATCCACCAGTTGCATGATTTCGGCTCTCGCCGCAGCTTCGGCGTGGACCTTGATCATCACCAGTTCCCGGTCGACATAGACGTCCTTGGTTATGTCGCTGATCTTAATGACGTCGATTAGCTTATGAAGCTGCTTGGTGACCTGCTCCAGGATCTGGTCGTCACCCTCCACCACGATGGTCATTCTCGAAACCGTGGGGTCGTGCGTCCTTCCCACGGCGAGGCTGTCGATGTTGAAACCCCGCCTGCTGAAAAGGCCGGCTATCCGCGCCAGCACTCCCGGGGTGTTGTGCACCAGCACTGAAAGTGTGTGTGTCATAAAAGCACCTCCATTCTTATCCGATCATCTTGCTCAGCGAGCCGCCGGGCGGGACCATGGGAAGAACGTTTTCCTCCCTGTCCACGATAAAATCGATCATCACCGGCTTGCTGGAACGGATCGCCTGTTCCAGCGCAGGAGCCACCCCGGCCCGCTTCGTCACCCTGATGCCTTCGGCGCCGTAGGCCTCGGCCAGCTTGACGAAGTCCGGGTTTCTCAACTCGCTCTGGGAGTACCTGCGGTTGTAGAACAACTCCTGCCACTGCCTGACCATGCCCAGGTAGCCGTTGTCTATAATGGCCACGTTGATCGGAAGCTCGTAGTTCACCGCCGTACAAAGCTCCTGGATATTCATCTGGATGCTTCCGTCGCCCGCTACGTCGAAGACCACTTCTTCCGGACAGCCCACCTGGACGCCGATTGCCGCCGGCATGCCGAAACCCATGGCCCCCAGCCCGCCGGAGGAGATAAACGAGCGCGGCCTGGTAAAGGTGTAATACTGAGCGGTCCACATCTGGTGCTGGCCGACCTCGGTGGTAATCCGGGCGTCGCCCCCGGTGAGGTTGTAAATTTCCCTTATGATTTCCTGGGGTTTCAACTCCCCCTTTTCGCAGTACGTCAGAGGATACTCTTTTTTCCAGTGCTCGATTTTCTTCTTCCAGGCTTCCCCCAGACGGGGCTGGAGGACCGCCAGAAGCTGGTTCAGGACTCTCTTCACGTCGCCCACAACGGGAATGTCTACCCGAACATTTTTCCCTACTTCCGCCGGATCTATGTCTATGTGAATGATCTTGGCCTCCGGCGCAAACGTCTCCGGTTTTCCGGTAACGCGGTCGTCAAAGCGGGCGCCGACGGCGATGAGGAGGTCGCACTCGGTTACGGCGTAGTTTGCGTACTTGGTTCCGTGCATTCCGAGCATGCCGAGGGACAGCGGGTGATTCCCGGGGAAGCTGCCCAGGCCCATCAAAGTGGTGCAGACGGGCGCCGCCAGCAGTTCCGCGAAGCGGAGCAGTTCTTCATGGGCGCCGGAAATGACCACGCCCCCGCCGGCGTAAATGACCGGCCGCTCCGCCCCGGCAATGGCTCCGGCGGCCCGGATTACCTGCTCCGGATCGGCGTCCGCCGGCGGCCGGTAGCCCGGCAGGCAGATCTCCTCCGGCTCCCGGTACTCGATCTTTGACAGGGAAATATCCGAGGGCAGGTCGATCAGCACCGGTCCCGGCCTGCCGGTTGTGGCGATATGAAAGGCTTCTTTAACCACCTGCGCCAGTTCGGAGACATCCTCCACGTGATAGCTGTGTTTTGTAATGGGCATGGTAATGCCCACGATGTCCGCCTCCTGAAAGGAGTCCCTCCCCAGGAGGCGCCGCGGGACCTGGCCGGTGACGGCCACCACGGGCACGGAATCCATGTAGGCGTTGGCGATACCGGTGACAAGGTTGGTGGCGCCCGGACCGGAAGTGGCCAGGCACACCCCCGGCTTCCCGGTGGCGCGGGCGTAACCGTCCGCGGCGTGGGCCGCCCCCTGCTCGTGTCTGGTCAGTATGTGCCTGATGTCGGCGTCGTACAGGGCGTCATATATCGGCAAAGCCTGCCCCCCGGGGTAGCCGAATATGGTATCGACCCCTTCGGCCTCCAGGCTTTTAACCAGGATCTGCGCCCCGGACAATTCCTTTTTGGCCATTTTATTTTTCTTCCTTCCTGATTATCGCACCCGTGCTCGCCGATGTCACGCTGCGGGCATAGCGGGCAAGATATCCTTTCTTTACCTTCGGTTCGGGAGGCGTCCAGTCTTTCAGCCGGGCGTTTATTTCCGCGCTGCTGAGCGCAACGCTCAAGGAATTGTTCAGCATGTCAATCTCGATAATGTCTCCGTCTCTCAGCACCGCTATGGGGCCGCCCTCGGCCGCTTCGGGGGAAATATGGCCGATGGACGCGCCCCGGGTCGCTCCCGAAAACCGCCCGTCCGTCAGCAGGGCCACGTCTTTATCCAGCCCCATGCCCACCACGGCGGAGGTGGGGGTGAGCATTTCCCTCATCCCCGGACCGCCCTTGGGCCCCTCGTAACGGATGACGATTACGTCGCCCTTGTTGATCTTACGGGCGGCAATGGCCTGAACGGCTTCTTCCTCGGATTCAAAAACGCGGGCCGGCCCTTTGTGCCTCAGCATTTCGGCGGCTACGGCCGCTTTCTTCACAACCGCCCCGTCCGGAGCCAGGTTGCCCCGCAGGATCGCGATGCCGCCGGTCGCACTGTACGGGTCTTCAACGCTGCGGACAACATCCCTGCGCAGCACCTCTTTGCCGCGAATATTCTCGGCGACGGTGCCGCTGACGGTAAGGGCGTCCGGATCGATCAGGCGCTTTTTGGCCAGTTCCGCCATCACCGCCTGAATTCCCCCGGCTTCGTCCAGGTCCTGCAGGAAAACCGGCCCCATGGGACTGAGCTTGCAGAGGTTGGGCGTCCGCTCGCTGATGAAGTTGATGTCGTCAAGGTTTATCTCCACTCCCGCCTCCGAGGCAATGGCCGGCAGGTGGAGGACGGTATTGGTCGAGCAGCCCAGGGCCATGTCGACGGCAAGTCCGTTTTTAAAGGCCGTCTCGGTCATAATGTGCGACGGGCGGATGCCTTTCCGCACCAGTTCCACGATTTTGATTCCGGTCATTTTGGCCAGGCGGCGCCGGGCGGCGGTAACCGCCGGTATCGTCCCGTTGCCCGGGAGGGCCATACCGATAGCCTCGGTCAGGCAGTTCATCGAGTTGGCGGTAAACATTCCGGCGCAAGAGCCGCAGCCGGGACACGCCGCCTCCTCGAGCTCGTGCAGCTCCTCCTCGGTCATGGTACCCGCGTACACCCTGCCGACCGCTTCAAAAAGGTTGCTTATCGACACGTCCTTTCCTTTATACCTTCCGGCCAGCATCGGGCCGCCGCTGACGACTATGGCCGGAATGTCCAGCCTGGCGGCCGCCATCAGCATCCCGGGCACCACCTTGTCGCAGCTCGTAACCAGCACCAGCCCGTCGAACGGGTGGGCCTCCGCCATCACCTCGATGCTGTCGGCAATCAGTTCCCGGCTGGCCAGGGAGTATTTCATGCCGGCGTGGTTCATGGCAATGCCGTCGCATACGCCGATGGACGGAAATTCGACCGGAGTGCCCCCGCCGGTGCGCACTCCGGCTTTGACCGCCTCCGTTATATCATTTAAGTGAATATGGCCGGGTACTATTTCGTTAAAAGAGTTCACCACTCCGATCAAAGGCTGCTCCATTTCCCGGTCGATGTAACCGAGCGCCTTAAAAAGGGACCGGTGGGGAGCTTTTTCCACGCCTTTTTTCATTACATCGCTGCGCACGTTTTATTCCTCCTTTTTTATATGGTGGTTATACGGAACCGGACGTCGGGGATCAGGTATGAGAAAAGGCCGGACACGGCCGGCCTGATTTCGCCCGTATGAATTTAAAGAATATTCTATTTCGCGGAGCAGACAGCCTCCCGGGGATAAATAAGGGGGCCGTCCGCCTTGGTAAGCTCATGGAAAGCATCCCTCAACTGCCTGGTAATTACGCCGGGACGTCCGTCGGCGATAACCCGGCCGTCTACCTTGACGGTGGGAATAACCTCGGCGGCGGTGCCGGTGAGAAACACTTCGTCAGCGGTATAAACGTCGAAAAGGGTAAACAGTTTTTCCTCAACGGGAATCCCCCTCTCACGGGCAAGGTCCATTACCGCGTTGCGGGTAATTCCCTCGAGTATCCCGACAAAGGGAGGCGGAGTTATAAGAACGCCTTTCTTCACAATAAAAACGTTGTCTCCGGTGGCCTCGGCCACGTAACCGTCGGCGTTCAGCATGAGCGCCTCGAGAACACCGGCCCGGTTTGCCTCGATCTTCGCATATATGTTGTTCAAATAGTTCAGGGACTTGACCCGGGGATTGCAGGCGACAGGTATGTTGCGCCTCGTCGAGACGGTAATCACCTCCAGCCCTTTCTCGTACATTTCATCCGGATAGAGCACAATGGAAGCCGTAATGCAGAAGACAAAAGGCTTGGGGCACTTCTTCGGATCCAGGCCGAGATCGCCGGGGCCCCTGGTGACAACCAGGCGGATATAGGCGTCGCGCAGGTTGTTGCGCCGCAGCGTTTCCAGCACGATTTCCTGCATCTCTTCCTTCGAAACGGGTATCTCCAGGGCAATGGCCCTGGCCCCGTCGTACAGGCGGTCAATATGCTCACCAAGTTTGAAAACCCTTCCGTGATAGGCGCGGATGCCTTCAAAAACACCGTCGCCGTATAAAAGACCGTGGTCGAAAACCGACACAACCGCCTTTTCTTTTGGCACATATTCACCGTTCAGATAGATGATCATAAACCCACTCTCCCAAAAAATTCGATTTTTCAAAATAATACAACAAAAAACCGGTAATTCCTGTTTTGGTTTTTAAAAAACTGTAAAATAAAGCTTTTTCGGAGTTTTTCGGCCGTTCCCGGTTTTTCTGCCGAATACTGGCTTCATTTTTTAGAAATAAAACAACCTCCCGCCAGCAGCCACTTTTAACTGCCAGGGACGAGAGGTCGAAACCTTGCGCGGTACCACCCTGCTAGCCTCGCTCGTATGCAAGCGAAAGCCCCTCAGTGTGCCTTTCCGGGCACTGCGTTGTAACGGGCGCCTGGCCCGGCACAGCCTACTCGAAAATCTTTCAGCCGGCGGCTCCGGGGTGATGTACAGCCGGGTGAACAGGCGCCGGTTTTCAGCTGACCCGGCTCTCTGCAGCCCTCGACTCGGCCTTTAGTCCCCTTCACGGCCTTTTCCGAATATAACTTATTATCCAGTATACAAAATTTGCGGAAAAAGTGTCAAGCAGTTTTTTCCCGGTATCCCGCACAGTGAAAAAAATGCATCTGGAGGAAACAGTGACCATCTCCGGCAGCCTTACATATGATATAGCGAAATAAGAAAGAACGGGAGGACCTTTGTCATGGAGATCAAGAAAGAGAGTATACCGGGAACGGCTGGAGTAATGATGGGCGATATGGACGGCATAATAGGCTGCCCCGATCCCCAGGCAACCCTGGCAAGGCTTATAGAAGGCGAACAGATGGAAGCCGCCCTTTATGAGCAGATAGCGCAGTGCATACCGTCGGAACAGCTTAAGTGCATAATCATGAACAAGGCCGGACAGGAACTTCGGACCGCCGATCTGCTCAGGATGATATCGGGGGCATTCACCGCGCCCCCCGTCGACCCGCCCGGAGTTCCCGGCTTCTTCGGGGTAAGTGAAAAAGAAAAGAAACAGGATGAATCAAAATAATCGTGGAGGTATTGAAAATGAACGCAAGTGCGGCTCTTCCTTTAATTTACAGGGTAATCTGCATCGAACTCATGCAGATAAGGCGCCTTTCCAGGCTGGCGGATGCGGCCCCGGACGAATGCACCCGTCAGATAATCCTGCTTTGTATGAAGGATGAAATTGGGGAAGTCATGTTCTGGAATACGGTTCTTGCCGCTTACCGGACTGAGGCCGTACCCCTTCCCGGACCTGGAAACACCTGTCCGGCGGCGCGTCCCGGAGCTGTCTGCCCGTTTGCCGCCAGCGTCACCTGCCCGGGGCCCGGCGCTCCCTGCCCGGTAAGCCCCGGCATGGGACTCGGACCGGGACCGGGTGCGGGCGCGGGACCCGGCATGGGATTCGGACCCGGCTTCGCCTGCCCGGTTTCTCCCGGCGTGACCTGCCCCGGCGTCAGACCCGGCGCTCCCTGCCCGGCCATCGGCGGCGCCCCCTGCCCGGTAAGCCCCGGCACAATGCCCTTCTCCGAGAAGAAAAAGGACGGGAAATAAGAATAATTCCTGCCGCACACAAACCGCCTCGCCAGGCGGTTTGTTGCCTGACACGACCGGAACCGGCAAGACATTGCCGCTGCGATAAACGTAGCAACTTTTGGTTTGCAACCGCAGGAGCGGCAACGGCTTTGAACAGTTCCGCGCAAGCGGGACCGGGCGCCGGCGGCGCGGGCAGGCCTGCCCGGCCGGCCCTGAATCGGGGGACGGAACGGATAAAGTTCCGCCGCCTGGAATAAACCAAAGACCGTCAGAGCAAACTGTAAAAACGCACATGTTTTGTGAAAATTTATTTCATTCACGGAGGCATAAAAATGGGAAGCATTTCGCTGCCCAGAACCACCCTCCTGGTCTTGTGCGGGCCGCCGGGCTGCGGTAAGTCCACCTTTGCCTCCCGTTTTTTCAAGGATACGGAGACAGTTTCTTCGGACAAGTGCCGCCTGCTGGTCAGCGACTCTGAAGCCAGTATCGGCGCCTCAAAGGAAGCTTTCAAGCTTTTCTACCACATCATAGAGCGCCGCCTGTCCCTCGGCCGCTTTACGGCGGCCGATTCAACAGCCGTTACCCGCCGGGCGCGCACCAGACTTCTGAACATGGGGAGAAAGCACGGTTTCCATGTAGCCCTGCTGATATTCAACATCCCGGAAGAAGTGTGCATGCTGCAGAACAAGGGGCGGGACCGCCGGGTGATCCTCCCGGTTATCGCCAGGATGCAGAAAATGCTCCGGCACACGTTGAAAGTTGCCGGGGACGAGGGGTTTGACCAGGTGCAGGTCCTCTCGGAGGAAAACCTGAATGATCCCGCATTCAAAATAGAAATCTTGAACCACGTGGTCTCTCTGCCCGGCCCCTTTGACATCATCGGGGACATCCACGGCTGCTGCGGCGAGCTGGAAACACTCCACGGCGGGATTAAAGAAGAGATGATCGGCAAGGTGAACGGGCGGGTGAGAAACTTCTGTCTGTTCGGCGACGCCACCGGGGAGGTGACGGATGAAGGCCTGCCGGTACAGCGGGACTGGGCCGGTGAATACAGAGGAAACGCGCTGATCGTTTACGGCCACACTCCGGTTCCCGAAGCGAAATTTATCAACAACACCATAAACATCGACCAGGGCTGCGTTATGGGAGGCAAGTTGACCGCCCTGCGCTATCCGGAGCGGGAAATTGTGCAGGTTCCCGCCCTGGCCGCCTATTACGAAAGGGCCGGCTCCAGTAAGGCAGTCGCCGCGGGCGAAAAAAATACGGCCGCTGCCGAAGGCCTGCCGACCCTGCACGGCCGCTGAGTTGCCCCCCCAAAAAAGATCTGGAAATATTGATTTAAACCTGAGTTTCATATAAAATGTTTGTATACAAATAATTTTTATAAAATCAAAAAGGACGTTTTCTATGAAAAAAGAAACTAACGGTTGCGGCCCTACAGAGTTCGTTTGTTTTAAATTAAACAGAGCAGTGCGAAATATAAAACGTTACTATGAAAGCAAACTGGCTTCCCATGATATTACTGCGTCACAGTTTTATGTTTTGAACACGCTTTGGGAAAACGACGGAGCAAAGTTTAAAGATCTGGCCAAATGCGCCAACATAGACGGCTCCACTCTCACCGGCATTTTAGACCGGATGGAACACAGCGGACTTGTTGAAAGGAGGGACGACCCGGACGATCGCCGGTCCCTGCTCATCTTTTTAACCGAGAAGGCCAAAAAGGAAGGGCCGGAATTAATAAACATAGCCAAAAAGTTCGATCGCGAGGTTAAAGAGAAGTTTTCCAGGGAAGATTTTGAGATTTTTCTGAAAGTCCTTGATCAGCTTTCCAAACAAATAGAATAATTTTTTGAACCGTTTGTTTGTATGCGTATTATCTTTGTATAAACAATCTGCAGTAAAATAAATATTGAAAAACCTGTAAAAAGGAGGTGTTCTGTGAATTAATAGTTAGAAATATTCTGAAATTAAAAAGGAGGGGTGAAAAATGAGTTTCAAGGATATTATTTTTACCAAGGAAGGCCCCATAGCAACGATCCTTTTAAACAGGCCCGGCAGCTTCAACGCTTTGAATTTAGGCATTGCCGAAGACATGGCCAAAGCGCTGGAAATCTGTGAAAAGGACCGGGAAATCCGTGTTGTTGTACTGACCGGAAACGGCAAATCTTTCTGCTCGGGAGGCGACATCAAATCTTTTGAGGAATACGCCGGTACCGAACCGGACAAGCCTATTCGCCAGCTCCTGGACGTCTTTCACAGGGTGATTCTGGATATCAGAAAAATGCCCAAGCCGGTTTTGGCAGCCATAAACGGGGCTACCGGCGGAGCGGGCATTTCGCTGGCGCTCGCCTGCGACCTGAGAATTGCTTCCGCGCTGGCGAAATTCAAACTTGCTTTTACAAGCCTGGGTCTGACGCCCGATTCGGGCAGCACTTTGTTTCTCGGCCTGATGGTGGGTTTTGCCAGGACCAGCGAGATGATTTTCCTGGATCCCGTTTATGATGCTGAACAGGCACTTGCCATGGGACTGGTTCACAAGGTTGTAGAACATGACAGGCTTATGGAAGCTACAAGACAATGGGCTGAGCAGCTGGCCGCAGGGGCAACCCGGTCGTTTGCCGCTGGGAAGGTCAATTTAAATCACGCGTTCTTAACTCTTTTGGAGCGCCAATTAGAGATCGAGCGGCGGAATGTACTTAAATCTTCACTAACCAGTGACTATCAAGAAGGCTTAGAAGCTTTTTTGACCAAACGGAAAGCGGTTTTCAAGGGTTGTTGACCTTTACTCTTATTGAATGACGGCGAAAAAGTCCTCAGCCTTCCACGGGTTGAGGACTGACTTTTTCAGCCCTGAATATCCTTATTGATTTTTTCGACCTTCTTTTGGATGTCCGTCAGCGATTTCTCCCGCGGCTCTTTTATCTGCTCCTCTACCTGCCGCAACTGCTTGAAAATTTTTTTGTCGGTCGTTACGTGCACATTGCAGTCTTTGTTCAATTCCTTCACCCTGTCGTGAACCTCCGCCTTAATCCGCTTCAAGCGCAGCCTGTCAAAGCCGCTCACTTTTATGGCGACGGAAATGTCCCCGCCGAGCGCCACCGCGGCGCTCTCCCTGACTCCTTTGACGGTTGCGGCCGCACTTTTGGCTCTTTCGGCCAGCCCCAAATCAACCTGGATCTGTTTTTCGTCCCGGCTCAGTTGCTGGTCCGGCTGCGGCTTCTTCAAGGCGGAGCCGAGCGTGCCGCAACCTGCCGCCGCCAGCAGGACGAGAGACAGAACAACGACTTTCAGGACGGCTTTCACGGTATCACCCTTCCTCTATCCCCTCGGCTTGAAAAGCAGCGAGGCGAGAAAACCGAAAATGATGGCCGCCGATATCCCCGCGCTGGTAATTTCAAAAATCCCGGTGAGGATGCCGATCATTCCCACCTGCTCGGCTTCAGCCATCGCTCCGCGCACCAGGGCGTTCCCGAAACTGGTTATGGGGACGGTGGCGCCGGCGCCGGCAAAATCAATCAGGGGATCGTACAGGCCCAAACCGCCCAGGACGGCGCCCGACACCACAAGAATACTCATGGTATGGGCCGGCGTAAACCTGCCTACATCCATCAGCAGTTGACCGACAACGCAAATAAGCCCGCCGACCACAAAAGCCCAAAAATAAGCTTCCACAAAAATCCACCTCCGCCGGTTACGCCGAATGACCGCAATGGCCGCGGCCTCAAACCGGGTTATGACTGTCCGCCTCAATGGAAACGGCGTGAGCAATGCAGGGAATGCTCTCCTTCTGCTGGTAGGAGAGGGGGGACAGGAGAGCTCCGGTGGCGACAATCAAAACCTTCTTCAGTTCTCCCTTTTTGATTCTGTTCAATATGTGTCCGTAGACGACGGTGGCCGAGCAGCCGCAGCCGCTGCCGCCCGCCATCACCGGCTGGTCCTCGCTGTAAATGAGCAGGCCGCAGTCTATGAATTTTCCTTCCGGAATCTCCAGACCGTGCTTCTTCAGCAGGTCTCCGGCAATCTCACGGCCCACCCTGCCCAGGTCCCCGGTGGCGATCAAATCGTAATCGGCGGGAGAAATCCGCAGGTCCCTGAAATGGGCCTCAATGGTGTCCACAGCCGCCGGAGCCATGGCGCTGCCCATGTTGAAAGGGTCTGACACGCCCATATCCACCACCCTGCCTACGGTGGCCGAAACAACCCGGGGGCCTTCTCCCCCGGAGCCCAGGACGGCCGCGCCGGCGCCGGTCACCGTCCACTGGGCGGTAGGGGGCTTTTGGGAGCCGTATTCAGTGGGGTACCTGTACTGTTTTTCGGCAGTCGCGTTGTGGCTTACGGTACCGCAGAGGACATATTTGCCGGACCGGCTTTCCACTATCAGGGAACCCAGGGCCAGAGTCTCCATCGAACTGGAACAGGCCCCGTAAAGGCCCAGGTAGGGCACCGCCAGAGTTCTGGCGGCAAAGCTGCTGGAAATGATCTGATTCATCAGGTCCCCGCTGAGAAAGAACTGAATATCCTGTTTCTGCAAACCGGCCTTCTTTATCGCCAGTTCACACGCCTCTTCCAGCATCTTCTTTTCCGCTTTTTCATAACTGTCCTGGCCCAGCCACAAATCGCCGTGCAGGATGTCGAAATCCCCGGCCAGTGGCCCCCTGGCCTCAAAAGGTCCTCCGACGGCCGCCGCGGACAATATGACGGGCCTGCCGGGGAAAACCCAGGTTTGACGTCCGTGCTGCATGCTAGGCCCCTCCCAGCAGCGCCGACGCCGTTTTGACGAGGGCGACCAGAAAGGCTGCAAAAACACCGAAAACAATTACCGAACCCGCCAGCTGAAACATACTCGCCCCCACCCCGAGCACATATCCCTCGCTCCGGTGTTCGATGGCCGCCGAAGCGATGGAATTGGCGAACCCGGTTACCGGCACTGCCGTTCCGGCGCCGGCCCACTGGGCGATATGATCATACACCCCTGCGGCGGTAAGGGCCGTCGAGAGCAGAATCAATACGGCGACTGTCGGGTCTCCCGCCGTCTTTTCCGTAAAATTGAAATTCCAGAGAAAAAAATCCTGAATGAATTGGCCGAGCAGGCAGATCGCCCCCCCCGCCAAAAACGCCCTGGCGACATTCAGCAGAACCGGCCGCCGGGGCTCCCTCGCTTTAGAAAAGGAATGGTACTGCTGCTGCGCCGGAGTCAGTTTCTTCTTCTTCTTGTTGGACAGTTTTACACACCCCTTACCTCTTCAGCAACGGCTCCAGTTCCCGGATCACTTCCGAAAGCGTCTCCACCGATTTCCCGTACATCTTTTTCGCCTCCGGCTGCTTTGTGCTCAAAGCGTACAGTTCGCAGTCGGCCTGGCATTTTTTCAGAGTGGCGAAAGTCAGCTCCTTGACTTTGGGTTTGGGCGCCTGCACAGCGTCGTCGAACAGGTCGAGGTACAGCTGCCCCGCGGAATCCACCTGGGCGATAAAGACGTTTTCAGGCGCCACCCCGGCCTTTTCCAGTTCGGCATGCAGCCAGCCCCGGTTCAGTCCCATAGCCGCGAGCGGTTCGTCCATAATGATCCCGTCAAGCATAACCGTCTGGGGCGCGCTTTCCTGACCGGCGCTTAAACCCGCCGCCCTGGCGGTGAGGGGCCGCCTGTCCTTTTTGAGAAGCACGCTTACGTCTCCGCCGGGTTCGAGCACGGCAAACTCCACATCGGCAAAATTGAATACGTTTTTCCGGCGCAACTGGCTCAACAAATCTTCAGGCGTAAGACGGGCTTCCAGCAATTTGTCTTCCAGAACCTTGCCGTGGTTGATCAGGACCGTTTCCTTGCCCTGAACGATGTCCCTTACGGCTTTGAATTTCATAGCCAAAACATAAATCAGCGCCGGGAACAGGGTCCAAACCGCCAGGACAATCAATCCATCGGCCGGGTTTCCGGCCAGGTTCAAAGAAATGACGGCGGCCGTCACCCCGATGACCATGCAGGTCACCAGATCGAAAAAGGTCATCCGGGCAGTTTGCCTTTTCCCGATCAGACGGGCAAGAAACAGGGTGAGTGCGAACAAGCCGGCGGAACGGAGCAAGACGCTAAACCAATCGGGCATTCGGATTTCTCCTTCTAAAAATGCTAGAAGCCTTTATACTGCGGTTCCTCAAATTCCAAGACAGCCAGCCTTTTTTCCATATCCGCGATGACGCGGCCGACCTTGTGCAGATTGCGGCTCAAGACGGCCTTCGCCTCCGGGTTTTCTTCAACCGCAACGAAGTTCTCCAGGGCGGCCCGCGCACCTTTAAGGCCGGCCAGAGTCTGTTTGACCTGCGCTCCCACGGTCATACCTGCCTGCACCTCTGCCCCGAAATTATTCCGGCGGTTTAAAAACCTTTGTACTGGGGCTCTTCGTTCTCGAGCTGGCTGACCCTCGGCTCCAGTGAATCGACAATGGCCTTTGCCTGCATCGCGGCGTTGGTAAAAAGCTGTTTCGCCTGCTGGTTCTGGGTCTGGAGAGCAAAGGACTCCAGGTTCGCCTGGGCGCTCTTCAGGCTGGCAAGCGTTTGTTTTACCTGCGAAGCTACTGTCACCGGTAACCCTCCTCACAATTTTTTGCAGATATATTGGTACCCCGCATGCAGAATTTTATTCCGGATTGTTTTTTGCAGCGGCAACGGCCAGGCGGCGAAAACCGTTACATAAATTTAAAATACCGTCAGATAATAAAAAAAATACAGCATGGAGAGGTGCTATATGGTACTCGGAATTATACGCACCCTTATCTTGTTTGCCCTGGTAGTGGTCGGGCTGAGATTGATGGGGAAAAGGCAGGTGGGGCAGCTGCAGCCCTACGAATTGGTAATCGTAATCATGCTGTCGGCCCTGGCGGCAATCCCCATGGAAAATACCGGAGTCCCGCTGTTCAGCGGCCTTTTGCCGATTTTTACCCTGCTGGTGGCTCAAGTTGCGCTGTCCTATATTTCCTTGAAAAGCGAGCGGGCCAGGGGGATCATCTGCGGCGCCCCCAGCGTGCTGATTGAAAACGGAAAGATAGTCGAAAAGGAGCTCTCCCGGCTGCGCTACAACATCAACGACCTGCTGGAACAGTTGAGAGCCAAAAACATGCCCAACATAGCCGACGTGGAATTCGCCATATTGGAAACCAGCGGCGAACTGAGCGTGATACCGAAATCTCAAAAAAGGCCCGTCGTTCCCGCGGACATGAATTTGCCCACCGGGTACGAGGGTTTGCCGGTAACGCTCATCATCGACGGCTACGTGTTCCACAAAAACCTGGCCAAAATAAATCTGGACGCGCAATGGCTGGCATCGGAACTGAAGAAATTCGGCGTCAACAGCTTCAAGGAAGTGCTCTTCGCAAGCCTCGACACCGAGGGGAAACTGTTTTATCAGGTCAAGTCCAAAGCGGTATGACTTCTGCTACATTCTATCGCAGGGGGAGTTTCGATTTATGAGAGTGCTGGCTGTTCTGCTTATCATATTTGCGGCGGTAATATCGCTGGGTTTCTGGACGAATCACATGTTGACGGCGTCCGCCGGAGAGCTGCTGCAAAATATCGAACAAATAGAGCGGGGGCTTGAAAGAAACCAGTGGGACATGGCCTACGCGCAAACTGCCGAACTGGAGAAAATCTGGGATAAAAAATCGAAATGGTGGCCCACCGTTCTGGACCACCAGGAAATCGACAATATCGAATTCTCCATGGCCAAGGTCAAGGAGTACGTCGCAACAAAAAACACCGCGCTCTCCCGGGGACAACTGTCCGAATTGAAGTTGATGATCAAACACATCCCCGAAAAAGAATCCGTAAACATTAAAAACATACTGTAAAAACCGGGGTTCCCGACAGAACCGGGCGTCCAAAAGCCGGCTAGAGCATTTCACCGGCCAGCCGCTGCCTGGCCCTGGTGATGGCTTCCATTACGGTCTCCGGCGAAGGTCCGCCGGTGACGCGCCTCGCCCTGACGCAGCGGTCCAGGCTGATGAACCCGTAGACATCCTCGTCTATCAGGGGTGAAATTTTCTTGTACTCTTCGATGCTCAGCTCCTCAAGAGTCAATCCCCGCCTGAGGCAGCGCAGGACCGCCTTTCCCACCGCCTCGTGGGCTTCGCGGAAAGGCATTCCCTTGCGCGCCAGGTAATCGGCCAGGTCGGTCGCGCACGCAAAACCGCCCCGGGCCGCTTTCGCCATGTTTTCCTTCTTGAACTTCAAGGTCTGCAGCATGGGCTTGAACACCATGAGGGATTTTTTAACGGTATCGACGGCGTCAAAGAGCGCTTCCTTGTCTTCCTGCATATCCTTGTTGTAAGCGAGGGGAAGGCCTTTCAGCACCGTCAGCAGGGCCTGGAGGTCGCCGAAAACCCGGCCCGATTTGCCGCGAATCAACTCGGCCACGTCGGGGTTCTTTTTCTGCGGCATCATGCTGCTCCCCGTGCTGTAAGCATCGTCAAGCTCGACAAAGCCGAACTCCGCCGAAGACCAGAGAACGATCTCCTCGCAAAAACGGCTCAGGTGAACCATGATCAGGGAGGCGGCGGCGGCAAATTCCACCGCGAAATCGCGGTCGCTCACCGCGTCCAGGCTGTTTTCGGAAACAGCCTCAAAACCAAGCTGTTCGGCCACATATTCCCGGTCGATGGGAAAAGTCGTCCCCGCCAGGGCGCCGGCTCCCAGGGGCATGACGTCGGTGCGGCGGCGGCAGTCGGCGAGCCTGGCTTCGTCGCGCTCAAACATGCAGCAGTACGCCATCAGGTGGTGCGCCAGGGTTACGGGCTGGGCCCGCTGAAGGTGGGTGTATCCCGGCATGACCGTTTCCACATGTTCTTCCGCGAGGTTCAGCAGCGCGACCTGAAGACCCCGGAGCAGGACGATAATCCGGTCTATCTCGTCTTTCAAGTACATGCGCAAGTCCAGCGCAACCTGGTCGTTCCTGCTGCGCGCAGTATGCAGCTTCTTGCCTGCATCGCCGATTCTGGCAACGAGAAGCTGCTCGACGTTCATGTGAATGTCCTCGGCGTCCGCGGAAAAATCAATCAGCCCGGCTTCCACGCCGGTGAGTATCTCCTCCAGCCCGCGCACGATCGCTTCCGCCTCCGCGGGCGTGATCACGCCGGTCCTGCCCAGCATGCGGGCGTGGGCGATGCTTCCCCTGATGTCGTACCCGGCCAGCCTCCGGTCAAAAGAAATCGAAGAGTGAAAATCCCGGACCAGGCCGTCTGTTTCCTTTTCGAAACGGCCGCCCCAAACTTTGCTCATGGCAGGCTACCTCCTAAAAGAACTGGTAAGGCGCCCGGCCCTTCATAAGGTTTACGGTGATGAAAATCGGCAGGATCAGCACGGCGATTATCAGGATCAGGATGAAATACTTGAAGAACTTTCGGACTCCCGTCATATTTTCGGCAGCTTTTTCCGTCATCTTTTCACCCCTGGGCAAGTTATACTTTTAACCTTTTTATTTTAACACGTTTGGTGCGCGGCATGCAAAATAATTAAAGAGGAGGCAGCCGCTTTCATCCGCTCTGCCTCCTCTTACTTCTCCGATATCCCGGGCTCCAAGACTTCATTCCCCTTTCCGTTTTCGCCTTCGCCAAGCAGCTCCAGGCCGATACTGTTGAGGATCTCATTGATGAGTTCTTTCGTCACTTTTTAATGCCTCCTTCCGTCACCTCCTGTGTGAATGACACGATTATACAGTGTAATTAATGGCAAGTCAATAGGAAAATATTATACTTTAATCCTTATATCTGGTACGGTAGGTAAATATTTTTCCGCCGCACTTTTTGCAGAGGCAGCCCTTGGTCTGCGTTTTCCAGATTTCCTCCTCCGACATTCCTCCCCTGCGGGCCAGGTCAAAGGTGACAGTTTCCACGTCGTGCCTGTTCTCACAGACGAATGTAATGACCAGCTTGCTCAACGGGACATACCTCTTGAAAACGGCGTTATTAAATATAATATTATGATAAACCAAATTTGTTGCCTTTTAAATATCATTGAGAAGAAATCCCGCAGAGTTTTAGCCAATAATATCATCCGGACATTTATAATACATTTTTACCCGGAGTGACAAAATACTAAAATGTTAGATACTTAAAACTGCAGGAGGTTTTAAATGGTTCCGCGGAAATTAACCGTAATTTTTTTATTGGCAGCCGCCTTAATTTCCGGATTTCCGGGCTTAGCGGACGGCAAGGTTGAAAACCGCTCCACCTCCGAAATGGAACTGCGGGTGGCAATAAAAGAAATTTTCGACTCACGGGCATCCGCTTTGATTACGGGAGCCGACCCCGCACCCGCCCTGTCCTGTTACGACACAACCGACAGACTGGGGCTCTGGGCGCTCGAACACGAAAAAGCGAAGCTGAACTATACCCGGTTGTGGGCGGAAAAGCGCGGGGTCGTCATCACCGAGGCCGGTTCCGCCCTGCAGATACCGTGGATGGGAGTTTACGGCGACACAGCCGAACTAGTGGTTTACCAAACCCTCAAACTGGGTTATAACTATCCGGGCGACCCCGCGGTAAACCTTTTCGGCATAGGAACCAGGCACTGGATGAAACTCGTGCGAAAAGACGGAAAGTGGCTGATAGTGCAGGACTTTTACACCGACGGACTGGGTGACAATATCCAGGCACTGGATCCGGTACCCGCAGACGGCCCCGCCATCGTAGAACCGTTAGAAACCCCGGCGCCGGAACAAAACGATTCGCCCGGCGCTTTCGACCGGGAGGGAGCGGTCAGGTACGCCGACAAGTACGCGGGACTCGCCTGGGGCGCCGGAAACGACAACAATTACAATCCGCGTTACCGCGACTTCAACAACAGGGGCGGGGACTGCACAAACTTCGTGTCGCAGTGCCTGGGAGATCCGGAGGGGGGTAAAATGCCCATGGACTACATCTGGTTCTACGACAAAAAGGACAACTCGGCTAGCCAGGCCTGGGCGCGGGCGGAGACCTTCGGCGACTGGCTGTTGTATACTGGCCGTGGCCGGCGGGTGGAACGGGGCACTTTTCAGGAACTTAATCAACCCACCCCCAAATTCCCAAAGGGGGCGGTCAGGGAATTGCAAAAGGGCGACGTGATCGGCTACGGTGAAAGAAGCTACTCCGAACATTTAGCCATCGTGGTGGGAAGCGACTCCAGGGGATATCCGCTTGTGAACGCCCACAACGTTGACCGCTATCACTGCCCCTGGGACATGGGTTTTGACAAAGACACTGTTTTTCACCTATACAAAATCAAATGAAATCACCCTTCCCGATTTGGTCGTCAGCCATCAATTATTTGATTAAAGGCAGCAGTTTCCTGAACTCGGGCGTATCGGCCCGTTTGAGCAAATCGAACAGCACCGTTTCAAGGTTGGTAACCACCGCTCCCATAAGGGTCATCTGGGACAAACTGTTTTTGTAGTTTTCCTTGGTGCGGGAGCATACCGCGTCCCCTACCACAAATACCTGGTATCCGTTTTCAAGCAGGCCCCTCACCGTTTGGAAAACACAGACGTGGGTTTCCATTCCGGCGACAATAACCTTCTTTCTGCCCAGCCGGTCAAGAGCCGAAGTGACTTCTGCGGTGCAGCCGCAAAAAGTCGCCTTTTCGTACACCGGGGCTGACCCTGTCCTGACATCGGAGACCGTCTTCCCCAGGCCTTTTGAATACTGCTCAGTGACTATTACAGGGATCCCTAAAATTTCAGCTGCAGAAATAAGAGTATTGGTATTCCGGCAAACCTGCTCCCGGTACTTCATTACCGGCGCCAAGCGCTCCTGAATGTCAATTACCATTAATACCGCGTCTTCCCGGTCTAAAGTAAACTTGTCCAGGTCCAAGATCTAACTCCTCCCATCTTTTTCCTTCCGTTTTGACAGCCCTGATTTCCCGGAGCGGCCACAAAAATCATCTTTTGTTTTTCCACTTGTTTTTTACCACCTGTTTGTAAGCACCAAGAGACCCCATCATTTCAATCGTTTTCTGCTTTTCCGCCTGCGCCGCGGTCATTGTGCTTTTGCGTTCTACAAATGCCATCTCCTGCTGCAGTTTTTTATAGTTCTCAAACCGCTTGACGGCCAATACTCCGTCCTCGACAGCTTTCTTCACGGCGCACCTTGGCTCGGATTCATGCCGGCAGTCCCTGAAATGGCAGTTTTCCGCCAGTTCCTCGATATCCGCAAAAGCCTTTGATAAATCAGCCCCGGCAATCTGGATCTCCCTCATGCCCGGTGTATCGATAACCACCCCGCCTCCCGGCAGAATAAAAAGTTGCCGGTGAGTGGTAGCGTGCCTGCCCTTGTCGTCGCCCTCCCTGATTTCCTTTGTAGCAAGCACTTCCCTACCCATGAGCTTATTGATCAGGGTGGATTTGCCCACACCCGATGAGCCTATAAAGGCCACGGTTTTCCCCCTTTTTAAGTACCTGAGCATACCGTTATAGCCGTCAGCGCTCATGCTCGAGGTCACAATCACATCCACACCAAAAGCCACGGACTCTAATTCAGCAATTTTTGCGCTGATGTCTTTACACAAATCCGACTTGGTGAGCACAATAACCGGTGTCGCCATGCTGTCCCAGGCAATTGAAAGGTACCGCTCGACACGGCGCAGGTTGTAGTCTTTGTTCAGCGACATACAGATAAACACCATGTCAATATTCGCCGCAATTGCCTGGCGCTCACAGCCCGTTCCCGCCGCTTTGCGCTCAAAACAGCTTTTCCGGGTAAGGATGTGGTGAATTATCGCGCTGCCGCTTTTGTCATCCGTCCGGTCAACCAATACCCAGTCACCAACCACCGGGTAATCTGCCGGGGCAGATGCCGCATAGCCCAGCTTTCCCGAAACCCCTGCCCGGATCTCGCCGTTTTCGGTGATCACTTGGTACATGTCCTTGTGCTGGGCAGAAACCCTGGCCAGATGGAGTTTATCACCGTATAACGCGGCTTCCTGAACATGCCGTTCGGACAGCCCCAGATCATGTAACTCTATCTTGCTCATTTTTTGTATATTCCCCCAATTTTTTAGAGCCTAACCGCTGCGACAGAAGAACCGTCCCCCTGTCGCGCCCCTGTCGCGCCTCCCCTGTCGCGGAGCCTAACCGCTGCGACAGAAGAACCGTCCCCCTGTCGCCCCTGTCGCGCCCCCTGTCGCGCCCGCCCCTGTCGCGCCTAAGACCGTTGACATTTTTGTTTTATATTTCCTTTATCTAATAGTACCATAAAGCAGCTTTTTGTTACAGTGCCGGATACTCTTTTTAGCTTTGACTGGCAGGCGTATCCATTCCCCCCGGATAAGTGTATAATAAAATTCAGGAATAAAATTTTTTGAAAGCTGTGATAAAATGGATGCTAAAGGCTGCAAATTGCTAAGGGTATCAAGGGTGCTTGTATTGCTGTTCATATTATTTTTGTCCCTCTTTGCGCTCGATGCGTTCTCAGGCCAGGCTTCTTTTTTTGTCAAACTGACCGGATTTGTAATTCACCTGGTCCCGTCGCTTATTCTGCTGGGTACGCTGCTGATTTCCTATAAGAGTCCCTTTTTAAGCGGCCTGACATTCCTACTTCTCAGCTTTGCCTCCGCCCTGTGTTTCGAGACATATAAAGGCGCGTTGAACTTTCTGGCAATCTCGTTTCCCCTTACGGTTATCGGTGCATTATTTATTGTCTCTCATGTCCTGAACAGGCGCGGGTAGAAAAAAAGTAAAACAACCACCGCTGGATGCAAACCTGACCAGGTTAATATCCAACGATGGCGGCATGAGAAGGAGGGTTAATATTTATACTTTTATGTCCGGAGTTAAATTTTGCAATTAATTCTGCCTGCGACAGCTTTTCCCATCTCCTTGGTGGTTGAACTGCCACCCAGGTCATAGGTGCGCACTTTCCCTTCCTTCAAAACGCTTTGCACGGCATTCATTACAGCCTTGGCTTCTTCAACCGCGCCCAGGAATTCCAGCATCATGGCGCCGGCATATATGGCGGCGACGGGGTTTGCCATATACTTGCCTTTGTATTTGGGCGCCGAGCCGTGGATGGGTTCAAACATGGAGGGATATACCCTTTCGGGGTTGATGTTGGCTCCCGCCGCCACACCCATCCCGCCCTGGATCGCAGCTCCCAGATCGGTGATGATGTCGCCGAATAAATTGGACGCCACAATGACGTCAAAATATTGCGGTTTCCGCACCATCCACATACACAGGGCGTCCACCAGCGCTTTGTCCGTGTTGACATCGGGGTAGTCGGAGGCAACCGCGTCGAAGACCTCGTCCCAAAGAACCATGGAATAATTCAACGCGTTTGATTTGGTGCAGTTGGTTACCAGCGGCGTTCTGCCGTTTTCCCGGCCGCGCTTTCTGGCCAATTCAAAGGCATAGCGGATCACCCGTTCCGTTCCTTTTCTGGTAAACACCCCGATCTGCAAAGCCACTTCATCCGGTGTTCCCTGTTTAAACCTGCCGCCCATGGCGCTGTACTCGCCCTCTGTATTTTCCCGGATTACAACCATATCGACGGCGGCTCCGGGAGCCAGCTTAAGGGGAGTGTCGACGCCTTCCAACAGCTTGACCGGCCTGAGATTGATGTACTGGTCGAATCCCTTTCTGATTTTCAACAGCATTTCCAGGCTGATGTGGTCCGGTACCCGCGGGTCGCCGACGGCTCCCAGGTAAATGGCGTCGAAACGTTTCAATGTCTCCAACGCGTCTTCCGGCATCATCCGGCCTTTGTCGGCATAGTAATCGGACCCCCAGGGGAAAAAAGCAAATTCCAGTGAAACATCTGAATTCTTGACAGCCTCTTCTAAAACGGCAATCCCCTGTTCGACGACTTCCAAACCAACCCCGTCGCCGGGAATTGTGGCAATTTTGAATGTTTTGCCTGCCACGTCTTAAGCCCCTTTCCTTCTGTCATTGTCTTAACAGTTTTATTCCTTCAACGGCCCTGTAGGAACTCCTTACAAAAGGCCCCGCAGCGACATATTTGAATCCTGATTCCAGTGCTTTTGCCTTGTAATATTTAAATCTGTCAGGCGCAATATATTCATGTACCGGAATGTGTTTTTTCGACGGGCGAAGGTATTGCCCGATTGTAAGAATGTCACACCCTGCCGCCGACAAGCTTTTAAATACCTCCAAAACCTCTGTTTCTGTTTCCCCCAGCCCCAGCATGATACCGGACTTGGTGGCGATTCCCGGACTGATTTGTTTGCTGTTTTCAAGCAACCGCAAAGACCTGTCAAACAAAGCCTCCGGCCTTACGTGTGGATAAAGCCCGGGAACGGTTTCGACATTGTGGTTGAGAATATCCGGTCCGGCCTTGACAACCGTTTCCAATGCCTCAATACTTCCCCCGAAATCGGGGACCAGCACTTCCACGGTCGTACCGGGGTTAAGGACGCGGACGCGGCGGATTGCCTCCGCAAATTGCCCGGCTCCGCCGTCGGCCAGGTCATCCCTGGTGACGGATGTGATGACGGCGTGTTTTAAGCCCAGCTTTTTCACCGCCTCCGCCACGTGGACGGGTTCGGCCGGGTCCGGCGACGCCGGCGTTCCTTTCCCCACCGCGCAGAACCGGCAGTTCCTGGTACAGATGTTTCCCAGGATCATGAAAGTTGCCGTTTTCGAGCCGAAACATTCGCCGATATTGGGGCACCGGGCGTTCTGGCAAACCGTTTGCAAAGAGAGTTCATCAAAAAGACTTTGCATCTCTTCCCGCACTTCCGCCGTCAGCCCCTTTACAACCAACCAGCCCGGTTTTGCTTCCATGGCAAATCTCCCGTTTCATTATGTAATATCATCCATGATTAACTCGCAGTCGAAAACTTCACTGAAATTTTTCTTAACCGCCGCGGCAACATCCGGAAAATCTATCCCGCCGGCCAGCTCATCGAGGGCGACCACACCGAATTCCGTAATACCACAGGGATTGATTAAGGTAAAATTGTGGATGTCTTGGGCCTTGACTTGAAAAGCAAAACCGTGCATGGTAATCCAGTTCTTGACGCTTATTCCGATGGCAGTTATTTTTTTGTCGCCCACCCAGACGCCGGTATATTCCGGTTTTCTCCCGGCTTCTACGCCGTACCCTTTGAGCGTATTGATGATGACCTGCTCGATGTTTCGCACATACCAGTGAACATCCTTTTGCCAGTGGTTCAGGTTTAAGACGGGATAACCCACCAACTGTCCCGGACCGTGATAGGTGATATTCCCTCCCCTGTTGGTTTCATAAACCTCTATCCCCCGCCTGGTAAACTCTTCTCTGGGAATGAGCATGTTTTCCCACCCTCCGGCCCTGCCGACAGTGACTACAGGGTGGTGCCGCAGCATGATGAAGACTCCTGAGAGGCCGTCGTTTTTTACTTTGTCGAAGACCTTTTTTTGAACTTCCAAACCCTGCAGGTACGGTACCGTATCCAATTCGACAACATGGCATTTTCTCATCAGAAGTACCACCTCTTCACCCGGACTGCACGAACGCAGGCCGACATCCTCGAAACGATGAAATTCCTTTTTTTATTTCCCCGCCTTCGCAAGAGAAAACTTTTCCGCGGAGCGGCGCAACGCCTTGACCACCGGCAGTTCCTCGCCGCTGAGAAACCTGACCAGGCCGCCTCCCGCGGTGCAGACGTAAGAAAACTTATCCGCCAGGCTGTATTTGTTCATTGCGGCGATGCTGTCCCCTCCACCAATAACCGAATAGGCGCCTGATTGAACAGTCGCTTCCCAAATGGATTTTGTCCCGTATTCCGACTGGGCTTCTTCAAACACCCCGGCCGGCCCGTTGATAAAAATGGTTTTGGCTGCGGCGATGATTTTCCGGTATGCTTCCACCGTCCTGTGCCCGATGTCCACCAGCAAGCGCTCCACCGGTAAATCTTCCACTTTTACCTCTGATCTGTCTACCGTTTTGAACGCCAGGTCCGACGGCAGGACAACCCTCTCTCTGTAACGGTCGAGGATGGATTGAGACACTTCAATGTATTCAGACAGGCTGTTCATAAAGATAAAGTTTTCCGAAGGCTCTCCCAATCTGGTTCCTGCAGCCAGCAGCATAATGTTGGCCACCAGTCCCCCGGTCAGAACCGTATCCGCCGTGCCGTTTTCCAGTACCGTTTTCATCATGATGAAAGCGTCCTGTATTTTGGCGCCGCCCAAAAAGAAAACGCAGGGGCGCCTTGGATTCTCCGTAACGCTGCTCAAAGCTGTAAGTTCCTCTTCAAACAGCCTGCCCATGGCGGAAGGGAGCACTTCCTGGAAACCCACCAGTGTCGGCTGGGAGCGGTGGGCGGCGGCAAAGGCGTCGCAAACATAGAGATCTGCAAGGGGGGCCAGCTTGCGCACCACAAGGGTTTTGCTCTGCGCCGCAGGATCCAGCTTGAGGCTTGTTTCAAACAGGGTCATTTCTTCCGACATGAACCTGACATTATCCAGCAGCAAGATTTCTCCGTTTCTTAATTCTTTGATCCTGTTCCTGGCCGCGGGGCCGCAGACATCGTCGACAAACCCCACGGGCCGCGCCAGCAGGTTGCTCAATACCCCGGCATGGTTCTCCGTGCTGGCGAAATTTTTGTACTCCAGGTCTCCTCCCTGGTGTGCCATCAATACCGTTTTAGCTCCTCTTTCAGACAGTTCCTTCAAGGTCGGCAGGCAGCGTACAATGCGGGTGGTGTCTTTTAAAGCACCGGTTTCCCGGTCAATGGGGGAATTAATGTCAACCCGGCATAAAACCGTTTTGCCCTCCACGCAGAAATCGTCAAGGGTGTTGATGCCGTATTTCATCCGCCCTCACCTATTTCAAGCCCAGGTATTTGTTAGTTAAGGCAACAGCCTCGTCCCGGGTCGCCTGCATTTTCATGCACGCCCTGACGGCATCCATGTTTTCCGGTATGACCACCGCCTCCTGCGGAACGTTGACGGCAAACAGGATGTTTTTGCCGCTGAATCCCACAGTCTCCTCGAATACGGCTATTTCATACATATCTCCCCTGGGATTGCCGAGATCGCGGGCATAACGGAACAAGGCCGCGTTGGAATTGAACCCTTCCGCGATCTTGACCACTCTGATCCTGGGGTGCTTATGAAATACTTCCAGGACCTCGTCCTTCTTTACTTCTTTCTTGGGTGTCGCCAGAACGCTGATAATGTGCCCGTGGGTTGTGGGGACGTGAACCAGTAAGCCCGTGGCGTCCACGTGAGGCATCACCGTCATCAGGTCGACCGCCTGGTGGTTCGGCACGGGTTCCACCAGAGCCACGTCCACCAGGCCCCGGTGTGTGTCTCCGGGGTCCGCAACCCGGCGAATGATGGTAATGGCCACTCTTTCGACGCCGAATTCCCGGTCGAGACAATCCACCGCCCTGATCAAACCGGTGGTGTTGCAAGAGGTCAATTTTAGGTAATCTTTTCCATATCCTTTTTCGTAATTCGCATATCCGTGAAAGAAGGTATCCGCTATGTCGTTCTTTTCTCCACCCTGAAAAACAGCCTTTACTCCGTGCTTCACGTACAATTCCTTGTTCTTGCGCCCGATTCCGGCGTTGGTGGCGTCCAGCACCACGTCCACCTGGCCGAGCAGGTCTTCCATGGTTCCGGACACCCGGACGCCGGCTTTTTCCAGTTCCGGTATGTTTCCGGGCACGGCGCTGAAGAATCTGTACGGCATCCCTTTCTCCGCAAGCGCCCTGACGGCCAGCGTCGGAGCGACATCCACAACGCCGGCCAGTTCCATGTCTTCCTGGCGGGCAACCCCGTCCGCCAGCCTCTGGCCGATCACCCCGTAGCCGGCGACACCCACTCTTACTTTGGACATGCTAAAACCCCCTCAAGTTTTTGATTGCGCATAAAAGAATCTGCTGATGATTTCTCAAACCGCGTGAATGGCTTTATGCAACGCCGCGTGAAAAGCTTCCGGTATGACCTCGGAAATGCTGGGATGGGGATGGATGGAATAAATCAGTTCTTCAGCGGTTCCTTCCAGATTCATGGCCAGCACCAGTTCCGCGATCATTTCGGTGGCATGGGCGCCAATCATATGCGCCCCTATGATTTCCCCCAGCTTCCGGTCGATGATGACTTTGATGAACCCGGTTTCCCCTGCCTCAATGACCGCCTTGCCGTTCCCGGAATAGCTGAACCTTCCAACCTTGATATCCAGCCCTTTTTCCAGGGCTTCCCGCTCGGTCATCCCCGCCGAGGCTATCTCCGGGTCGAGGTAAATGCACCGGGGCGCTTTCCCGTAGTCCACGCGCGCTTCATTGCCGCAGATATTTTCCACCGCCACCATCCCTTCCATGGAGGCGACGTGAGCCAGCATGCACCGCCCGTTGACGTCGCCGACGGCATAGATGCTGTCAACATTGGTCTGCATGCGGGTGTTTACCGGGACGCCGTTTTTCGACACCCGGACCCCGGCCGCCTCAAGGCTGAGACCGTTTACATCGGGCTTTCTTCCAGCGGCCAGCAGGATCTTGTCAGCTTTGACAGATTCAACTGCTCCATTTTTTCTGAAATAAACCCGGTTTCCCACAAAATTGGTAACTTTAGCCCCGGTATGAATCACGACGCCGCCGGCTTTTAGGAAAGCTTTAACCTTTTGCGCTATCTCCATATCCACCGCCGGCAGGATTTCCTCCATCAGCTCAATCACCGTCACCCCGGCCCCCAGCCGGCTCAGTATAAAGGCGAATTCAATACCGATAACGCCCCCGCCGATAATGGCGACTTCTCCGGGTACTTCCGTCAGCTCAAGCACCTCGTCGCTGACCAGCACAGGAACATTGCCTTCTTTGGGAATGGGGGGTTCAACCGGCAAAGAGCCGGTGGCGATAATCATATGTTCACCGGAAACGGCTCTTTCGCCGACTTTTATGGTATGATTGTCGATAAAACCCGCCTCACCCTGAACGACTTCCACACCATTGGCATTCAGCAGGTACGCCACGCCTCCGGTCAGCTTCTTCACCACCTGCCTTTTTCTCTGCTGCACCTGGCTTAAATCAACACGGCACTGTTCCGCGTCGACTCCCCTTACGCCGAACTTTTCCGCGGACTTCACGGTATTCAAGACGTTAATGGACTTGATGATGGTTTTGGTGGGGATGCATCCCCGGTTCAAACAAACTCCTCCCAGGGCCTGCTTTTCCACCAGACACGTCTTTTTCCCCAGTTGAGCTGCGCGAATTGCCGCCACGTATCCGCCCGGTCCTCCTCCGATAACCACAACGTCAAAATCATACGGCATCTGACCGCCCCCTTTTAGATCAGGAATTTCATCGGGTTTTCCAGCAAGTCTTTTAAGTCGTTGAGAAACTTCGCCGCCACGGCGCCGTCGATGATCCTGTGGTCGACGGAAAGCGTCAGCTTCATCAGCGGCCGGATTTCAATCTCTTCCCGGCCGTCCCGGGATATAACCACCGGTGTTTTCCTGACGGAACTTACCGCCAGGATCGCCGCCTCCGGCGGGTTGATTACGGCCGTGAAGTCTTCAATGCCGTACATGCCCAGGTTCGATACGGTAAAAGTGCCGCCGTTGTACTCGCAAGGAATCAGTTTGCCTGCCCTGGCCTTTGCCGCCAGTTCCCTGGTCGTCTGAGCGATTTCCGAAAGTTTCTTTTCGTGGGCGTTTTTAATCACCGGGACGATCAAGCCGTTTTCCAGGGCGACCGCAACGCCGATGTTCACGCTCTTGTACAAAACGATCCTGCCGTTTTCCAGCGAGCTGTTTAACATGGGGTTTTTCACCAGTGCCCTGGCAGCCCCGGCGATGATCATATCGTTCAGGGACACTTTTGTTTCAATCAGCTTCGTTATCTGATCTCTCAGCGCGTAGAGCCGTGAAACATCCACCGGGGTGGAAAAATACACGTGCGGGGCTGTAAACTTGCTGTGGGACAGGCGGTCTCCGATGATTTTCCTCATACCCTCGTAAGGTATGGTGTCCAGCACTTCTTTTTCAGGCATTGCTTTGGAGGCGTATAACGGCTGCTCCGTTTTTTCCGCGACAGCCCTCTGAACGTCGGCTTTCATAATTTTCCGGTTTGCGCCGGTCCCGCTGACTTTTTCGAGGTCGATACCCTCCGCCGCCGCCAGTTTTTGGGCAACAGGCGTGGCTTTTATTCTATCAAGATGCCTTAAAATATCCCTCTCGCTGATCCCGCCCTCCAAGCCGGTCCCTTTGATGTCCAGCTCCGAAAGCTTCAGGTTCTGGTCGGCTGCCAGTTTACGCGCCCGCGGCGTCAGCTTGAGGGGAGCGTCTTCCGCTTTTTCCGGCGCTCGTCCCGCAGCACAGATTTCCGAATGCAGTCCTTTTTCGGGCGGCTGCCCGGCTTCTCCGGTTTTCCCGCCGGGTTCGGCTCCGATTTCCCGCAAAAGCTCCGTGATGTCCTCGTCCGCCCGGCCGATGATGGCTACCGGAGCGGTAACCGGAACGGTTTCTCCTTCCTGCACCAGCAGCTTTTTCACCACTCCGTCGGCGGTCGACTCGATTTCAATGTTGGTTTTGTCGGTCGTTATTTCAAAAAAAGTCTCGCCTTTTTGAATCAAATCACCTTCTTTTTTATGCCACTTGACCAGTTTGCCTTCTTCCATGTTGAAGCCCAGTTTAGGCATGATCACGATCTCAGCCACCGTTCACTCCCCCCTCAAAATCTTCTTGATTGATGTAATTCATCACAAGCCGGCCAACTCTCTGGCTTTGTTGTAAATCGCCCTGGTGTCGGGAATTAATGCATATTCCAGAGCGGGGCTGAACGGCAGCGGAACGCTTGCCGTGCCTGCCCTCATCACCGGCGCGTCCAGATAGTAAAAAGCCTCGTTCATCACCAGGAAGGCAATCTCACCACTGATCCCGAAACTGGTGTGCCCCTCGTCGGCAATCAAAAGCCGGCCGGTTTTCTTGACAGAATCGATGATGCATTCTTTATCAAGGGGAACCAGAGTCCTCAAGTCGATCACTTCCGCTTTGATCCCGTCTTTCGCCAATTCCTTTGCCGCTTCTTCCGACTTGTTCACCAGATTCGACGTCGCCACAATAGTGAGATCCTCCCCGAAGCGAAGGACATTTGCCTTGCCGAAAGGAATGGTGTAATCTTCTTCCGGGATTAAGTACTTCTTGTTGTATTCCATCTTGTGTTCCATAAAAATGACCGGGTTGTCGTCGCGGATGGCTGTTTTCAACAGCCCTTTCGCCTCAGCGGCGGTGGACGGCAGGACCACCTTCAAACCCGGAATGTGGGCCACCCATGCCTGCAGGCTCTGGGAGTGCTGCGCCGCGGACGACCTGCCGCCTCCTATAGGCATCCTGACCGTTAAAGGGACTTTGACCTGCCCTCCGGACATATACCGGATCTTCGCCGCCTGGTTGGCGATCTGGTCCATGCATACTCCCAAAAAGTCGGAAAACATGATTTCTATCACGGGGCGGAGGCCCGTTATCGCGCTGCCTATACCGATCCCGACAAAGCCGCTTTCTGAAATCGGGGTGTCTTTCACCCTCCAGTCTCCGTACTTGTCCCTCAAGCCAACGGAGGTTTTAAAATTACCGCCGATAATACCGACATCTTCACCCAGCAGGACAACATTCTCATCTCTGGCCATTTCCTCGTCCAGCGCTTCGCAAATCGCCTGGGCGTAGGTTACCTCTTTCATCATGACCCCTCCCCTCGGGTAGTCGTGAAATTGCAATTTGATAATGTTTAATAATTTATTATAGATAATCGATTAAGTACAAGAAAAAATAATTCTTTTAAAAATAAACGTCTATAAACGCTTCCTCAGGCGCGGGATAGGGGCTTTCTTTGGCAAATTCCACCGCTTCTTTGATTTCCTCAACAACACTTTTTTCAATCCCGTCCAATTCGTCTTTGGTCGCAATCCCTTCGCCGGCAAGTTTCTCGCCGAACCTTTTGATGGGGCATTTTTGCTTCCAGGCCGTTTCTTCTTCCCTGGTCCTGTATTCAATGGCCGGGTCGCCCACGTGGTGACCTCTCCACCGGTACGTCTTGCACTCCACCAGCGTCGGTCCGCCGCCCTCCCTGGCGAATGCCACGGCGTTTGCGACAGCGTCATAAACCGCCAGGATGTCGTTTCCGTCAACCGTCACTCCGGGCATGCCGTATGCCGCAGCCCGCGCCGACAAGTCATCCACCGCCGTGACCCGGTTGATGTTTACCGAAATGCCGTACAGGTTGTTTTCTACTATATATACCACCGGCAGTTTCCATGCCCCGGCCATATTGAGGCTCTCGTGAAACGTTCCCTGGTTGGAGGCAGCATCTCCGAAGAAGGAGAGGGTCACCTGCTTTGTTCCCTTCACTTTTGCCATATACCCCGCTCCGGTGGCGATGGGAATACCCGCGCCGACGATACCGTTCGCGCCAAGGATTCCCCTGTCAAAAGCGACGATATGCATCGACCCGCCCTTGCCTTTGCAGTAACCGGTCTTCTTCCCCAGGATCTCGGCCATCATCCGCCTGGTGTCCGCGCCCCGCGCTATTAAATGGCCGTGGCCCCTGTGGTTGCTGGTTATGTAGTCGTTCTCCCGCAGAGTGGAGCACGCGCCCACCGCCACCGCCTCCTGACCGATGTACAGGTGAGCCAGGCCCGGCATAAGTCCCGATTTGTAGAGTTCAAACACCTGTGCCTCAAACTCCCGGATTCTGAACATCATTGTGTACATCTGCAGCAATTGCTCTTTGCTTAAATCCGCCATTGTCGCTTCCCTCCCAATCAAGCTGTGGCCTGCTTTACTCATTTAAGGGGTTAATCGATCATCACCAGACCCAGGGCGCTGCCGAAAGGGACCTCCCCGGTGTTCGGCCCACAGGGGTATATGTCCCAGCCCGCCCTGGCGGCCATGGCAAAAGCGTAAATCCCCGCACCTTCCAGCGAACTCCTGGCCCTGGTGGCCGCCCGGCAGCCCTGGCCGGGTATGATGGCGGCACACCGGCCTTCAGGACAAAAAATGCTCTTGCAGGGACCGCCGGCAAACCCCAGGGCCAAACAGTACCCGTCATAGAACGCCCGCGCTTCGACCAGCGAAGCGATCTGGCAGTTCAGCTTCTGCCATTTGGCCGGCCTGCTCCTGCCGCCCGGATCGTTGTAGCTGCCGGTAAAATCTTCGGCCGGCACCCGGATGCGGTAAAGAATCCCGTACCTGAACCGGGCCAGGGCTGCCTGAACCCTTTCCGGATCAGGGGCATAGGGCGGACAGTGGGCGTTGGTGCCATACCACCGGCACTTTGGATAAATACACTTCAGGCGGACCCGGGGATCGAATATCAAGTCACCGGATTTTATAATCACAGCTTCGCTGGCGCCCAATTCCAGAGCGTACTTGCGGTATTCCTCCAGGTCCTGCAGCAGCGCCGCCTCCGCCTTCGGGTATTCAAATTTTCTCACTTTGGTCACAAGAACCACCAGCCTTCAGAATTTCAACAGTATCCCGGGGGAAGCCAAGGTTGACTATATCCAGGCAGACATTCTCCACGTCGTAGGGCCGGTATCTGAAAGCCAGTTCCGTCAGCCGGCCTCCGGCAAACCCGGCAACACAGTAACTGGCCATGGCATTGCCGTGTCTCGGCTTTCCCACGCTGCCGACATTGATGGCCATTTTCCCGTTGTGGGTATAAACGGCCGGCTTGTGACTGTGCCCGTAAAACACATAATGCGCGGGACCGGCGTCAAGGAACCGTTTTATCTCGTCAAGATCCGGATAATGATACGGATCGGGGAAAGAATGGATAAAAACCGCCGTAGCGCGTTTCAGGTCAAGCTCTAATCGTTCAGGTAACATTTTTAAATATCTAATGTCATCTTCCGTAAGCGCCTGGACGGTGCGGTCCAGTGAATTTTTTACATATTTTCTCTCTTCTGCTGACTTAAAGATGAACCTGTCAAGGTCATAACCGGTCACCGCGTCGTCGTGATTTCCTTTTACTGTGGGAATACCGAGCTTCCGGACGGCAGTGATCACCTCATGGGGACGCGGCCCGAAATCCACCAGATCACCAAGGCAAAACAGCATGTCGGCGCCCAGCCCGTTGATTTCTTCCAGGACACTGTTCAAGGCTTCAATATTGCCGTGGATGTCTCCCATAACAGCAATTCTCATCACACATCCCCCTGTGAAAATGGTTCCTTGCCGAAGTTCGACCTGATCGGGGGTATAGGATCATGCGCAGCTACCGTTGCGCTTCAGAACAGCCGGCCGCGCTCAGCCTCCTGCCAGGGGAGGAAACAGCGCTACTCTATCCCCGTCTTTTAACGGATGGGCGGCGTCGTGGACGACCTGGCCGTTGATGACCGCAAACCCTGCGTCAAAATTTCGCAGTCCTATTTTTTCGTACAAATCGGCAAGAGACTGGCCATCTTCCATTTCCACACGGTCCAGTTCCATATTCCGGCCCTGCTTCAGATAAATTGTTTTCAGGGACTGGTTTAATTGAACCGAAACTGTGATTCTGATTTTAACCATCTCCCATGGACATATAATTCTTACGGGCGGCTACTCTTCAATAATCGCCACAGCCCGCACGGGCGCCCCGGTGGTCTTTTTCCATTTCACCGGCAGGACTGAAACAATAAAACCGTAAGGCCTGGGTATTTTATCCAGGTTCTCCATGTTTTCGAGGTGGTAGTACTCTTTCTCATTCATCACCCGGTGCGCTTCCCAGAATTTCTTTGTTTCAAACATTGTTTTCACCGGAGGGTCAAAGGTGGGGGCGTCGATTCCCATGACCTTGATTCCCCGGTCAATCAGCCACAGTGTGGCTTCGCGGGTCATACCGCAGTGTTCGGTGAGATACCTTGTTTCTTTGTTGTTTTTGGCGGCGTCGGTGCGGATTAAGACGATATCCAGCGGCTTCAACGTGTAATTTATCTTGTGCAAGGCTGATTTTATGTCACCGGCTGTGATGGCGTACCCCGCCGGCTTATCCGAGAAATCCAGCACCACGCCGTCCCCGTAACAGTATTCCAGCGGGATCTGGTCGGATCCCGGGGCCTTGGGATCTATGTGGTGCATGGAATCGATATGGGTCCCGGCGTGGTCGCTCAGGACCACCACATAATGAGCCGTGAGGGACGTCACGCCGTACTGGGCGGCGCCCATATTGGCGGCATATTCCTCATGGCTTTCCAACTGGGCGATGATGGTCCTCGCCACCCGTGGGAATGTAATCATATCGTTACTTACTTCCATGCTCAGGTCGATAATTCTCCTTGCCATTATTCGTTCCTCCCCGGTTACTGAGTTGACGTCACGCCGCCGTCGCAAAACAATATCTGGCCTGTTATAAAGTCGGAAGCGGGAGACGCGAAGTAGATCAAGGCGCCGACAAGGTCTTCGGGCCGGCCGAGCCTTTTTAGAGGGATCCTGTTGAGCAGGGCATTACAGGTCTTTTTATCGGAAAGCATGCCTCTGGTCAGAGGAGTTTCAATGAAAGTGGGCGCAATGGCGTTCACGTTGATATTGTACTTGGCCCATTCGGCCGCCAGACACTTGGTATACATGTTGAGGCCGCCCTTGGAGGCGCAGTAGGCGGTGTAATTCTCCGGGTAGCCGAGCATGCTGCGGACGGAAGAAATGCTGATAATCTTTCCTCCCCCCTGCCGGATCATTTCTCTGCCCACCTCGCGGCAGACCAGGAAAGTGCCCTTCAAATTCATATCCATGACAGCGTCCCAGTTTTCTGAGGTATACTCTTCAGCCTTTTGCCAGATCTGCGTGCCTGCGGCGTTGACCAGAATATCGATATGCCCCGTTTTGGCAATGATCTCGTCAACCAGCCGGCGAACGGACTGCTCGTTCAGAATATCCACCTGGGCCGCCCAGGCCTGCCGGCCCAGGCGGAGGATTTGCTCCACAACATCATGTCCTTTTGCGGGGTTGCGGCTTGCCACCACCACGTCGGCCCCGTATTCGGCCAGCCCCAGGGCCATATCCTTGCCCAGGCCGCCGGTCCCGCCAACTACCAGCGCCACTTTTCCTTTTAAGTCAAACATGTTTGCGTATTTCAAAACAAATTCCCTCCAGCTAGATAATCCGGTCCAATTCATCAATGATGACTTGGGGATTCCTACCCCTGATAAAGTAATACGGTCTTTGGGCAAAGTCCGAGATGAACCCAGCCCTCTTCAGCCGCAGTTCTTCCGTGTCAAACAAGGGCATCGGCAACCCGGGAGCCAGCAGCAGGTGCATCCCGAAATAATCGCACAGGCAGTGGAAAGTCTGGTACTGCTTTTCAAAATCCGACATCGGCCCCGCCAGGGTGGAGTAGTTGCCGTCGATGTCGGGAACAACCACCAGGTCAATATTGGATTTTTCATTGTAAATCTCAAATTCGGGAGTCTTGTCGAAAAACTTGGCGACTCCTTCGTCCTGATTCGGCTTGTCGATCCGCTCGGTCCCCCTGGCCCTCTTCCTTAAAAACACGTTCTTTGAACCCATGATGACGTTCCCGTCCCGGTCGGCGACGATGGTTTCCGTGGAAATAATTTTACCGCCCCGCTTGCAGGCTTCGATCTGCGCCATAGTTTTCCCGGAGTTGCCTTCACCGCCCAGAAACATAACGGCCTTGCCCTTGTAAAAAACGGCTGAGGCATGAAAGAGATACAGCCCTTTTTCAAGCATCCGCCTGGCCAGCAAGGAAACCAGCAGCTTCTGAACCTCCCCTTCATACCACGGACCTTCAAGAACAACCTGTCCGCCCCGGTAGCTTACGGTTTTATTCTCTTTGTCCCGGTTCCAGATCAAGTCAGGTTTTTCTCTGGTCTGCTCCTCCAACAATTCCACGCCTGCCAGCCGGTAATTAAAAAATTCCATATCCTGGAGAAAACCTTGCGCCGGGTTTTCGCTGTACACGTCAATCCTGATCCGGGCAATATCCGCCCGCATTTCAACAACACGTCGATGCAATCAGCCACACCTCTCCATCACACTTGTTCCAGCGTCAACGCCTTAGAAGGACATTCCCGGGCACATTCGCCGCACAGGTCGCACTTTACGGGGATATCTTCATCACCGGCGGTATACATGAGCCCCCGGCTGCAGGCCCCTACACAGGCATGGCAGCCGGCACACAAGTCGCGATCAATTCTATATACCCCGTTTTCTTCGTGAATCGCCCCGGCGGGGCAGGCCTCCATACAGGCCCCGCACTGGTTGCAGTAATAAGCCGCATAACGTCCGCGGGTTTCCGAGTTTTTAATCCTGATGGCGGCTTTTCTGGGGTTGTTTGCCTGAAAATGAACATAAGCGCAAATCATTTCACAGACCCTGCATCCCGAACAGACCGCTTTATTGAAAGACAATTTCATTGAATCTCCCCCTTACCCGCGGGAAGATATCCCCTTTTTTTCAAGTCCCGGGCCACGTCCCCCAGTTCCAGCTCGCGGTAGGACACTTCTTCGGGAACGCCGGTCTCCGGATCCCATTTCGCGCACTTGTAATAAGCCTTTTTCAGGTCGTCGAAGATATCGTAAACCGCACCCTTCTTCGGCCCCGCCGGAAGAGGCTCTTTCAGAAACCGGTCCGGCAACACGTCGTCGGCAGGTTTGAGGCCGTACCGGATGTTTAACGAACGCTCCAGCAAATCCGTCCGTTCGGAAGCCCGCATCAGCTTGTCCCCGTTCATTTCCATTCCCGTTGCCGCCCGGATTAACCCGGGCACCAAATCCAGCACCTTTTTGAAAGTGACTTCGGGGGTCTCCGAATAGAAGGTATAGGGGAATTTGCAGACACCGATCAAATCGGGAACAGTGACAATGTTTTGCCAGAACTTTAATTTTGCCGCCGCCTCCTCAACAGGCATTTTATCCAGCTCATAGGCGCCGTGGGCGGAAATCCTCAAGTGATCGCCTCCCCTGGAAGCTATGGCATAGCGGAAATTGTAAACTTTCAACGCCCTGGGGTCCAGGGTGGGAGGATCCATCCCTTTGATGTGGATGGCGTACTTTTCGGCGCCCTTGCCGATACTCCCGACAGCCCTCACCATACCCTGGGCCAGTATGTTGCCGAATCCTTTCCTGTCGGCTATATTATGGATTAGTTCCAGCACGGCATGGTAGTTGCCCCAGTTCAGTTCCAGACCGTCGGCGTCCTCTTTGGTGACGAGCCCTTTTTCGTAACACTCCATGGCAAAGGCGATCATGCCGCCTGTGGTGCCCGTATCCAGGCCGTACCGGTTGCAGAGCTGGTTCGCTTTCAGGATGGAGGCCAGGTTATTGTTGCCCAGCTTGCTGCCGAAGGAAAGAATCGTATAGTATTCCGGCCCGCCGACATACGTGCCTTTGAACTCGCCTTCCGAGACGTAAGAGTAACGATCGCACCTGGACGGACAGTTGAAGCAGGCAGTGGTGTTGATCAAATATTTTTCGTTCAAGGTATCTCCGTTGATCATCCGGTAATCTTCAAAATAAGCTCCCTGCCAGTTTCTGGTGCACAGTCCGCCCAGGGAGTTATGCAGATCCACCAGACTGGTGGTTCCGTATTGCGGCAGGTGCTCTCCGCTTCTGCTGTCGCCGGTGACGATGCCCCACAGTTCGTCCCGGAGCTTTTTGAACTCCTGATGATCGTACAGCGGGATGCTCTTTGTTCCTTTTACCGCTATGGCTTTCAGGTTCTTGGAGCCCATCACGGCGCCCATTCCCGTCCGGGCGGCCAAATGCTCCGAATTGCACACGATGCCGGCGAACCGTACCAGGTTTTCACCGGCCACGCCTATGCAGGCCACCTGAAAAGAATCGTCATTATATTTTTCTCTTAACAAAACTTCGGTTTCTTCAGTATTCTTTCCCCATAGAGCTTCTGCCGGCTCTATCTCAACATCGTCGTCGGCGATCTTTATAACCGCCGGACGCCCGGCCCGCCCCCTGACAATGAGCACATCATAGCCGGCGAATTTGAGCTCGGGACCCCACTGGCCGCCGCAGTTGGCGTCACCCATAATGCCTGTTAAAGGGGATTTCCCGCCCACTACAAACCTGCCTGAAGCAGGCGCCAGCGTCCCGGTAAGCGGACCGGTGGCAAAAATCAAAGCGTTCTCCGGCCCCAGGGGGTCAGCTTCAGGGTCAATGTTGAAATAGTGAAACCAGGACACGAATCCCCTGCCGCCGATCATTTTTTCGGCAACTTCTTCTGGAATGGGTTTTTTCTCAATTTTGCCGGCGCTCAGGTCTATATCCAGGAGCTTTAGCCAGTATCCGCTGCGAATTGCCATTCTTTCACTCCTCTATCTCATTAAAGAGTGGTAACCGGCCGACTTTGCAATAAATAAACTTTTCCATCTTCAACCGCCCACTCCACGTCCTGCGGCTTGCCGAAATAATCTTCCAGTTTTTGGCCGTATTCCACCAGCGTTCTGATTTCCTCACCGGTCAGGACTTTTGCATTTTCCAGATCCGGAGGCACCGTTTTTTCCTGTACCCCCCCCTTTGAGTCGCTTCGAACGATCATTATTTCTTTTGTTGAAATATACTCCATTTCCATTTCAAAGCTGTTTTTGCGCACTACATAACTGTCCGGAGTCACCAACCCGGAAACCGCGCCCTCGCCCAATCCCCAGACGGCTTCGATAACCACGGAATCTTTTTGTTTGGTAATGGGATTGACGGTAAACATCACTCCGGCTTTTTCGGAATCAATCATCCGCTGGACCACGACGGCTATGGAGACATTTTCCTCGCTAAATCCTTTTCCCCGCCGGTAAAAGATGGCCCGGGAATTATATAGGGAAGCCCAGCACCCTTTCACTTTGCGGATAAGCTCATCTTCCCCGATCACATAGAGAAACGTTTCCTGTTGCCCGGCAAAGCTGGCGTCATCCAAATCCTCGGCAGTGGAACTGGACCTCACCGCCACAGGCAATACGCCGGCCTCCCGGCAAAGGAGTTTATACGCCTTGATAATTTCTTCCCGGAGGACGGCCGGCATTTCAGCCTCCATGATCATCTGTTTAATCTGTCCTGAACAGTTTTCCAAGCCGGACGGGCTGTCTAAATCGGTTTTCTCGAGCAGGGCTGAAATCTTGGGGAACAACTTTTTTTCTTTGATTAATTCTCTGAAAGTATCCGCGCAAACCACATACCCCTCCGGCACAGGAAAACCGGCGGCAACCATGTCGTTCAGGCTTGCCCCTTTTCCTCCGGCCATTTCCACCATTTTCTTTTCAAGTTGTCCAAAAAAGGCAACCGTCATTACATTCATCCCCCGGATTTACTGAAGGCCGGGCGGCGTTAGACCTTTATAACACACCACCCGGCTCACAAGGCTTTCGAAAGGCAAGGCCGGTCAGCTTAAAATCTCAACAGTTCCCTCACTGCCGTTTACCCGCACCCGCATACCGCTCCTGATGGCGCTGGTGGCGATCCTGGTGCCGACCACGCAGGGAATGCCGAATTCCCTTGAAACAACAGCGGGGTGTGAAAGGGCTCCGCCTGTATCCGTAACCAGGCCGGCGATCTTCGTGAAACAGACCACCCAGGCCGGGTTGGTCATTTTACAAACCAGGATGTCCCCTTTTTGGACGCTGTCGAACTCAGCGGGAGAGGTGACAAACCTGGCAATTCCCTCCACGACGCCTGGAGAAGCCGGCAGCCCCTTGAGAATTTCCTTGCTTGGTTTTTCCTTGTCAGCAGCCTGTTCGGCTTCAAACTTTTGCGGCCATCCCCAGAGGCTCTTGTAAGGCTCCTGGTACAGGGACCACTCCGAAACCGTTCCGACCCATTCCCTGGGCTTGATTTGTTTGGCCTTTTCCATGGCGTCTCTTCGCAGTTTCACCAGGGTCTTCACGTCAAAGGCTTCGGGATTCACGGCAATGGCCCTGATCTCCTCATACTTCAGCATGAAGATGTCTTCTGCGTCTCCTAGAATCCCTTCTTTAGTCAAGGCCTTGCCCAACTCTTTAAAGACCATGCGCATCCTGGCATATGTGCCCTGGTCGATATAAAAGTGGTGATCGGGGGTCAGCGGAGCCATTTTAAGGGCAAGATCTAAAGCTTTGCTCAGCCTGGACTTGTCTTCTTCACCGGTCACCTTGCTGAACATGATTTCAATGGCCCTGTCCCGCTCTTCTTTGCACCGTCCAAGGGCCTCGTAGAAATTGTAGTCAGTTTCCACATAGTTTTTCAGGGACTCAATAATGGGAGTGGGGTCCTCTCTCCAGGTGGGGTAAATATATTCATGGGTATAGATGGCTTTGTTTCCGTATTCCTCCTGATAAGCCGCCATTTTTTCCAGGAACTCTTTTCCGTCCTTGACCGAAGCTAATTTGGAGAGTATGCCGGGTGTGTCTTCCTTGAACAGAGCGCGTAAAGATTTACTTTGTTTGATAAACTCTTTCATCTCCCAGAGCGCTTTCAAAGAATCCCAGTTGCGGTCATTCTCTGAAACCAGAATTTTACCGACGTTTTCTTCGTCGATTTCCCCGATAATTTCGCTGTAAGCCTGCCGGAATTCGATAAAAGCCTGGAACTGGGCCAGGTTTAAGATCCAGTGGATTTTGAAGTGGCGTTCCTGGATATCAAGGGCATCTTCCATATGAATTAACAACTCTGGAATTGATGAGGTTTCGTAAGGGAAATTATCAAGATACTTTACATTATTCATTATTTCGGGCAAATACCGTTCTTCCCACCACTTCAGGAAGTTCTCCGCATAGATGGGCATGACCCGGGAATAGTAATGAGCCAGCTTTTCCACCTCTGCCGCGTCAGTTCTGGGCAACACGGCGGTATAAACGTACCCGTTGACTACCTTGCCGATCCACCCCCTGCCGAACGGCGCTCCAAACCTGCGGTACATGTACTCGCAGGTAGGTCCCCACCAGCCGCCTGCGTCGGCATACAGCGGAGAGATCGGGTGCGGGCAGTGCAAATCGTCGTAAAACCAGTGAAGGTTTTTTTCTTCCTCACCGGCCCATTCAACAGGAAAACTCTGGTCTCCCAAAAAACTGGCCAATACCTTGTTTTCCATTCGATAACCTCCCATCATATGAATAACAAACAAGAATACGTTTTTACGCGTACCATCCAGTTGATATTCACTTGTAATCCGGTTTTCGTTTTAAAACCGGTTTGGGATTGATAATTTTTTGGAAGTGGATATTCAGATCTTTTTCTGGTAACATAAAAACAAGTGGTTGGCCCTGCCTGTTGCCGGAATCCGATACATTTTGCCCGGTGTATTCATTCCGGCGGTCAGATCATTGCCTGCCATAGATGTGTTGGGCCGGCCGCTGTTATATTCATAATTTTTTTCGTCTTCCTGGTATTAGATTGGTCGGGCCATCTCAATATCAGGATTTTTTTGCTCAGCCTCCTTTTAACGTTTAATTTTCAAACCTTATTGAGGCATCATTAATCCATTCAATCACCTCGCTTCGGCGGATCTTTACCAACTTTCACTAAAATTTTGCAGCACTTCTTCAAGTAAATCCTGAATATGCTGCTGCATCTGGGCTTCCGCCTGTTTTGCATCTTTATTCTTAAAGCTGTCCAGAATTAACTCGTGCCTTTGGGCCAGTTCCGGCAGGCTGCGCTTGGAAATTGAGGTGGTAATAAAGGTCCACTGGCCCAAATGGACCATCTTCCACATTTTTTTCAAGAGTTTATTCCCGGCGATGTCCAGGATCAGACCGTGAAAGGCTATATCCAGTTCCACAAATTCTTTCATTTTCTTCAGCCTGGCGGCTTTGTTCATTTGCTGAACCAGTTCTTCCATGTGCTGCAGTTGTTCGGCGGAAATCTTTGGCACGGCTTCCCTTGCCGCCAGCCCCTCCAAATAAGCCCTGACTTGATACGCGTCACTAATGTCCTGTCTGGACAACTTTTTGACAAATGCCCCTTGAAACGGCTTGCTTTCAATCAGTCCCATCAGTTCCAGTTCCCTGATTGCTTCTCTGACAGGAGCCTGCGATACTCCCAGTTCTTTTGCAATTTTTGTTTCCACAATCCTTTTTCCAGGTTCCAGTTCCCCATTCAAAATAGCTTCTTGCAGGTAACTTTTTATATCCTGCCTCAAGACCCTCCGGTGAATAAACCTGGCGTTTTCTTGCACACCGTTCCATTTTGGCTGCTTTTCACTCATTTTTCGGCCTCCTAAATACGACAAATAATTGATTAGCTATATAGCTGCTTGACCGGAACAGAAACCAACGAATAAAAGATAATAAATAATCGATTATATATAATTTTTTTTATTATACCCTGCCAACTTTTTTGGAGTCAATACCTCGAAAATATTTTATAAAAGAAGAAAAGCCCTGATAAATGGGCTCTTTGATGAATGAAGAACTACCGGCTAATGGTAATTTGCGCGTTTATGATTTACGGAACCGTTATGGGATTCCGGGGTCTTTAGTTTGTGCCCTACGCGCAGGATGTTTACAGCCTGTCCAAAAAAACCGCCGCCAACATGCCTATGCTGTGGCCGGTGGGAATGGCTTGCGGCTGCTTCTTTATAAGCCTGGCTTCCGACAGGGCGCTGTTGTCTTACAGTTAAACACCTTTAAAGGTTGGTTTTTGTTTATTCAAGAAGGCTGTCATGCCAATATCCTGGTCTTCGGTCGTAAAGCAATCCGTCCAGAGTTCGATTTCATATTTGCAACCCTGATCCAGCGTCATCTCCAGTCCGCGATTCACCGCTTCCTTGGCGAAGGCTGTTGCAAGGGGACTGAACGCAATAATCTTTTCTGCAATTGCTTTTGCAGTTTCCAGAAGTGTTTCCGGAGGCACTACAACGTTTACCAGCCCGATTGACTCGGCTGTTTTGGCATCTATCATTTTTCCAGTCAAAATCAACTCCAGGGCTTTCCCTTTTCCGACCAGACGCGACAAGCGTTGAGTTCCTCCAAACCCCGGAATGATACCCAGTGTTATTTCCGGCTGCCCGAAATTAGCGGTGCTGGAAGCAACGCGGATATCACACGCCATAGCCAGTTCATTGCCCCCGCCCAGGGCATAACCGTTGACGGCAGCAATTACAGGTTTGGGCAGTTGTTCAATTGATTCAAATATTTTGTGCGCGAAAATGCTGTAATCCCTGGCCTCCTGAGCAGTCATGCTCACCATCGCCGCAATGTCCGCCCCGGCGACAAAAGCCTTGCTTCCCGATCCGGTGATAATAACAGCTCTCACTTTGTCGTCCTTTTCCAGATCTTTAATAACCCGTCCCAGTTGTTCCAGCACCTCCACGCTTAAAGCGTTGAGACTTTTGGGGCGATTTATCGTAACGGTGGCTATGCCTTCTTCAACCTTAAGATCTACAAAGCTTTCACTCATTTAAAGAAACCTCCTGTCTCAAGATTTGGATTTGTCGCGGAACAAGCGCTGTTGCCAAACATCCTCTGCCTCAAGGGTAACGGAACGCCTGACGGATACTCGCGGCCATTTGTCAGGAAATTTAGGTGTTCTTCATTTGCCGCATTCCTATAGAATCACCTCCCTTACCTTTTTCAAGGTTCCACCTTCCCTTTCACCCGTACCTGTAATTGATACCGAAGCCGCCCCTGGGGTACCGCCAGTCGATCGCGCCCTTTTTGGGGCAGACGGCCCGGCAGGTGCCGCACTCCAGGCAGCCCGCGTAATCAAAACTTATTTCGCTCTCCCCTTCCTTGACCGTATACAAACCGATTGAATTCACTCCGTCGGCGGCAATCACTACGTCGGCGAGCATCTCGTCTTCG
>DAOOVD010000005.1:0-81835 GCA_035369845.1 Bacillota bacterium | reverse complement strand
TGGAAAAACAGCTATAGGTAATTTATGGGTTTACACAAAAGTGTTGACAGACCCTTCCATGTCCTTTAAAAGTGCTTCAACGCCTCCTCTTTTGGTAAGGCCTTTTCTATGTTCCAATAGCGTTTGCCTGGCATTTTTAAATATTTCCCCTCTCCGTTTTTCCCTGTTCCTGTTCTTCAATATCTCTATAATATAGCTTTGTTCTTTCAAAGACATTTTATCTATCCTGTCCAGGATATAATTCAGTTCATTTTCCATAATTTTAGTTACCTTCTTTATTTTTTATTGTTATATTATACAATATTTCAATCAAATTTACCACTTTATGTACCGGGCGACAACTTGCCATACCAGCGCTGGTAGTATTCCTGATACTCGCCGGACTTGACCATTTTCCACCAGGGTTTGTTTTGTTTGTACCAGTCCACGGTGCTGGCCAAAGCCTCATCAAAGTTAAAAGAAATTTCCCATCCCAGTTCGTTTTGAATTTTTTGAGGATTTATTGCATAGCGCCTGTCGTGGCCGGGGCGATCTTTGACGAAGGTAATCAAAGATTCAGGCTTGCCCACTATTTTTAAGATTTTCCTAACCAACTCGATATTTGGGATCTGGGCGCCGCCGCCGATATTGTACACTTCGCCCGGCGCCCCTTTTTCGATGGCCAGTTTCAGGCCCCGGCAATGGTCAAGCACATAGATCCAGTCCCTTACATTCATGCCGTCACCGTAAACGGGGATAGGTTTATCTTCGAGAGCGTTTGTTATGACAAGAGGAATTAGTTTTTCAGGAAACTGGTATGGTCCGAAATTGTTGGAGCAGCGGGTGATGACCACGGGCGTATTGTAGGTCTTGTGGTAGGCCCGGCATAAAAGGTCGGCGGAAGCCTTGCTGGCCGAATAGGGGCTGTTGGGGGCGAGGGGGGTGTCTTCTGTGAAGTATCCTTCGCCGTCTTCCAGGCTGCCGTATACTTCGTCGGTGGACACCTGGACGTATTTTTCCACCCCGTGCCTGCGGGACGCGTCGAGAAGGACCTGAGTGCCCGTTATGTTGGTGGCGATGAAGGGCGCGGCGTCCTGGATGCTCCTGTCCACGTGGGATTCGGCTGCGAAGTTTATCACCGCGTTGAATTTGTGCTGTTTAAAAATTTCGTCAACCAGTTTTGCGTCTGCTATATCCCCCCGGACGAAGGAATACCTGGGGTTGTCTTTTACGTAGGCCAGGTTTTCCAAGTTTCCGGCGTAAGTCAGCTTGTCCAGGTTCACTATTTCCCAATCGCTTTCGGCCAGGAGCAGCCGGATGAAGTTGGAGCCGATAAATCCGGCTCCGCCGGTTACGAGCAGTTTCATTATTTAATAGCCTCCGCTGTATTTTTGCTTTACGTATCTTTCCACGGCGTCTTCCCAGGTAGGAAGGTCACGGCCGAGCACCTGCCGCAGGGGGAAGGGGTCCAGCACCGAGTAGGCCGGCCGGGGGGCGGGGCGGGGGAAATCCGCGGTCTTGCACGGGTTGACCAGTGTTTTAAGCCCGGCCGCACTGATTATTTTTTTAGCAAATTCGTACCAGGTGGTTTCCCCTGTATTGGTGATATGATAAGTTCCATAAACCTTGCTGGTTGCAAGATCGACAAGCGCTCTGGCTAGGTCAATTGTATAGGTTGGTGATCCACGCTGGTCGTTTACAACTTTTAGTTCTTCTTTCTCTTGGGCGAGGTTTAGAATTGTATTTACAAAGTTTTTACCGCCCTTGCCAAAAAGCCAGCTTGTTCGGACAATAAAAAACTTTCCTCCTATTTCGCGAACGGAAGCTTCCCCAAAAAGTTTGCTGGAACCGTAAATGTTAATGGGACATGGCTTGTCGTAAATTTGATAGGGTTGATCTGCACGACCATCAAAAATATAGTCCGTGCTAATGTGAACTAGTACTGATTGTTGCTCTCGGCAGGCTAAAGCCAGGTAGCGTGGGCCCAGGCCGTTTACCAGGAAGGCTTTTTCTTTCTCCTCCTCAGCACCATCCACGTTCGTGTAGGCGGCACAGTTGAATACAATTTCCGGCTTTACTTTCTTAATTATAGTAGTTACCTGTTCCCGGTTGGATATATCAAACTCCTGTCGGGACAGGCCGCAGACCTCGTTTCCGCGCCTTATATTCTCTTGGACTACCTGCCTTCCCAGCATACCGGCGGCACCCGTTACCATCACTCTCAACCGTGCTTTACCTCCCAATTGTAGGGAATTGACGGGTCGTTGTAAGGTAGGCGGTATTCGTCAGGTTCTTTATAGTTGTAAAGTTCTGTCGGGAAATTAATGATGATCGCAGGTTGCCCTCCTTCGGCAGTAAAGCCGTGGTACACATACGGAGGTATGCGCAAAAGAATAGAGTTTAAATGGCCCATGTGAAAGACGTTGATCTTTCCTTTGGTGAGGCTGTCTTCACGGGTATCATAGAGAACCACCTTGGCCATGCCGGATACACATACAAAGTGGTCGTACTGCCTTTTATGATAATGCCAGGCTTTATAAATACCCGGATAGCAGGCAGTCATGTAAGACTGGGCGAACTGCATGAACTCCGGCCAGTCTTTTCGCATTATTTCCATAAGATAGCCACGGTCGTCGGGGATAATCTTTAATTGTTTAACCACCACATCTTTAATTAGTTCCAAAGATATTCACCCACTTTTATAAAATTACTTCCGCATCATCCCCCAGGAACAGATGTAATGCCTTATGTCCGGAATTTTTCTTGCTAACTTTAGCACCTGTACCCAGGAGACTGTCTTCCAGGCGCGGCACCTGACGAAGTTCGCAATTATCCAAAATTACTGAATGCTCGATACTGACGTCTTCAAGCAGGCTGCCGTTTCCCACCGCGGTAAAAGGACCGATAAACGACCTTATAATTTTACAATTTTCGCCTATAACAACAGGACCTCGAATGATACTCTCAATTATTTCCGATCCGACACCGATCTGTACGCGTCCCACTACCTGGCTTTGTTTATCGACATAGCCCTGTATGTCAACTTTCGCGTATTCGTCAAGCACTATCCGGTTTGCTTCTAAAATATCATCTTTTTTACCGGTATCCAGCCACCAGCCAGCAAGATGTCTGGCAGTAACCTTTTGTCCCATATTGAGCAGTTCTTGAATGGCGTCGGTAATTTCCAGTTCTCCCCGCCAGGAAGGCTTGACCCTGTCAATGGCTTTATGTATGAGTGGTTTAAAAAGGTAGATTCCTACTAAGGCAAGGTTGCTGGGAGGATTTTTCGGTTTTTCTATAAGCCGTTTAACGCATTTTTCATCATCAACCACAGCTACGCCAAAGGCCCCGGGATTGGATACTTCTTTTAACAAGATTAATGCATCGGAATTGTCTTTATTAAATTGTGCCACCAATTCTTTTACCCCGCCCTGGATTAAGTTGTCACCCAAAAACATGAGAAAAGGATCATTTAATAAAAAATTACGGGCGGTCTTTACCGCGTGCGCAAGTCCCGCGGGTTTGTCCTGTAGAATATAAGTTGTTTTAAAGCCCCAATTTTCCCCTGTGCCTATAGATGCTTTTATTTGCTCACCGGTTTCCGGTGAAATTATTATTCCCACTTCGTTAATACCGGCTTCTGCAACTTGTTCCATTACGAAATGCAGGACGGGTTTATTTGCCACCGGCACCAGTTGTTTAGCCATGGTATGAGTTAATGGTCTAAGCCTCGTTCCCTTACCCCCAGCTAATATAAGTGCTTTCATAACAACACTCCAGTTTTGAGATGCAAATTTCTTTTTAATTCTATTCTAAATGTGTTAAAGTTTAAATGGTATTTTTAGTTCGACAAGATGTTGGAAATTCCTTTGCCTTATTATATTTTAAGGCAAGAGGTGGGTCTTTTGGTTAAAATAAAAGTTCTTCTTGTAATTACATTGTCCGAACTGGGCGGAGCTCAAAAAGTGGTTTATAATATAGCTTCCGGATTGTCCCCGGAACAGTTTGAAATAACTGTGGCCTGTTCGCCTGGAGGTGAGCTCGTAAATTGGTTAAGGGTCCTGCCGCAAGGCATTAAGGTGGTTGAAATTCCCGAATTAAAAAGGAACATTTCACCGCTAAATGATTTAAAAGCTTTTTATAAACTTTATTCGTTAATGAAGAAGGAAGGTTTTCATATCGTCCACTGCCACAGTTCGAAGGCCGGCGTGCTTGGGCGGCTGGCCGCCCGGCTGGCCGGGGTGCCGAAGATCTTTTTCACGGTGCACGGGTGGGGGATAAATGAGTATCAGGTCCGGCCGGCCCGCTTTTTTTACACCTTGACGGAGCGTTTTACGGGTGCGTTAAGCACTGGAATTGTCTGTGTGTCGCAGAACGACCTGGAAAAGGGACTCAGATTAAGGCTCGCGTCTCCGGACAGGTTAAGTGTTATTTATAACGGAATGCCGGAGCCACAAAAAAAGAAAGGGGTATTACGTAAAGAACTGGCGATCAAAGAGGAAGATATCATTATCGGTACGGTAGCGCGCTTGGCGCTTCAAAAAGACCCATTGTTTTTGTTGAATGTAGCTGAAAGGATGATTGCTTCCTCCAATAATAGACTAAATAAAAGACGAATTTATTTTGTCATTGTCGGTGATGGGCCGTTGAGGTTAAAATGTGAGGAATATATTAAAAGAAAAGGCTTGGAAGAGCGTGTTTTTTTATTGGGAGCGAGGGAAGAAGCGGCTGAATTAATGCAGGATTTTGACGTGTTTGTCCTCTTTTCCAGGTGGGAAGGCCTGCCTTTGACCGTAATCGAGGCGATGCTGGCCGGCGTGCCGGTGGTGGCAAACGCGGTTGGCGGCGTTGGCGAGATGGTGGTTAATAATGAAACGGGATACTTGATTGACAAACTCGACGTAAACGAGGCGGAAAAGGCTCTTTGGGATTTGGTGTCGAATCCGGGTAAGCGGTTTTCTATGGGTGAAGCGGGCCGGCAGAGGGCTTTGAAATTGTTCAACGTCAGCAGAATGGTTGAAGAATATAAGAAGCTGTATACCCGAAACTATTAATGGGGGTTTATTCCCGATGGACAAAAATATTGGTTTGATCGGGCTTGGATACGTTGGATTACCACTGGCAATGGAATTTTGTAGTGCTGGTTTAAAAGTCATAGGCTTTGATATTGACGAATATAAGGTAAACTTGCTAAACAATAAGACAAGCTATATAAGCTATATTCAAATAATAAAATAGGTGAGGTTTTGCGGCGCGGTTTGGGATTATAAGAATGATAATAAGATTGTTAAGGTATAGAAATCAAAATCAGATAAATAAAGGAAAGTATTGCTATATGGCGAAATAATAAACTGCTGTATAATTTCAATTTTGTTTTTAAGGAGTTACTATGGAAATTCAAAAAAATAAAAGCATCGTTGACGAGTTATGGACACAAACTCAAGATGAAACTGTATCTGCCGTTTTGGGCGAGCATCCGGAAGTGGATGCTCTGTGGCGCCGCCTGGACATGCTGTCTGGGACGGTGGATATTAACGGTGTCAACCCGGTTTTGCATATCCTGTTTGAGTGTATTGTGGAAAGGCAGATAAGGGAAGAAAATCCACCGGAAGCCCGGGAGGCGGTGGAAAGGCTGCAGCAGGCGGGACTGTCCCGTCATGCTGCCAGGAGCACGGTGGTGGCGCTTTTTATTCACCATTTTTACGAGGTCATAAAGCAACAAGTGCCCTTTGACACAGTTGCCTATACCCGACGCCTGCGGCTCCTGGGGCGTGAAGCAGGTGGGATAAGCCGGAACGATCCCTGCCCGTGCGGCAGCGGGAAAAAGTATAAGAAGTGCTGCATCGAAGTGGAAGACTGTTTTAAACTCAACAGGTCAGGCGGTTTCCTCTTACTTGGTTGGGGGGCGTACGCCACCAGGGATTACCTGCTTCAGCAGGCGACCGATGCGCCAGTGGTCCAACTGGAAAACAGGCACCATATAGCCCGGTATCTGGCTGAGAAAGGGGACCTGGAGGGTTCTCTGGCTGCCCTTGAGGATAACGTCAAGCTGGCTGAAGCTGTAGGGAAGCAGGGTTTCCTTGAGAACGCCCTGCATGATGTGGAGGAACTGTGCCTTAATAATAAAGACCTGGCCGCCGAGGGGATCCGGGTTGAGGAACGGCTCCTGGAGCTGGCCAAAGATGACGACGAAAAGGGCTTTTGCTACTGTAACCGGGCGGACTTTCTCGCTACCATGGGACGGGTGGAAGAGGGCGAAGAGGAATACCGTTCTCTGTTCGCCCGGATGCCGGACTGGCACTTCGGTCGTTACCGTTATGCCTTGTTCTTGGAGCAATTGGGCAGAAAGGGAGAGGCCGTGAAGGTTTTACGTTCCCTCGTGGCAGCCCGCGGTAAAATAGACAGGGAGACTTATAGGGCAGCCGCCGATGCCCTGGCCGGCATGGAAAGAAATAATAACACCCAAATTTATTAAAAAAGGCTTGGAGGGGCGTGTTTTTTTATTGGGTTCAAGGAAAAATGCGGCCAGGTCTTTTGAAAGAGAACTCAAACGCAAGGCTCGTCTTGTCTATATCGAAGATGCGGAAGGCTTTTTTGATGACGATTTGGACGCCCTGGCTTTTGTCAACCGCCTGAGAGCTTCAGACGAAAGGATAAAATGATGAATCCGGAATATCACGGAGCCGGATTTTTATTGGACACGGACTTTTTGATTGATTTAAACCGGGGCAGGCGGAATAATTCAAGGATTAGGGCAGAAAAGTTGCTCCTGGAGATTAACCAGGAAGCTCTCTTTGTTTCCAGCGTTGCGGTCACGGAATTTATGACGGGAATACCGCACCCGGTGCGGGACCAGGCGGAAAAAATGCTGCGGGAGCTTTACTTTTACCTTGCTCCCAGCTTCGAAGAGGCGGCTTTGGCCGGCTCCTTGAGGCGGGAATGGCTTTCCAGGGGACATACCCCGGCCATCGCGGATGTTGTAAATGCTGCTTTGGCCATTTCCAGGAACCTCATATAAGCCCTGCGAATCAAACTTCGCAGAGTTCCCCGGTCTAGAGTTTCATGGTCGGGAATAGATAAAGTGGCAAGGCTCCCTTTTTTTATTAGGATTATATGGCTTCCCTTTTGCCGGGCAATTCGGGGTAAAAAAGGAAATTGCAATAATATGACGAATTGGAAAAAATAAATTCATTGTTCTTTTAACGTGAGGAATAACTATGTTTGTTCAAAAAAATAGACGGCTGTTTTTGTTGGCGGTCATTCTGGTTGACCTTGCGCTTGTCAATTCAGGTTACTTGCTGGCTTTTTTCTTCAAATTCGGCTGGAATGTTCCGCGTGAAAATATCGCCCCTTATCTTTCCACCTGGCCCTGGCTCACCCTGTCCGCGCTGGCGCTTTTTTACTTATACAAGCTGTACGGGAGCTACCGCTGGCGCTGGGCGGAAGTGTTCGCCTCGCTGATTTGCGTCGTGTTTTTCCAGGCGCTGGCGGCCATGGCGCTGTCTTTCATGTTGCGCGGATTTTCCTTCCCGCGTACTGTTCTCTTGACCGCGCCTTTGATCCAGCTGGTTTTGCTGGCCGTCTGGAGAAGGCTGGCGTGGCATTTGGAAAGGGGGCTGTTGAGCGGCGCCAGGGTGATTGTGGCCGGACAGCCCTCGGAGGCGGTTGCTTTTGCGGAAAAGCTCGAGTCGGTTGCCGGCGGGGCATTGAAAGTGGCCGGACTCGTCTTTGGTTCTGGCCGTGAAAACGGGAAGCGCGGGGAACAAAACGGTACTGCCGCTGAAATTCGCTGGCCCGTGCTGGGGGATATCGCGGAATTCTGCGGGTGTCTTGACGCAGTTGACCCCGACCAGGTTTTCGTGTGCTCGAACCTTTCCCAGGAGGACAAGGCCAAAGTCGTCTACGCCTGCATAGACAAAGACAAGAAAGTATACCTGGTGCCGGATTTGTACGACATAATGCTTTCCCAGTCCAGGCTGGACCAGGTTGACGACGTGCCGGTGTTTATCGTGGGCCGCCTGGCGATACCGGAGGAATCGCTGGCGGTGAAGAGAGTGATGGATATTCTGCTCTCCCTGATCGCTCTCGCGATTGCCTCTCCTTTAATAATTCTGGCCGGCGTCGTCATCAAGCTGGACAGCCCGGGCCCGGTTCTGTACCGGCAGAAGCGCCTTACGCTGCAGGGAAAACCTTTTTATCTGTACAAGTTGCGCACCATGGTCGACAAAGCCGAGCGCGGGAGCGGCCCGGTGCTGGCCTCGGAAAACGACCCGCGGGTGACGAGAGTCGGACGCTTTTTGCGGGCCGCGCGGATTGACGAAATACCGCAGCTTTTGAACGTGTTGAAGGGGGATATGAGCATCGTGGGGCCGCGCCCGGAAAGGCCTTTCTTCGTCAACGAACTGGTTAAGGAAACGCCGGAGTACGCCTACCGGATGAACGTGAAGTCGGGCATCACCGGCCTGGCCCAGATTGCCGGAAGGTACAGCACGAGCCCGGAAAACAAATTGAAGTACGACCTGCTTTACACGAAGTCGTACTCCCCGGCGAAGGACCTGGCGATTTTGCTGCAGACGGTGAAGGTAATTTTAATGAAGGACAGGGCTTCGTAAATGTGACAGGCATATGCGCCGGTGCGGGCTGCGGAAGAGCCGGAAAAGTTGTTTGCTGATACGTTGCCTGAGTGCCGGTCCGGTTATCATCCAGGAATACCGGGAACCCTCCAGACCGATTTGGGAAAGATTAAGAAAAATTTTCCCAAATGGCAGGGGAACGAACGTGTATTCGCGAATTAGAGTAAAATTGGCGAATATCTCAGAATTGAGCCGCATTACGTGATTTCTAACAAGTTCACTATCCAATCGGTGAGGGAGCAATCCCGAAATTCAGTAGGTTCTATCATGGTTTTACGGGATGGCGGACCAGTTACATTTGAAGAGGAATCTATGTTATTTCGCTCAATCGATGAAGCTTTTGGTGGGCAAATAGTTGTTCGGCTTGGTTATAAAAAGTCATAGCAGATTAGAAACAGCGTTGGATTTCTTTGCGTGACATTCTACTTTTCACTCCCACGCAATCTTGTTTTGCCGATAAATTGCCATTAATGAGGTCAATGACTATCCGGTACGGGCCAGAGCTATTAAAACAGTAGCATCACTTATCACCACCGCACCCTAGCCTCCTTATGGTTTCCAAATCGTTCATTAACTCATTTTCGTCATCCGGCCTCAAGCCTCCTTCACTCCCGCTTCCTCAGCCGCTCCCAGGAAAATGTCAGGCACCTTCTTAACGCTGCAAAAGAAAAGTCAAGCCAGGCCCGCCCGGGTCACACAAAAGGACCCATAAACCTTGCGGTGCGGGACCTTTCGGATTCAGCTATCTCTGTTTTCAATATGCCGGAGAATTATTTTTTGGTTGGAAATTTTTAATATTGGTAGTTTGGTAATGAGCCTGTGCGCAGGCTGGAAGCCCTAGCTCTTTTTTGTTTAAGATTCACAGCTCCAGCCCTTCCGGAAGGGTGAAGATTTCTTCGCCTGGTACGGCCAGGCCCGGCAAAAGCGGCGAGACGACGGTGTCTTCCGGGCCGTAGGAGCCGGCCAGGAGCCACCCGCTTTCGCTGTTGCTGAACACTTCCACCGTCTGGGCGGCCGGGTCTACCACCCAGTACTCCCTTACCCCGAAGCGCAGGTACAACCTGCTCTTTTCCAGGCGGTCGCGGCGGCCGGTGGAGGGAGAAAGCACTTCCACCACCAGGTCCGGCGCCCCTTTCAGACAGTCCCCGGTGAGCAGGTGGTACCGTTCCCGGGAAAGGTAGAACACGTCCGGCTGCAGGACCACGTTTTCCGCCGGTACCACGTCGAAAGGGGCGTCTAAAACCAGGCCAAGGTTGTGTTTTTTTACGTGCTCCCGCAGCAGGGCCTCTACGGCGGCGGCCAGGTGCTGGTGCCGGAAATTGGGCGAAGGAACCAAAGCTAATTCCCCCTCGATCAGTTCATAGCGCTGCCCGTCGTCAATTTTCAGGTAATCTTCGTAGGTGAGCCCGCTCCGGGGCTGCGGGTGATGTACGGCTGCACCGGGCACTTTTGTTCACCCCTTATCAATTTTTTCATTTTACACTTGTTGGTAGAAAAATTATAGCATTTTTTTACGTGCCCGGCAATTTTACAATTTTCCTGCTTTTCGGGAAACTGATCCGGCCCGCCCTAGCCACAACGCATAATGTTTAAAAAATGCTTTCCACCGACAGAGTGAATCCTTCGATCACCGTTGAGCTGACTGTTCCTTGTTTTTCTGCTCTTTGTCCGAGAGTAAACTTGCCGTCCTGCAAAGCGTAAATTTCCACGCTTTGCTCTTCCGGGTCGATTACCCAGTATTCCCTTACCATGTGTTTTTCGTAAATTTTATACTTTTTCCGCAGATCGTAATAGGCGGTGCCGGGGGAGAGAATCTCCACCACCAGATCGGGAGCGCCGTTTATTTTGTCAGGTTCTATGATTGACAGCCTCTCCCCGGCGATAAAAATAAGGTCGGGCTGATAGGTTTCGCTTTCTTCGAAGTAGACATCCAGAGGCGCGTAGAGAACAAGGCCCAGATCTCTTTCCATGACGAAACTCGCCAGCTTGACTTCCAGTTTCATGGAAATTATCTGGTGGTAAGTCGACGGCGCCGGGGTCATTATCAACATCCCTCCGATCAGTTGGTAAGGGGCGCCTTCCGGAAGTTTCCGGTAGTCTTCGTATGTGTATGTTTTTTTAGCCGCGGCTGCCTGCCGGGCCGCAATATCCGCTGGCGCTAAACCCATCTGAAAACAACTCCTTCCGGTTTTAGTCCGGCGTTCGTTTCCTTTGATCTTATTGTAAATGGCAATCTATGTCAATAAATTTATTGTCAATGGTGTTTTGCGACCGCCAGGATGGTAATTTGATCTTTTTCAGGGCCGTAATACCAAAATATCCGGTAAGCTGCGGGAGTAGCCTGTTCGGCATAGGCTTCAAAGACTTTTTCCCCCTTGGGGCCTTTTAAACTGGTGAATTCATGGGTTTGAAGACTTTTATGCCGGGGATTTTCAGCTAAAAGACAAAGGGCTTTTTTAACAGCTTTGTATCTCTTGTCCAGCCCTTGATCATTTTTAAGCGCATTTAATTGTTGTTTCGCCTGATCAGTGATGTTTAACGTAAACATTTTTTACCCCATGCTAAAGCTCGTTGAGGTCCAGGCGGGAAATTTTACCCTCGGAAGCGTCTTTAATGCCTTTAAGAACGCCTTCCAGGGCTTCTTTGTCCTGAAAAAGCCACAATTCGGAGGCAGGGATTTCGACGATAGGTTGGAGAAAAACTTCCCCCCGGTCGTTTTTATATATGCGCACTCTTTTATAGCCTTTCATTAATTCGCCGATGGTAAGCCTGTTTCGTTCATCAATGGTTCGGGTATCGACTTCTTCAAATTCACTGCTGACGAAAATAATATTATTGTCCATAAGCGCACCTCCTTAAAATTATTATAATATTGTTCCCATAATGGGTCAATAGGAATTCTCCTATGCAAGAAGGTTCCCATAACCAAAGCCGCCCGTTTTTTGGCACGGTTCAATAGGGAAACTTGCTGAAAGAAGCGGTTTTGGCCGGCTTTTTGAGGCAGGAATGGCTTTCCAGGGGATATGCCCTGGCCCTCGTTAACCCGGCTATATCCTGTTTGCGAATTTGCGGTATCGCTATGCAATTGAATGAACCGGGTTCTTGACGGTGATGCTTGGTATTGTTATAATTTTCTTGGTTAATTAGTTCCCGGTGGGGTGAGAGTGGTTGCGCGCTACCGTTACGGTTTCCAGTAAGCGTCAATTAACAATTCCTGCAGAGTTCTTCCGGCGATTGGGCTTGAAAGAGGGGCAGAAATTGATCATCGAATTGGAAGGGGACAAGATGATTGTCACTGCCAGGCCGGAGAGTTTGACAAAGGCATTGGCCGGAGCCGTGAAAGGTCTATACGGTAAAAACGCGGCCGAAATTGACCGGTATGTCCGGAAGGAACGCGAGGAATGGCACGGGTAGAACAGTTTTTAAATGAAATTTCTCAATACAGGAGCGCGACTCTTGATACAAATGCCGTAATTTATTTTCTCGACAGCACGTCAGGGTTTATAGATCTCCTTGAGCCGCTCTTTGAATCAGTGGAACAGGGTCAGATGAAATTAAACCTTTCTGTAATCACAGAAGCGGAACTCCTGGTCAAGCCCTATCGCGAAAACAATGCAGAGGCGATTAAAGCTATTCAGTTTTTGACGGATGACTTCCCTAATATTGAAATAATACCGGTAACCAGGGGAATTGCCAGGGAAGCGGCGAGAATCCGTTCCAGCCTGGGGTTAAAACTTCCTGATTCTATAATTATTGCTACCGCATTGGAATCTAACAGCGACGTTGTAATTGGAAATGACCATGAATTATTGCAAAAGCAGGTTTCCTGTCCGCCCTATGTTATGTTAAGCCGCTATATATAAGAGCCGGTTTTGAATGGGCGGTTTATGTGCGTTTTATAGCCGGTTGACCACCAGCCCCGCCACCAGCTTGGGGTAGAAGAAGGTGCTTTTCTGGGGCATCTTTTCGCCTTTGGCTGCCACCTCGGTGACTTCCTCGACGAGGGTGGGGTTGACGAAAAAGGCCAGCTGGTACTCCCCTCCGTCCACGGCGGCGAGGGCTCCCTCCTCCTCGCGGGTGTAGGTGATGTGTTCGGCTCTGGCCCGGAGCTCGCCGCAAATGCCCAGGTGCTTCTCAATGATCAGCGTGTGCAGCACGGAGACGTCGAGGCCCTGCCAGGCCGGTGACTTGTCCGGCGGCATCGCCTGCCGGAGGTTTTTTTGGTCAATCAATGAGAGAAGGTAAAGCCTGCCTTCTCCGGTGTAAAGTCCGTACACGTGGTTGTGGGGCGGGACGGCGGAAGCGGCCCCGCTTTCCGGGCAGCTTCGGCCCCGTTCGGACAGCAGTCTCAGGAAATCTTGAAAGTTGCTCCTGTCCGGCTTTAAGGGGTATTCCTCAACGGTAAAGTTTTCCTCTATCTTTGCGATTAACCGGTTTTTGTCGAGGCCGGCCACGTTCTTGATCAGCCGGTGGGTGGGCAGGACCGCCAGCCCGGGGTCGTAGAGGTTGACCAGGGTCATCATGACGTAGTTGTAAGCGGGGTCATAACCTGTTGGGCAGCTTGTGCCGCCGTCGGGCGCGGCGCACCGGGAGGCCGTTGCGGAAAACGTCCCGGCTTCGCCCGCTGCTCTTCCCTGCTCTTCCCTCTCCTTTTTGTAGTTCAGGGCCGTCTCGTACCGGTGGTGGCCGTCGGCGATAAAGATGCGCTTGTCCGCCATAGCCTGCCGGACGGCGCTTATCGTTCCGGGGTCTGTAATCACCCAGACGCGGTGGGTCTCGCCGTTTTCGTCGGTGAAACTCATATCCGGGGCGGCGCCCCTTACGGCTGCGCGCAGAGTTGAATCCACCTTCATTTCGCGGTCGGCGTAAAGGCTGAACACGGGGCTGAAGTTGGCCCTGCAGGCGCGCATGAGTTCCAGCCTGTCCGCCTTGTGCTTGGGCATGGTCTCCTCGTGGGGGAGGACGATGCCCTTTTCATACGGCTCGAGCTTCACCCCGCAGATGAAGCCGCTGCGGATTTTCCTTTCGCCGCCGAAGGTGAATTCCTGCTCGTAAAAATACAGGGCCGGAGCCGGCTCCTGGATCAGCACCCCTTCCTTCAGCCATGCGGAAAATTCGGCCGCCGCCCTGGTGTAGCGGTTGTTTTTTTCATTGTCGTCCGGGTGGGTTTTGCCGTATTCGAGGCGGATGATGTTGTAAGGGTGGCGTTTATAGTAAAAATCCTGCCCGGCTTCGTCGATTACGTCGTAAGGCGGGGTCACGATCTCGGCCAGGTTTTTTACTTTTTCCGGGTTGTAGCGCAGGCCCCTGAGGGGAATGATGGTTGTCATGAAAATAAAGCCCTCCTGAAAAATTGGCGGCACTGATGACGGCAAATTTTAATAATACTGGATAGATTGTAATACAACAGAGCGAAAAACACAATGACGCCGCCGGCGCAGGGACGGCGGTGCTGCGGATGAGGCGCGCCCGCGCCGGCCTTCAGGGGGCGGCGCCGGCGTTTTTCTTCGTCCACCGCTCGCTGTCGCGGTAACGGTACTTGGCCATCACTCTCTTGAAGGCGTCCTCCAGGTCTATGTTCAGAGAGTTGGCGTAGCAGATCAGGATGAACAGTATGTCGGCCAGTTCCATTGCCAGGTCGCCCATGGGCTCCTCCGGCTTCTTGGGCTTTTCGCCGAACTGGTGGTTTATTTCCCGCGCCAGTTCGCCTACTTCTTCGGTAAGGCGGGCCATCATGGAAAGGGGGCTCCAGTAGCCTTCTTCAAACTGGCTGATCCAGCCGTCCACTTCCTTCTGCATTTCTTTAATCTCCATCCGCTAATCCTCCGTTGGTGACAATAGCATCAGATGAGTAAATTTTACCCTGTTTCTTCCCGGCGCGCAAGCAGGGTCTGCCGGAATCGGTCCTTTAACATTTGAATTGCGCCCCTCGTGCATGCTGTCATATTTCGGGCGGAATCCTAGTATTATAGGGTAGACCGAGTTGTACCGCACGGGGGGATGTCCGGTGCCGCCGACGCGCTGGGTGGTTTTAAACAGAAGGGTGGCTCTGGCCGCGCTTGCCCTGATTTTGTTGTCTGCCTTGATATTCTGGGGCGCCGGGCGCCTGCTGCCGCGGGGAGCCGGCGGGGCGCTGCCGGAGCAGATGCTCAAGAACGGGCTGGAAAAGACCCTGGCCAGCACGAGCTTCCGCTACCAGGCGGAAACCAGGCTGACGACCGAGGGAAAGGCCAACGTGGATTTTTTCAGCAAGGTGGAGGGCGAAAGGGTGGCCCCGGACAGGGTCAGGATGAAGGGAGTGATGATGAACACTCCCATCGAGTTCGTCCAGGTGGGGGACACCTCGTACTTCAAGGACCAGCCGTCCGGGAAGTGGATTGCTTTGCCGGGCAACAAGCTGGCTGACTCGGAGCTTTTCTACGCCGAGCTGAACCCCCTCTCCTATTTTAATTTCAAAGACGTTCCCGAACTGAGGTACGCGGGCGAGGAGAGGGTGGACGGGGAGAAACTGCTTGTGCTGGAAATGCGCCCCAACCTGATGGACCCCTTTTTGGAGTTGAGGCTGACCGACTACTTTCTGAAGGTGTGGCTGAGCCCCGAGGATTACCGCCTGCGCCAGGCGACGCTTACGGCCAGGGACAAGTACAGCCCGAAAAACGGCATGGAGATAAACCTGCGCTTTTGGGACTACGACAAGAACATTGCCATAAACCCGCCTGCCGTAAATTGAAGAATTATGGAAAGGCTTTGTTTGACATTTTGTTGACTTGCGCTTATCATGTAAGCAAAGAGAGGTGTAAGGCAGTGCCGGTCATTACGGTGTCAACGGGAGGCTGCGGGTGAAACCGGCTGTTATTTTTTTGAGGAGCAACCGGGACGGGGGGCGAAGCGAGTGCATCCGGACGGCGAGAGGATACTCTTCTCCGGGGAGGAAATCCAAAGACGCGTGGCTGAACTGGGCGGGCAGATATCGGCGGATTATGCGGGCAAGGAACTGCTGGTCGTCGGCATTCTCAAAGGGGCGATGATTTTCCTCGCGGACCTGGTGCGTCATATAACCGTGCCCACTTACTTCGACTTCGTGGCTGTGTCCAGCTACGGCGCCTCGACGCAATCCTCGGGGGTGGTACGCATACTGAAGGACATCGACCGCAGCATTGAAGGGCGTCACGTCCTTATTGTGGAGGACATCGTCGATACCGGCCTGACGCTGAATTACCTGGTGGAAAACTTCAAGTCCCGGGGGCCTGCCGGCGTCAAGGTCTGCACCCTGCTGGACAAGCCCTCCCGCCGGGTCGTGCCGGTGGATATCGACTACAACGGATTCGTCATTCCCGACGAGTTCGTGGTGGGCTACGGCCTGGACTACAACGAGCGCTACCGCAACTTTCCTTACATAATGGTTTTAAGTCCGAGAGTGTACAAGGGGGAATAAAATGTCTTTACCGGAGCAGGAACTGGTTATCGTTCTGGATTTCGGCGGCCAGTACAGCCACCTGATCGCGCGCCGCATCCGGGAACTGAAAGTGTTTTGCGAAATGTTGCCTTACTCGACCCCGCTGGCGGAATTGACGGCGAAGAAGCCGAAGGGGATTGTGTTTTCCGGCGGCCCTTCCAGTGTCTACCAGGACAACGCCCCGTCCTGCGACCCGGCTGTTTACGAGGCGGGCATTCCCATTCTCGGCATCTGCTACGGGATGCAGTTGATGGCGAAGCAACTGGGAGGCAGGGTGTCCCGCGCCGGCCACCGCGAGTACGGAAAAACCGAACTGCGCGTCCTGGCGGGGGACAAGCTTTTTTCCGGCCTGGAGCCTGTTGAACAGTGCTGGATGAGCCACGGGGACCTGGTTGAGTCCCCTCCCCCCGGTTTTGCGGTAACCGCCTCTACCGGCAAGGCGCCGGTCGCGGCTATGGCGGACCCGTCCAGGAACCTTTACGCCGTCCAGTTTCACCCGGAGGTGGCGCACACTCCCAGGGGGCAGGAGATTTTAAAAGCCTTTCTTTACGATATCTGCGGGTGCCGGGGTCTTTGGACCATGGGCTCTTTCCTCGAGCGGTCCGTTGACGAAATACGCCGGCGGGTGGGCGACAGGAAGGCGCTCTGCGCCTTAAGCGGGGGGGTCGACTCCTCCGTGGCGGCGGTACTGGTGCAGAAGGCGGTGGGCGGCCGGCTCACCTGCGTTTTCGTCAACCACGGCCTGCTGCGCAAGGGCGAGGCCGAACAGGTGCAGAAGACCTTCAGGGACAGGTTTAAAATAAACCTGGTTTATGTGGACGCCCGCGGGCGGTTTTTATCGAAGCTCAAAGGGGTGACGGACCCGGAGCTGAAAAGGAAGATTATCGGCGAGGAGTTTATCCGGGTTTTCGAGGACGAGGCCGCCAGGCTCGGGCACATCGACTTCCTGGTGCAGGGCACCCTCTACCCGGACGTGGTGGAGAGCGGCACGGCCACGGCGTCCGTGATCAAAAGCCACCACAATGTCGGCTGCCTGCCGGAAGACATGCGCTTCGAGCTGATTGAGCCCCTGCGCTGGCTGTTCAAGGACGAGGTGAGGGCGCTCGGCGGAGAGATGGGCCTGCCGGACGAGGTGATCTGGCGCCATCCTTTCCCCGGGCCCGGGCTTGCCGTGCGCATTATCGGCGAGGTTACGGCGGAAAAGCTGTCCATCCTGCAGGAGGCGGACGCCGTGGTGGAGCAGGAGATCCGCAAAGCCGGCCTCTACCGGCAGATCTGGCAGTCCTTTGCCGTTCTTCCGGACATGCGGAGCGTGGGCGTGATGGGTGATGAGCGGACTTATTCCTACACCGTGGCAGTCAGGGCGGTGCACAGCCTGGACGCCATGACCGCGGACTGGGTGCGCCTGCCCTACGAGGTGCTGGAGGCCATATCGTCGCGCATCGTCAGCGAGATCAAGGAAGTGAACCGGGTGGTTTACGACATCACCTCCAAGCCCCCGGCGACAATAGAGTGGGAATAGAAGAAAACCGGCGGCGCGGCGAACATTATTCGGGGTTTGCGGAGAGCTCCATGCGGGCTCCCTGCTTATTATCCGGGTTTTGGAAACGGGATGTGCAATAGTCGCATAATCTCCTTCTGGGATTCCATTACCCGTTCCGCGATGAAGCCCATGAATGGCCGGTCATCTTTGTGGGCTTTCTCCAGCAGCGTGATATACTCCTGGCGTAGAACCGGCGGAATAATGGCCGGCATATAACCATCCTGAATCAGGGCCGTGTTCATCAGCAGGCGGGATATGCGCCCATTGCCGTCGGCAAACGGATGGATGAACACGAACCGCTTGTGCAGTTGTGCCGCAAACTCTACAGGGTGGTATTTGTCCCGATCTTCGGCCGCCCATTGGAACAGCCGGTTTATTTTCTCCTGAATCAGCTTTGGTTTGCACGCTGCGTATTTTGAGCCGGTGATGATGACGGAGCGGGTGCGGTACCGGCCTGCGGCTTCGGCATCAATCTCCCGGTAGAACATTTGGTGCATGGTCAGGGCGTCGGTCTCGGTAATCCGGCGATTGCGCAGCAAGGTGAACATGAAATCATAAGCCTTCGCGTGGCCCAGGGCTTCAAAGGTGTCCTTCAGGGGTTTGCCGCCGACAGTCAGTCCGTCTTCCAGAAGCACTTTTGTCTCACTCTCGGTAAGCGAGTTGCCTTCTATGGCGTTGCTCGACCATGTGAGGCCGATGCGGTAATAGGCTTTGAGCTCTTTCAGCAGTTCGCCCTCGAAGGGACGAAGCCTGTCGATGGAGGCCTTATAGAGGTCAATCTTTTTGTATATATCCATTTGTACCTTGTTCCTTCCGGTCAGTATGTGACCTTTTCTCCGTTCGGCATGATAAAGGCGCCTTCATATTTACAGCCTGCCGCTTCTGCGATTTGTTTCAATTCGTCGACCGTGAAGCTCTCCCGCTTCATCTTCTGGCTGAAAGCTTGCGGGCTTTTTCCGGCCATCCGTCCGAGTTCGGAAACACTTACCCCGATTGTCCCCTCCTCTGCCTTTACCCGGTAAATCGGCCCGTAAATTGCTGGATGAGGACAGGTCCGGTGCAAGACAGTAACTTTGTTGGACAATAGATTAAAGGCTGCAGCGCTGGGTGAAGGGCTGCAGGGCAAAGCGGACAATACGCAATAAACTGCCTGGACCTCATCCCGTTATTTTAGCCCTCGCGCTCGAGGAAAGCCCAGATGTATGAGGCAAACTGCCTGAAGTCTCCCAAATTATTTTGCAGGGTAGTATGCACCCTCTCCACATCAAGGGTGGTGTATCCGTGCACCAGTATGTTCCTGAAACCTGCCATGCCGCGAATTTTAGCTGCAAACTCCTTTGGGATGATTTTTTTTTGCCCGAGCAGGTCAATTACTTCAGTATAATCCATTGCCTTTATCCCCCGGTCTGCGAGTATGTGATTGCCTGTATCCAAAACGACTTGTATCGCCAGTTGCAGACCGTGGGCTATTGACCAGAGTGCCGTCAGGTTTTGCCTTAGCTCGTCAAGCGAATATTCTTGAAGTTTTTGCAGTTCGTCGATATAAGTAGTTAAGTCGGCTATCTTTCTGCGCAGCATTTCAGCGTCGGCTACCATTTAACCACCGTCTCTCTCCGGTTTTTTACCCAGTCTCCGGGATAAATACATGTTTTGCACGGCAAGCAACGGCCTGATGTCCTGGTACTCGTTGAACGTTTTTACGTAAAACTCCAGAGCCTTTGCATCTGAGCGGCTGAAAAGAATGTCGCCGTTTTTCAATATCTGGAATTTTAACAGCGGCGGAGCGGTATTCAGGATAACGACGTCGATATCGTTTGTGCCGAGCAGCTTCATCATTTCGCCGGTTAAAAAAGATTGATAGCCGTAAGGGTAATTTTTTTCATCAATCAAAGAATAATCAACCAGAAAGGCCAGGTCGATGTCGCTTAACGGGCCGGCCTTACCGGCAGCATGTGAACCGAAAATGTATAAGGCTGTCAATTCAGCCCTTGAGTTGAAAAAATCCCTAAGCTTATTGTAAGGCAGGAGCTTTGGGGCCGTCATTGAAATCATTTCCTTTCTTATCTCATATTTTAACACCCCGCGCTGCTGCTTGCAATCGCCGCGCCTGCGCTTAAACGCCGGTGCGGCCGGAAGCGGCCTTACTTTTTTTATTGAAGTGTGGCGGGATTTTTGTTAAAATAATTTCAGGTAAATGTCCGGTCGTTTTCACAGACGGACGTTCTTTGATTTTCCTGCGAAAACCAGAAAATTACAAACGGGAGAGAAAGTGTACCTAGGGTTCCACGCCTTGGGTTGCAAGGCGGCTCGGTCCAAGCGGTACAGGCCTGCCGGAAGTCGGAAGCTGGAAGGAACGTCGGCAGCAGGTTAAAACAATGTCCAGCCTCCATTATCCAGAGTTTGATCTCCGGAAGGTTACACCGGCGAGGGATAAAAGCCCAGGCGGTAGGTTTCGCTCAACGGACGCAAACCTATTGGCCCGGGCATAAGTTTTTTCAGCCTGTTTTACCAAAAATGACGTTTGTAATAATTAGCCGGAACAGCAGGAAAAAATAAGGAAAAGGCCGGCAGCGGAGTGCGGAAAGCCTGCAAAACAAAAAAAGAGACGGGAGTCATACGCGGATGACCAAACCTGTAGTCGGTATCGTCATGGGCAGCGACTCGGACCTGCCCGTTATGAAAGAGGCGGCCGGCGTGCTCGGAGAGCTGGGGATCGACAGCGAGACAGTAATTATTTCGGCTCACCGGGTCCCGGAAAGGACTGCCGAATATGCCAGGACGGCGGCGGGGCGCGGGCTGGCCGTGATCATAGCCGGGGCCGGCGGGGCGGCCCACCTGCCGGGAGTAATCGCGGCCCATACCCCCCTCCCGGTCATAGGCGTGCCCATAAGTTCAAGCCCGCTGAACGGGGTTGACGCCCTTTACGCCGTCGTTCAGATGCCTTCCGGCGTTCCCGTGGCCACGGTGGCCATAAACGGCGCCAGGAACGCGGGGATTCTCGCCGCCCAGATAATCGGGGCGACGGATCCGGAAGTGAGATCGGCGGTTGTATCCTTGAAAGAAAAAATGGCGAGGCAGGTTGAGGAAAAAAACGCCTTGCTTGCCGAACTGGGAATAGAGGGCTACCTCGAAAAAATGGGCCGGGGCGGCGGGCGTTGACTGGGCGCCGCTGCCGGCCGGGCCGGGGAATGCGGCTGACTGCGCCTCTCCCCGGCGCACTTGAGAATTCGCAGATGCGTTCCTGGAGGTAGGAAGATGATCGACCGTTATACGCTGCCGGAAATGAGGCGGATCTGGTCAGAAGAAAACAAATTCCGGAAATGGCTCGACGTGGAGATATACGCCTGCGAGGCAATGGCCGAACTGGGGCGGGTTCCCGCGGAGGCCCTGCGGGAAATCAAGGAAAAGGCCGCTTTCGACGTTCGCCGTATAGCCGAAATTGAAGCGGTAACCAACCACGATGTGATCGCCTTTACCACCAATGTGGCGGAATACGTGGGCGAGGCGGCCAAATACGTGCACCTCGGCCTCACTTCTTCGGACGTGCTGGACACGGCGCTCTCGGTGTTGATGAAAGAAGCCGGGTTGCACATATTGAAGAGGCTGGACGGGCTTAAGGAGGCGCTGTTCGAGAAGGCCAAAATACACAGAAAAACAGTTATGATCGGCCGCACCCACGGCATTCACGCGGAGCCGATTACCTTCGGCCTCAAGATGCTCCTCTGGGTTGCCGAGACCGACCGCTGCATCGAAAGGATGAAACGGGCGGTGGAAACGATAAGCGTGGGCAAGATCTCCGGGGCCGTCGGCACATACGCCAACGTGGACCCGCGGGTGGAGGCCCACGTCTGCGCGAGGCTGGGACTGAGGCCGGCCGAGGTTTCGACCCAGGTGCTGCAGAGAGACAGGCACGCCGAATACCTTGCCACTCTGGCCGTAATCGGCAGCACCCTGGACAAGTTCGCCACCGAGCTGCGCAGCCTCCAGCGGACCGACATCCTGGAAGTGGAGGAGCAGTTCAAGAAAGGACAGAAAGGCTCTTCCGCAATGCCCCACAAGAGAAACCCGATCACTGGCGAGCGCATTTCCGGGCTGGCCCGGGTCTTGAGAGGGAACGCCCTGGCGGCCATGGAAAACGTCGCCCTCTGGAACGAGAGGGACATATCCCACTCTTCCGTGGAGAGGGTGATAATTCCGGACAGCACCATCATCCTCGATTACATGCTGGCGAAAATGACGGGCATCATCGTCAACCTGCAGGTGTACCCGGAAAACATGATGCGCAATCTGGAGCGGACGCGCGGGCTGATTTTCTCCCAGCGGGTGCTGCTGGCTCTGGTCGAGGGCAAGGGGCTGTCCAGGGAACGCGCCTACGAACTGGTGCAGCGCAATGCCATGCGGTCCTGGCGGACGGGCGAGAGCTTCCGGGAACTGCTGCAAAAAGACGGCGAGGTCGCCGCGCTGCTGGATGAAAAAGAGATGGACGAACTCTTTGACTACGGCTATCACCTCAGGTATGTTGACGAGATATACAAAAGGTTTGGCCTGTAATCTGAGCGGAGGATTAGAAATGGCAAAAAAACTGGAACAGCTTTATGAAGGAAAGGCGAAGAGGGTTTACCGCACCGACGATCCGGACCTGTTTCTGGTGGAATTCAAAGACGACGCCACCGCTTTCAACGGGGCGAAAAAAGGCTCCATCCGCAACAAGGGAGTGCTCAACAACCGGATTTCCGCCGTGTTCTTCCGCCTTTTGGAAAAAAACGGCGTTCCCACCCATTTTGTGACGCTGGCGGGTGACCGGGAGATGCTGGTGAAAACCCTGGAGATCCTGAAGGTCGAGGTAGTGGTGCGCAACATCGCGGCCGGGAGCCTGTCCAAGCGTCTGGGCATGCCCGAGGGAACCGTCCTTCCCCGCCCGGTGCTCGAGTTTTACTACAAGAGCGACGAGCTGGGCGATCCGATGATTAACGATTACCACATAGCGGCGCTTGACCTGGCCTCGCCGGAGCAAATGAGCAGGATCAAGGAAACCGCTTTCAAAGTGAACGGTATTCTCCTGGAACACCTGTCCGGCAGGAACATCGACCTCGTCGATTTCAAACTCGAGTTCGGCACGCACAAAGGCGAGGTCTTACTGGGGGATGAGATTTCTCCGGACACCTGCCGCTTCTGGGACAAAGACACCCGCGAAAAGCTGGACAAGGACCGCTTCCGCCGCGATTTGGGCGGCGTGGAGAGCGCGTACGGGGAGATTTACAGGAGACTGACGGCAGAAGGGGCGTAAAGGCGGACAGGGGCAACACTTTTGTTGCTTGGGTATTGCCCGGCGTCCGTTGAAAGACGCCCCGGTATGGCGATAAGGGCGCACCGGCTTTTCGGCGGGACATCGTTACAACCGGTGAGCCGGGACGACACCGCCGTGCGCGGCGGGGCCGCGAAATTTTTAAGGGAGAGGTAGAAATGCCGGAGGAAACATGCAAAGGCTTCGGTAAGCGCCTGCCGGACATTGACAAGCCCGGCGAGGAATGCGGTATTTTTGGTATTTACGGTCCCGGCCTCGACGTGGCCAGATTGACCTACTACGGCCTGTACGCCCTGCAGCACAGGGGGCAGGAGAGCGCCGGCATTGCCGTGGGTGACGGGGAGAGAATTCAGATCCAAAAGGGTATGGGGCTGGTGGCGGAGGTGTTCGACAACGAAAAGCTGAACGGCTTCCGGGGACACCTGGCGGTGGGGCACGTGCGCTATTCCACCATGGGCTCCAGCCACTCCATTAACGCGCAGCCCCTCGTGTTCCGTTACGCCCGGGGGATGATCGGCCTGGCCCATAACGGCAACCTCACCAACACCACCGAGATCCGCTCGCAGTTGGCCGCGGCCGGAGCGATTTTTCAGTCGTCCACGGACAGCGAAGTCATTGTAAACGTGATTGCAAAACATATCCGCGGCGGCCTGGTGGAAGCCATAATGAGCTGCATGAGCGAGACTGAGGGGGCCTATTCCATCTTGATTTTTACGGAAAAATCGCTGATTGGCGTGCGCGACCCCTTCGGGTTCAGGCCTCTCTGTCTCGGCCGCCTCGGCGACGCCTACGTTCTGGCCTCAGAGTCCTGCGCCCTGGATACCGTAAGGGCCGAGTTGATCAGGGACGTTGAGCCGGGCGAGATTGTCATTATCGACGAGCGCGGCGTGGTTTCGTTAAAAGCGCGGCAGGCCCGCCGGAAGGCCCACTGTATTTTTGAATATATTTATTTCGCCAGGCCGGACAGCCGCATGGACGGTTTCGTCGTAAACAGGGTGCGCCGTGAAATGGGGCGTCAGCTGGCCCGGGAATACAAAGTCGAAGCCGATATCGTCATCTCCGTGCCCGATTCCGGCACCATAGCGGCGCGGGGGTTTTCCGAGCAGTCGGGCATACCTTTTGAAGAGGGGCTGATGAAGAACCGCTATATCGGGCGCACTTTCATCCAGCCCAGTCAAAGCGTCCGCGACCTGGGAGTCGAGCTCAAGCTTAACCCGGTTAGGGACTTGTTGAACGGCAAAAGGGTGATCATAGTCGACGACTCGATCGTGCGCGGCACCACCAGCGGCAGGATAGTGAACATGGTCAGGTCTTGCGGGGCGAAGGAAATTCATTTCTGCCTGAGTTCCCCGCCGATCAAAAAGGCTTGCTATTACGGCATTGACACGTCGGATGAGGAGCTTATCGCCGCCAGCAAGAACGTCGAGGAGATCAGGAAGTTTATTGGAGCCGACGGGCTTCACTACTTGAGCCTGGACGGCCTGCTGGGGGTTTTCGGCGAAGCGGGGGGCAACTTCTGCACCGCCTGCTTCGACGGGGATTACCCCGTGAAAATTTCGAAACCGGAGGAAGGCGGCAAGTACGTGCTGGAATAGGCCGGCGCGGAGCACCGGGAGTGAGCGGTGACAGGGCACTGCCCGAAAAAGGAATGCGGGATAACGTCCGGCGACTGAATTGGGGGGGTTATTATGGCTGAAGAAAAGGAGTTGACCTATGCCGCGGCCGGGGTCGACATAGACGCCGGCAACCGGGCGGTGCAGTTGATGCGTGACGCCGTAAGGAGCACCTTCCGCCGGGAGGTTCTGGCCGGCATAGGAAGCTTCGGGGGGTTTTTCGCCCTTGACGTCGCCAGGTACAGGGAGCCGGTGCTGGTGTCCGGCACGGACGGAGTGGGCACCAAGCTCCGGGTGGCCATGCTGACGGACCGCCACGACACCGTCGGTATCGACGCGGTGGCCATGTGCGTCAACGACATCCTGGCGCAAGGGGCTGAACCCCTTTTTTTCCTTGATTACCTTGCAGTCGGCAGGCTGGTTCCGGAAAAGGTGGCGGCCGTAGTGAGCGGCGTGGCGGAGGGCTGCCGACGGGCCGGATGCGCGCTGATTGGCGGGGAGACCGCCGAGATGCCCGGTTTCTACGGCCCCGATGAGTACGACCTGGCCGGTTTCGCCGTGGGAGTGGTGGAGCGGAGCAGGATTGTCGACGGGAAAGATATCGTTCCCGGCGACGTGCTCGTCGGCCTGCCGTCTTCGGGCCTGCACAGCAACGGCTATTCCCTGGCCCGGAAAGTGTTATTCGAGATAAACGGCTATAAAGCGGATACGTACCTGGAACAGCTCGGGCGCACCGTGGGGGAGGAAATGCTGGAACCCACCAGGATTTATGTCAGGACGGTGCTGCCCATGCTTGAGCGTTACCGGGTCAAAGGCCTTGCCCACATTACCGGCGGCGGCCTGACTGAAAATGTTCCGCGCATACTTCCCGGAGGGACGGCGGTAAATATCCGCCCCGGTTCCTGGCCGGTCCCGCCCGTGTTTGATCTGATCGCCGGCGCGGGGGTGGCGCGGGGGGAAATGCTGCGGACTTTTAATATGGGAATAGGTCTGGTGGTGGTGGTATCAAGAGAGGAAGCGGGAGAAATGATGGGTTGGCTGTCGGCAATGGGAGAGAGAAGTTACCTCATCGGTGAAGTAGTGGAAGGAAAGGGAGAGGTCCACTATTTGTAAGGGGGAGAAGTTATGGAAGAGAAGTTGCGGCTGGGTGTCATGGCCTCCGGCCGGGGTTCCAACCTGCAGTCCATCATGGACGCTGCCGCTGCCGGCAAGATCCATTCGGAAGTCGCGGTGGTAATCAGCGACAACGAAGACGCGCTCGCCCTCGAAAGGGCGAAGAAGGCCGGCATACCGGCGGAGTACGTCAACTACAAGGCGTTTCCTTCAAAAGTTGAGTACGAGAAGGCGGTTGTCGATATCTTGCAACGCTACGAAGTAGGCCTTGTCTGCCTGGCCGGCTACATGAGGATTGTCGGCAAAACGATTCTCGACGCCTTCCCCAACAGGGTTCTCAACATCCACCCGGCCCTGCTGCCGTCTTTCCCGGGCCTGCACGGCCAGGAGCAGGCCTGGAAATACGGGGTGAAATTCAGCGGCTGCACCGTGCACTTTGTCGATGAAGGGATGGACACCGGGCCGATCATCATTCAGGCGGTCGTCCCGGTCTTGGACGACGACGACGTCGATACCCTGGCGGCCCGCATCCTGGAACAGGAGCACAGGATCTATCCTGAAGCGATCAGGCTTTTTGCGGAGGGACGGCTCAAAATAGAAGGCAGGAAGGTACGCATAACCGACCGTCCGTGATTTGCCGTCACAAACCTCTGCGGCGCGAAACCAGCGGGCTGCTGACGTCGCTGCCTCGAGCATGAGAAACTTTGAGGTAAAAGGGCAGCTCTAAAACAATCTTGCCGCCGCCTTTGCAGCGATGCTAGTCCGGTCCGAAGCAAGCGATACGCTGTCGGCGTGGAGCACCGGAGTGAGCGCTGACAAGGCGCTGCCACAAAAGTCATTTTCGTGTCAAATAGTTTTCGAAAAAATAGTATAAAAGGGGACTGTCCCCATATTTGGAGGAATGAAAATGCCTGTCAGACGCGCTTTGATCAGCGTATCAAACAAGAAGGGAGTGGTGGAATTCGCCCGCGGCCTGGTGGAACTGGGTGCGGAGATAGTTTCCACCGGCGGGACGGCCAAAACCCTGCGGGAAGCGGGGGTACCCGTTACATACATCTCAGACGTAACCGGTTTTCCCGAGATCCTGGACGGGCGGGTGAAAACGCTGCATCCCAACGTGCACGGGGGTATCCTCGCCCTGCGCACAGGTGAGCATTTGAGCCAGCTTGAAAAGCTCGGCATCACCCCCGTCGATCTGGTGGCCGTGAACCTGTATCCTTTTAAAGAAACCGTTGCCAGGCCCGGCGTCACGCTCGAGGAGGCCATCGAGAACATCGACATCGGCGGGCCGGCCATGGTCCGTTCGGCGGCTAAAAATTACCGGAACGTCATCGTGATCGTGAACCCGGAACGCTACGGGGAGGTGCTGGAAGCGCTTCGCAAGGGGGAAGCGGGCGACGGGCTCAGGCTTTCCCTGGCTCTCGAGGCTTTTTCCCATACGGCGTCTTACGACTCGGCCATTTCCGCCTATCTTGAAGGGCTGGGCGCCGGCGGCGAGATGTTTCCGCCCGCCTTGCACATTTCGGTGAAGCGCGCGCAGGTGCTTCGCTACGGGGAAAACCCCCACCAGCGCGCCGCCTTTTACACCGACCCGGCGGTGACCGGCCCCTGCGTCGGCAACGCCGTGCAGCTTTGGGGCAAGGAGCTTTCGTACAACAACATACTGGATTTGAACGCGGCCTTTGAAATTGTCAGGGAGTTCAAGGACCCGACCGCGGTCATCATCAAGCACAACAACCCGTGCGGGTGCGCCTGCGCGGGCAGCCTGGCGGAAGCCTATAAAAAGGCGTTTGAGGCCGATCCGGTTTCAGCCTTCGGCGGCATTGTCGCCCTGAACCGCGTGGTCGACGCGGCCACCGCGGGAGAGATGGTCAAAATATTCCTCGAAGCCGTCATTGCCCCCGGTTTTGAGGAGAGCGCGCTGGCGGTTTTAAAGGGCAAGTCCGCGTTGAGGCTGCTGGAGACCGGCGACATTGCCGGCCGCACCAGCGACCGCTTTGAAGTCCGCAAGGTAAACGGCGGGTTGCTTGTGCAGGAATTCGACAGGGAGGTTTTGCGCCTTTCCGATATCAAGGTGGTCACCAGGAGGGCGCCGACCAGGGAGGAAATGGACGAGCTTGTTTTTGCCATGACTCTCGCCAAACACGTGAAATCCAACGCTATTACGGTAACCAGGGACCGTTGCCTTATCGGCGTGGGGGCGGGGCAAATGAACAGGGTCGGCTCCGCGCGGATCGCCCTGCAGCAGGCCGGAGAAAAAGCGCGGGGAGCGGTAATGGGTTCCGACGCTTTCTTCCCCTTCAGCGATACCGTGATCGAGGCGGCCGGGGCGGGTATCGCCGCCATTATCCAGCCGGGCGGCTCGGTGCGGGATGAAGAATCGATCAAGGCGGCCGACGAGCACGGCATCGCCATGGTGTTTACGGGGATGAGGCACTTCAAACATTAAAAAAAGTAAAAATTCAGTAACCTGGTGCAGGTACGGCGTTGTCCTAAGTGAACGATTTGCGTGGCGTCGGCAACAGCACTAGACGCAGCTGAGGTTGCGAAATTGGGGGAGCGGACAGGACGTCCGCGCCAGCCTGAACCGAACCGGGATGGTGAATTAAAGGCGGCCCAATTTCGCCCGAAGCAAATCTTAGTGCTGTCGACGTGGAGCAACAGAGTGAACGGGGACAATGCTGTGCCTGAGCAACTGCTTCACTGAATAGTTACAAGAAAATTTATGGGGGGAAGGCTGATGAAAGTTCTTGTTGTGGGTGGCGGCGGACGTGAACACGCCCTGGTCTGGAAGCTGAAGCAGAGTCCCCGCGTGAAAGAAATCTACTGCGCCCCGGGAAACGCGGGAATCGCCCGGGACGCTGTCTGCGCCGGTATCGGCGCGGAAGACGTGCCCGCGCTTCTGGCTTTCGCCCGCAGCAACGCCGTGGATTTGACCCTGGTCGGACCGGAGGCGCCGCTGGCGGCGGGAATCGTCGACAGGTTCCGGGAGGCCGGCCTGAAAATATTCGGTCCTTCCAGGGCCGCCGCCGAGATTGAGGGCAGCAAGGTGGTGGCCAAAGATATTATGGCCAGATACGGGATACCCACCGCCGAGTACGCCGTGTTTACCGACCACGCGGAGGCGTGCGCGTACATACGGAAAATGGGGGCTCCCTGTGTGGTCAAGGCGGACGGTCTCGCCGCCGGGAAGGGAGTGATCGTGGCCGGGGACGTGGAGACCGCTCTCGACGCGGCGCGGAAGATAATGGTGGACAGGGTTTTCGGAGAGGCCGGGACGCGCCTGATTGTGGAGGAGTGTCTTGTCGGCGAGGAGGTTAGCATCCTCGCCTTTACCGACGGGGTAAACGTCGTGCCCATGGTTTCGTCCCAGGACCACAAACGGGTTTACGACGAAGACCGGGGGCCGAATACCGGCGGCATGGGCGCCTATGCGCCGGCTCCGGTATACAGCCCCGAGGTGCACGAGTTTACCATGGAAAAAATCCTCAAGCCCGTAATACGCGCGCTGGACGCCGAGGGGCGGACCTACCGGGGAGTGATCTACGCCGGTTTGATGGTTACCGAAAAGGGGCCGAAGGTGCTTGAGTTCAACGCCCGCTTCGGAGATCCGGAGGCCCAGCCGGTTTTGACGCTTCTGGAAACCGACCTGGTGGAGATAATTGATGCCGTCCTTAAAGGGCGCCTGAACGAAATAGACATCAAGTGGAGAAACCAGGCCTCTGTCTGCGTTGTTCTCGCCTCCGGCGGCTACCCGGGCCGCTACGAGAAGGGGAAGGTCATTTACGGGCTGGAGGACTTGCCGGACGACGTCGTTGTTTTTCACGCGGGCACCGCCGAAAAGGACGGGAAAACAATCACCGCCGGCGGCCGGGTGCTGGGCGTTACGGCCGTGGGGCGGGATATCCGCTCGGCCATCAAGACCGCCTATGACGCCGTGGCAAAAATAAACTTCGAAGGGATGCACTACCGCCGCGACGTCGGGCGCAGGGCGCTGGAGCGGCTGGAGCGGCTTTAAATACGGAGCGCTTTTTAAAAGCAGGCGGTTTCCAAATTTCCGCACTTGGGAAGCGCTCTTTCTTTTTAGCTTGATATATATGTTTTAGCGTATTAAAATGTGAAAGAGACGCGCTTGTAACCGGGAGGTGCTGCCCCGTGTATTCCGGAAAACTGAGGGACGAGCTTTTGGACAGGCTTTTCGAGGCGGTACTGGTTTTAAAAGACACGGATGAATGCTACCGGTTTTTCGAGGACATCTGCACGGTTGCGGAGCTGAAGTCGCTCGCCCAGCGGCTGGAGGTGGCGAAAATGCTTCAGAAGAACCTTACTTACGGCGAGATAGCCGGCCGGACCGGGGCAAGCACGGCCACCATCAGCAGGGTCAAAAGAGCGCTTAATTACGGTGCGGACGGGTACAAGCTCGTTCTCGGCCGCCTTGATGCCCGGACTGGGATTCCCGAAAAAGCGCCGGCTCCATGATTCAAAGTGGATAGCCTTACCCCGAAAGGTTGTTTGGTTGGATGAATACGTTTTTTGACGCGAGTTCCCTGGTGCGTGGGGAGCTGAAGACGCTTGCTCCCTACGACGCGCCTTATTTTCCGGAAGCCGTCAAGCTTGACGCGAATGAAAACCCGTACGGGTTTCCTCCCGGCGTGCTGCGGAAAATTTTCAGCGAAATCGGTTCGCGTGATTTCGCCCGCTACCCCGACCCCCGCGCGGAGAGGCTGCGGGAAAGCCTGGCGGATTATACCGGGGTGGCCCCGGAAAACATAATGGTGGGGAACGGGTCGGACGAGCTGATTCTGAACATCATGCTCACTTTCGGCGCCGGTGCGGAATACGTCGTAACTCCCCCCACCTTCTCCATGTACGGGGTGTACGGCCTGGTGGCGTCGGCATCCAGGGTGGAAGTGCCGCGCCTGGCCGATTTCAGCGTGGATATGGAATCCCTGAAGCGGGTTGCCGGCAGCCGCGGCGTGAAGGTGGTAATAATCTGCAATCCCAACAATCCGACCGGTACCGCCACGCCGCCGGATGAGATTGAGGGTTTGCTGGCAGGCACGAACGCCGTTGTGGTGGTGGACGAGGCTTATGTGGAATTCGGGGGGGAAACCTGCATACCCTTGCTGGCCCGCCACCCGAACCTGATTGTCCTGCGCACCTTTTCCAAGGCGTTCGGCCTTGCCGGCCTGCGGGTCGGCTACCTTCTGGCCGGACGGTCTGTGGTAAGAGAGTTGCTGAAGGTAAAGCAGCCGTACAATTTAAACGCCTTCTCCCAGACTGCGGCGAGGGTGGTTATGGAAAACCTGCCTCTCTTCAGGGAGAGAATTGAAAAAATTTTGGCTGAAAGGGAACGGCTTTTTTCAGGCCTGTCGGGACTGCCCGGGGTTGAGGCCTTTCCCACCCGGGCCAACTTTATTCTGTTCCGGACCGCCCTGCCGGCGAAACAGGTTTACGGCGGGTTGCTGGAGCGCGGCGTTTTAATCCGCAACCTGGACGGGCCGATGCTCCGGCGGTGCCTGCGGGTTACCGTGGGCACGGCCGGGGAGAACGGGCTGTTTCTGGAGCGCCTGCGGGGGGTTCTGGCGGATCGGAATTGATTTTTGGCGCGCGGCCGCCATAAAAAACTAATTAGCGAGAGGTGGTAATCGATGCCGGAAGGGCGGACCAGTTATGTTACGCGAAAGACAAAAGAAACTGAAATCAACGTTTCTTTAAACCTGGACGGGGACGGGGTTTACTGGGTCCATACCGGGATCCCGTTTTTCGACCACATGCTTCAGCTTTTTGCCGCTCACGCCTATCTGGACATGGAGCTGACCGCCCGGGGGGACCTGGCGGTTGACGCCCACCATACTGTTGAGGACGCGGGGCTGTGCCTCGGACAGGCAATTAAAAAAGCCCTCGGTGACAAAGCTGGGATCAACCGCTTCGGTCATGCCATTGTTCCGATGGACGACGCGCTCGTAATGGCTGCAGTGGATTTGAGCGGCCGGGGCTTGCTGGCTTTTGACGCGAAAATGCCAGCGCCGAGAGTCGGGGATTTCGACACGGAGCTTGTGGAAGAGTTTTTAAGGGCTCTTGCCGTGAACGGGGAGTTCAACCTCCATGTCCGCCTGCTGGCCGGCGGCAACACGCATCATGTCGTCGAGTGCATCTTCAAGGCGCTTGCCTGCTGTATAAAAGATGCGGTTGCAAAGAGCGGCAGGGGGATAATACCTTCCACAAAGGGAACGCTGGAGAGTTGAGATTTCCGGACGGGCGTTTTTGCAAAAAAGGCGCTTGACGTTCACGGGGGAACGCTATAGGTGGAGGACATTAATGATTGCCGTTGTGGATTACGGGATGGGCAACCTCAGGAGCGTCCAGAAGGGTTTTGAAAAGGCCGGCGTGAGGGCTGCCGTTACAGGCGACCCGGCCGACGTGGAGCGGGCGGCCGGGGTTGTCCTTCCGGGGGTGGGAGCTTTCGCCGACGCGATGAACAACCTCCGCGCCGCCGGGATGGCCGATGCGGTTTGCCGGGCCGTGAAGACGGGAAAACCATTGCTGGGCATATGCCTCGGCTACCAGCTCCTGTTTGAGGCCGGCGAGGAATGGGGCCATACCGAGGGTCTGGGGATTTTCCCCGGCACGGTGCGCCGCCTGCCTGACACAATAAAAGTGCCCCACATGGGCTGGAACCAGATTGAACCGCAGAGGCCGGACCCTTTGCTGGAAGGGATACCCGGGGGCTCCTCCTTTTATTTCGTGCATTCCTACGTGGCGGAGCCGGAGGAAGAGGGGCTTGCCCTGGCTTTTACGGAGTACGGAGTGCGTTTCGCTTCGATGGCGGCGAGGGACAGGGTTTACGGAATACAGTTCCACCCGGAAAAAAGCAGTGTCCTGGGCCTTAAAATATTGAAGAATTTCGGGGAGGTGGTCGAGAGATGTTAATCATCCCGGCTATTGACCTGCGGGAAGGCAGGTGCGTCCGGCTGGTCGAAGGCCGGCTGGACCTGGAAACGGTCTACTCCGACAACCCGGCGGCCATGGCCGCCATGTGGCAGGAGGGAGGCGCCCGGATGCTGCATGTGGTGGACCTGGACGGAGCTTTTTCGGGGGCTCCGAAAAACCTGGACGTGATAAAAGAAATCCTGCGCGTGGTCGATGTCCCCGTGCAGGTCGGCGGCGGCGTCAGAAATATGGAGGCGGTGGAACGCCTGCTGGAATTGGGGGCGGCCCGCGTTATCATCGGAACGGCCGCCATACTGAAGCCCGACCTTGTTTCCGAGGCCTGCGGGCGTTACGGGGAGGCCATCCTCGTCGGCATAGACAGCCGCAACGGAAGGGTCGCCATAGAGGGCTGGGGCGTCACCGTTGACAGGGACGCTGTGGAACTGGCCGGGGAAATGAAAAAAATAGGTGTGCAGAGGGTCGTCTTTACGGATATCAGGAGGGACGGCACGTTAAAGGGGCCGAATATCGAGGCGACGGGAGAGCTCGCCAGGGCAACCGGCCTGAAGGTGATTGCCTCCGGCGGCGTTTCTACGGCGGCCGACCTCCGGAAGCTGAAAATGATGGAGCCCCTGGGCGTGGACGCGGTGATAATGGGAAAGGCCCTCTACGCCGGGACGGTTACTTTGAGGGAAGCCCTGGCCATTGCGGAAGGGATTGAAAGGGAGGTCGAATAATGCTGCAAAAAAGGATTATCCCGTGTCTTGACGTGGCCGGCGGAAGGGTGGTCAAGGGGACCAATTTTATCAACCTGAGAGACGCCGGAGACCCGGTCGAACTGGCTGCTTTTTACGACCGGGAGGGCGCCGACGAGCTGGTTTTCCTGGATATCACGGCATCAGCCGAGGGGCGCAAGACCACCCTTGAAATGGTTTACCGCACTGCGGGGGAAGTTTTCATACCCTATACCGTCGGCGGCGGGATCAGCACCCTGGAGGACATTCGCGCCACCCTCACGGCCGGTGCGGACAAGGTTTCCGTAAACACCGCGGCTGTGCAGAACCCCGCCCTCGTGGCCGAGGCGGCGGGAAAATTCGGCAGCCAGTGCATTGTCGTGGCGATAGACGCCCGGCGGCGCGGGCCGGGCAAATGGGAGGTTTATATTCACGGGGGCCGCACACCGACGGGGATTGACGCGGTGGAATGGGCCAAAAAGGTGGAATCGCTCGGCGCCGGGGAAATTCTTCTTACGAGCATGGACCGGGACGGCACGAAGGACGGCTACGACATACCGCTTACCAGAACAATAGCAAGGTCGGTCAATATTCCCGTCATTGCCTCCGGTGGCGTGGGGAACCTGGAGCATATCGCCGAAGGGCTGACTGACGGCGAAGCGGACGCCGCCCTGGCCGCTTCGATTTTTCATTTTGGCGAGTATTCGATCAGGGAGACGAAGGAATACTTGCGTTCCAGGGGGATTCCGGTAAGGATTTGAAATTGGAGGGGAACGATGTCTTTCGATTTGAGCAGCTTGAAATACGGCGAAGCCGGTCTGATTCCGGCAATCATCCAGGATGCCGGGAGCGGATCGGTTTTAATGATGGCCTACATGAACAGGGAAGCCCTTGAAAAAACTCTCGCCACGGGTGAGACCTGGTTCTGGAGCCGCAGCAGGAAAGTCTTCTGGCATAAGGGGGAAACCTCGGGTCACGTTCAGCGCGTCAAGGAAGTATTGTACGACTGCGACCGTGATACTTTGCTCATAAAAGTGGAGCAGTGCGGAGCGGCCTGCCACGAGGGGTACTATTCCTGCTTTCACTACCGGCTGGAAAAGGACGGCAGCGTGACGGTGGCGGGGGAAAGGCTGTTCGACCCGGAGCGGGTCTACGGAAGGAAATAGTATTGGAGAGTTACAGTGGGCGAACAGGGTATTATTCAAGATTTATACGGGCTCATCGTCGACAGGCGCGAAAAACTGCCTGACGGCTCCTATACGTCCTACCTGTTCAAACAGGGTGAAGACGTGATATTGAAAAAGATCGGCGAGGAAACCGCGGAGGTAATTATTGCCGCCAAAAACAAAGACGCCGGCGGGCTGGCGGGCGAGGCGGCCGATCTGGTCTATCACCTGCTGGTACTGCTGGCCTGGCGCGGGCTCGGGCCGGACGACGTTCTGGACGTGTTGGCGGCCCGGTTTCGTTCGAAGCAGGCGGCCGGCGGCGCCGGCGTGAAAGCCGGGGATGAGCGGTAAAGGGTTGCGCGGGAAAATCGTTTTCTTATTAATTCATTTGACAATAATGATAAAATAGATATGGAATCTGCAATAATTTTGAATAACGAGAAAAAGGAGGAAAGCTGCCGTCTGAGAGAATTCCGGCGGCGTGTTTTATGACGGACGAGAATGGGAGCAATTATCAATTGAACAGAGACTGGGAACTTCTCCGCACGCTGGTTCGGGACCGTTCTTTCGCATTCGGCGAATTTACGCTTTCCTCGGGCAAAACGAGCAATTATTATTTTGACGCCAAACAGGTGACGCTGGACCCTTCGGGGGCCTACCTCTTGAGCAAAATTATACTGCAGAAGATCAAGGGCTTGGATATCACGGCTGTCGGCGGCCCGACCATAGGCGCCGACCCCATAGTCGGGGCGCTTGCCGTGGCGGCTTTTACCGAGGGTCTGGAGAACCTCAAATTCTTTATCGTACGCAAAGAACCGAAAAAACACGGGAAGCGCAGGTACATAGAAGGGCCGGAGCTGAACGCGGGCGAACGGGTGGCGGTTGTGGAGGATGTAATAACGACGGGCGGCTCCGTCTTGAAGGCGATTGATGCCGTCAGGTCGGCCGGATGTGACGTGGTAAAGGTAATTGCCCTGGTGGACCGGAAAGAGGGCGGCGCCGAAAAGATCGCGTCGATGGGCGTGGAAGTCGATCCCGTCTTTACCATTGACGACTTTGACGTAAAGTGATCTTCATTTTGTAACAGGGAATGCCGGAGGGTTTTATGGATATATTGGCGGAACTGAACCCCGCCCAGATCGAGGCCGTAACTTTCGGTGACGGCCCGCTTCTGATTTTGGCCGGGGCGGGCAGCGGCAAGACGAGGGTGCTGACCACGCGGGTGGCTTACCTGATTAAAGAGAGGAGAATTCCGCCCCGGCGGATTCTGGCAATCACCTTTACCAACAAGGCTGCCGGGGAGATGCGGGAGCGGGTGGAGGCCCTTGTGCCGGAGGTGATCCGCGACCTCTGGATCTGCACCTTTCACGCCGCCTGCCTGCGCGTATTGAGGAGGCAGAAAGAGTTTTTCGGACGGAACGGAAATTTCGTCATTTACGATGATGATGACCAGCTTACTCTGGTAAAAGACTGCGTGAAGGAACTGAAGCTGGACGATAAAAAATATCCCCCCAGGGCGGCGGCTGCGGCTATTTCTCAGGCCAAGAACCAGCTTTTGGACGCGGACGGCTTTGCGGACTATGCCTACGATCAATTCAACCGGGAAGTGGCCCGCGTTTACCGGCTTTACCAGGAAAAGCTGTGCAAAAACAATGCCGTGGATTTTGACGATTTGATTTTCCTGACGGTCAGGCTCTTCAGGGAATACCCGCAGGTCTTGGCTTATTATCAGGACCGCTTCCGTTACATCCTCGTGGACGAATACCAGGACACCAACTACGCCCAGTACGTCCTGGTAAACCTGCTGGCCAGGGCAAGCCGCAATTTGTGCGTTGTCGGGGACCCCGACCAGGGGATTTACGGCTGGCGGGGCGCCGACGTGAAAAACATCCTGAGTTTTGAGCGGGATTATCCCGAGGCCAAAGTGATCAGACTTGAGCAAAATTACCGCTCGACAGGATCAATCCTGGAAGCCGCCAACCACATAATCAGAAACAACGCCAGGCGCAAGGAAAAGCGTTTGTGGACCGACGCGGGACCCGGGTTGCCGCTGGTAAAATACTTCGGTGAGGACGAGCACGCGGAAAGCAGCTTTGTGGCCGGGCGCATACTGCGGCTGAAGAGTGCGGAAGGCAGGCCTTTTAGGGATTTCGCCGTTTTGTACCGTACTCACGCCCAGTCGCGGGTGGTTGAGGAGACTTTTGCCAGGGCGGGCATCCCGTACACCGTAATCGGCGGGCTGCGGTTCTACGACCGCAAGGAGATCAAAGACATTATCGCCTATCTGCGGCTTGTTCTCAACCACAGCGATACAGTCAGCTTGGCCAGGATTATCAACGTGCCCAGGCGCGGCATCGGGCAGGCCTCGTACAACAGAATCCTGGCCTATGCCGGGGACAACGGCATATCGCCGGTGGAAGCCATGAAAAGGGCCGGCGGGATTTCCGGGTTGACGGCCAAAGCACAGAAAGCTTGCATGGATCTCGGCGGTATTATCGGCGCCCTTTCCGGGGAACTGCCGGATTTGAGCGTTACGGAGATTTCGCGGAAGGTGATGGAACTGACCGGTTACCGGTCCGAACTGCTGGCCGAAAACACGGTCGAGGCGCGCACGAGACTGGAGAACCTGGACGAATTTCTATCCGTTACCGGCGAGTTTGACCGGCAGGCGGAGGAAAAAGGGTTGAGGAGTTTTCTGGAGAATATTGCCCTGGTGACCGACCTGGACCAGTATGACGGGGAGGCCGATCAGGCTGCCCTGATGACTCTTCACAGCGCGAAGGGGCTCGAGTTTCCGGTGGTTTTTTTAATCGGAATGGAAGAGGGCGTGTTTCCGCATTCCCGTTCCCTGCCGGAGCCCGATGAGCTTGAGGAGGAGCGCCGCCTGTGTTATGTCGGCGTCACCAGGGCCAAGGAAAGGCTCTACCTAACCCACTGCTGGAGGAGGACTCTTTACGGAGTTCAGCGCTATAATTTGCCCTCCCGTTTTCTTGAAGAAATTCCGGAATATTTGATGAGCGGCGATGACCTTCCGGACGGGAAGGATGGCGTACACCCCGCAAACTCCGCGCCGGACCTGAAAGCGGACGGGAAAAGGCTCCCGCAGCCGGGGGAGTTCGTCCTGGGCGATAAAGTCAGGCACGGGAAGTGGGGCGTGGGTGTCGTCGTCGGCCTGCGGGGGGCGGACGAAGATTTGGAGTACAAAGTGGCTTTTCCGGAGCAGGGAATTAAAGTGCTCCTGGCCAGGTACGCCCCGCTGGAAAGGGCTGACTGAAAAGGCGCCGCCCACAAGAATGCGGGGCGCAAAAAAATAACCTGAGCGAGCGTTTCAACCTCAGGGCGCTTTGCATACTGCCACGGACGAGAACGACGCCTTCGTCAGCAGCGAACTGCATTGCGCAGCGCCGGAGTAGACTTTTGCTCGGCAAGGCTGCGAAACCGGGGGTGCGGACACTGCGGAGCTGTCCGGTAATACCCAAGAGCGCATTGCCTTTCGGTAAGGGATACTGTAACCTGAGTGCATGGGCAAGGTGAACCGGGCGAAGTTAGGATGCGATATTGGATGAGCGCGTCGAGCCTGACAGGGTCTGTGGCTTAAACGGTCGCTTTTTTGGGAAATACTACAGATGGGCTGGTTGCCGGAGGTTTTGATGGATCGTCTTCTTGTTGTAGCTGCGCTAACCGCAGTCATCCATTTTATCTATACACTCAGCTACGCGGTGCGTATTTCCGGTGTCCGCACCCGCCGGCTGGCCACGGCCATTTCCCTTTTCAACGTCATCTTTCTCCTGGCCACCACGGCAAACACCTTTCAGGCGCCGCTGCTGTCGTCCATCGTGGAGCGGGCCATCAACGCAGGTCAGGCCCAGGCGGGGGCAAGGCTGCCCGCGGAACAGCTCATTTACCAGCCGGCCTACAGAGTTCAGCTTGCCGTCCTGGAAAGGGATATCAGGCTCGTTATCGCGGCGGCCACGGTGGGGACCCTGGCTGGCGCGTCCATGATCCCCTCTTTTGTAAACATTTTCGTCCGGGCCACCTATGTTTTTGAAGAGACCGGTTCGGTACCGAAAATGATCGGCATGTTTCTTTTTTCGCCTCGCCGCATTGTGAAACTGACGGGGCGGGTGCGCGTGACCCGGAAGAATCCTTTTAAACTTGCCGCCGCGCGGGGACCGGCCATTCCCAAAACGTTTCTGGCGCTGAATATCGTGGTGACCGGTGTCTTTACTACCGGAGTGGTTTCGTCTCTCTACGCAGGCGCCCTTTTCCCAAGCTACCGGACAACTGCCGCCCTCCTCACGGCCGTGGTCAACGGTGTAGCCACCGTGCTTTCGGCCACGGTGGTGGAGCCCGCCGCCGCGTCGATTACGGATCAGGCCTTGAGAGGGGACAGGGGCGAGGGAGATGTCAGCCAGATGACTCTCTACCTGACCGTCACCCGGTTTTTGGGCACGATTCTGGCCCAACTGATTTTTTTGCCCGCCTCGCACCTCATTAAGTACGTCGCGTCGCTGCTGGCGTAAGACGTAAGCGGTGGCATCACCTTCGTCCCAGACTGCAGACGAACTTTTCGTGACCTCGAGGTTGAAGAAAGCGGGCGATATTGCGCAGCGTCTTAAACGAACCGGGCGAAGTGAGGATGCGATATTGGATGACCCGGCACTCAATGTTAATATTCCGTTTAGTATTTGAAAATGTTTTAAGTGAAAACGGTTTTTTACCAGAGTTGTATGGGCACTTATTGAGTGCCGGGAACAGGATGTGAGTTGAAGGCGGTCCGATATCGCGTGATGCAAGCCCTTGGTTCACCCGGCGCGAAGCACCTGAGCGAGCGGTGACAGGGCGCTGCCAAAGGTTGTAGGGAGTGGCAGAAGGGTGGTGTCATAATCCCATACTGCGAACAAACTGTCCGGGACCTTGAGGTTGAAGGAAGCAGACGTTTCGACCCGGGTTGTTTTGTCAACAACCGCCCAGTCCGGTAAGATCGGAGGTGCAACTTGATTGAGCGCGGATTTCGAGCGCGCCCGGGAAAGGGCTGAAAACCTGCGCAGGGAAATCGAAATTCACAACTACCGCTATTATGTTTTGGACGATCCTGTGATACCGGATGCCCGGTACGACGAAATGATGAGGGAACTGGAGGAAATCGAAAAGAGATACCCCTCCCTCGTTACTCCATATTCCCCCACCCAGAGGGTCGGCGGGCAGCCCAGGGAAGGATTTGCCGCGGTCCGTCACCTCTCTCCGATGCTCAGCCTGGCAAATGCGTTCAGTGAAGCGGAATTGCTGGATTTCGACCGGAGGGTGCGGCAGGGACTGCCGGGCGAGGACGTGCGCTACGTGGTCGAACCGAAAATAGACGGCCTTGCGGTTTCGCTTTACTATGAGAACGGCGTTATGGTCAGGGGCGCTACCCGGGGTGACGGTGAAAACGGCGAGGACATCACGGAAAATTTAAAAACAATAAGGAGCGTGCCCCTGCGGTTGCGCCGGGAAGTTCCAGGGCTTGAGGTCAGGGGGGAGGCGTATATGCCGAAGGAGTCCTTCGCCAGGCTGAACGAGGCCAGGGAAGAGGCGGGAGAACCCCTTTTCGCCAACCCGCGTAATGCCGCAGCCGGTTCCTTGCGCCAACTTGACCCCAAGATTACCGCCTCCCGCCAGTTGGACATTTTCGTCTACGGGATAGGCTTCAGCGAAGGGCTGTCTCTGCGGCGGCATTCCGAGGGGCTTGAATTATTAAAGGAACTTGGTTTTAAAGTAAACGTGTTCAGCATTTTCAATGACGTGCGCGAGCTCGTCGGATACTGCCGGGACTGGCAGTCCCGGCGCTTTGACCTGCCCTACGCCGTTGACGGGCTGGTAATCAAGGTAGATTTGTTGTCCCAGCAGGAGAGGCTCGGGGCTACCATGAAGAGCCCCCGCTGGGCCGTCGCTTACAAGTTTCCGCCTGAACAGGCGGTGACCAGGGTAAAAAACATTTTCGTCAGGGTGGGGCGGACCGGGGCGCTTACACCCACCGCGGAACTCGAGCCCGTGCGCCTGGCCGGCACGACGGTAAGCAGGGCCACCCTGCACAACGAGGACATGATCAGGGAAAAGGACATTCGTATCGGTGACAGCGTGATCGTCCGGAAAGCGGGAGACGTTATTCCCGAGGTGGTGTCCGTCCTCAGGGAAAAGAGGACGGGAAGCGAAGAGATCTGGTCGATGCCTTCGCAATGTCCCGCCTGCGGTTCGCAGGTGGCGCGGGCCGAAGGCGAGGCGGCGGCCCGCTGTACGGGAATAGCCTGTCCGGCCAGGCTCTGGGAAAGCATAATACACTTTGCCTCCCGCAATGCCATGGACATCGCCGGGTTGGGACCCGCTGTGGCCGGGCAGCTTCTAAACGCCGGGCTGGTGCGCGACCCTTCGGATTTGTATGCTTTGCGCTACGAGGACCTGGCGGCCCTCGAACGTATGGGGCCGAAATCGGCCCGGAACCTGCTGGGAGCCATTGAAGCCAGCAAAAAGAATTCGCTGGCGAGGCTGGTTTTTGCCCTCGGCATCCGCCACGTGGGCGAGCGCGCGGCCAAAATTCTGGCGGAGCGGTACGGCTCGCTCGAATCGTTGATGAAGGCCCCCGAAGAGGAACTGGTGACCGTGCCGGAGATAGGTCCGAAAATAGCCTCCAGCATAGCAGCCTTCTTTGCGGGCCGGCAGAACCTCGAGGTTATTGACAAACTGGTACGGGCCGGCGTAAACACCAGGGAGGAGAGGCAGCCTGCCGGAGGCCGCAGGCCTTTGTCGGGAAAAACTTTTGTCATTACCGGGACGCTGCAGGGATTCAGCCGGCAGGAAGCGGAGGAACTGGTGGAAAGTCTGGGCGGCCGGGTCGCCTCAAGCGTCGGCAGAAACACGGATTACGTCGTGGTGGGGGACAGGCCCGGCTCAAAATACGACAAGGCCGTTGCCCTGGGCATCCCCATTCTGGACGAAAGCGAATTCAAGGAAATGACCGGCATGATTTAGAGTTTTAACAAGGGAGGTTTTATTTTTGCCTTTTGCCGTCATTATGGCCGGTGGGCGCGGGGAGAGGTTCTGGCCGCGCAGCAGGATGGACAGGCCCAAGCAGTTTTTAAAGCTGCTCGGCGATAAAACAATGCTGCAGCTCACCTTGGAAAGGCTCAAGGGGTTGGTAGGCATAACGGACACCTATGTGATTGCCGGGAAGGAATTCAAAGAAACCATCCGGGAACAGGCTCCGCATCTTCCTGAAGAGAACATAATAATCGAGCCGTTCGGAAGGGATACTGCAGCGGCTGTGGGGCTTGCCGCCCTTGTTTTGAGCCGGAGGGACCCGCATGAGGTGATGGTGGTCTTGCCGGCCGATCATTATATAGGTGACGTTTCCCGGTTCCGGGAAATCCTGAAAAGCGCGGTTACGGCGGCCGGCAGGGAAAACGTCATCGTCACTCTGGGAATCACCCCCCGGGGTCCTGAAACGGGGTACGGATATATAAAGCGCGGGAAAATGCTCGACACTTACGGTGGGATACCGGCCTACCGGGTCCAGCATTTTTTTGAAAAGCCGGATTACGGCCGGGCCGCGGAGTTCATCGCGAGCGGGGATTACCTGTGGAACAGCGGTATGTTTGTCTGGCGGGTCGACCTCATTCTTGAGTTGATTGAAGAATTCCTCCCCCGATTAAGCGAGGGGCTTCAAAAAATAATGGAACATCTCGGTACGTCGCGTTATCCGGAAGTGCTCGAAGAAGTGTACGCCGGGCTGACCAGAATATCCATCGATTACGGCGTTCTCGAGCACGCCGGAAACGTACTGGTCGTCCCGGGTGATTTCGGCTGGGATGACATAGGATGCTGGACGGCCCTGGAAAAGTACGCTGAAAAGGACGCCTTCGGCAATGTTCTCCAGGGCAGCGGTGTTCTCATCGACACCACCAATTCTTATGTCATTTCCGACGGTAAAACCGTCGCGCTTTTGGGAGTCGACGACATGATCGTGGTCAACGACAGGGACAGCCTGATGATCTGCCGCAAGGACCGGGCCCAGGAGATCAAGAGGGTTGTGCAGGCCCTTAGAGACAAAGGGTTCGACGACGTCCTTTAGCTGAAATTTGCATAAGGGGGCTTGAAACAGTGACGGCAATAAACCCTCAGATATTTCGCCAGTACGATATCCGGGGAGTGGCTGAACGCGACCTGACTGACGAAACCGCAGAGCTGCTGGGGAAGGCTTTCGGAACTGTTGTCAGGAAAACCGGAACGGCCCGGGTTTTGGTGGGCAGGGACAACCGCCTGAGTTCGGGGCGTTTGAGAGACGCCATAATCAGGGGTTTGTCGGCATCAGGGTGCGACGTTGCGGATATCGGACTTGTTGTCACCCCGGTGGTCTATTACGCCAGGGTGCATTACGGGATAGACGGGGCGGTGATGATTACCGGCAGCCACAATCCTCCCGATGAAAACGGCTTTAAAATCGCCCTCGGCAGCGGCACGATTTACGGCCCGGAGATACAAGGGCTTAAGGAACTGATGCTTGCAGGCGACTTCTCCGCCGGCGCGGGAAGGCGGGAGGAAATGGACGCGGTCCCGGCCTATCTGGCCATGTTGAAGGACAAGATAAAACTGGGGCCGCGGAAGCTGAAGGTGGTGGTGGACTGCGGAAACGGAACGGCCTCCCTTTTTGCCGAAAAGATTTTCCTTAACTGGGGCTGTGAGGTTGTGCCGCTTTACTGCGAATCTGACGGGACTTTTCCAAACCACCAGCCGGACCCGGTCAAAACGGCAAACCTGCGTGAGCTCAGAAAGACCGTGGTTGATGAGGAGGCGGATTTGGGCATTGCCTTCGACGGTGACGCCGACAGGATAGGAGTGGTGGACGAGAGGGGAGGGATTATCTGGGGCGACATGTTGATGTGCCTGTACTGGCGGGAAGTAATGGCGAAGCACCCCGGGGCCGTCGCCATTATTGAGGTCAAGTGCTCCCAGGCTCTCGTCGACGAGGTCGCCCGTCTGGGCGGAAAGCCTTTCTTTTACAAGACGGGCCACTCTCTGATAAAAGCCAAGATGAAGGAAACAGGCGCTGTTTTTACCGGTGAAATGTCGGGACACATGTTCTTCGCCGACGAGTACTACGGCTTTGACGACGCGTTCTACGCGGCCGGCCGCCTTTTGCGGATTCTCTCCAACTCCGGGGAGACGCTCTCAGCAATGCTTAAAGAAATACCAAGGTATTACTCCACGGCAGAGACGAGAGTGCCCTGCTCCGACCAGGACAAGTTCAGGGTGGTAAGCGGCCTGGCGGATCGGTTTAAGCGTGATAATGAGGTTGTAGACGTCGACGGGGTACGGGTGCTGTTTGACGACGGCTGGGGGCTGGTGCGGGCGTCCAACACCCAGCCGGTTCTGGTGGCCAGGTGCGAGGCCAAAACCCGGGAAGGGCTCCGGCGCATATGCGACACCATGCAGGAAGCCCTGAGCAAGTTCCCCGAAGTGGGAAGATTCGAGTGGGAGTATTAGTCAAGGAGGAAAGGTTTGACCGGGATTCCGCTTATTGTTATAATAATGTAAGTTTTTTAGGGAAGAAGGTGACGGTTTGATTACCGGGAAGGATGTCGACCACGTGGCCTTGCTGGGGCGGCTGGAGCTGACGGACGAAGAAAGGGAAATGTACACGAGGCAGTTAAATGAGATATTGGAGTACTTTCAGTACCTGCAGCGCCTCGACACGGAAAACGTTCAGCCCACGGCTCACGTTCTGCCGCTGAAAAATGTTTTTCGCGAGGACTGGGTGGGGCAGCATATATCCCGTGAAGAAGCCCTGGCCAACTGCCCCGACCGTGACGGAAGCTACTTCAAAGTTCCCAGAATTGTGTAAAAAGGGACAGGTCCTTTTTCTAACGTTTTCTAATTTGAATTGTTAAAGTGTGAAAATGTCGGTTTAATAACGCGCTTTAAAGGTTTTTTGGGGAGGTGAGACCTTGCAGCTTTACCGGCTGACGGCGCACGAACTGCACGGACTGTTGACAAAAAAGGAAATATCGGCAGAAGAATTGTGCGAAACTGTTTTTGAAAGAATAGAGGCGGCTGACGATAAGATTTGCGCTTACATAACCAGGACTAAAGAACTGGCCCTGGAACGCGCCAGGCATGTGGACGGGCTGATCCGGAACGGGGAGGGGGTATCCCCGCTGTCCGGCATTCCCGTCGCCGTAAAAGACAATATATGTACCGACGGTGTGCGCACCACGGCCGCGTCCAAAATTCTGGCCAATTTCGTTCCCCCTTACAGCGCCACCGTGGTAAAGAGACTTGACGCCGCCGGGGCGGTTATGACCGGCAAAACCAACATGGACGAGTTCGCAATGGGTTCTTCAACTGAAAACTCCGCTTTCTTTACCACCCGCAACCCCTGGGACACCGGGCGGGTGCCGGGAGGTTCCAGCGGGGGTTCGGCGGCGGCCGTCGCGGCGGGCGAGGCTGTCTGCGCGCTTGGTTCCGACACCGGGGGATCGATCCGGCAGCCTGCTTCGTTCTGCGGTGTTGTCGGAATAAAACCCACCTACGGGGCTGTTTCCCGGTTCGGGCTGATCGCGTTCGCCTCCTCTCTCGACCAGATCGGGGCGTTTTCCAGGGACGTTACGGACTGCGCCCAGATGCTGAACGTAATCTGCGGGCACGACCCGCTGGATTCGACGTCTGCCAGGTTTGACGTTCCGGATTACACCGGTTTTTTGATAAACGACGTGCGCGGGATTAAAATCGGGGTGCCGGAGGAGTACATGGCCGAAGGGACGGACCCCGGGGTGCGCGGCGCAATTGAGAAAGCCATGGCGCTTTTCGAGTCTCTCGGCGCGGTGGTGGAATATACCACGCTGCCCCACTCGGAATACGCCCTGCCCACTTATTACCTGATCGCGCCGGCCGAAGCCAGCTCGAATCTGGCCCGCTATGACGGCGTGCGCTACGGTTTCCGGGCGGAAGACGCCGGGGACGTGATCGACATGTTTGTGAAGACGCGCAGCCGCGGTTTCGGCGCGGAGGTCAAACGCAGGATTATGCTGGGGACATACGCCCTTGCAGCGGGGTATTATGACGCGTACTATCTGAAGGCGCTGAAGGTGCGCACGCTGATCAAGGAGGATTTCGACCGCGCCCTGGAAAAGTACGACGTGCTTATTTCACCGGTGTCGCCCACGACGGCCTTCCGTATCGGTGAAAAAACCGGCGATCCGCTTCAGATGTACCTGTCGGACATCTGCACCATATCGGTGAACCTGGCCGGCATACCGGGCATATCCATCCCCTGCGGCTTTGCGGAGGGAATGCCGGTAGGCCTCCAGATAATGGGCAGGCATTTCGACGAGGGCATGCTGCTCCGGGTGGCCTATACCTTTGAGCAGAACACCGGCTATCACAAGATGTTTCCTTCAGATACAGGTTTGGGAGGGTTTTAATTTGGCCCGATATGAAGCTGTGATCGGTCTGGAAGTGCACGTGGAGCTTAAAACGAGGTCGAAGATATTTTGCGATTCCACCACGGAATTCGGCGGTGAGCCGAACACCCACGTCTGCCCTGTTTGCCTGGGCCTGCCGGGGGTGCTTCCGGTTGTCAACAAAACGGTTGTCGAATATGCGGTCCGGGCGGCCCTGGCCTTGAACTGCAGGATAGCCGGCTTTTCCAAGTTCGACCGGAAAAACTACTACTACCCCGACATGCCCAAAAACTACCAGATTTCGCAGTACGACCTGCCCATAGCCGAGAATGGCTATCTGGAAATAGATACTGAGGAGGGTCCCAAAAGGATAGGCATTGCCCGCCTGCACATGGAGGAGGACACCGGCAAGCTGGTGCATCAGGGCGCCATCACGACGACGCCATACTCGCTGGTGGACTACAACCGGGCGGGGGTTCCCCTGATTGAAGTTGTCTCCGAACCGGACCTGCGAACGCCGGAAGAGGCGCGCCGGTACATGGAGAAACTGAGGGCCGTCATTCATTATACCGGTGTTTCCGACTGCAAGATGGAGGAGGGCAGCCTGCGCTGCGACGCCAATATTTCCGTGCGGCGGGCGGGGAGCCGGGTGTTCGGGACAAAAACCGAGATAAAAAACCTGAATTCCTTCAAGGCCCTTCAAAGGGCGCTGGCTTACGAGATTGAGCGCCAGATCGAGGTGATCGAGGAAGGCGGGCGGATTGTCCAGGAAACCCGGACGTGGGATGAGGGCAGGGGAGTAACGTTGCCCATGCGCAGTAAAGAGCAGGCCCACGACTACCGTTATTTCCCGGATCCGGACCTGGTGCCGCTGGTGATAGACGAAGAGTGGGTTGAAGATATCCGCCGCTCCCTTCCGGAGCTTCCCGACGCCAAAAGGGAGCGTTACGTGAGGGAATATGCCCTGCCGGCCTACGATGCCGGGGTGCTTACCAGTACCAAGGAACTGGCCGATTTCTTCGAAGCCTGCGTGCGGGCCTATCCCAACCCGAAAATCGTCGGCAACTGGATTATGGGCGATCTCTTGAGGCTGCTGAACGCGAACAATATGGAAATAGACGGCTGCAGGATCAAACCCGGGCAACTGGCCTCAATGCTTCAGTTGATGGACAGGGGAACCATCAGCGGCAAGATCGCCAAGACGGTGTTCGAGGAAATGTTTGCAAGCGGAAAAGACCCGGATACGATAGTAAAAGAAAAGGGTCTGGTCCAGATTAGCGACGAGGGAGCAATCGCCGCCGTCGTGGACGGGGTCATTGCCGGCAACCCCAAGACGGTGGAGGACTACCGGGCCGGCAAGGAAAAAGCTCTCGGCTTCCTGGTGGGCCAGGTGATGAAAGCCACGAAGGGGAAGGCAAACCCGGAACTGGTGAACCGGCTGCTGAAGGAAAGGCTCTAGCGCGGACGGTTTTTGCGGGGACATTAAGCGCAAAGCGGCAATACAACGGACAGAGGCATTGCAGATAAGGGCTCCAGGCGGGCCCTTTTGTTGTGGTTCCGGAACACTTGCGGCAGCGAATCTTTGTGTCTTTCAAGAGTTCGGGATTTGTGGTACTATTTTTGTAAGCGTTCCGGGTGTGTCCGGTATTGCAGTGCGCGCGGTTTTTTCAGTTAGTTTGTTGATTGGGGTGAGTGAGGAATATGACTGACAGGGAAATCATCATTGTCGACACTACTTTGAGAGACGGGGAGCAGACGGCGGGAGTGGTCTTTGCAAACAGGGAAAAAGTCCGGATTGCAAAGCTTCTTGACGAAATCGGCGTTCACCAGATCGAAGCCGGAATCCCCGTCATGGGTGGAGATGAGAAGGAGGCCATCAGGGCCATCTGCCGGGCCGGGCTGAAGGCCAGCATTATGGGCTGGAACCGCCCTGTGATAAAAGACATCGAACAGTCTATTAATTGCGGCGTCGATGCCGTTGCCATATCCATTTCCACCTCGGACATCCACATCAAGCACAAGTTGAGATCGACGAGGGAACAGGTCCTGGATCAGATGGTCAAAGCCACCAGGTTCGCTAAAAAGGAAGGAATGAAAATCTCGGTCAATGCCGAGGACGCCTCGCGAAGCGATTTGAATTTTCTGATCGAGTTTGCAAGAGCCGCCAAAGAAGCCGGCGCCGACCGCCTGCGCTACTGCGATACCGTGGGAATCATGGAGCCGTTTGCCATTTACGATCAGATAAAACGGATCAGGGAGGCGGCGGATATTGACATTGAAATGCACACCCACAACGATTTCGGCATGGCCACGGCCAACGCCCTGGCCGGGGTAAGGGCGGGGGCCGTGTACATCGGCGTGACCGTTCTGGGTCTCGGCGAAAGGGCCGGTAACGCCGCCCTGGAAGAAGTGGTCATGGCGTTGAAGCACCTTTACAATATCGATTTGAATTTCAAGACGGAAATGTTCCTGGAAGTGGCGGAGTACGTATCGCGCGCCTCGGGCAGGGAGCTTCCCAAATGGAAGGCCATCGTGGGTACGAACATGTTTGCCCACGAAGCCGGCATTCACGCCGACGGTGTGCAGAAAGACCCGAAGACCTACGAAGCGTTTCATCCCGAAGAAGTCGGCCTGCAGCGCCAGATTGTGATCGGCAAGCATTCCGGAACGGCGTCTTTAAAGGCCAAGTTCGCCGAGTTCGGCAAAATTCTGACCGAGCATCAGGCCAAGGAACTGCTGCCCAAAGTCCGCGCCACCACAGTCGCCCTGAAGCGGCCGCTTTTTGACAAAGAGCTGATGTACATCTATGAGGATTACTTCGGAAAGAGGGATTAGTATTGGGACAGACCATTATAGAGAAGATACTTTCCAGCCACAGCGGCGGTCCCGCCTACGCCAACGACATTGTCGTCGCCCGGGTTGATTTTGTGATGGGTCAGGACGGGACCGCCCCCCTGGCCGTCAGGGCTTTTCACGAGATGGGCGGCACGGAGGTGTTTGACCGGGAGCGCGTGGCCTTTGTCATCGACCACAGCGCCCCGAGCCCCAACGAGGGGGTGTCCGCCCTGCACAAACTGATGAGGGAGTTTTCCAGGGAAAAGGGTTTCCGGCTTTTCGACATAGGCGACGGCGTATGCCATCAGCTGATTCCGGAGAGCGGCGAGGTGGGCCCGGGATGCCTGGTCATCGGCGCCGACTCGCACACGTGCACTTACGGAGCCCTGAACGCCTTTTCCACCGGGGTCGGTTCCACGGATCTGGCCGGGGGGCTGATTTCCGGCCGGATGTGGTTCAAGGTGCCGGAGACCGTAAAGTTCGTATGCAATGGCAAGCTGCAGCCGGGAGTGTATTCCAAAGACCTGATCCTTTACCTGATCGGTGAAGTGACCGCCGACGGCGCCACCTACATGGCGGCGGAGTACGTAGGCGAGGCCGTATCGGCGATGTCCCAGGAGGCGCGTTTTACCATAGCCAACATGGCCGTGGAGATGGGCGCGAAAGCCGGGCTGATGGAGGCCGACGACAAGACGTTTGCCTGGCTGCGGCGGTTTACCGGGCGTAATTTTGCTCCCGTGGCCGCCGATCCGGACGCCGTATACGCGCGGGTGCTGGAATACGACGTATCGGGCCTTGAGCCGCAGGTTGCCAAGCCCCACCGGGTGGACAACGTGGCGCCTTTGAGCGAGGTGGCCGGCAAGCCTGTCCAGCAGGCGGTTATCGGCACCTGCACCAACGGGCGGCTGGAGGACCTGCGCATAGCCGCCGGCATCCTCGGCGGACGCAAAGTGCACCGCGACGTCCGCCTGATTGTGGCGCCAGCCTCCCGCCGGGTCTTCCTTGACGCTATGGCCGAGGGAATCATCCAGTCCCTCGTGGAAGCCGGCGCGGCGGTGGTTACTCCCGGGTGCGGACCCTGTGTGGGCACCCACAACGGCGTTCCGTCCGACGGCGAAACGGTGATTTCCACGGCCAACCGGAACTTCAAAGGGCGGATGGGCAACTCCAACGCGGAGATTTACCTGGCCTCCCCGGCCGCCGTTGCCGCCAGCGCGCTGACCGGGAAAATCACCGACCCGCGTGAATTCATACAATAACCGTACATTATGTTCCATTACGAACCATGAATGAAAATGCGGGACGGCGCTTTGTCAACCCCAATAAACTTATAAAGCAGGTGTTCTTTATGCGGTTCAGCGGCAAGGCCCACAAGTTTGGGAACGACGTCAACACGGACTACATCATCTCGGGCAAGTACAAGTTCAAGACCCTGGATATGAAAGAACTGGCAAAACACGTTATGGAAGATCTGGACCCGCGCTTTTACGAAAAAGTGTCGCCCGGCGATTTTATCGTTGCCGGCTCAAACTTCGGCTGCGGCTCGTCCAGGGAGCAGGCGCCCCTGGCCATAAAATGCGCCGGCGTGGGGGCGGTCCTGGCAAAGTCCTTTGCCCGTATCTTTTACCGCAACGCCATAAACACCGGCCTGCCCGTGGTGGAATGCGACACCGGCCTGATCGATCCGGGCGATGAGCTTGAAGTCGATCTCGCTGCCGGGATTATTGCGAACAAAACAAAAAACGTGGAAATACCGGTCAAGCCCCTGCCGCCGGTGATGATTAAAATTCTGAACGACGGCGGACTTGCAGGGCATTTCAGAAAATACGGCGGGTTCAACTTCAACTGAGATTTGATTGAAAAGGGATGGGGCGCAGGGCGCAACAAAAGACGCAGGGCGCAGAAGGCGCAAGCGCGGCCGCTCCCTGCATCCGGTGTCTCCCGCGCCCGAATTAGGGAGGTTTTTATGTCCTACACGATCACTTTGATTCCCGGCGACGGGGTCGGACCGCAAATATCGGAAGCGGCCCGCCGGGTTATAGACGCGACGGGGGTTCCCGTCAGGTGGGAGACTGTTGAGGCGGGCGAGGCGGTTATGAGGGAATACGGCACACCGCTTCCGCAGCACGTTTTGGAATCAATCAAAAGGAACCGGGTGGCCTTGAAAGGTCCTCTGACAACCCCGGTGGGGACGGGCTTTAAGAGCGTCAACGTCGCCCTGCGGCAGGAGCTCGATCTTTACGCCAGCGTCCGCCCCGCCCGCAACCTGCCGGGCATAGAGACCCGCTACAGCGGGGTCGACCTGATTGTGGTGAGGGAAAACACCGAAGACTTGTATGCCGGTATTGAGCACCGGGCAGGTCCGGATGCGGCCGAAAGCATTAAAATTATTACCAGGGGGGCTTCTCTCAGGATCGCCCGCTTCGCGTTCGAGCTTGCCCGTAAACAGGGGCGCAGAAAGGTAACCGTGGTCCACAAGGCAAATATCATGAAGCTGTCCGACGGGCTTTTTCTGGATTGCGCCCGGCAGGTTGCCGGGGAATACCCGGACATCGAATTTGAGGAATATATTGTTGACGCCATGTGCATGAAGCTGGTTCAAACCCCTGAGAATTACGACGTACTGCTCTTGCCGAACCTCTACGGAGACATAGTGTCCGATCTTGCCGCCGGCCTGGTGGGAGGCCTGGGCGTTGCCCCCGGCGCCAATATCGGCGACGGCGCCGCAGTGTTTGAACCGGTGCACGGAAGCGCCCCCAGGCACGCCGGGAAAAACAGGGTAAATCCTCTTGCCATCCTGCTTTCCGGGGTGATGATGCTCAGGCACCTGGGTGAAATGGAGGCGGCCGACCGGATTATGAACGCCGTAATCCGCGTGCTGGAAGGGAAGAAAAGCCTTACCTACGACCTGGGAGGCACAGCGGGGACGAGCGAGATGGCCGATGCGATTATTGCGGAAATGAAATGAGGTGGCGGCAATTTCCGGCCGGGAAGGTTAAAACCTTTCCCGGCTCAGACTGAAGACAAACTACCATAAAAGCCATCGGTGGCTGAAGACGCTGCTCTGTTGCGGAGCGTAGTTAGGTGAACTTGGCGAAACTGAGGTTACGGAATTGAGGGCGCGGACAGGACGTCTGCGCCAGCCCTCACCGAGCCAGGACGGTGAGTTGAGGGCGCCCCAATTCCGCCCGAAGTGAGCCTTGGTTCACCCGACGCGGAGCATTCTGAGCCAAGCGGTTTCAGCCACCGGGGGACTTTGTCAACAACCTGGGCCGGGAAGGTTAAAAACTCTTCCCGGCTTTTTGTTTGCCATGTTTTTTCATTTAATGAATTAATGCGTATAAAAAACCGCTCAAAAATCATAATAATTGAGAGTAAAACCTTTATCCAACTTGAGGGAGGTGGATTGGTTGGTCCGCCCGAGCAGGTTCGGTGGAGCCGAGGCCAGGCTGAAAGCCATGCAGGAGGCTGACCATCCCGGCGGCGTGACGGTCGATCCGGTGCCGATAACGGCAGGAGAGGAAGTAACCGTTTTGTATAACGGGCCGCTGGGTAAGGAAGGGAAGGGTCAGGTTTATCTACATTACGGATTCGGCAGACATGACAACTGGAAAAATGTTTCGGAGGTGCAAATGAAAAAGACAGGACGGGGCTGGGTGAGCAGCGCCCGCATGCCGGAACGCGAAGACCGCTTCAACTTCTGCTTCAGAGACAGCGCGCAAAATTGGGACAACAACAGCGGGACCAACTGGAGCTTTGAAATTCACAACGGTAGCCAGCGCTTTTAAACGAACCCCCGCCGTTACTCCGGTGGGGGTTCCTGCATAATTAGACGCGGTGTCGGAGATTGGGAGGGAAGGTATCAAGTGAAGGTGCTGATGCTGTCCTGGGAGTACCCGCCGAAAAGCGTGGGCGGGCTGGCCCAGCACGTCTATGATTTGACCGGTGCCCTGACGGAAATCGGCGTGGAGGTTCACCTGATCACCTCCGGGGGCGTGGGCGCGCCGCCCGTGGAACAGGTGAACGGGGTGAGGGTTTACAGGGTGGAGCCCTACCGGATTTCCTCGCCGGACTTTGTCACCTGGGTCGTCCAGTTCAATGTGGCCTTGCTGGAGAGGGCGATCTCAATCCTCGGTGAGAACGAATTCCACGTGCTTCATGCGCACGACTGGCTTGTCGCTTACGCGGCCAGGGCTATAAAGCACGCCGCCAGGCTGCCCCTGATTGCCACCATTCACGCCACGGAATACGGCCGCAATTACGGCCTGCACAACGATACCCAGAGGCATATAAGCGACATAGAATGGTGGCTGACTTATGAGGCCTGGCGGGTAATCTGCTGCAGCCATTACATGGAAGGGGAAGTAAGGCATGTTTTCCAGTTGCCCCAGGACAAGATCGCGGTAATTCCAAACGGAGTGGACGCCGGCAATTTCAAAACCCGGAGCGGGACCGTCCGCCGCAGCGACTACGCCGCGCCGGACGAAAAGATAGTTTTTTATGTCGGCAGGCTCGTCAGGGAAAAAGGTGTTCAAGTCCTGCTGGACGCCGCCCCGGAGATCCTGGCCAGCCATCCCCAGACCAAATTTGTGATTGCCGGAAAAGGGCCCTACGAACCTTCGTTGAAGCACCAGGCGGCAATGCTGGGCATTTCCAACAGGGTCTATTTTACCGGGTATATAAGCGATGAAGTGAGAAACAGCCTGTACGGATGGTCCGATGTGGCGGTGTTTCCAAGCTTGTACGAACCTTTCGGCATAGTTGCGCTGGAAGCGATGGCGGCCGGCACCCCGGTGGTCGTGTCGGACTGCGGCGGAATCAGTGAAATAGTCAGGCACGGGGAGGACGGCCTCAAGGCAAATACGGGCAACAGCCACTCCCTGGCTCAGAATATTCTGACCCTGCTGAAGCAGCCCGAACTGGGCATTAGGTTCAGAGAAAACGCCTACCGGCGGGTTGTGAACGAATTCAACTGGAAAAATATAGCCCGCCGGACGGCTTCGTTATACAGGGAGATCCGGGAAGCAAACCGCAGTTCCGTATGGTCCGATACGGAAAGGCAGGCTGGAATTTTCGGACGTTTTAACCGCTTGCTGACAAGGTATTCTTAGGTGGCGGGAAAGCTGGCGGCCGTGTTGTAAGAGCCGTCCCCCCGATTTTGAAAATAATTTTCGCGGAGGTTGGAAAATGAAAGCTGTCATTATGGCCGGAGGCGAAGGTTCGCGCCTCAGGCCGCTTACCTGCGGCAGGCCCAAGCCCATGGTGCCGGTTTTGAACCGCCCCATTATGACGTATATCATCGAACTGTTGCGGCAGCACGGTATCACCGATATCGGGGTCACTCTGCAGTACATGCCGGAGGCCATTCGCGACCATTTCGGCAGCGGGGCCGAGTACGGAGTGAACCTGCGCTATTTTGTGGAGGAAACCCCCCTGGGCACGGCCGGCAGTGTCAAAAACGCCGCCGCCTTTTTGGATGAAACGTTTCTCGTCATCAGCGGAGACGCCCTTACGGATCTTGATCTCTCCAGGGCAGTTGAATTTCACAAAAAACAGGGCTCCCTGGCAACCCTGGTTTTGACCAGGGTTGACTGTCCGCTGGAGTACGGGGTGGTTATCACCTCCGGGGACGGAAGAATAACTCAGTTTTTGGAAAAGCCCGGCTGGGGCGAAGTTTTTAGCGACACCGTCAACACAGGCATATATGTTCTTGAGCCCGAAGCGCTTGATTATTTTGCCCCCGGCCAGATGTTCGACTTCAGCAAGGACCTGTTTCCGCTGCTTTTGAGGGAGAAAAAACCGTTGTTCGGCATTGTCCTGCCGGGCTACTGGTGCGACATCGGCAACCTCAAGCAGTACCTTGAAGCCCACCATGACGCCCTGTCCGGAAGAGTCAAGATCCGTATTCCCGGAACGGAGATTCTGCCCCGGGTCAGGGCGGAGGAAGGAGCGTTCGTCCACCCTGAAGCTGCCGTCAGCGGCCCGGCCTTAATCGGAGCGAACTGCCAGATTGCCGCCGCCGCCAAAATCGAACCTTACACTGTTCTCGGCCCGGGCTGCCTGGTGCAGAAGGGCGCTTCCGTCAAGAGAAGTGTCGTCTGGAACAACGTTTACGTGGGAGCGGGGGCGGCCTTGCGCGGCGCGGTGGTGTGCAGCAGGGTGCAGGTCCGGGCCAAGGCGGGCATATATGAAGGGGCGGTGGTCGGAGACGATTCCATAATCCAGGAAAACAGCCTTTTAAAACCGGATGTGAAATTGTGGCCGCACAAACTGGTTGAGACGGGCGTAACCGTACAGCGCAGCATGGTCTGGGGAACCAGTTTGCCGAAGAAGGTATTTGGGTTTGAAGGAGTATCCGGGATCGTGAACGTGGAAATCACCCCTGAATTTGCCGCGAGGGCAGGCGCCGCTTTCGGTTCGGTGACGGGGCCGGGCGCCCGCCTTGCCGTGAGCAGCGACAGCTATACCGCTTCAAAGATGATCAAGGACGCCCTGGCGAGCGGGATGCAGTCGGCGGGAACAAGGGTGTTCGACCTGGGAGAGGGGATAACCCCCATGCACCGCTACGCGGTACGCAGTCTTGACTGCAGGGGTGGCGTGCACGTCAAGATTTCGCCCCGTTCCCCGGACAGGGTGGTCATGGTGTTTACCAATTCCCGCGGCAGCAACATTTCCAGGGGAGAGGAGCGGAAAGTGGAAAACGCGCTTTTCAGGGAAGACTTTCTGCGAATGGAAGCGGGCAGGCTTGTACCCCCGGCGGAAGTGCGGGGAATGGCGGAAAATTATGTCGCCGCAGTGTGCAAAGGGCTGGGCTCGCGGGAAACGGGGCTCAGACTGCTGCTCTGCTACGACCGGCCCAATCTCGAAAAATTTGTTGATGGTTTCTGCAGGGAACTCGGTTTTACGGTGGAAAGGCATGAAAACGGAAACACGGGATACGAAAGGTGGACCCGCCGTGAATTCCTGCAATCTTTTGCCGGCTCCGTTGTGGAGAGCGGCGCAGACGCGGGGGCGGTGCTCGATCCCAACGGCGACCGCCTGGTTTTGGTTGATGAAAAAGGGCGGGTGATTCAGGACGACCTGCTCACCGCCCTGCTTTCGCTGATAATCCTCAAAGGGGAATCCGGCCCGGTGGTTGTGCCGGTAACGGCTCCCGGAACCATCGAGGAACTGGCCGGCAGGTACTGCGGCAAAGTAATCAGGACAAAGACCGCCATGCAGGATTTCCTGGACAAGGTGCTGGCTGCTGACAGCGGCTCGGACGACATTTCACGCTTTTTCCTCCACTTCGACGCGCTCTCCGCGCTTGCCAGAATCATGGACTATATGGCCGGCCACGGTATTTCGCTTTCAAAACTGATCGAGGAAATACCGGTGTTTTATACCGACAGGCGGGAGGTTCCGGTGCCGTGGGAGGCGAAAGGAAGGGTGATCAGGCAGCTCATTCAGGACCCCCCGGCGGGCCGGCTGGAACTTCTGGACGGTGTAAAAATTTTTCATCAGGACGGCTGGGCCCTGGTGCTGCCGGATCCCGACCGGCCCGTGTGCCGTGTTTTCAGCGAGGGCAGCACTATGGAAATTGCCGAGTCGCTGACGGACATGTACATTAAAAAAATCGGCGAAATAGCCGGCGCCCAAATTTGACCGCAAGGCGCCTGTCAATAACTGAAGACGAGGGCAGTGCCCTCGCCGGCGGCGAACGGCATTGTGCAACGCCGGGGTTACAACCCTGCATAAGTGGGCAGTGCTTTTGTCAAAAGCGAACGACTTTGCGCAGCGACGGACATACCACCCGGCGCGGCGGGGGTAACCGGACTGCGGCGCGAAACCAGCGGGTTGCCGACGTTACTAACTTGAGCATGAGAAACTTTGGGGTATAAACTTTTATTGATAAGTTGACTGGTTGGCTGTAAAGGTTTACACTCAAATTGGCATAGCCTGCCATTACAGCCCGTTCTGCCGGTTGACCGCGGGAAGCAGTAGCGGGAATAAGCGGGGATTGAACTTTTGATTAAAGAGGTGTTGAAACCGTGGCTGAATTGACAACTCTGTTCAGGCCCCAATCTGTTGCCGTTGTAGGCGCCTCGAAAAAGGAGGGAAAGATCGGTAACGCAATAGTGCAAAACATAAAAAACAGCGGGTACGGGGGATTGATCTACCCCGTCAATCCGGAAGAGAAAGAAATTGAAGGGCTGATCTGTTATCCCTCGGTAAGTTCCGTCGATGAAAACGTGGATGTGGCGGTCATATCGGTGCCGGCCGGCCGGGTGCTGGCCGCCGCCGAGGATTGCGGAAGAAAAGGGGTTAAGGCCCTGATCGTGATTACGGCCGGGTTTAAAGAAATCGGCAAAGAGGGACTCGACCTCGAAAAAAAACTGCTTGAAACATGCAACCGTTACGGCATGCGCCTGGTGGGGCCCAATTGCGTGGGGATTATGGACACCCACACGCCGATCAACGCTTCGTTTGCGGCGACATTTCCGTCCAGGGGGGAAATTGCCTTTCTTTCCCAGAGCGGGGCGATCCTCCTTGCCATTCTTGACTGGAGCGGTACGGCGGGGCTCGGGTTCAGCAAGGTCGTCAGCCTCGGAAACAAGGCGCAGTTGTCTGAAACGGATTTTATCGAGGATGCGGCCGGGGATCCCTATACAAAAGTCATTCTCTGTTATATCGAGGACGTGGTCGACGGGCCCCGTTTTCTCGAAGTGGCCGGGCGGGCTGCGAAAAAAAAGCCGATTATCGTTTATAAATCAGGAGTCAGCCAGTCCGGCGCGCAGGCGGCCTCGTCCCACACCGGGGCCCTGGCGGGGAGCGATCTGGCGTATGAAACCGCGTTCGCCCAGTGCGGAATTATCAGGGCGCACAGCATGACGGAACTTTTTGACCTGGCGGTTGCTTTTGCCAAGTCGCCCATACCGCCGGGGGACAGGGTGGCGATTGTCACGAATGCCGGCGGACCCGGCATTATAGCGACTGACAACGTCGAGTTGAAAGGCCTGCGGATGGCTCGCTTCGATAAGAATACGGTCGAAGCGCTGCGTTCGAATCTTCCGGGGGAGGCCGGCATCTATAACCCGGTTGACGTGCTTGGAGATGCCAAGCCCGACCGTTATGAGTTCGCCCTTGACAAGGCGCTGGCGGACCCGAACGTGGACAGCGCGCTGGTGATCCTGTGCCCCACCGCCGTTACCCGGCCGGTCGAGGTGTCCAGGGCGCTCATACGGGTCAGGGATGCCCACCCCGGAAAGCCGATTTTTGCCGCGTACAGCGGCGGAAACAGCGTTGCCGAAGGAGCGGCAGTCCTTTCAGCCGCGGGGATTCCCTGTTTTACTTTTCCCGAACCCGCCGTCGAGTGCATCCGGGGCCTCAAGAATTACGGTGAGTACCGGAAGGCTGCCGGTCGGGAGGATACGGGCGGGGAGCGTGTCAGGTCCGACAAAAAGGCGGTAAAGGCGGTTTTCTATGACGTGACCAGGGACCGCCGCCTCACCCTGCTGGGCAGCGAAGCGGCTGAAATTGCGGCGGCCTACGGTATACCGGCCGCTCCCATTGTTTTGACCGCGACCCCCGAGGAGGCTGTGGCGGCGGCCGAGGAAATGGGTTATCCGGTCGTTTTGAAGGTGGCTTCCCCGAAAATCCTTCACAAGACGGATGTGGGCGGGGTGGTTGTCGGCATTAATACGGCCGAAGAGCTGAGGCAGGCGTTTATGCAGATTCTCGAGAGCGTAACCCGCTGCCTTCCCAAAGTGGTGATATACGGTATCGAAGTTCAGAAAATGATGCCGAAGGGGACGGAACTGATTATAGGAATGAGCAGGGACATCCAGTTCGGGCCGCTGATGGCGTTCGGCCTGGGCGGAATTTACGTCAACCTGATAAGGGACGTAAGCTTCCGTCTGGCCCGCGATCTGAACGACGACAGGAAGATAGAGTCCATGCTGGCGGAAACAAAGGCGTACACCCTCTTGAAGGGCTACCGCGGCGAGTCGCCCAAAGACGTGGCCGCGGTGGTGGACATCATAAAACGGACGGCCAGGCTGGTCACCGACTTTCCCGAAATTACGGAGATGGACATAAATCCGCTGTTTGTTTATGAAAAAGGACTGTCTGCGCTCGATGTTAAAATTACAATATCATGAGGTGATAAAATGAAAAGCCTGTACATCATGGGCACTCCCAGCAGCGGCAAAACGGTGGTTGCTTTGGGCCTGGCGCAAAAGCTCCGGCAGGAAGGCCTCAAGGTCGGTTATTTCAAGCCCATTGCCGACGGGCGGAAACTGGACGGCAAAACGGACATGGACGCGGTGCTGATGAAGGAGGTGCTGGGCCTGGCGGCTCCTCTCGACAAGATCGCCCCCGCCATGGCGGGTCCTTTTTACCTCAGCGCCCAGGCAGCCTTGAAGGATGCCGTTGAAAATATCGAAGAGGCCTTTGTGGAGGTTTCCAAAGGCGCGGATATCGTCATTGTCGACGGGGCGCTTTCCATAGACATCCTGGGAAGTTTCGGTCTCGACTGCGTCAGCCTGTCGAAGAAAATCGGCTCGTCGGCCCTGCTGGTGCTCAAGGTGGAAAACGATTACAGCCTGGACAACGCAATTTTTCTGAACAGGCACCTGGCGCTTGAAGGAATTCCGGTTTTGGGCACCATTTTCAGCAACGTGCCGAGACCGCTCTATTCCAAGACGGAAGGCGTTTACCGGCCGATTCTGGAGAAGGCCGGGTATAAAACGCTTGGTGTTTTCCCCACCAGGCCGGAAATTGCCGCCCCGACCGTCGGGGAATATTATGAAATGCTGGGCGGGGAGGTGCTGGCCGCCCACGACAGGATGAACCTGCTGGTGGAGGATGTGGTCGTGGGGGCTATGACCATGGCCAGCGCCCTCACCTATTTGAGGCGCGCCGCAAACAAGGCGGTTGTGCTCGGCGGAGACCGGGCCGACCTCGCCCTGGCGGCCCTGGAAACCAGCACCTCCGTTTTGATTCTTACCGGCGGGCTTTACCCGGACGTCAAGGTCGTCGCCAGGGCTGAAGAAATGAAGGTGCCCGTGATCCTGGTGCATTACGACACTTATACCACCATTGAAAAAATCGGGCAGGTCAGCAGGCACATCAAGCCGTCCGACAAGGAAAGCATCGGGGTCGCCCTCGAAAATATCGTCAGCTATTGCGACTGGCAATATATTTTAAAAAATATTTGATTAAGACCAAAAATAATTTTTTTGTGCAGGAATTTGTCATTATTTGTAGAAGTTACTTGCTTCAGGCAAGATATTCCAACAGAATAAAGCTATTTTCCACTGAAAAGGGCAAACCTCCCGAAAGGGAGGGGCGCAAAGCCAACGGGCCTAAAGCTGAAAGGTTCTGGTTTTCAAGAAGCGCATGGGACAGGCTGTAGTACGTCCCGGAGCTCCCGGAGACCTGAAACCTGTAAAATTGCCAGGGCGGCCGGGTTGCCGTGGACGGGATTGATCCAAGCCCTTTTTGGGGCTTGTTTTTTATTTTCACGGGGAGGTGATGCGATTTGAGGGATGTGAGAAAGCCCGCGGCAATGACAGCGAGGTGAGGGAGCGGTTCTGTTTTATGGCGAAATTGACGGACTGTCCGTTTAGACGTCGTTCAACCGGTTCCTGCATGGGGTGCTATATGCCGGAACATTAGGGACAGGCTGGAAAAGGGATTATGAAAAGGGGGTAAGCGGCCGTGAAATTAAAAATAGGCGCAAGAATAGTCCTGGGTTTTTCCACTGTTTTGTTGCTGCTGGTGGTAATGGGTGTTGTTTCGATAATACTGACTAAAACAATAGCGGAAAACGTAAACAAGGTTGAAGTGACAAACGAGCAGTTGACGTTGCAAAAAAATATCGAGGCGCGTTTTTACCAGGGGGTCGCCGCTATCCGCGGCTACATTGCTTACGGCAAGGAAAACTACCGGGATACCTGCAAAGCCGAAATAGCCGCAGTTCTGGACATGGAGAAAAAGTTGCTGGAGATCAGCGCGGAGAAAGACAAGCCCGAGGTTGGGAAGCTGATTGAAATTACCGAGACCTACCGGAAAGGGCTGGAAAACGACCTGATGCCAGCCGTGGAGAGGCAGTACGGGATGACCGACGCCAGAAGCGCGGAGGCGGCCAAAGAGGAGACCATCCGCATAGCCAGCGGCCTGGTGCCGATGACAAACCAGCTCACGGAGATCATCAACGGGCTGGTCGCCAGCAACGAGAAGTCCTTCAGCGAGACGATCAAGACTACCGAAGGCAATGCCGCCGGGGTTGTCACCACGACTGCGGTTTTGACCGTCATTGCCCTGATTATCGGGATAACCTTGAGCTACTTCATGACAAGGTCCATCAGAAACCCGATTATCGGGATGGTCGGCGGAGCGAACCGGTTTGCCGAAGGAGATTTTACCGGTGAAATCAAAGTTAAATCGGCGGATGAGATCGGCGACCTGGCAAATTCCCTGAACAACATGGCCAGGCAACTGAGAGCGCTTATATCGAACATAATTACAAACGCTCAGACGCTGGCCGCCCACAGCGAGGAACTGGCCGCGTCGGCGGAAGAAGTGAGCGCGACGGTTGAAGAAGTGGCCAGCACTACCAACGAGGTCGCCTCGATGGCGGAAAAGAGCATGGAAAATGCGAACATAACCGCAAACGAGTCCAAAAAGGCGGTGGAAGTGGCAGAAACGGGCGGAAATACGGTAAGGATGACCATCGACAAGATGAACTTCATCTCCGAATCTGTGAGCAAGGTCAACGAGTCCATTCAGAGTCTGGGGGAACTGTCCGCCAAGATCGGCAACATTACCGACGTGATCACCGGCATAGCCGACCAGACCAACCTCCTGGCGCTGAACGCCGCCATTGAGGCGGCCCGCGCCGGCGACCAGGGCCGCGGTTTTGCCGTGGTGGCGGAAGAAGTGAGAAAGCTGGCCGAGCAGTCTGCCGACGCCGCCAAGGAAATCGGGCAGTTGATCACGCAAATTCAGGCGGGAGTGGAGGCGGCAATCCGGTCCATGGAGCAGAGTTCCTCGGAAGTCGGCGAGGGCGTCCAGCTCGCCTCCGACGCTGGCAATGCCCTGCAGGACATAATCAGGGCGATAAACAAAAACATATCCCTGATCGAGGAGATCACGGCCGGGGCCAAGCAGACCAGCGAGGGAACCCAGCAGCTTTCCGCCAGCAACGAACAGGTCACCTCAACCATCCAGCAGGTAGCCGGCGCCACCCAGGAACTTGCCGATATCGCCAGCAAGCTGCAGACTTCCGTGGCCCAGTTCAAGGTGTAAGAGGCGAGAGACGGTGTGAATGCCGCTCCGGCCCCAACGCGGAAAACGGCGCTTTTCGCGGGAGCGGACCAATGCCGAAAACAACAGGGAATACGCGGGTGGGTGAAACCGTAAACAGGGCTCCCGCCCGATTCTTTTTCGTGCCGTGGTGATAAGGTTGACATTAGTGTAAGAACCCTTAATTTTTGTTAACCGTACAAGACCGTAGGGCATAACCAAGAATGAAAATAACGAAATGCAAAGCCTTCGTCAGTAGTAAAACGATATTCTTATTTTAGCGGGCGTAGGGCGTAAAAAACGGGGGCAGAGCCTTCGTCAGCAGCGAAACGACTTTGCGGAGCGCCGGCAACAACACTCTGCGTAGCGAGGCTGCGAAATTGGATGAGCGGACACGGACTTCCGCGAAAGCCTGAACCGAGCCAGGACGGCGAGTTGAAGGCGGTCCAATTTCGCCCGATGCAAGCAGCTAGTGCTGTCGGCGTGGAGCACCGGAGTGAGCGCTGACAAGGCGCTGCCTCAAAAGAGTATTTTCGTGCTAATATTTCTGCCGGTTGGAGGCAAGGCCGAGAATGAGGATCGCCGCCCCCGTTGCGGCCAGAATTGCCGCCCCGCCGCCGGCCGCCGACGCTGCCGGTTCCGTTGGCGCCGATGCGGCCGGGAGTGCCCACGGGAGCAGGTAGGCCTGGACAAGCGCCATGATCGCGACCAGCGTCGTGAAAAGGAGGCTGTGCGGCAGGGCGAACCGGAAGAGGTCTCCCTCCCGGCCGGAAAGGCCGCTTGAGGAAGTACCCACGACAATGTTCTGGGGGGAAATCATTTTGCCCGCCACGCCGCCGGATGAATTTGTCGCCACGGTCAGGACCGGGTTGATTCCCGTTGATTCTGCCGTGACTTTCTGCATATTGCAGAAAAGGGCGTTGGACGAAGTGTCGCTGCCGGTCACAAAAACCCCCAGCCAGCCGAGAAATGCCGAGGCGAACGGGAATAGCGCGCCGGTTACGGTGAAGGCCTTGCCGAGAGTGGTGGTCATGCCTGACCAGTTGGCCGTGTACGCGAAACCGAGGACGCAGGCAATGGTGAACAGGGCGAAACGAAGGTTGAACAGGGTTTCGCAGAAGATTTCCAGAAACCTGGCCGGACTGATTTTCAGGACGAGCGCCGCGGCTGCGGCGGAGATTAAGATGGAGGTGCCGGTGGCAGACAGCCAGTTAAAGGTGTATATTGCCGCCAGGGGTTTGCCGCCGGCCAGGACCATATTGTGAAGTCCCGGAAAAAAAATTTTAATAGTGGCCGCGTCGAGGATCGTTTTAACGGGTTTCAAGCCCCAGTCCGCAATCAACACGGTGAGAATGATAAACGGAGACCATGCTTTCAGGACAATGCGGGGGGCGAAGCTCCTCACCTTGAAGACAAAGGGGGGTTCGTCCGGAAAACGCCAGATGTTTTTGGGCTTCCAGACGCGAAGAAAGAGTGCCAGCGCGAGCATTGAGATCAGGGAGGACAGAATTGCGGGCAGCGCGGGACCCAGGAAGCTGGACGACAGCCACTGCACGGCGGCAAACGACACGCCGCTCACCAGAACTGCCGGCAGCACCTCTTTCAGGCCTTTCCAGCCGGCTATGACCAGAATCAGCCAGAAAGGCACGAGGAGAGACAGGAGGGAGAGTTGCTGTCCGGCCGCGCGGGATACCGCCATAGGGTCGATGCCGGATACGGCGCCGGCCGTAATTATCGGGATGCCGACACCGCCGAAGGCGACCGGCGCGGTGTTGGCGATCAGGCATATGCCCGCGGCGTAGAGCGGAGTGAAGCCCAGGCCTGCCAGCATGGCGGCCGTGATCGCCACGGGTGTGCCGAAACCGGCCGCGCCTTCGATAAAGGCCCCGAAAGAGAAGGCAATCAAGAGTGCCTGCAGCCGCCGGTCTCCGGTTATGAAAGCGATGGAATCCTTGATTATTTCAAACTGGCCTGTTTTTACCGTCAAATTATAGAGGAATACTGCGGTTACCACAATCCAGCCGATTGGAAAAAGGCCGTAAAGGGCTCCGTAGAAGGCGGATGAAAGCGCCAGCCGGGCGGGCATGCCGAAAACCGCGCAGGCTGTCAGCACGGCCAGCAGCACGGTAATAAAACCGGCGATGTGCCCTTTCATGCGCAGCCGGGTTAAAGCGAGAAAAAGAAAAAGTACCGGAACGGCGGCGACCAGGGCTGAAAGGCCCGGGTTGCCCAGGGGATCGGTTGACTGCGTCCACATGGGGGACAGTCCCCTTTGGCGTACTGATTGTTAATTAATTATAAATTCAGGCAGATATTTATGCAATAAAATAAATTAAAGCCGACGGCTGCACTTTCCGGTCCGGGGACCGCCGGCGGCTTGACAAGCTTTCGTTAACCCGCTTTTGCTTTTTGAACCGGACTTCTGTACCAGTTGTAGTCCATATTGGGAAAGATGTTGTTACGGTATTCCAGGTCGCTCAACCAGCCTTCGTCTATCCTCCCGCCCTCGATTTCCTCGTAAAGGCGGAAGAAGTTGTTCAGGTGGGTTTTCGTCCTCCTTACGGCATAGTCGACCATTGTTCCCGTGCTCATGATGAAGGCCCAGTCGCTGCTCTGCGCCAGCATCAGTTCGCGCGCGGCCTGATTCAGCGCCCTCCGTAGGACGCCGGCGGCGGCCGGGTGCCGGTCGGCCATTGATGTCATGCGCCGGGCGGCCATGTGCAGGTGCCTGTATATCCAGTCGTTGGCATTGCAAAGCCAGACCTCGTGGTAGCCCTTGTTGCCCCAACTGGAAGAGCAGGGCACGGCAACCTGGTTGCAGGGAAACCTCTGCAGGTAATCGCTGGGGGTGACCATTTCGATTATCTCCTGGTCGAAGGCTATTTTCCGGATCAGGTATTCGAGCCAAACCGGCCCTTCAAACCACCAGTGGCCGAATAGTTCGGCATCGTAAGGCGCCACGATAACGGGCGGCCTTTCCATCAGGCTGGAGAGGTGCAGGATCTGGTGCTGCCTGTTGAACATGAAGTTGCCGGCGTGCACCGCCGCCTTCTCGATGGCGCGCTGCGGATTGTACGGCTCTTTCCGGCTCAGGTCGACCTTGCCCGTGATTTTGTAGTATTTTATGCCGGTATGCGTTCTGATCCCGTCGGGATGGATGTAAGGCTTGATGTATTCAAAATCGAGGTCGTACCCGATGTCCCGGTAAAATTCGCGGTATTCGAAATCCCCGGGGTAACCCTCCTGACTGCTCCAGACCTGCTTGGAGGATTCCATATCCCTGCCGAAGGCGGCTACTCCGGAAGGGCAGTATATCGGCGCAAAGACGCCGAAGCGGGGGCGGTGCGAGGCGTACAGGACACCGTGGGAGTCGGTAAAGAAAAACTTCAGGCCGTTTTCCTTCAGTATCTCGTCTATACCGGGGGCGTAGCCGCACTCCGGCAGCCAGATTCCGTGCGGCGCGCCGAAATGGCGGGCGTGCAGGTCGACGGCGGCCGTAACCTGTGCGCGTACCGCCTCCGGGTTGATCGTCATCAGCGGAAGGTAGCCGTGAGTGGCGGCGCATGTAATCAGTTCAAGCCGGCCGGCGTCCTGGAACTTTTTGAACGCGTTGACCGGATTCCGCCCATACCGGTCGCAAAAGACCGACATCGCTTCCTTGAAGCGTTTTTTATACATGAGGGCGGTTTCGTGGAAGGGACTTCCGTAAGTTCTTCCCTCTTCTTTTTCCGCCAGTTCGATCAGTTTGGCCAGGTAGCGAATGTAGCGATCCTGCAGCAGCCTGTCGTTGAACATCGAGATCAGGGGCGGCGACAGTGTGACCGTCAACCTGAACCTGACGTTTTCCTCGATCAACCGGTCAAAAACCTGGATAAGCGGAATATAGGCTTCCGTCAACGCTTCGAATAGCCATTTTTCTTCCAGGAAATCTTCATGCTCGGGGTGCCGCACATAGGGCAGGTGAGCGTGAAGAACAAGACAAAGAAATCCTTTTGACATAAAAACCTCCTCATAATTGGCAGGCGGCGTCCGTCCGGGTGTTTCCCGGCCTGAATTTTATGTTCCCGTTCCTGCGATTTGCCACCCGCCGTTCTCTTGCAGTTTATTCGGCAATCCCTGTATCTTTACGCCTGCTGCCCCGCGCCCCGCTCACCCGTTTCCCATTTTCCGGGCGAGCTTACGCCCAGGGGCAGCGCTCCGGCCCTGACGGCCAGTTCCTCGATAATAAGGGGCGAACTCGTGCCGAACTGGATCCTGCTGATAGAGCGGTACAGTCCCTCGATCCACATCCACTCTTCGTCCAGGCGGTCGGAAAGGGATGCCCTCGGGGTTGTAACGATATTCGACCTGAGCAGGGTGACGAAGCGGCCGTCCGGAAACAGCCGTCCGAGATCGACGCAGAAGGATCGGTCGGGTTCCCCCACTTCGATATGCCAGTTGTCTGCATTTTCATTCACGTGTATGTCCACGTATTTGTTGGCGTTTTGCCCGTTGAAATCTATTCCGGTTACGTCGTATACCCTCAAAACAGGATGGGTGAAGGACCAGGCTTCCCGTCCGTAGCTGTTTGCAAATTCTTCCTGCCTGGTGGCGGTAATTTCCCAGTATGCGTAGATCCAGTGAGGATCCCGGGCCATCAGCACCATCCGGTCGACCCCGTAATGCGCGGGCAGTTGCGGCTCAGGCAGGCTGTGCGCCGGGCGGGAGGCTGAGACCGGCACATGGATGCCCGCTTCCTCGGCTGTTTCCTGTTTGAATAATGGCTTTGGCATGGTTTCACGCTCAAATTTTTTGGCGGCAGCACGGTTTTTCCTTTCAGGCCATAAAAAAATTATTGCCAAAGCCGCTATTACAGCCAGAAGCAACAGGGGAAACAAAACATTCATGGAGTAAAGTCCCTCCTCAAATTAAAGATTAACATCCAGAAATAGAGAAATAATTTAGTATAAAAAAGCTTTTTTTATTATTGCCCGCTTTGAAAATGTTTATTTCATATTTTTAAAATCCGATGCAGATAAATAAAAGCCGACGAAGAAATACGAGGGTTTTGCGGAAGGTATACCCTTTGTTGCGGCGAATTGTTACATCCGTAACTGTTTTGACAATAACGTACCGCCTGGAGGTGCGGATTCCGCAAATGAGCGCTTGCGAGGGAAAAACGGTGAAAAGTAAAAAGGCGGGGAAGCGCCGGTTGAAGCGGGAAAAACCGGTAAAATCCTGGAATTTGCAACCCGACTTTGAAGACAAAAGCATTTTATTGCTGGCGGATGGTGAATTTGTTTGCACGTAGTCCTGGTTGAGCCTGAAATACCGGCCAACACCGGGAATATTGCGAGGACCTGCGCAGCTACCGGAACGGACCTGCACCTGGTGCGGCCGCTCGGTTTTTCCACCGGGGACAAATATTTAAAGAGGGCCGGCCTCGATTACTGGCGCCTCGTTCGGGTGCTGTATTACGACAACTTTGCTGAGTTTGAAAACCGTTTCAGGGGGAGACCGTTTTACCTCGCCACTACAAGAGCTCCCCGGCTGTATACCGAAGTCCGCTACGAAAAAGATTCCTTTATCATTTTCGGCAGGGAAACGAGCGGCCTTCCGCCGGAAATCCTGGACAGGTATCCCGGCTGTCAAATCCGGGTGCCGATGGTGGGCGGAGCAAGGTCGCTGAACCTGGCCAACTCGGTGGCGATAATTCTTTACGAAGCGTTGAGACAGCAAGGTTTTCCGGGACTCGTGTGAAGCTGGACCCGGCTTGTCCCGGAGGAGCATATTGCGGTATAATTTCCCTTGAAGTGAAAATGGAGGGGGACTTTTTTGTGAGCGTTATTGAAAAGGTTCAGTCCCATCTGGATCAATACGGCCTGGGACTGAAAATAATAGAGCTCGAGGACAGTACAAGCACGTGCGAGCTTGCCGCGGCGGCCCTGGGCGTGGAAGTGGGGCAGATCGCCAAGACGCTGGTGTTTCTGGCCGATGACAGGCCGGTGCTGGTGGTGGCCAGCGGCGACAACAAGGTTAAAAGCGGGAAGTTGAAGAGGCGCCTGGGGGCGTCCAGGGTCAGAATGGCGGATCCGGAAACGGTAAGCAGGGTCACCGGCTACCCCGTCGGTGGGGTTTGCCCGGTGGCCCTGCCGGAGAAATTGCCCGTCCTGCTTGACAGTACCATGCGCCGGTTCCCGGTGGTTTACGCTGCGGCCGGCACGCCGCGCTCAGCCCTGCCCGTAACGACGGAGCAGTTGGAGATAATTACCGGAGGAGAGTGGGCGGACCTGGTATAGGGACAGTCCTCCTTTGTTATTTCCTGCTAAAGATTAAACCCCTTGAACTGCTCAAGGAGCGGCACAAAGGGTTTAATCTTTTTCCAGGCCTTACTTAAAAACAAGCAATAATTTAAAAATTTTTTTTGCTTGAGCTCTGTCCCCGTCCCGGCTTTTGATGCCTGCCGCGACTGGATGGCAACCAGGAGGATTTTGCGCGAAGAAAAAAGAAATAAGTGAGGGGAGGAGATGGTTGCAATTTGTTTGTACATTTACACCTTCACTCAGAGTACAGCCTTCTTGACGGCGCCGCCAGGATCAATGACGCTGTAAACAGGGCCAGTGAAATGCGGATGCCCGCCCTGGCCATTTCGGACCACGGGGTGATGTACGGCGTGGTGGATTTTTACAAAGCCTGCAAAGAGGCGGGGATCAAGCCCATCATCGGCTGCGAAGTGTATGTGGCCCCCCGCACCATGTACGACCGTACTCCCAGGATGGACGACAATCTTTATCACCTCGTCCTGCTGGCTGAAAGTCCGGAGGGATACCGCAACCTGATGAAGCTGGTTTCCCTGGGCTATACCGACGGTTTTTACTACAAACCCAGAGTTGACAAGGAAGCGCTTGCCCGGCACAGCAAAGGGATCATTGCGTTGAGCGGCTGTATTGCCGGGGAGGTTGCCGCCAAAATCCTGGCCGGGGAGCCTAAAAAGGCAAGGCAGTCGGCGGCCGATTACCGGGACATATTCAGCCGGGAAAACTTTTTCCTGGAACTTCAGGATCACGGTTTCCAGGAGCAAAAAACCGTGAACAGGGAATTGCTCAATATTCACAGGGAGACTGATATTCCCCTGGTTGCCACTAACGACGTCCATTACGTCGAACGGAAGGACGCGGAAGCCCAGGACGTTCTTCTGGCCATCCAGACCGGCAAGAGTGTGGACGACCCCGGCCGGCTGAAGTTCCAGTCGGAGGAACTCTACCTGAAAAGCCCTGACGAGATGAACCTCCTTTTCGGCGAAATTCCCCCGGCTCTGCGGAACACGCTGGAGATTGCCGGCCGGTGCAATGTGGAGATAGGTTTCGGCAATTACTATCTGCCTGATTATGCCGTACCGGAGGGCTACAGCGCCGACACCTACCTGGAAGAGCTCTGCCGCCGGGGAGCCCGCAGGATTTACGGCGGGCTGAACGGTGAAGTGGAAAAAAGGCTGGAATTTGAGCTGGACGTCGTCAAGCAGATGGGATATTCGGCTTACTTCCTGATCGTCTGGGATTTCATCCATTTCGCCAGGGAGAGGGGAATACCGGTGGGACCGGGCCGCGGCTCCGCGGCGGGCAGTCTGGTGGCTTATACGCTGGGCATAACGAATATCGACCCGTTGAAATACGGGCTGCTGTTCGAGCGCTTTCTCAATCCCTCCCGCGTGTCGATGCCGGACATCGACATCGACTTTTGCTTTGAACGGCGCGGCGAGGTTATCGATTACGTGGTCCAAAAATACGGCTCCGACCGGGTTGCCCAGATCATCACCTTCGGCACCATGGCCGCGCGGGCTTCCATCAGGGACGTGGGCCGGGCCTTGAATATGCCCTACGGCGAGGTCGACAAGGTGGCCAAGCTCGTTCCGGCGGAGCTTCACGTAACCATTGAGAAAGCGCTGAACGACTCGCCGGAGCTTAAGGAGCTTTACGACAACAAGCCGGAGATAAAGAAACTGATCGATACCGCAGCCGCGCTGGAAGGCGTGCCCAGACACGCCTCCACCCACGCCGCCGGTATTGTTATTACGCCGGAGCCGCTTACCAACTACCTGCCCCTGTATAAAGCGGGCGACGGGCCGGTTACCACCCAGTTTGCCATGGGAACGGTGGAGGAACTGGGGCTTCTGAAGATGGACCTCCTGGGCTTGAGAACGCTTACGGTTATCAACGACGCGGTGCGGCTGATCGCCGAAAGCGCCGGCAGGGAGATCGATATAGACAGGATTTCCCTGGACGACCGGCTGACCTATGAAATGCTTTCCAGGGGCGAGACCGCGGGCGTGTTTCAGCTGGAGAGCGGCGGCATGCGCTCAATCCTCCGCGACCTGAAGCCCGAGGTTTTTGAGGACATCGTCGCCCTTGTGGCCCTGTACCGGCCGGGTCCGCTGGGCAGCGGCATGGTTGAAGACTTCATCAAAAACAAGCACGGGATAAAGAAGGTGAAATACCTTCACCCCCGGCTCGAGCCCATTTTGAAAGACACTTACGGCGTTATCCTCTACCAGGAGCAGGTAATGCGCATAGCCAGCGACCTGGCAGGCTTTACCCTGGGAGAGGCCGACCTGCTGAGGCGGGCCATGGGCAAAAAAAAGCCGGAGATCATTGCGGGCTTGCGCTCGCAGTTTGTCGAAGGCGCCGCCGGGAACGGCGTCGAAGTGGAGACTGCCGGCCAGATTTTTGATCTGATGGAATACTTCGCCGGCTATGGCTTCAACAAGTCCCACTCGGCGGCCTATGCCATGGTTTCCTACCAGACCGCCTTTCTCAAGGCGAATTACCCTCTCCAGTATATGGCCGCGCTGCTGACCTCGGTTAAAGACAACACGGACAAAGTGGCGGCGTACATTGAGGAATGCCGCCGCCTGGGCATAGAAGTGCTGCCGCCCGACGTCAACGAAAGCAGGGAGAGTTTTACCGTGGCGGGAAATAAAATACGCTTCGGGCTCGCGGCGGTAAAAAATGTGGGCACCGGCGCCGTGGACTCCATTATCAGGACAAGGGAGAAAGACGGGCCTTTCAGCAGCTACGCCGATTTCTGCAGGCGTCTGGATACGAAAGTCGTTAACAGGCGGGTGCTGGAAAGCCTGATTAAGTGCGGCGCCTTTGACTCCCTGGGGCACCGGCGGGCTCAGCTGATGGCGGCGGTCGATACCGGTTTGGGCCTGGCCCAGCAGTCGCAGCGCGAACGGGAAAACGGCCAGTTGTCCCTGCTTGATTTTATGGACGGCGGCGTGCAGGAGTCGGTAAGCCTCAGCCTTCCCGATGTGGACGAGTACCCGGAGGCGGAAATGCTGGCGATCGAGAAGGAGACTCTGGGACTGTACATCAGCGGGCATCCCCTTTCCCGCTATCGCGACACCCTCAGCGAGCTTGTTACGGCAACCGCGGCGGAATTGCCCGAACTGCCCGACGACAGCGAGGTGGTGCTGGGAGGGCTGATTGCCGCCGTGAAAAAATTGAGCACTCGCAGAGGAGAACCGATGGCTGCACTGGTTCTGGAAGACCTTACCGGATCGGTTGAGGTAATTGTATACCCCCGGCCGTACTTAAAGAACAGGCCTGCCATCAGAGTGGACGAGGTGGTTTTGATAAAGGGTAAAACCAGGGAAAACGGAGATGGAGTGAAAGTAATAGGTGAAGAGGTATCAACCCTCGACAGCCGGTTCGGGGGAGAGCTGCACCTCAAGATAGACAGCGCGGATTCCCCCCTGCTCGAACAGATCCGGCTTGTTTTGAGCAGCTTCAAAGGCGAATCGCCGGTGTTCCTCCACTTTGAAAAAGAAAGAAAGGTAATCAAGGTGGGCGAGGACTTTCAGGTCGACCTTTCAGGGGCCGCCGTAAGCAGGCTCGAAGAACTTCTGGGTGCGTCGGGGGTAAAAATAAAAAGAACGGCTTTCAGTGTTACGGGTGAAGAAGGCGCGGGAAAACCGGACAAAGTCGGGCCGGAGCCGCATCCCGGCTTTCCCGGGGCTGTCAATGAGGTTGCGGACAGAGCGCCTGAAAGAAAAAGGAAGCGCTTTTTCAGCATTCTTGAACTCTAACGGAGGCCCGGCGTTTTTGCAGGCGGAAAGGCCTTGAACATCTTGGTGAACTCGCTTCCCGCGGCTTGTCAAAAGGACTGCCGTATGTTATGATCAACTTGTTAAAAATGGGAAATTTTCAAGAGGTGAGAACGGTTGCCGGAAATATGGGAAATTGCCGGAGAATATGTTGTGATCAAGGCACTGGATAACGGCGTAACAATCATCGGGCTGACCAGGGGCAAGGACACCAGGTTCCACCATTCGGAAAAGCTGGACAAGGGAGAGGTCATGATCGCCCAGTTTACCGAGCATACCTCGGCGATAAAGATCAGGGGACCGGTGGAACTGCTGACCAGGCACGGCCGGCTCAGGACGGATGACTGAGTACTGTATCCAGGGTGAACGCTCTGGATATACTTGTTTTAATCAAAAAGAGGAATACCGGCCGGCATGGTAGAAAAGTCTAAGGCGTTACGAGATACTTGAAAGAGGAGGCTTGAAAGTGTGGACGGTTGTTTACATTTCGCCCAATAAGAAAGAGGCCCGGAAGATAGAGAAAATTCTTGTCGCCGAGGGCTTGATGGTAAAACTCAGGGCGATCGGCCTGCCACAAGAGAGCAACGCCTGTTCGATAGAAATTCTCGTCCCGGAGTCCGAGGTGGACGAAGCTCTGGAAATCATAAACAACATTTGACATACAAACTTTAAAGAGGTGCTTAGCGGTGCTTGATTTTTTTAAAAAGGAAAAATACGCTACCATACCCCCGGAAAATGGAAACAGGGAAATACCGGAGGGTATATGGGTTAAATGTGTCCGGTGCAACGAAATTCTCCTCGGCAAGGAGTTGGATAAAAACTACAGGGTATGCGGGAAATGCGGATTCCATTTCAGACTGTCTGCTTACGAACGGATAAAAATGACTCTTGACGAGGGAAGCTTTGTGGAAACCTGCCGGGATATATTCCCCATCAACCCTTTCAATCTGGCCGAATACGACGCAAAGCTCGCTTCCGCCCGGAAGAGCAGCGGGCTCATCGAAGCGGTCGTGACAGGCGAGGGCACGATAGAGAAATTTCCCGTCGTTATTGTTGTGATGGATTCCAACTATATGATGGGAAGCATGGGGTGCGTTGTCGGCGAAAAGATTGCCAGAGCGGCGGAGCACGCCGTCGCCGGCCGCAAACCGCTGATTATTTTTTCGGCTTCCGGGGGGGCCAGAATGCAGGAAGGGATTTTGTCCCTGATGCAAATGGCAAAGACAGTAGCGGCCCTGACCAGGTTGGAAGAGGCGGGGCTTTTGTACATTTCGGTGCTGACCGATCCCACGACCGGCGGAGTCAGCGCAAGCTATGCCGCTTTGGGGGATATTGTCATCGCGGAGCCGGGTGCTTTGATTGGATTTACCGGTCAGCGCGTTATCGAACAGACCATACGCCAGAAGCTGCCGGAAGGTTTTCAACGGGCCGAGTTTTATGAACAGCACGGTTTTGTTGACAGGGTTGTGCCCAGGCCGGAAATGAAGAGCACGCTCGCCAAAATTCTGGAGCTGCACCTGCAGGAGGTGAAGTAAGCCTATGGCGGCTATTCTCGAGTTTGAAAGGCCGATTCAGGAACTGGAGGTCAAAATAAGCGAGCTGCGGAACTTTTCCAAAGAAAAAGGAATAGATCTGTCCAACGAGATTTCAATTCTGGAAAACCGGGCCAGGGAAGTGAGGGAGTTGATTTACAGGAACCTCAACCCGTGGCAGAAGGTGTTGATTGCCAGGCATTCGGAGCGCCCGAACACATACGACTACATCAACTACTTGTTTACCGACTTTTTGGAACTGCACGGGGACCGTTCCTTCGGGGACGACCCGGCGGTTGTGGGGGGGATTTGCCGTTTTCGCGGACGGGCCGTTACCGTTGTCGGCCACCTGAAAGGCAAAGACACCAAGGAGAATCTTGCCAGAAATTTCGGCATGGCGCACCCGGAAGGTTACCGGAAGGCCGTCCGGCTGATGAAGCAGGCGGAGAAGTTCAGGCGGCCGGTAATTTGTTTTATCGATACTCCGGGTGCGTACCCCGGCACGGGCGCGGAGGAAAGAGGGCAGTTCGAAGCCATTGCCAGGAGCATATTGACCATGGCCGCTTTAAAGGTTCCCACCATTTCCGTGGTCATCGGCGAAGGCGGCAGCGGCGGGGCGATAGCATTCGGTGTCAGTGACCGCATCCTGATGCTCGAACATACCGTCTATTCCGTCATATCTCCGGAAGGGTACGCCAGCATTTTGTGGAAGGACGCCGGCCGGGCGCGTGAGGCTGCTGAAGCCATTAAAATCACCGCCCAGGATCTTTTGAGCCTGGGAGTGGCCGACAGAGTGGTGCCGGAACCGCTGGGAGGAGCGCACCGGGATCCCGTTGCGGCTGCGGAAAATCTGGGGGAGGCGCTGGCTGAAACGCTTGACGAACTGCTGGCAGCCGTTCCGGATACTCTCGTCTCCCAAAGATACGACAAATTCCGCTCGATCGGAAGACTGGCTGAAAAATCAGTTTAAATAACATTTTTCGAAAAGACATATTATATATAGCAGCATACATGGCCTACAAGGAGGAATAGCCGTTGCAGAGGATCGCTTTGTTGACGAGCGGCGGGGACGCGCCCGGCATGAACGCCTGCATCAGAGCGGTAGTGCGCAAAGCTGTTTACCACGGAATGGAAGTCCTGGGTATAAAGAGGGGTTTTAACGGCTTTATCGAGGCCGATATCGAGCCTTTGAACCTGAGGTCGGTCGGGGATATCATCCACCGGGGAGGAACAATCCTGCACACGGCCCGGTCGGAACAGTTTTTAACTCCCGAAGGGCGGTCAAAAGCATATGAAAACGTAAAGCGGTTCGGTATTCAGGGGGTTGTCGCCATCGGCGGGGACGGGACCTTCCGCGGCGCCAGGGCGTTTAACCGGGAATACGGTTTTCCGGTGATAGGGGTGCCGGCTACCATAGACAACGACATTCCCGGAACCGACCAGTCCATCGGTTTCGACACCGCCGTGAACACTGCCGTGGAGGCCATCAATAAAATCAGGGATACCGCAACTTCTCACGAGCGGACTTTTGTGGTCGAAGTAATGGGCAGGAGTTACGGTTTTATAGCACTGGCGGCCGGACTGGCCGGGGGCGCCGAATCCATCCTGATACCGGAGCGTCCGTTCAATTACGAGGAGATCTGTGAGAGACTGATACACGGCAACCGCCGCGGTAAGCAGCACAGTATTATCGTGGTGGCGGAAGGGGCGGCCAGCGGTCTGGAAGTCGGAAGGAAAATCAAGGAATATACCGGTTTTGACACGAAGGTAACCATTCTCGGCCACCTGCAGAGGGGGGGCGTCCCTACTGCGGCTGACAGGATCCTGGCCAGCCGCCTGGGGGCAAAGGCCGTGGAGTTGTTGATGACCGGTGAAACGGGCAAGATGGTCGGGATAAAATCGGGGGAAGTTGTCGCCGTCGACTATGATCATGTTCTATCACAGGTAAGGTCGATCGACCTGGAGATGTACAACCTGGCAGGTATCCTGGCCATATAGCAGAAACAAAAAAAGGCGATGTCACCATTCATTCCACCCGTGGTTTGTGACCGCACGTCATGGACGGTTGTACGAAAAAGATGATGATTCTCTTCTTGAACAGCCCGTTCGCATGTCGCCGGGCTGATTTTGGTGACAGGAGTGTTGAATGCGGAGGTGATAGTTGTGCGCAGGACAAAGATTGTCTGCACTATCGGTCCGGCCAGCGATGATGTGGAAATCATCAAGAGACTCATTGAGGCCGGCATGAATGTCGCCCGCCTGAATTTTTCCCACGGCACGCGGGAGGAACACGGGTTGCGTATTGCTTCAATCCGCCGGGCCGCCAGGGAAACGGGAAAGAATGTGGCCGTATTGCTCGATACCAAGGGCCCGGAAATCCGTCTCGGTTATTTTAAGGAGGAGCCGGTACACTTAAATGAAGGCGACCTGGTAACCCTGACCACGGAGAAGATCAGGGGCGACCGAAAGCGCATACCCGTCAGTTATCCGGGGCTCCCTCAAGATGTTCACAAAGGAGACACCATTTTGATAGCCGACGGCTTGATAAAGCTTGAGGTTTTGGCGGCCGCCGGGACGGAAATATCCTGCCGGGTGGTCAACAGCGGCGAATTGACGAGCCAGAAGGGGGTAAATGTGCCCGGAGCGGCCGTAAAGCTGCCTTCCATTACAGAAAAAGATATCGGCGACATAAGGTTCGGTATTGAAAAAGAAGTGGATTTTATAGCAGTTTCGTTTGTGAGAAAGCCGGCCGACGTGCTGGCCGTCCGGAGGATTGTTGAAGAGGCCGGGGCCGATATTGACATTATTGCCAAGATCGAAAGCCGGGAGGCGGTTCAAAATCTGGATGACATCATCAAGGTTTCGGACGGGGTGATGGTGGCCAGAGGCGATCTGGGTGTGGAGATTCCCGTAGAGGAAGTACCCCTGGTGCAAAAGGAGATTATCGGAAAGTGCAACAGGGCGGGCAAACCGGTAGTGACCGCCACCCAAATGCTTGAGTCGATGATTCACAATCCGCGGCCTACGAGAGCTGAAGCCAGTGACGTGGCGAACGCGATTTTTGACGGGACCGACGCCGTCATGCTGTCTGGCGAAACGGCCGCGGGCAGGTACCCGGTGGAAGCGGTGGAGACCATGGCCCGCATAGCGGAAAGGGCTGAAGCGGCGCTTCCCTATGAAAACATGCTGGTTGAGAAAAGGGCTGTTTTGACTCAAATCAACGTGACAGACGCCATCAGCTACGCCACCTGTGCAACCGCACAGGGACTCGGCGCCGCCGCCGTCATAACCTCCACGGAATCGGGACACACCGCCAAGATGGTTTCAAAATACCGGCCGAAAGCGGTAATTGTGGCGGTGACACCGCACCGGAAAGTGCTGCAAAAGCTGGCCCTGGTCTGGGGAGTGCAACCGCTCCTGGTCGGGGTTAGAAACAACACCGACGAGATGATGTCCTCCGCGGTGGAGGCTTCCCTCGATGCCGGCATCGTCAAAGGCGGGGACCTGGTGGTAATAACGGCCGGAGTTCCCATCGGGGTAAGGGGGACGACCAACCTGATCCGGGTTCACACGATTGGGGATGTCCTGGCGCGCGGACTTGGCATTGGAAATCAGACCGTCACCGGCACGGCGCGAATAGCCGTGACCGCCCGGGAAGCCAGAGAGAAGGTAAATGACGGTGATATCCTTGTAGCCGGTTACACCGATAAAGACTATGTGCCGGCGATTAAAAAGGCGGGCGCGGTAATAACCGAGGCAGGCGGTTTAACTTCCCATGCCGCCATCGTCGGCCTGGAGTTCGGCGTCCCCGTTGTTGTGGGGGTGGAGGCTGCTACAGACGTTCTCCCGGATGGAGGGCTGGTAACTGTCGACGGCCGCAGGGGGCTCATATACAGCGGCGCGGTAAGGGTACTTTAAAGGCGTTGACAAGGTATAATCTGGATTGTAAAATATAAAAGACCGGCCAGTCTGTCTGGAAAGAGGGAAGGCATTGAAAAGGGACGCTAAAAAGGATTTAATCGCGGATACCGCCCTGTCCTGCTTTCTCGCTTCGGGATACAGCGGAACCTCGGTGGACAACATAGTGAAAGCCTCCGGGGTGAGCAAGGGCGGCATATACTGGCACTTTAAAAGCAAGGAGGAAATATTCCTCTACCTGGTCGGTAAATGGCTGGACGAGAATAAAAGGGCTCTTGAAGACCGCCTGAGCCAGGATGAACCGGCCACCGCAAAGCTCGGCAAGTTCGTCGATTTAACCGTTGAAAGGGCACGATCGCCTGTACTCTCGCTAATTAACGAGTTCGTGATGGCAGTAAGGGACGAAAGCGTTTTGAATCACTTGCGCGAAATGGTGGATCGCTGCTCGGAGGAGAATATTGTTGCCGATGTTATCAACAAGGGTATTGAAGGCGGGGAATTCAAGCCCCTGGACGCCAGGGCCGCCGCTGAAATTTTCGTGACCATGTTTCACGGACTGGTGATGAGATGGCACTTCAAGCACGAAGATATCTCCTTGCTGCGCCGTGTCGCAAAAACCGCCATGAAAATCTACCTGGAAGGCCTGTTGAACAGGCAGGCGATTATTTGAACCGCTAAAACCGGCCGGTCGGTTTTTGTAAAAAGGAGGAATAAGTCTTGAAGTGTTTGCGTTTTGTGTTTTTGCTGGCGCTGGCCGTAGCCCTGGCCGGGTGCGGCAAGAAGCCGCCGGCGGCTGAAGAGTACATACCGCCGGTGGAAACCGCCGCGGCCGCCGTTATGGACCTTTCCAGCATTCTCGACGCAACCGGCGAGGTAATTGCCAGCGAGGAGGCCGACGTGGCGCCGAAGGTTTCCGGACGGGTAAGTACGGTAAACGTGTCGGTCGGCGACAGGGTGGCGAGGGGCCAGGCGCTCTTGGTCCTGGAATCTTCTGAGGCCCGCAATTCTGTTGTCCAGGCGGAGGCTGCGGCGGGCACGGCCGCGGTGAACGTTCTCAAAGCCCGTCAGGCCCTGGCCGATGCGGAGCGGAACTACAGCCGGACAAGCGCCCTGTACCAGGCCCAGGCCGTTTCCAGGGCGCAGTTTGAGGAGGCTGAAAGCGCCCTCAACAACGCCCGCCTGGGGCTGCAACTGGCCGAGGAGCAGTTGAGGCAGGCCGAAGCGGCCCTGACCGGCGCCCGGGAGAACCTCGCCAATCATACGGTAACTTCCCCCATTGCGGGGCACGTTGCCGCCGTTAACGTGCACGGCGGCGAAATGGCCGGTCCGCAGGGGGCGGCGGTGACCGTGGTCAATATGGACACGGTGAAGGTGAAGGTAAACGTATCTGAAAATGTAATAAGCTCGATCCAAAAAGGATCGCAGGTGCAGGTAAGTATCGGCGTTTTGGGAAAAACGGTTACGGGCACCGTGGTTTCGGTGGGGCCGAAGAGCGACCCGGCCACCCGGGCCTTCCCGGTGGAAATATTTCTGGACAACGCGCAGGGGGAAATAAGGCCGGGCATGGTGGCGACCCTGAAGATTCCCGTCGGAACGGCTAAGGCGGCGCTGACGGTGCCGGCCGGCGCGCTGATCGAGCGCGACGGGGCGTATTACGTATTTACGGTGGAGGACGGCGTGGCCAGGGAGAAACAGGTCAAGCCGGGCGCGATAACCGACCAGTTGGCTGAAATAAAAGAAGGGCTCAGCGAGGGGGCGGCCGTCATTGTAAAGGGTAACAGGCTGGTTGCCGACGGCCAGAAGGTCAAAGTGGTGAACGCGGAAGGGGGACAACCCTGATGAAGCTGTCCGAGTTCTCCATTAACCGCCCCCTGGCCGTGACCATGTTTATCGTCGCGCTGGTGCTGCTCGGGCTGGTGTCCTTTCCCCGGCTGCGCGTAGACCTGTTTCCGGACATGGAAATACCGGTGGCCATTATAACCACCTCTTATGCCGGAGCCGATCCGGCCGAGGTGGAAAAAACCGTCACCAAGCCCATCGAGTCAGCCGTGTCCACTGTCAGCAACATCAAGGAAGTCATGTCCATTTCCAGCTACGGCAACTCGCTGGTCATCGTCCAGTTTAACTGGGGCACCAACGTGGACAACGCCGTCAACGACCTGAGGGAAAAGCTAGACATGGTCAGGGGCGCGCTTCCCGACGACGCCCAATCGCCCAGGACGATAAAGGCCGATCCCAACGCCATGGCCATCATGTGGCTTTCGGTGGAAGGGGCGGACGTGGTGGAGCTGAAGAAAATAGCCGAAGATACCATCAAGCCCCGCCTGGAAAGAACAGAGGGAGTGGCTACGGCATCCATAAGCGGGGGCAGGGAAAGGGAGATCCGGGTCAGACTGGACCAGGCCAAAATGGAAACCTACGGCCTGAGCATCCCCCAGGTCACCCAGGCCCTAGCCGGGGACAACGTCTCCGGGAGCGCGGGCAAAATTGAGAAGGGCTCCGGTGAAATTTCCCTGAGGGTGTCGGGCGAATACAACACTCTGGGGGATATCAAAAAAATAAGGGTAAGCCTCGGCGGGGGAAATTCGGTTGCCCTGTCGGACATAGCCTCGGTGGAAGACTCCTTTAAAGATGTAAACAGTTATACCTTTGTGAACGGCAGGCCATCGCTGGGCATTGACATCATGAAGGCCTCGGGGGCCAACACGGTCCAGGTGGCCAAAAGCATCAGGCGCGAAATTGAGGATCTGAACAAAACGCTTCCCGCCGGAGTAAAGATAGACACCGTTATGGACAGTTCGGAGTTTATCCGGCAGTCGATTGACAACGTGATTGAGCACGGCCTGCTGGGCGGCTTGTTTGCCGTGGCGGTGCTTTACCTTTTCCTGCGCAGCGCCCGCAGTACCCTGGTGGTGGCCCTGGTCATACCCATCTCGATTATTGCCACCTTTACCATGATGTACTTCGGAGGCCAGTCCATCAACGTCATCACCCTGGGCGGCCTGGTGCTGGGGTTGGGGTCGCTGGTGGACTTCTCCGTGGTGGTGCTGGAAAGCATTTACCGCTACCTGGAGAAGGGCGCGGGCTTGATCGAGGCCGCCAGGACCGGCACGGCGGAGGTGGGAACAGCCGTTGTGGCCTCGGCGTCGGCCCAGGTGGTGGTGTTTCTACCCATCGTGTTCGTGCAGGGAATTGCCGGTCTGGTCTTCAAGCCGATGGCCCTGACCGTCAGCTTTTCCCACATAGCCGCCCTGGCTACCGCCCTGACCCTGGTGCCCATGCTTTCGTCCAGGCTTTTGAAAAACGTGAAGCCGCCGACCGTGCACGTTTCCGGATTAAAAACGAAAAACCCGGTGAATGTCTTTTCGGCCTTTTTGCGCTGGCTGAACGGGTTTTACAGGAACTTGCTGGCCTGGGCGCTGGGCAACCGCAGAAAAGTGGTAATTTTAACGGTGGCGCTGCTGGTTTTGAGCATTGCCGCCACCCCGTTGATAGGCGCGGAATTCATACCGGCTACCGACCAGGGGGAGATAAGCGTCAGCGTGGAAATGCCCCCGGGCACAAAAATTGACGAAACGGTGAAAATTGCCTCCGACCTGGAAAACCTGGCCAGGAACGAAATTGCCGAAATAGAAAACATCTTCACCACCGTCGGCTCGGGCGACCTGGCCTTTTTGGGAATAACCAGCGGGGAAAGGGCAACGCTGCAGATCAAGCTCAAGCCCCTGGAGCAAAGGAAGATAACCACCCAGGAGGCGGCGGAAAAGCTGCGGCGGGCCGTATCCGGCGTGCCGGGGGCCGAGATTACCGTCAGTGTGAGCAGCGCCTCTATGGGCCCGTCCGCCAGCCCGGTGGAGATAACCGTGCGGGGAGAGGACCTGGCCATGCTGCGGCAGATTGGCGATTCGATTGTGGAAGTCGTCAAAAAGGTTGAAGGAACGAGAAACGTCAAGAACTCGCTGGATGAGACCAGGCCGGAAATGATGGTCGTCGTGGACAGGGAAAAGGCCGCCCGCTACGGCCTGTCTGCCTCCCAGATCCTGTCCGCCGTGCTCATTTCCTATGACGGCCAGGTGGTGAGCAAGATGCGCACCGGTGACGACGAGGTTGACATTAGGCTGGAGCTGGCCAGAAACTCCAGGGCCAGCCTGGACACCCTGCCCAACCTGACCGTTGTGTCGCCGTCCGGGGCGAGGGTGCCCTTGGGCGCGGTGGCCCGCATTCAAAGCCAGGGCGCCCCCATGGAGATAACCAGGTCCTCGCAGAACC
>DAOOVD010000004.1:0-83269 GCA_035369845.1 Bacillota bacterium | reverse complement strand
CCTGAAACTCCACCTCGACCCCGGTCAGCAGCAGGGGGTGGCAGAGGGGGATAAACTCGGGAGTTTTTTTGGCGGCCATGATACCGGCCACCCTGGCGACACTGAAAACCTCCCCCTTGGGCACCCTGCCGCTCAAAATCAGCTCAAGCGTTTCGGGGCGCATGACCACTTCACCGCGGGCCACCGCTTCCCTGCGGGTGAATTCCTTGCCGCCCACCTCCACCATTCTGGCCCGGCCCCGCTCGTTCAGGTGAGTCAAACCGCTCACAGCAAATACCCTCCTCCGTTTGAAACCTTGTACCGGCGTACCTTTTCGGTTAAAATAAATTAAATGGTAGTATTTCACTCCGGTTTGAAAATATCCTCCGGGACAAAGTATGCCTGAAAAATAATACAAGGAGAAAACACATGACTGACTTCAATGAAAAAAAAGTTACCATACCCGTTACTAAATACAGGAACGGTTCATTCTCACCCGGTGACGACGCAGTGGTCAGGGAGGTTCCGGTAACCTTATACCTGAACGACCAGGAGTTCGTCACCCTGGTCTGCTCTCCGGGAGAATTGAGAGAACTTGCTGTGGGCTTCCTTTGCTCGGAGGGAATACTCCGCAAAAAGAATGATTTAAGAAATATAACGATCAACGAGGAGGACGGCCTGATCTGGGTTGAAACGGAGGGTGAGTCGCAGCAGGAGGAAATGTTTCTGAAACGCTTTATTACCACCTGTTGCGGACGCGGCCGGGCTTCCTTTTACTTCATCAACGACGCCAGGGGAATATCGCCCGTCACATCCGGACTGAAGATATCGCCCCGGCAGATTCTTTTCCTGAGCGAACAGCTTGAAAAAAGCTCGGTCCTCTTCCGGGAAACAGGCGGCGCCCACAGCGCGGCGCTCTGCACCGCTGAAGAAATTGTCGTTTATTTCGAGGACATCGGCCGCCACAACGCCGTCGACAAGATATTCGGCAGGTGTTTCCTCGACGGCGCCCCCCTGTCCGATAAAATCCTCGTTTTCAGCGGCCGCGTCTCTTCCGAAATTCTGATCAAAGTCGCGAAAATGGGTATTCCGATGATCATATCACGTTCCGCCCCGACCGAACTCGCCGTCAAAATGGCGGACGAACTGGGCATAACCATTGTCGGTTTCGCGCGGGAGAAAAGGCTCAACGTATACACGCACCCGGACCGTGTTTCCAGTTGACACGAAAACGTTACTCTCATAGCAGCGCCCTGTCACCGCTCACTCCGTCGCTGCGCAATGCCGTTCGCCGCTGACAAGGGCGCTGCCCACCTGCGCGGATTGTAGACTGTGCTTTCGCAATATCGCCCGCTTCCTTCAGCCTCAAGGTCCCGGACAGGTTTGGCCGCAGTCCGGGACGAAGGCGCTGCCCTTGCTTTTTACACCTTACGCCCTTTATGCCCCGCACCTTGCCTCTTTTTTCACTTTCATTCCTGCGTCAGCTTTTCGACTTCGCCGTTTTCCAGTTCCAGCTTTACGTCCCAGCCTTCTTCCACATCGTCGAGTTCTGTAATTCTGTCACCTTCGTCGTCCTCCAGGTCGTAATCGGCGGCAAAGTCGAAAGTGAACTTATTGCCGTTGACCTGCCTGATGGTTATCCTCTCGCGGCTGGTATCCACGCTGGTTACTTCACCTTCCACCGTGATGTCCTCGTCGTTGGTCACTTTTATCCTTTCAGCTTCCCCGTCCCGCACCCGCACCTCCACTTCGGCGCCGATAATGACTTCGTCAAGGTCGATATCATCGTCATCCCTGGCGCAGACGGTATCGCTCGTTACATCATACTGAGCGGTGCGTCCGTTGTCTTCCCTCACAAGTCTGATTATCACCTGAGAGCTGTCGGTGGTCAGGTCCTTAACAACGCCTTTTATGATGGACACTTCTTCGTCAGCTTCGATCCCGACCACGATGTCCCTGCTGTTCAGTTCCAGCCTGACCCATTCACCCTCGTCCAGATCTTCAAAGTCAATCGTTCTTCCGTCCCTCTCCACCTCGACGTCGTCGTCCACCGTGTATTCCTCCGTGTCGCCGTCGTCATCGACAATGGTAATCCCCCAGGTGCCGGAGGTGTCGAGCTCCTCGATTTCTCCCTCGATTTCACCGTTATCGTCTTCGTCCAAAACCTCTATATAGATGACGTAATCATCGCTGTCAAGCTCCAGCCTGACCCGTTCGCCCTCGTCCAGATCTTCAAAGTCAATCGTTCTTCCGTCCCTCTCCACCTCGACGTCGTCGTCCACCGTGTATTCCTCCGTGTCGCCGTCGTCATCGACAATGGTAATCCCCCAGGTGCCGGAGGTGTCGAGCTCCTCGATTTCTCCCTCGATTTCACCGTTATCGTCTTCGTCCAAAACCTCTATATAGATGACGTAATCATCGCTGTCAAGCTCCAGCCTGACCCGTTCGCCCTCGTCCAGATCTTCAAAGTCAATCGTTCTTCCGTCCCTCTCCACCTCGACGTCGTCGTCCACCGTGTATTCCTCCGTGTCCCCGTCGTCGTCGACGATGGTGATCCCCCAGGTGCCGGAGGTGTCGAGCTCCTCGATTTCTCCCTCGATTTCGCCGGAACGCAGGACGTCGATTTTAAGCGCTTTTTCATCATATACAGAGACTTCCACCAGGTCGCCTTCCATGACACCTTCGTAGGTCATTGCGCCGCCGTTCTTCATCACCACGACGTTGCCGGGCACGTCCAATTCATACTCTTCTCCGCTGTCGTCACGCAAAGTCAGGCTGGAATATTGAACCGATTCAACCTTACCACTCAGGGTGGTGCAATCCAGTGAGTTTATCTCTATTATCTTATTGTCGGAAACCTTGATTTCAACAAATTCACCCTCGCTTAACGACGAAATGTCTCTGCGGCCGCCCGGTTCGTTAACCCCGACACCGCCGGCTACCGGGCGGGTCAGATTATTTCCTCCGAAGTCGACGAGGGCCAGCCAGTATTCCCCGGCTATCGGGAACAGGGACTCCACCTTGCCCTTGTAGCTGGTATAGTCCTTTTGCCGGTGAGCCTTGATAAAGACGGCCTGGCCACTTTCATCCAGAATCAGTTCGGCTTCGTCACCCGCATTGAGATCGGCCGGCGCCGCACTGTTTCCGTCAATGAATACCTCGCAGTCGGAAGTAAAAAACTTGTTCCCTCCGGGCTGGATTGAAAGAAGCTGGCTGTTCAGGTCAACGGATGAAATAGTGCCGCTCAAACGGCGGTCCGGGTAAGGATCCGCAAACTTGTTGCCGATAATCCTGGACAAAAGGACGGCCATCTGGGCGCGGTTGTTATATTCATAGGGGCAGAAAAGGTTACCGGGAAGACCGCGCATGATATCGTTGTTGACCAACGCGGCAATATGGCCGTGGCGTTCCTGGGGTATCTGGCCCGCGTCGGCGAAAGCCAGCGGGCTGCTTTCGGAATTGAGCTTGAGCGCGTAGTAGGTCAGCAGGGCAACCTCGAGCCGGGTGGCGGGCTCTCCGGGCTTAAACTGGTACAGATTGGCCCCGTCCAGCATACCCCTTTGAACCGCGGCAATCAGGTAGCCCCTTCCCCAGGTAAGGCCTTGCGGCATTTCGTAATCCACGCTCGCGTCATCCAGGGACCTGGCCTGTTCCTCAAGGCCGATGGCCCTGATCAGCATTACTACTGCTTCCATTATCGTTACATTTTTGTATGGACTGAACACTCCTTCGGGATACCCGGTGATAATTCCGAGAGCGTTCATCTCCGCAATCTCCTGCCTGGCCCAGGCCGCCTCGCCGAGATCGGAAAGTTTTCCGGCTTCCGCCTCCGGGGCCGGCGTTCCTGCCGCGGCCGCAACGACCGCAACCGCCAGAATTACGATCAACAATATTCTTTTTATCATGTCCGGACATCCCCTCCTGAAAAAAAGCTTTGACAAGACTGCCGTCACCGGCAAATATTTCTGTTAAAAAGACGTTTGCGTTCCTTGAGACGGTTCACAACCAGGAATATAATAAAGAGCCCGTTTGGAGATTTTGACGCAGATGATGCAAAACCCTTCACAGAATGCCAATTTTAAGGAAATTTTAATTTTCATCAAAAAAAGGCCGTCCGGCCCTTCCTGTAAAAAAATATACCGGCGTCTTTAAAAACACCGGTGAGGTTGTTGACAAAGCACTTGAGGTTGAAACGCTCGCTCGGCGCCGTTTTTTATGCACCCCGTACTCTTTGGGGAGTGCCCTGTCACCGCTCATTTTGCTTGTTATGGCAGTGCTTTGTCACCGCTCACTCATTGGCTTTCGCTCCGACATCACCGCGGCTTGCTGCGGACCGGGCAAGTGCCTGCTTGAGCGCACCTTGAAACTTTTGCCAGGGCACACTATTTTTATGTTTTTTACTCTAAGAGCCAAACCCTCCGCACGGCACTTGCAGGATTTAAAAGCGTGCAGCTTTGACACAAAAGTTTAAGCGGGGTTACAAATTAAACGCGAGATATTTGCAAGAACTTTTGTGTCGCTGCACTTATCGCCGTTGCAAAGGCGGCGGCAGGATAGTCTTGGAGTTGCCCTTTTACCTCAAAGTTTCTCATACTCAAGGCAGTAACGTCGGCAACCCGCTGGTTTCGCGCCGCAGTCCGGTTACCCTCGCTGCGCCGGGTGATGCTGCCGCCGCTGCGCAAAGCCGTTCGCTTTTGACAAAAGCGCTGCCTACTTATGCAGAATTGTAACCCCGGCGCTGCGCCACATGACCTTCCCGCAGTCGCGCAGGTCGTAGCCGCCGATTCTGCCCACCTCTTCCCGGAAACCGTCTTCCGCCATTACCTCCAGCAGTCTCTGCACGTAGGGTGTTTCCCAGTATTCAGCCGGAACGCACAAATCGTAGCGCTCCTCGGTTACACTTATAAAATCAAGCCCCAACGCCTGCGCCGCCGCGCGGATGCACAGCCCGGCGCCGGCAGCGCCGGCCTTGACCGCGGCGGCCACGGCCATATGGGTGTACTCTTCCCGCTCGTAACCGCATATCCGGGCCGGGTCGATACCCAGCCGCTTCAGCAGGTAGTCGAGCAGGATCCTCGTGCCCGCGCCGCGCTGGCGGTTGACAAAAGTCACGCCGTCCCTCGCCAGATCCTCCAGGCCGCGGATTCCCAGGGGGTTCCCCCTGGCAACGGCCAGTCCCTGCTCGCGGTAGGCCAGGTTGACCAGCACGACGTCCTTGCCGGGAAGCAGTCTTTTGACGTATGAGACATTGTATTCACCGGTTTCCTCATCGAGCAGATGCACTCCGGCGCAATGGGCTTCCCCCCGCTTCAGCGCGGTTAGCCCGCCCAAACTGCCGACGTGGGCCGAAGAAAGGGAAGCCGCGGGGAATTTTTGATGCAGGAAGTTCGCCAGGACATCCAGGGCTATGTCGTGACTGCCTATGACAACGGTGGTTTCCCTGATCTCCTCCGGCTGCCTGAGCAGTTCCACGGCAACCGTTTCCCCCGCGCCGTACCCTTCCGACAGGCGCGGCACCCGGACAATGCCGTCGGCACGCACCAGGGACATCAGGATTCCGGCGCCCCTGGAAATCGGGGTGGCCACCACCTTGCCCCCCACCTGCCCCAGCTTAACCCTTACATATTCTTCCACGCCCAGCGGTGAGACCATCTTTCTCGATATGACGGCGTCCATCTTCTCGGCCGGCGGCGGCGCCAGCCCCACTTTCCTGAAAAGCACCGGCTTTACAAACAGCTCCATACCCAGATAAGCCGACACCGGATAGCCGGGTACGCCTATCACCGGCTTGCCCCCGACCTCGCCGAGGATGACCGGCTTGCCGGGTTTAATGGCCACGCCGTGCACCAGCACCTCGCCGAGCGACTTGATTACCGCGGCGGTGTAGTCCTCGCTTCCTGCCGACGAACCGGCGTTGATCAGCACTATGTCGGCCTCGTCCACCGCTCTGCTCAGCGCTTCCTTCAGGCTGTCGAAATCGTCCGCCGTTATGTCCCGGCGGATGGCGCGGGCTCCCCACTGTTCCGCCATGGAGCCGAGCATCCGCGAGTTGTACTCGATTATGTTTCCGGGCTTCAAACCGGCGCCGGGCTGTACCAGTTCAGATCCCGTCGGGAGCACGGCGACCCTGGGCCTGGGATATACGCGGACGGATATTACCCCCCCGGCCAGCGCAGCTCCGATATCCACGGGCCTGATCCGGTGGTTGGCTGGTATGATCATTTCGGTGGCAACGACGTCTTCCCCCACGACCCGCACGTGCTGCCAGGGGTGAGCCGCCTGGATGATTTCCACAACGTCCGGCCGCACGTAGTGAACGTCCTCGACCATGATTACGGCGTCGCAGCCTTCCGGCAGCGGATCCCCGGTATCAACCGGAACCGCCTCTTCGCCGACTTTCATCTGCTTCGGCGAAGTCTCCGAAGCCCCGTAAGTATCAGCCGATTTCACAGCCAGGCCGTCCATGGCCGACGCGTGGTAGTGAGGAGAAGAAATCCGGGCATACACCGGCACGGCGGTAACCCTCCCGAGCGCCTCTTCAACAGGAACGGTTTCCGGGCGGCCGGGTCTCAACGCGCCGGCGTCGCTCAGGTGTCTCAGGTAGCGTTCAAGAGCTTCTTCCCGGGGAAGGTCGTCCAGGTAAATATTTCGTTTCATCCGTACAACTCCCACGTTTAAATTGGCAGAGCGCCGGTATCGGCAGTGACAAGGCGCTGCCGTGACGGACGCATTATTATAAAAGGCACAACAGCAAACCGTCGCGCCGACCTTAAAACAGCCTGACATCCACCACTTCGCCGGCCTCAACGCCCTCCTTGCCGGCAGGGATGCGGGCCAGGCCGTCTGCTTTTACCATTGTCCTTATCAAGCCGGACTTGCCCAACACCGGCTCGGCAAAAAGCCGGCCTTCCCGGTTGAACAGCCTTACCCTGACAAAATCCTCGCGGCCTGCCGCTGAGCGCAGGTTGCGGGTTATTACCGCCTTTAAGGGAAATTCCTTCAGATCCTCTTTACATCCCTCGTAACTGCCCGCGCGGATCAAAGGGGCGACCATCAGATCAAAAATCACCATGGCCGAGGCGGGGTGCCCCGGCAGGCCGAATACCGGCTTACCCGAAACAACCGCCCCGATGGTGGGCTTGCCGGGCTTGACCGAAAGTCCGTGAAACAGCACGCCGGGCTCCCCAATTGATTCAATCACCCCGGAAGCGACATCCCTGTAGCCCACCGAACTGCCCCCGGATATCAGGACCATGTCGTTTTCACTCAGCGCCCGTTGCAGGACCTCTTTCAATTCGTCAAACTCATCCCCGACAATCCCGTAAAGGCGGGGCTCCCCGCCGCAGGCCGCCGCCGCACCGTAAAGGGTGTACGAGTTGATGTCGCGGACCTGGCCGAAGCCGGGCTTTTCGCCGGGATGTACCAGTTCGTCCCCGGTAGAGATTATGCCCACCTTTACAACCGGCGCCGCTTCGACCCCGGTGACGCCCGTGGCTGAAAGAATTCCGAGGTCCTGGGGCCTGATCACGTGTCCGGCGGGCAGCACCACCTCGCCCGCGGCAATGTCCTCGCCCTTGCGGATCACGTTCTCCCAGGGGGCCACCGGCCTGATCACCCCGATGGTGCGGTCGTCCAGTTCTTCCGTATACTCCACCATCACCACGGAGTCGGCTCCGGGCGGAAGCATCCCGCCGGTGGCGATTTTCATCGCCCGGCCGGCGCCGACCTCGCCATCGGGCTTGCGCCCCATGAGAATCTCGCCGCACACGTCCAGGTAAGAGGGAAGCCCCTCGGAGGCCCCGTAGGTGTCTCTGGCCCGTACAGCGTAACCGTCGACGATCGATCTGTCGAAACCGGGAACATCGTCGGCCGCCCGCACCTCTTTGACGAGACGGCGGCCGAGGCTTTCCAGCAGGGATACTCTTTCCCCCCGTTTTCCGTCCGGAAGGTTCGACTCCAAAACAGCCCTGGCTTCTTCCAGAGTAAGCGCTTTAAAAAGTTCGGCCATTTCCGCACCCCTGGCAACGCTTTTAAAAACACCCCAACTCGCAGGCTTTGATTTTAATCTTAAGCTGGTTGCACGCCCCGCCCACGACACGGGGACCAACCTTCAGTTCTTCTGCAAGCTTTCGCGCCGCGGAACAGGTGATCCGCCCGTCCTTGGCGGTTTTTTCAACTGCCTTCAAAACCTCTTGAGGTATTTCCTGCATGTCGTTCACCTCTTTTTTAAAAACATTCCCTCGATAAAATCAGCCACACCCGCAGCGTCGTCAGGGCCGAAACAGGGCTTTTCCGAAACGGGGCCGCCGCCGACTACGGCCAGCAGTTCGTCCCGGGGTATTTCCGGACGTTCGGTCGTCCGGCCGTTGCAAATTTCTATCTTCGGCCAGTGCCCGCTCTTATAACCTTCGACAAGGATTATGTCCACTCCTTCAATCATCGCAGCCACTTGTTCCGGCGCGGGCTCCCTTTCAAATTTCCTGTACAGGGCCACTCCTCCCGGGGCGGCAAGAACCACTGTATCCGCACCGGCCCTGGCGTGACGCCAGGTGTCCTTGCCCGGCCGGTCGAACTCAACCGGGTGGTGGGTGTGCTTAATAACACCGGTCCGGTAACCCCGGCTTTTCAATTCGGCAATCAGTTTTTCCATAAAGGTGGTCTTGCCTGCGCCGGAATATCCGGCCAGACCGATTACTGGAACGGTTTTTTTCATCCGAACCTCCGGTTGGTTGCCGGGCAGCTTCCTGCCGGGCTCACTTCCGCCTGCAGGCCTGAATCAACGCCGTCCGCCGTTTACGAAGGCGCGCCCGGCATTTCATCATCACGGGCAGTTCAAGCGATCACTTCCACCGCGTCCCCGGCCTTGACGGTACCGCCTTTAACAATGCGGACAAATATGCCTTCCCTGGGCATCACGCAGTCGCCCGCCTGGTAATAGATGGCGCAGCGGGTGTGGCACTCCTTGCCGATCTGGGTAACTTCACCGACAGCTTCATCCCCGATTTTCAAGCGGGTTCCCAGTGGCAAGCCGGCAAGATCGATTCCTTCGGTGGTGAGATTTTCCGCAAAATCGCCGGGGCCGACCTGCAGACCCATCGACCTCATCTTATTTATACTCTCCACAGCCAGAAGGCTAACCTGACGGTGCCAGGGACCGGCGTGAGCATCGCCCTGCAGGCCGTGGTCCTCCACCAGCAAGCCTTCACGCACGTCTTTTTTCCTCATTCCCTTTTCCGGGCTGGTACAGACAGCTATTATTATGCCCATGAAAAGCACCCTTTCTTTATATCAGTATTTCTTCTCCGCTAACCCCCGATTTGGGACATCACCCGCCGCTGATCCCGCCAGCCTTCAAACATGCGGTGCCGGTCCGGTTTTACCGCAACGGCGTCCTCAATGAGGGCCGCCAGTTCCTTCAACGACGCTCCCCGGCGGAGGGGTTCCTTCAAGTCGATTTCCCGGCTGTCGTAAAGGCACGGTCTCAAACCGCCGCTGGAGGTGAGGCGCAGGCGGTTGCACCTGCCGCAGAAATGCTCGCTCATCGAAGTGATAAACCCGACCGTGCCCGCAGCGCCTTTCAGGCGGTAGTATTTTGCCGGGCCGCCTCCTTCAGGCTTTTCGACCGGCAGGAGCTGGCCGAGCTTTTTGTTTATCGCGTCCATTATCTCGCCTGCGGGGACAAAGCGATCCGCCGCCCAGGAGTTGGACGCGCCTATCGGCATAAGCTCAATGAAACGCACGTGCAAAGGCCTGTTTACAGTGACGCGCGCTATCGCCGCCGTCTCGTCGTCGTTAAAGCCGCGAATTACGACGGTGTTCAGTTTGACCGGGTGCAGGCCGGCGGCAAGGGCTGAATTGATGCCCTCCCATGCCCCGGCGAGTTCTCCTCCCCGGGTAATTTCCCGGTAGCGGTCTGCCCTCAGCGTATCCAGGCTGATATTAACCCTCTTCAGTCCGGCTTCTTTCAAAACCCCGGCCCGGCCGGGCAGGAGCAGGCCGTTGGTGGTCAAGCTTATGTCGTCGACTTCCCGGACACCCGCAATACGCCGGACCAGTTCCTCCAGTCCCTTGCGCAGGAGGGGTTCGCCGCCGGTCAGCCGTACTTTTCTTATGCCCGCAAGAACCGCTGCCCGCACGATAAATTCAATCTCCTCGAGGCGCAGTATTTCCTCGTGAGGAATCGTTCGCACCCCTTCCCGCGGCATGCAGTACCTGCAGCGCAGGTTGCACCTGTCGGTGACGGAGATTCTCAGGTAATTGATTTCCCGCAGATAAGAGTCCTTCATACATTTCACCTTCCCGGACAGCGTTAAGTTGCGAAGAGTTCGGCCGCTGCAGGCAATATCACCTTCCACGCTGCTGCGCCCCGGTTAATACGGCGGTAATTCCGAAAGCCAGCGCCAGAAGGATGACGCTCAAGGCGGCCGCTACCTCCCATTCCCCTTTGCTTACTTCCATAACGATGGCGGTGGTAAGCACCCTGGTGTAGCCTTCCAGGTTGCCTCCGACCATCATCGAGGCGCCCACCTCCGAAATCGCCCCTCCGAAACCGGCGATTACGGCAGCCAGGAGACCCAGCCGCGCTTCCCTTAAAAGCAGCAGCAGCAACTGCAGGCGCGTAGCCCCCAAGGCCAGGATCTGCAGCCTGATTTTCGGGTTCAATGACTGGATGGCCGCGACGGTAAAGCCGGTTACAATTGGCGCCGCAATGATCACCTGGGCGGTAATCATGGCCGAGGGCGTATACAAAAGCCCCATGAAACCCAAAGGACCGTAACGGGCAAGGGCCAGCCAAACAGCCAGGCCTACCACCACCGGAGGCAGCCCCATGCCGAAATTGAACACGCTCACTATGAACCTGCGCCCGGGGAAGGACGTCAGGGCGAGAAAAGTGCCCAGCGGAAGCCCGATTAAAACACTTATCACCGTGGCCGTGCCGGACACGTGAAGGGTGCGCAAAATTACCTCGACAACCTCGCGGTCCCCGCTGAAAAGGAGCCCGGCTGCTTCTGCCAGCCCCTGCCAGTACACATCCAAAGAGAATCACCTTTTTCAAAAAGAGACAAGTAAATTTGCAAAAAAGTGCCCTTATGTTTATAATTTGCAATTTTCATGCCCGGCTTTTTATGGCTGCGGCGCCGGCGGATCGCTATGCTGCAGCTTATATAACGGAGGGTTAAAATTACGGGCCGGGCCAGCCCTCGAACACTTTCGTATTTATATTCAGCATGAAACGTTCGACTTCCTGCTTCAGCCTGCGAAATCTTTTCAGCAGCTCTTCGGCCTCCGGCGTGAGTTTCGACCCGCCGCCCGCCTCGCCGCCGACTCTGGTGACGACCAGGGAAACGCCCAGGTTCGCCTCCGCCGCCTTGATCTTGCCCCAGGCGGCCCGGTAGGACATGCCCATCTCGCTGGCGGCCCGGGAGATCGAACCCGCAGAATGTACGTTGGAAAGAAGCTTCAGCAATCCGTCCCCTAAAACAGCGCCGTTCCGTTCCAGCCAGATTTTGTATCCCACGTCGAAAAACTTTTCCGTCCCCTCAGTCATTCTTTTGCGCTCCACCATTTTACCCTCCGCCGACCGGGGGAAAAATTGAAACCCGGTCGCCATCCGAAAGAATGTCGTCAAGCTCCCTATGAATCCCGTTTACGAGGAAAACCAGGACTCTCTCATGGGGAATGTTCAGCTTGTCCAAAAGCTCCCTGCCGCTGGAACCCCCGTCAATCTCCACCGGAATCGGCTCACCGAATTTAGCTCCGGGCATGCAGCCTTCCAAACCGCAAAAAACCCTGACCTCGACCTGCATCTGATTCACCCTCCTCCCGGTATACACAAGCAAAACAACAAGCGGTGAAAATACAAATTTTTTTATGCTTTTGGAACGCCGTCACGGAGCTCCCCCACAACCAGCCTCAAAAGGTTCGGGTGCTTCATTTCCTTCTTGCCGGCGCCGTACCCGATTCTTTCAACCAGCATGGCCGGCATTTCGACAAAAGCGTCCGCCAGGGTTGCAATCAGGGCGGCCCCCGTGGGGGTGACCAGTTCCTCCTCGACAGCAGTCCCGTAAACCGGCACTCCCCTTAAAATTTCCAGGGTTGCCGGGGCGGGGTTGGGAATAATGCCGTGCACGCACCTGATAAAACCTTTTCCGAGGGGAAGGGGAGAGGCGTAAACCCGGTCCACACCCAGCACTTTCAGACCCAGCACCGTGCCTACTATATCCACTATTGCGTCAACCGCCCCAACCTCGTGAAAATGTATATGCTCCGGGACAGTGCCGTGCACGGCCGCTTCCGCCGCGGCAAGACGGTTGAATACAGCCATGCTCTTTTCTTTGACCTCCTCCGGCAGCGGACTGCCGGCGATAATCTCACGGATGTCGGCCAGGCGACGGCAGGGCTGTTCTTTCTCCGCCAGGTCCACGAAGACATTTGATGCCTCTATGCCGTCCCTCTCGATCTTCTCTTCGCGCAAGGCATAGCCGCCGACCGGGAGGACGGCCAGCGTTTCCCCCAGCGACCGGAGGTCGACCCCGGCCCCTGCAAGAGCGCCGAGGCACATATCGCCGCTGATCCCCGAAAAACAGTCGAAGTATGCCGCTTTCACCCGCCTGCCCTCCCAATCATCCGGGTAATGGCGTTGGCAAGGACTGCGGCGCCGAAGCCGTTGTCTATGTTTACCACACCCACCCCGGAAGCGCAACTGTTCAACATGCAAAGAAGCGCGGAAAGACCGTTGAAACTGGCCCCGTATCCGACACTGGTGGGGACCGCGATGACCGGCTGGTCGGCCAGCCCCCCAACCACGCTGGCCAGCGCCCCGTCCATTCCCGCCACGACGATGATCACATGGGCCCGGCGAATCAAATCAAGCCTGCCCAACAGCCGGTGAATGCCGGCCACGCCGACGTCGTAGGCCCTCTGCACCTCGTTCCCCATAATTTCCGCGGTGACACACGCCTCTTCGGCAACGGGAAGATCCGCCGTGCCGGCGCTGACAACCAGGATATTGCCTTTTTTCAGCTCTTGCGCGCCCCGCCGCACCACGATGGTGCGGGCCAGTTCGTGGTAAACGGCGTCGGGGCAAACCTCCCGAACCGCTTCAAACACTTCTTTCGAAGCTCTTGTGCCGAGAATATTTCTGTCGCCTCCGCAGAGGCTTTTGAATATCCGTACGGCCTGATCCGCAGTCTTGCCCTGGCAGAAAACAACCTCGGGGAATCCCCTGCGCAGGGCCCGGTGATGATCGACCACCGCAAACCCCAGATCTTCGTAGGGCAGGATTTTTAGCCTGTCCAAAGCTTCTTCGACATCCAGCCGGCTGTTTTTGACATCCTCAAGCAGCCGGCGGAGTTCTTCCGCAACCAAAAAATCATCTCCTTTGCTGCAGCGGCATGCCGCAACCTCCGTCCCCATTATAAAACAAAAAAACAAAACAGGAAACAAGTCCTCCTGTTTTATCGCCTGTAAAAGGACGGAATAACGAAATGTCACCTGTTCGTGGAAAAATACCATCCCAGCAGGGCCATCGTTTCGTGGGCGTTGCGGCCCGCCGGTATCCGGTAGATATAGGAGGGGTTCTGCCCCCGCCGGTTCAAACCCGGCTTGTCCATGTAAAGGTAGGTGTATCCAGCCTCGTTGAGCATTTCCACAACGTCGGCGTTAAACGCTCCGTAAGGGTGGGCAAAATCACGCGGTTCGGCCACCCCGGCCATCTCCAGCGCCGCCCGGTCGAGACAGATGTCGCTCCACACCCGCGCCTTATATTCCGCCTCCGTTTCCACCCGTTTTTCAGCAGCCATCCACATTCTGGTGACATAATAAGGCCCGGCGGCGCCGCCCTCGCCGGCGATCATACGGTGGCCGTCGTAGCTGTGGCCGCCTATCGACCACCCGGATTTCAGCAGTTCTCCGGCCTCCTGGACGCTCAGGTGCGGGCGGCTGTTCTCCGGTCTGGGATGGGGAGCAAACCACTTGGTGACCGTAAACACCACGGCCGGGTAATGGAACTTTTCTGTAAGCGGCAGGACGTTTTCGTAAATATCCCTGTAACCGTCGTCGAAGGTGATTAGCACCGCCTTCTCCGGAACATTCAGGCGGCCGTCGATAAAGGCGTGGAACTCTTCTAGCCCGATCGGATTGTATCCCAGGTCCTTCAAGGCCTGGAAAGTCTCCTCCAGGTCCTTGAGGCTTGTGCTGTTGGGATTGCCGGAAGCCACATCCACCGCGTGAAAGAGGAGCACGGCAACGGCTTGATCTCCGTTATCCGCACCCGGCGCTGCCGGACCTGCAGCAGCCTGTGAAAATCCGGGCTGACTGAAGGCTGTATAGATCATTGCCAGAAGGAAGAAAACTGCTGCCGCAGCGGTCAGGTATTGAGCTTTTTCGTCGATTAGCTTGATCATGGAATATTTCTCCAGTGAAATGTTGCAAAAGAAGACCAGGCAAAAAGGCCCGGTTGACGCTGCAGCGATACTGCGCCGGCAGCGGAGGAGGAAACTTTTGGTCGACATTACAATTAATTTCGCCAAAAAAATATAATAACCTTCCGGCGCCCGACTCTTTTGAGAAAAAACTTGCCGGGCCGTCCAAGTAAAAGCGCCGGGGCGCAGCCGCAGGGAAACTCCCTTCCCGCCCGGTCTGCACGGCCATATGGACCGTCCGCGGTTTTTAAGATATACTGCTTAAAGAAGGCGATCTTAACCGATCTAGGGAAACGGGGCGGGGGGACAAAATGAAGGTGCCGCCAATCAGCAGCCGGCTGCAGGAACAAAAGTCATACAAAGTCAAACAGACCCGTGACGGTGATTTTTCGGCAAGCCTCAATTCAGCCAAAAAGGAATATGCGGAACGGGAATTGAAGAAAAAGCTTGAAAAGATAAACGGACTGGGCGAGGAAATCAAGGAAAGACCGAGCCTTCAGAAAATTAAAGAGTACAAGGAATTGATCAGGGACTACCTTTCCTTCGTGCTGAAGCATTTCTTCAAAATTTCGCAAACTTACGGCATGTACTCCGCCCAAATACTGACCAGGGTGGAAGTAATCAACCGGAAAATCGAGGAGCTTACCAGCGAATTCATCAGGCAGCAGAAGGAAAATATCGACATAGTCGACAGGATTGACGAAATTCAGGGACTGCTGCTGGATTTGTACAGGTAGGGGCACAAAAAACATCATCTTGATTTGAATTCACGCAACCGGGTATTTCTGAAAAAGACACTTCAAAAGGAAATTTCATCATCATCTTCCCCTCCGTAATATTCTTGCTGTTCACGGGCCAAAGACGTTCGACAGGCGGAAGCGCTTAACAAATCATCCGGCAGATGCTTTTCAATACCGGTCCATCCCCCGAGTTTTTCTATAGTCCGTGCAACGACCTTCATCTTTTCCTCAGTTGATAAGTCAATATTCCAGCTCTTCCGCAAGTTCCATACAGCTAAGCGGACAAGATGCCCATAAGCGATACAACGTATATCTCCCCGGATTAACCTGATGTTTCCGGTACGGATAAGTTTTATATCCTCCAAAAGCAACCCGGCTATTTCTTGAGGTGTGGATACGATAATATGCCGCGGGACGGAACCGGTTGAACGGCAAACAAAAACTGTATCAATTACAGACGATCCTGTACCGTTTATGTGAATGGAAGCACCCATCTCCCCCGGGCATGGGATAGACGCAGAACAGGTCAAACCAGCGTCAAGAATTGCCACCGCGACAGGCAAATATGCTTCAATTGTATTATGGTGATAGGTGAATACCAGGGGTGCCCCCTGTTTCAATGCACGCGCCATTTTAACAAAGATAGCAGACAATCCTTCCGCAAAATGCAAAAGTCCCCGCTCCATTGTAATGTTACCGGTTAATTCGTTCTCATCTCTCGTAGAATGCTTTTTGAAAACCCCGCTGTTGTCTATGGCCAACCGACGCAACCAAACGTAGCAAAAATCCATCAACTCGGCATATTGAACGCTGGCAAAATAAGGAGGATCGGTTAAAACCGCGTCAAGGGATGCGGGCGGCAAGTCGGAAAAAGTTGAACTGCAGCAATGGAGTTCAACACCCCTTCTTTCTGACATTACAGAGGTATTTCGGTGCTCTCCAATCCATTCTCCTTTAATCGCCACTTGTATTCTGCGCCCACTTTGACGCCGGATCTCAAAGGGGTTTTCACAATATGCTTTAGCCCGTTCATACTTTAAAATAATATTTGACCAACCACCGCTCCCCACATTCGTGCCCTTGTCACTGTTGGGAATACCAAGCAGATTGGATTCACATTGTATCAAACCTACCGGAAAACCATGAACGGAAAACATATCCAGCGACTTCAACGCCATAGTATCGTAACGGCAAAGCATGTTCTGATAGCGGAGCAGGTCGGATAAATTCGTTGCCAGCGCATTGCGGATTTTACTGTCTTTATGCCTGGCGATAAACCGGCAGCTCAACTCCAACCCCAGTAGTTGACGGTGATTAAACATCTCGCGGTAGCGCCGGTACCCCCATCGATGAAGGCGGTCTGTTTCATCACCAGGCGGGATTTCATCGTCAGGCACGAAGCTTGGACACAGCCGTCTCCAGGTTTCGAAAGCTTTCTCGTATTTCGCCAAATCTTCCTGGTCAGGTTTCTTGAAGAACCTGCCCCGCTGGTTGGGCTTACAGGCAGGGCAGTGATACTCTATCGCCACCATACGGTGCTGAGGTGCCCCATTTGAAGTATTGGGATAAGTATTAACCTTACTACAGTAGGGACACTGGCAGCGATTGCGTTTCGCCGGACCGTTTAGTTTTAAACCAGAGCCGCAGGCCTGACAAATACCGGGTTTCTTTCGATCATCCACCTCATTCAACTCGCCGCATGCGGAACAAATAACGACATTTCTAGGATGGCGGCTGTTTGCAGCAAGCAAATAACCAGGAAATAAATCAAAAATACCCCCGCACCCGTCACATTTGCGGGTTTTAACCCAGATAAAATATTTGACATGGGCATTAGGAGAGCCGCATTTTCTGCATTTGGTTTTATAAAAGGTGCCGATTTCTTTCTCTAAGTAACTCTGTAGAGTAGTTGCCGCCTCGCGGTAGGCTTTCAGATCGAGGTGCTCAATTTCCTGGCTTACAATCCAATAAGCCATCGGGTTGATGTCATAACCGACGACATCACACCCCAGGCGGTTGGCTTCGATGAGAGGCGTGCCGCCGCCCATAAACGGGTCGGCAACTTTAATTCCTTTGAGATTGTGGGCTTTATAAAAATTATCCTTTAAACTGCCTCCAACAAATTCAGATAGCAAAAGCCCCCGGAACAAAGTGCCGGGGCGCCTGGCAAACCATTTATGTATGGCGATGATTGGGCGGTAATTCTGCTGGATCTGCTTTTCGTGAAGGGCCAGGTCGGCGATAAACGGGATGTTGAAGTTTTTCTCGATCATACTTCCTCCGAAATCTTTTATACAGGATTTATTGTACAAATTTATAACATTTTCCTGCTTGTAAAATTTTTATTTATAATCTGAGTTATTCTAAGTATTTCAGTTTTAAATTGTACCGATAAAGAAATTAGAACCGGTTCCCGTATTAAACGGGAGCCGGTTCTATCGAAACACCCCTTAGCCAGCTTGCTTTTTTTGCCTTCACAACTGGATAACGGATTATATGAGCCGAAGGATTTCCTTAAGCTAGCTCACCTTTTCCACCTTCACCGCACAGACCTTGTATTCGGGTATTTTGGCGATCGGATCGCGGGCGGGGTTGGTCAGCTTGTTGATCGGCACATCCGGGTACTGGAACGAGGTAAAGACCATACCCGGCATGACCGTGTCGGTGATGCGGGCGGCAACCTCCACCTGACCGCGGCGCGAAATCAACCTGACCTTGTCGCCGTCGGAAATTCCGAGTTCCTCGGCGTCGGCACAGTTGATCTCCAGGTACTCGGACGGGTAGAAGATTTCAAGGGCGCCTGTCCTGTGGGTCATTGTGCCGGTATGATAATGGTATCTCCTCCGCCCCGTGCTCAAGATCAGCGGATAATCCTTATCGGGCAGTTCATCCGGCGGGACGTGCTCCACGGGATGGAACTTGCCCAGGCCCCTGGCAAACTTGCCGGCGTGCAAAAAGACGGTTCCCGGATGATCTTCCGTGGGGCACGGCCATTGCAGGCTTCCCTTCTCCAGCCTTGCATAGGAGATTCCTGCATAGGACGGGGTGACTCTCCTCATCTCGTCGAAGATCTCTTCGGCAGAGTTGTACTTCATCGGGTAACCCATGGCTGTGGCCACCATGCAGATGATTTCCCAGTCGGCCCTGGCCTCTCCGGGCGGCTCGACAGCCTTGCGCACGCGCTGAACACGGCGCTCGGTGTTGCTGAAGGTGCCGTCCTTCTCGGCGAAGCTTCCCGCGGGCAGAACCACGTCGGCCAATTGTGCCGTCTCGGTAAGGAAAATATCCTGTACGACCAGGAAATCAAGCTTCTCAAGCTCCTGAATTACATGGCCGGCGTCCGGGTCGGACAATACCGGGTTCTCTCCCACGATGTACATGCCCTTGATTCTCTTGCCGGACTCCTCAAGGATTTCGGCAACGGTGAGACCGGGCTTGGAGGGTAGCTCTTTCACTCCCCAGAAAGCGGCGAACCTGGCCCGGTTTTCTTCTGAAGCTACCGGCTGGTAAGCGGTGAAGAAAGCGGGCAGCGCGCCCATGTCGCAGGCGCCCTGAACGTTGTTCTGGCCCCTGAGTGGATTAACCCCGCTGGATTCCTTGCCAATCTGGCCGCAAAGCATGGTCAGGTTGGCTACGGCAAAGACGTTGTGGGTACCGCAGATGTGCTGGGTAAGGCCCATCGTGTAGAGGATGGTGGCGTTCCTGGCTTTCGCGTAGCCTCTGGCCACTTCCCTGATCGTGTCCGCCGGCACCCCGGTTATCCCCTCGACGTACTCGGGAGTATATTTTGCCACTGTTGCCTTCAACGCATCGAAATCCTCGGTGCGCTCTTTGACAAATTCCTTGTTCCAGATGTCTTCAGCGATAATTACGTTGGCAAGGCCGTTCAAAAGGGCGATATCGGTTCCGGGATTGATTTGAAGATGGTAATGCGCCAATTCGGCCACTTCGGTCTTGCGGGGATCAATCACGGCCAGGGTGGCTCCGTTTCTCAAGGCCTTTTTAATCTGGATGCCGATAACCGGGTGACCTTCCGTGGTATTTGTGCCGGTGGTGAGGATGAAATCGGCTCCGGCTATTTCTCCGATGCTGTTGGTCATGGCACCGCTTCCAAACGCTGCCGCCAGACCGGCGACAGTAGGAGCGTGTCAGAGACGGGCGCAGTGGTCGATACTGTTGGTACCGAGCACCGCGCGGGCCAGTTTGTTCATAAGGTAGTTCTCTTCGTTGGTTATGCGGGCGGAGGACAGGACACCTATGGCGTCTCCGCCGTCCTTCGCTTTTATGGCCCCCAGTTTCTGCGCCACAAGGCCGATCGCCTCATCCCAGGAAACCTCTACGAATTTACCGTCCTTTTTGACAAGAGGGGTTTTGAGCCGGTCGGGATGGTGGATGAAACCGTAGCCGAAGCGACCCTTCACGCACAGGGCGCGGCCGTTGACATCACCGCGGGTCGAGGTGACGCCGACAACCTTGCCGTTCTTGACGTTTAAATCAAAACTGCAGCCCACGCCGCAGTACGGGCAGGTCGTGGTGACCTTTTTCATTTCCCAGCGGCGGCCTTTGCCCAGCATTCCCTTCTCGCTCAGCGCGCCCACCGGGCAAACCGCTACGCAGTTGCCGCAGAACACACAGTTGGAAACCTCCGTGTCACTTAACGTGGAATCCATGGCCGGGCCCACCTTGGCCTTAAAACCCCTGTAGGCGAAATCTATGGCGTTGTTGCCCTGAATCTCCTCACACATCCGGATGCATTTGCCGCACAGAATGCATTTGTTCATATCCCGGACGATAAAGGGATTGTCATCTTCAACCGGATACCCGTGCTTTTCACCGTCAAAAGCGCCGAACTTGACATCGTAAATATAGGCGTACTCCTGAAGCTTGCACTCCCCGTTCTTGTGGCAGGTGAGGCAGTCCTCCGGGTGGTTTGCCAAAAGAAGCTCAAGGTTGGTCTTCCGTGCTTCGATAACAGCTTCCGAAGCGGTGTAGACAACCATGCCCTCGGTAGCCTCGGTAACGCAGGAAGCGGGCAGGTTGCGGGCGCCCGGGATTTCCACCACACAGATCCGGCAGGCGCCCGGCCTGCTCAGCTCGGGATCGTGGCAGAAAGTCGGAATAAATATGCCAGCCTGCTCGGCAGCTTCAAGAACCGTAGCGCCCTTGGGAACGGTAACCTGAATGCCGTCTATGGTAAGTGTGACGTTAGCCAATTCATTTTCCCTCCTTTACGCCTTGGTAACGGCATCGAACTTGCATCTCTGGATGCAGGCGCCGCACTTGATACACTTGCTTGCATCTATGGTATGGGGCTCTTTCTTCTCGCCTGTGATCGCCCCCGCAGGGCAGGCCCTGGCGCAGGCGCCGCAGCCGGTGCATTTTGCGGAGTCGATGACGTACACCAGAAGCGCGCTGCAAACTCCGGCCGGGCAGCGCTTGTGGATAATGTGGGCCTCATACTCGCTGCGGAAATAGCGCAGTGTGGTAAGTATGGGATTGGGACAGGTCTGACCGAGCCCGCACAGGGCGGAGTTCTTGATCACTTTGGCCAGGCGCTCCAGGGTGGCGATGTCTTCAATCTCGCCCTTGCCGTCGCAGATCTTCTGCAGAAGCTCGAGCATACGCTTGGTGCCTTCGCGGCACGGGGTGCATTTGCCGCAGGACTCGAGCTGGGTGAAGTTCAAAAAGAACTTGGCTACGTCGACCATGCAGGTGGTCTCGTCCATGACGACGAGACCGCCGGAACCCATGATGGCGCCGAGGGCTCCGAGGGAATCGTAGTCTATGGGGGTGTCGAGATGCTCTGCGGGTATGCAGCCGCCGGACGGCCCGCCGCTCTGGACGGCTTTGAACTTCTTGCCGCCCTGAATGCCGCCCCCTATGGAAAAGATGATGTCGCGCAGGGTGATGCCCATTGGCACTTCCAACAAACCGGTGTTGTTGACTTTGCCGGTGAGACAGAATACTTTGCTGCCTTTGCTCTTCTCGGTCCCCATGGCTGCGTACCAGTCGCCGCCTTTGCGGATGATGAAGGGTACGTTGGCGTAAGTCTCAACGTTGTTGAGCACGGTGGGCTTGTCCCACAAACCTTTGTGGGCGGGAAAGGGAGGCCTTACCCGGGGCATGCCGCGCTTGCCTTCGATGGAATTCAACAGGGCGGTCTCTTCGCCGCAAACAAAGGCGCCGGCGCCGGCTTTGATCTTGATGTGAAAGCTGAAGCCTGAATCAAGTATGTTGTCGCCGAGTATGCCGAGCTCTTCGGCCTGGGCAATGGCAAGGTTCAGCCTCTTGATGGCGAGGGGATACTCGGCCCGGCAGTAAATGTACCCTTCGTCGGCGCCGATGGCGTATCCGGCTATCATCATGCCTTCGAGTACGGCGTGGGGGTCGCCTTCTAAAACGCTGCGGTCCATGAAGGCGCCGGGGTCGCCTTCGTCGGCGTTGCACACGGCGTATTTCTTGTCTCCAACGGCGCCGTATACGAACTGCCACTTGTTCCCAGTGGGAAATCCACCGCCGCCGCGCCCTCTTAAACCGGATTTCTTGACTTCGTCTATAACGGCCTGCCGGTCCATCTTGAGAGCCTTCTCTATCCCTTCGTACCCGCCGGTGGCAATGTAGTCAACTATGCTCTCGGGGTTCGTTCGCCCTAATCGCGAGGTGACTGAACGAACTTGCTTCTCGTAGTAGGGGGCGCTTTCCATTATGTCCAGACCTTCGTAAGGGGTGACGCCGTCTTCCACTATCTGCATGGCCGCCCACTCGAATACGGGCCGGCCGGTAACCACGCTCTCTATAAGCTTCTCTACTTTGTCGGGATATATGTCTCCGTAAATGACGCCGGGCTTGCCGGGCAGGGCGATCTCTACGAGGGGCTCTCTGTAACACATGCCTATGCAACTGGTGAAGTCTATGTCTACATCCAGCCCCTTCGCAGCAACCCGCTCTCTGATCGCTTCCATCACTTTCTCTCCACCAGCGGCAATCCCGCATGTGCCAAGCCCTACCACTATCCGGGGCCGGCTGAGCTTCTGCCTGTACTGCTCTCTGTACCGGACGCGCAGTTGCTCTAAATTCTTCACTAAATCCACCTCCTCACTTGTAAGCTTCTAATTTCTCTCCTACTACGCCGGGAACAAGGCGCCCGTGCGTGTCGTCGTTTACCATCATGCAGGGGGAAAGTCCGCAGGCGCCAATGCAGGCCACTGTCTCAAGAGTGAAACGAAGATCTCCGGTGGTCTCGCCGTGACCTACACCAAGATGCTCTTTGGCGGCTTCGAATATCTTGGCGCCGCCTCTTACGTGACAGGCTGTCCCCAAACACACGCGGACAATGTTGCGGCCGCGGGGCTTTAAGTGAAATTGAGCGTAAAAGGTGGCTACTCCGTATACTTTGCTGAAGGGCATGCGCAACTCTCTGGCAATTCTCTGAAGGGCTTCCTTGGGCAGGTAACCGTATATGTTCTGGGCTTCCTGAAGCACGGGAATAAGCCCCCCTTTGTAATCGCGGTACTGGTCCAAAAGCTTTTGCATGGCTTCTTCTTTGCCATATCCGTTCTCTCCACATCTGCAGGCTGCCATCTTCTGTACCTCCTCCCGTTCTTTCTTTTTCTTACCGCTCTACCTTCTCTATCTTGATACCCCACACATTCTTCTGCCTGTTCAGGCCGGACCGCAGGGAACCGGCCGCTTCAACCCTGTCGCCTGCTTTGATATCCTCCCGCGGCGCCCAAAACAAGAACACGCCAATTTCACCGCTGCCGTCGTCTATCCGGAAATTGGGCCTGTTCAGCCACTTTAAAGACACCTTCTTTACGGTTCCCCGAAGACGAACCGGATCTCCGACTTTAAGCCTCTCCAGATCCTTTATCCTGTACAGCTTGAAGTCGCGGAAATCGATCTTGTCCATGTGCCTTCTGTTCATCTCGTTCAGGATCAGTGGTATGCCGAAGAGAATCAAGATTCCCGGTATGGTTACCAGTAAAAAGCCGGGTTCCGGATTGGCGGCAAACGAGATTATAACCATGAGTGTCAGCAGGCCGAGGGTGAAATAAGCCGGTATGGACATCCGCACCCGGGATACCTCCTGTGCCAAGAGTCGGCCGGTTTCCCCCGAAAAACTGCAACGAAGCTTTCTCCGGAAAACGGACGGGGACGGCTGCAACTGTTTTTCAGGGGAACTGACCGCAATAAGCCGCGTATTTTACTTGCTCACCGTTGTGGAGGGGGGAACGTAACCGGGTCTGTGCTCCTCGGGAAATTCATTTCTGTAGCACAGGAAATAAACGACGCCGATGAAGACCATGCCGCCGATGATGTTCCCCAGGGTAGCCGGAATGATGTTCCACAGCCACACATCGCCCCAGGTCAAACCGCCGAACTTGTTCAACAGGGCGTTCCACGGCTTGCCGTCAACCATCTTGGTGGCAATCCCGGGGAAGGCCTGGTAAATCCACAGACCCGCGGGCAGAAAATACATGTTGGCAACGCAGTGCTCAAACCCGATGGCAACGAACGCCATGATCGGGAACCAGATACCGAAAAACTTGCCTATGAATTCCTTGGCCGTTATACCAAGCAGGATAGCCAGGTTGACCAGGAAGTTGCAGCCTATGCCGTTGAGGAAGCAGGACCACAGACCGATATTCCCCACGGACTTGTAGGTCAGTGTCTTCCCCACCGCTATGGCTACGGCGTTCATGCCGAAAGCATTCGGCTCGGCCGCGGCCAGGGCGCCCTGGGTGAACGGACCCATTACCATCAGGTAGGCCCAGGCCAGTGAACCAATCAAGTTGCCTATATAAACAAAAAACCAGTTACGAAATACACTGCCCCAACTGGTCTTGCCCATCATGGCAGCCAGAGGGCCGAGCATCGCGTCACCGGTAAACAGTTCCATGCCGGTCAGTACGGTCGCGATTAAGCCTACGGGGAACACGGCGCCGCCGATCAGTTTGCCTATGCCGGCGCCCAGATATTTCGCCACTTCAGTCCCGCAAACCGTGCACAGGGCGGCGCCGACTGCAATGTACACCCCGGACATGAAACCGCGTAAAAGAAGCTGCCCGACCGGCAGACTCATCTTGTACTTTCCGGCGTTGCCTGCCAGACATACGGTCATTACTGGAGGATTGGCCATAAAAAAATTTAACCCCCTTTTGTATAGATGAATCTCAACCCGAAATATTAATTTATATTGTCCAATTATTGCTTACTATACTGTATGTAGTATATAATATTAATATATTGTATACAGTATACTTACCAACAAACACTTGCACCGGTCGCTTTTATCAACTGCGCAAACTTTTCCAATCACCCCCCCGCTGAACAGCGGCTGCCCCCTTTATTGTCTAGTCATCACTCCCTTCGTTTTTTTTTACAGCCGCCGAAAAACTTATACATTTTTTATAAAAGTCATTGATTTTTTTTATAAGAATTATACTTGTCCATTAGTAATTATAAAATATACCGAATCCATAGTTTCACCAAATTTCGTAATTTTTTTCATTAAAAATAGCTAAGTCAAATAAACAAGAATCAGACACAATTATCGTTAATTTTTTTACGATATTGACAATTCTGAATATTGCCGTATTTAAAAAGAGTTACTTCTAAAGTCTGTATACCTCTTCCCCGCTTAAAATCCTGGTGCCTTCTTTTTGGAGAGCTTTTACCGCCTCGTCGATCTGCTCCACCCTGAAAACAACCAGGGCCGCGTTGGAAGCTTTTTGGACAAAGGCATAAAGGTACTCTATGTTGATACCCGCCCGGTCCAGGTGTCCCAGCGCCTCCGCCAGGCCGCCGGGCCTGTCCGCCACTTCTACAGCGATCACGTCGGTGGCGCTGACGGTAAAACCGGCTTCCTTGAGAGTCCTGTACGCCCTGTCCGGCTCGTTCACAATTAGCCGCAAAATGCCGAAATCCGTGGTGTCGGCGATGGAAAGCGCGCGGATATTGATCCCGTTTTCTCCAAGCGCTCTCGTTACCTGAGCCAGGCGACCCGATTTGTTTTCCAAAAAAACAGAAATCTGTTTCACCTTCATCGCCACAAACCTCCTTTAATTTCTTTGCTTCAACCTACCTCAAGCAATACACTGTTTTATTCAACAATACGGGGGAAAGTTCCTGCTCACGAAAAGGCGAAATACCTTCAACCGTCCGCGATGCAATCAAAAAATTGCCGAAAGCGGACGCGTGGAGTATTGCCCGGTTCGGTGAAGACGGCTCACAAAACCAGAAAAGGTATGCCGTGCTTTTCTTCAAGCTCGGTATAATGACGTCCGGCGAGATCCCTTCCCCGGAAGTCGAAAGCCATCCCCGGAAGCAGTACCAGCCGGGGGCAACCGGCCCGGTCAAGCGCAAAATATTCATCCGCCGCTGCCGCGAAATCCTCCACCGTGAGCAGGCCGGCGGCTTTAACGGACCCGCCGAAAAATCTGTTCCTCACCGCCGCTACTTCGACTTCCGCCCCGCCTTCCCAGAACTCTTGCAGGCCCATGGTGACAACAGACCGGGCAAGTTCGGAAGTCATTACGAGAACCCTGTCGACACCGCGCCGTTGGACGGCGCCGGCCATGGCCCCGATCATTCCGGGATCCAGATCGTAATCCATGACCAGTCCCGACCTTTCACCGGCTTTTTTGTCAATCCCGAATTTCATTGTTTCACCATTTCTCCTGACAATAACATCAGGCGACGCGGCCTTTAATACCAGGTTGAAGGCTTCGACGCGGGTAGTTGCGTTTGAGCCGTTGACTGTTTCGATAACGTCCCCCCGGCGGATTCCCGCCCTGGCAGCGGGCGAACCGGAAATCACTCCCGTTACCCTTGCCTTCAGGTCTTTTATCAGCGGCGGCTCACATGTAAGCGGAACGTCTGTTTTGCTGCGAAGGCTGTCTGCAAATTCACCCAACTCTTCCCACAACGCTGGCTCAAAGCGAAGAGCCGGAGGGGCGAGGCGCGAATAACCGGGGAGCATTAAACGTACCGTTTCGGCGCCGCAGAAGCAGAGATGCGCCACAGTTTCTTCGAGATCGGCCCAGCCGACGAGGTGCGGCATGGCAACAACGCTCCCGTGGAACGGCACCCCGCAATTTTTAAGCCAAACCGGGCTCTTCACGGCGCAGTCGCCCGTATCGCCCATCAATAAAGCCCTCGCCGTCCGGCCTGCGCTGTTCATTGAAAGGCATACTTCAACATTGCCGAGGCCGCTGAGAAAACCGGCGGTCTCTTCGTCCAGGAGGCTCCCGTTGGTGGTTATCTTTATGGTTGCATCCGGCAGGCGGCGGCGAACGAGCTTGAGAATTTCTTTTATCTCGGGATGAGTAAAAGGCTCGCCCTCCAGAATCCTCGAAGCCGATTCACCGATTACCACCGGCCTCCCCCGATCCATAAAGGAAAGTGTCCGCTCAATTTCCGACGGACTCCTGGGAGCGATGCGCCAGACCTCAACTTCCGGCGGATTCTGCAGATGGGAGCAAAAAACACATTGCATGTTGCAGGTGGAAGTAACGGGGAGGATGTTGCTTTCGACGGCCTCCCGCAGAATAACATTTTCTACATATAGTGTGTTGTATTTCCAGGTCATTTCACCCACAGGATGACCCCTTACATTATAAGTTATTAACAGACTTATTCACATTATCCACAACTTTTTTCATCCACAGAACCCCTGTTTTTGGGACTGAATTCCTATTTCACTGGTAAAAAAGTCTTAGCATCTCAAAATCTAACGTTTTCACGATATTAATTGCAATTACTCTTGTTTTATCTGTTTTACTCTTTATTTTGCCTCAATACGGGTGTCCGGTTCGAAACACTTTGCCTCTGAAATTTCCTTCGTATCTGTCTTCGCCAAGTTTCAAATCGGGCACGGCATTCAGCGTAAGCGGGGCGAACGCGCCGCGCAGGTACCGGAAATAAGCCGCGCATGCAATCATTGCTGCATTGTCGGTGCAAAGCGCGGGAGGCGGAATGATTACCCGGCGCGATTCTTTCCCGGCCCTTTCAACGAGTTCCGCCCGCAGTCCGGCATTGGCGGCCACCCCGCCGGCCAGCAGGATCGTGGAAACACCAATATCCCGCGCGGCGGCAAGAGTCTTGTCAACCAGAACGTCTACCACGGCCTTCTGGAAACCGGCGGCAACATCGGCGGCATTTACCTCTTCCAGCCGCCGTCCGGCCTGGCGCACGTAATTGATCACCGCCGATTTAAGCCCGCTGAAGCTGAAGTCGTAACTCCCCTCTTCCAGGTAAGCCCTCGGCAAGCTTACCGCCTCCGGATTCCCCTCCCGTGAAAGCTTATCGATCAAAGGCCCGCCGGGATAACCCAGTCCCAGGGTGCGTGCCGCCTTGTCAAAGGCCTCACCGGCCGCGTCATCGCGAGTTTTGCCGATCACGCAAAAGCTCCCGTGCTTCTCCAAAAACACGAGGTCGGTGTGTCCGCCGGAAACAACCAGACATAAAAGAGGAAATCCGGGGTCGGTTTCCACCAGAAAATTGGCGTAAATGTGCCCTTCCAGGTGATTCACCCCCACCAGGGGCAGATCAAGACCGAAGGCTATGGCTTTGGCGGCTGAAACCCCCACCAGCAGCGAGCCGACAAGACCGGGACCGTAAGTGACCGCCACTGCGTCAAGGTCCCTGAAACTTACTCCCGCCGACGCGAGGGCCTCCCCGGTGATCTGGTTGATTGCTTCCAGGTGCTTGCGGGAAGCAACTTCGGGCACCACTCCGCCAAACTTCCGGTGAACGTCCACCTGGGAGGACACTATGTTTGACAGTATCTCCGAACCATCGGCCACAACCGCCGCCGAGGTCTCATCGCATGAGGTTTCGATGGCAAGGATGACGACACTCATACAATCCGCTCCCAATCTCGCCTGAACTGCCGGCGCCGCAAATATTACCCACCCCTGTATTATAACACAAAACACGAAAACAAAGCCCGCCGCAACCGCACCAGGTCAAAAAGGTTCGCGCCAAAAAGAGGGCGGCGCCCTTCGTCCCGGATATCAAAATGCCCCTTGATCCATAAATGGAAAGGGGCAATAATGTAAAAACATAATATTTTACGTTTAACTGACCACTCGTTGGTTGATTTGCTGGAACCATGCGGTTATTTTACAGCCGGGCTTACGTCCGGAACGTTGAAGGGACTGCCCAGGCCGCTGATGGTGATGTCTCCATTCACGTTCATGTCAAGTTTGATTTCGTCGGGTGTGCCGCTATTTTGTTCCCGGTCCGACGGTTCTGGATTCTTGATGGTGAGTTCAAGCCGGACATTGGAATGTACAATGTCGCTAATCAGCGTTTTCTTGTTGATCAGGGCCGAATAGCTGTAGTCCATTACGGCGTTTTTAAATATTTCCGGCATCTGTTGCTGCGCTTTCTCCTGTATTTCGGAGTCCGTTTGCTGCACCATGCCCATCGCCTGCTGGATTATATTTTGATAACCCTGCATAAACTTTTCCATATCCATGGTGGCGTTTACAACATAATAGTCCTCACCATTCACTGTCACATCGTTACCGAAGTTCAGCAGAATGCCCAATTCCTTCATCTGTGCGACCGCCTTCATGGGATCGGACTGGATATCCCGCTGCTCTTTCCAGAATTCCGGGGAGAAGGGCATGTCCTGGGCGACCCAGTCCTGCCCGGGGGCTTTAACATACACCTTTTCCTCGTTCATGTACATTTCAACAATCATTTCAGGGGTTTCTTCGACCCCCGTGTCGATCACTTGCTTCATATAGGCCTGAAAAGGCTCGTTCTGAAGCTGGCCGGTAAGCTTCGATGTTACATTTTTCGGGGCTTTTTCAATATCTTTTCCGTCCGCCGAGATGTCCACGGCAATATTGAAGAGGCCCTCCATGGAGTAAGTGTTGTAAGCCAGGCCAGCTACCGAAGACTTCGCCAGCAAATCAGACGCAGTCATGCCGTCCCTGGTTTCGTTGCGGGTCAACGTAACCAGCCTCTGCTCTCCGTCCCAGCCAACCTCGAAGCCGAAGGAACTGCTGACGGCACGGAGCGGGACAAACACGCCGGACTCCGTTTTATATGGTTCGACCGGCAACTCCAAGGGGCTATTACCCAGCATGGCTTCCTTCTTACCCGGGGACAGGTTCAGGGTCACCCCGTTTTCGGTGATGGCGAAGCTGTTGTCAGTTGTCCAACTGATTTCAGCGCCGGCAAGACTGACGTACCTGTCCACGGGAATCATGGTGGAATCGTTGACAAGGGTCAGGTTCGGTGACGGCACCTCGTCGCCGTTCACCTGCAGCCGGATGTTATCGGCAGCATAAGCGGGAAAAGATACGGAAGCCATCAGCAACACAAAAGCAAGCGTAACCATGAGCTTCCTTTTCAAGACACCACCCCTATTCAAAGTTATTTTCATCTATTGTTCTACGCTTAACATGCAACACCTTCCCAATTGAGGCGGCAACTTCCTGTAACATAATGGAAAAACAAAAAAATCAACAAAGGCGCAGCGCGCCAAAAAGAGGGCGGCGCCCTTCGCCGGCGGTGGTTATCCAAAATAAGTATAAATGGAGCAAAACTGGGCAGACTAACTTTCAAACCCGATAAAAGGAGTGCGGATAAAATGAATCTAAACTTGAATATTGCCAACTCCAGTTGGGAAAACTGGAAAAAAACTCTCGGACAGGCGGTTGAATTTGCCGAAGAACTGGGTATCTCCCGGGAGCAGATTACATCGATGGCCCAGCAGGTGGGGGACCTGCTGGCGCAAAACGTGCCTCCCGCCAACCCCGAACAAAAGACAGTCAAAGAACTGTGGGACGTAGCCGACCAACAGGAAAAACAGGTGCTGGCCAGCCTCATGACCAAGCTCGCAAGCAAAAAATAAACCGCTGCTGCAACGGGGCGTGTAAAACCGGCCGGAGCGCATTTAAAGCTTCCGGCCGCTGACGAAGCAAGCAGGCATACCATAAAGAAAAGCCGCCTTTCAAGTCCGCGCAGCTTCCCAGCCGCCCGCGACAGGCGGTTTTCGCGTTTAAAACGCACCGGTCCCGGATACTAAAGCCATCCTTTTTTTAATTCCCCGGCAATAACTTTCAAGGCCTGTTCCTTGGAAAAGTATTCCCGGTGCCCTTTTATCGGGTCAAACGGGTTGATGGAAAACTCCACATGGCTGTCCAGTCCCTTTATTATTCCGGGAACCGCTTGCGGCCACGCAATGTCCAGGATTCCCGCGATATTTACAAAGCGCCCTGTCTCAGGTCTCGAGTCAAGGTCGGCATGCTCTGCCACTCCGCGCTTCAACCAGAAAAGCGGGCTGCCGACCATGATCAACTGGGCTACCCGCCGGGCGGCGGCAGGGTTCTCCTTAAGGGCACAGTAGCAGACCACGGATCCCAGGCTGTAGCCGACGAGATGCGCCGGCGCGGCACTGTTCCCTATAGCCTCATAAACGCGGTCGTTGACGGAACGGTGGATCTTTTCCAGGTAAAGGTAGGCGAATATGTCGCCGAAGTTGTCGACAACCTGCTGCGAAAGCTTTTTGACCGCCTCAATGCTCCCCGCAAAACCGGCGCGCGCCAGACTGAATTCGCTTACCGCCCTCTCTTTCAAATCATGAACATGCGTCCGGATGCTTTCCGCGCCGCTCCCCCCCATACCGGGACGCGGCACAAGGTCGTAATAGTAAACCCCCCCGAATCGATCCTCCCCCAAATCGAGCCCCTCGCCTGAAAGCGCGGCGCGCAGCGGGCCGGCCCATTCCTTCCAGTACATACGATCGTCGCTGTGGCCCATGCCGTGCACGAACAGGATCATACCATTCGCCCCCACGTTTTTTATACATTATATGACGGGGGATACACCGCGGGCTCAGGAATGACAAATATCCGCAGCGTTAAAAAACCCTGCATGGCCGCAGGGTTCGAGGTTCTTGACTGCAAGCTTTAAGGCGAAACCGGGCCGCCTTCAACTCACCTTCCTGGTTCAGTTCAGGCTGGCGCGACGTCCGTGTCCGCGCCCCCGGTTTCGCAGCCTCGCTGCGCAAAATCGTTCGCTTTTGACAAAACACAGCTCACTTGTGCAGGATTGCAGCCGGTGCTATACAATATCGTTGGCCGCTGACGAAAGCGCTGCCTTCGTTTATAGCTGTTGGCGCCCTTTTGGCAGTGCTTTGTCACCGCTCACTCATTGGCTTTCGCTCCGAAGTTATTGCGCTTTCAGCATTATCGAATCTCTGCTGCATGTCACCAGGTCTTCTTTGATATCCCCGCAACACTTGCAAAAAACCGTCAGGATACCGCAGAGATCGCTTTGGGAAACGTAAATATCAAATCCTTCGGGATCATCATTCCCGCAGTCGCATGTAAACCTGATCAACGCCGTCACCTCCACCTTGCGAAGAGATTCGACAGCAGGCCCGGCAATCCTTTTTAAAATACGAGGTAAATTAAGGATGACCGCGTCCTATCCGGCATATCTTCTCCGCCCGGCGAAGAGCTTGACAAGCAGCATGCCCGACACGAAACCTCCTATATGCGCCCAAAAAGCCACGCTCTGGGCGGTCTGGGCCGAAAGGCTGGCGGTGCCGTTCAGGAACTGCAGGACAAACCAGATACCCAGAAATATTAACGCGGGTATGGGTACAATCTGGATGAATATGAAAATGAATACCAGGGTCAACACCCGTGCGTAAGGGAACAGAATCAGGTAGGCCCCCAGCACCCCCGCAATCGCCCCGCTGGCGCCGATCATGGGAACGGGGGAAACCGGCGTGTACAGGACATGGGCGATAGTTGCGACATAACCTGTCAGAAGATAAAAGACAAGATACTTGAAATGCCCCATCCGGTCCTCGACGTTGTCCCCGAAGATCCACAGGTAGAGCATGTTGCTCAATACGTGGAACCAGCCGCCGTGCAGGAACATGGCGGTTGTGAGCCGGGTTATCTGTTCCGCGGTAAATCCCTCGGCCACCAGCATGGCCGGAATAACACCGTGGCTGTATATGTAAAAGTCCAGATATTTTCCCAGGGACAACTCGTAAGCAAAAAACAAGAAATTGACCACAATAAGGGTGATGTTTACAATCGGGAAGGTTCTCGAAGGAATGTCGTCTTTTAAGGGTATCGTAACGGTTCACCCCTTTCCTCTCATGTCGCCGGACATTTCCCACAGTTCATAATATTCGTCTTTTTTTGCATTTCCTCCTGTATGAGATGAATTCTTTTCATACTAAAGACGGACGCCTTTTTTGCCCAGAGCGCTGATAATGTCGGTGAAGACCTTTCCCGCCCTGTCGTTGATGACAACGTCGGCACGGTCGTCCCAGGGGGTCGGCCCCTGATTTATTATCGCCAGCCGGCCGGCTTTTTCGGGCAGGGAGGCAACCGGATACACCTGAAGGCTGCTTCCCACAACTATGAGAAGCTGACAGCCGGTCAGAACGCGGATGGCTTGGAAGAAATCCTCCCCCATCGGGTCTTCGAAGAGGACCACGTCCAGCCTCAATACTCCCCGGCATTCCCGGCAGCGTGGAGGATTAATCCCGGAATTGAACTGATTTGTCAAAAAATCAAACGGGTAACTCTTTTGACATTCCATACAGCGGCAGGTGCGCAGGTGGCCGTGGACTTCCCAGACGTTTTTCGAACCCGCCTGACGGTGTAGTCCGTCGATGTTCTGGGTAATCACTCCTTCCAGAAGTCCTTCTCCTTCCAGGCGGGCGAGGGCGTAATGGGCGGCATTGGGCTTTGCTTCCGAATATCTTGTCCAGCGGTCGAGGTTGATTCTGTAAAAGGCCGCCGGATCGCGGCGCAGGGCGGATACGGTGGCGACCTTTACCGGATCGAACTTCGTCCAGAGACCAGTACCGGGACTGCGGAAGTCGGGTATGCCGCTTTCGGTGCTGATTCCGGCGCCTGTGAGGGCAAAAGTGCGCTTGGACATACACAAAAGACCGGCCAGACTGTCGATTTTTTCCTCGTACGTCATTTTTTATCACCCCCGTAAAATATAAAAGCGGCAGTCACATCTCCATCCGGCAAGAACTGAAAACACGACTCCCGCCTAATCTCCGTATCCGCTGCGGCGGATAACGGGCCAAAGATTACGCTCGTCAAAGGTCTGAAGCGCGGTAAGAAAGCGCTCCTTCAAACCGGGAAAGCGCCCTGCAAGCAAAGCCAGCAGTTCCCTGGCCTCGGTTCTCTTCGTAGCGTTGCTCGCCGGGCACGGATTCGGCAAAGCCGGCAGTCTTTCCATTTCCACCCATTTGCGGATCTCTTCCGACGGCAGGAAGATCAGCGGCCTGATCATGGTAAGTCCGGTCCGGTCTAAAAAGGTACGGGGGGAAAAGGTGCGAAACTGGCCGGTGTAAATCAGGCTCATCAAAAATGTTTCAATGACGTCGTCAAGATGGTGACCGAGGGCAACCTTGTTGCAGCCAAGCTCCAAAGCCTTTCCGTGAAAAGCCCCTCTGCGCAGGTGAGCGCACAGGGCGCAGGGATTCTCCCCTTTCCTCGCCTCAAAAACGATTTCGGCGATTTCTGTTTTAACAATGTGCAGGGCTACATCCCGGTCCCGGCAGAATTCCTGCAGCGCAGCGGTATCCACCGGCCAGCCAAGGTCGACGTAAACCGCCTCCAGCCCGAATCTGACAGGCGCCGAACGGCTGATCAGGTGCAAAGCGTGCAAAAGCGAGGTGCTGTCCTTTCCGCCGGACAACCCCACCGCCAGCCTGTCACCGTCCTGAATCATGCCGAAACCGGTTATGGCTCTCTTTACCCGGCCCAGAAACCACTTGCGGTAGTCCTTTATCATTCCAGCTCCTGTTTATCTGCCGTTTTATACTATGATAACGGGCACAGCCTGCAAAAACAAGCCCTGTAAGGATGAGGTTGTCGACAAACTATTTTTATCATAGCATTGAAATCTTCCTGCCGTTGAAGCCGCTGCTCTTTCGCGTAGCGTCGTTAAATGAACCCGGCGCAGCGAGGCTGCGAAATTGGAGGAGCGGACAGGCTGTCCGCGACAGCCTTCATTTAAACCTGCGGGCCTGTTATTTAAAGCTCCGGCGCCGGCCGGGATTATCCGGACCTGAAGAAATTACCGGCGGTTTTCCACTTCAAGACCCTCGAGCGGATCCTCCCCTTCCAGGGTTTTGCAGTAAATCAGACTGCAGGCGCCGGCAGCAAGGTTCAATACGGCAAAAAACAGATACAGCAGGCTGAGCGGCGTGCTCCCTTTCAGGACGACGTGGCCGCCCCAAAGCAACAGTCCGCAAAACATGTACAAACCGGCCTTTTTCCTGGATGCAAGGGCAAAATCCAAAAACAAGCCGATGCCGGCCCGCCGGCGGGATTTTTCCCTCCCGCCGGGCTGCCCGCTCTCTTCCGCGCCGAAAGCTCCGAATCCGGCCCGCCTGGCCAGATCGATCAGCTTGCAGCAGTTTACCGGCTTGATGTTTATCCCCTTGCGGGCAGCTTCCCTCACTGCGGGCAAAACGCCGGGCACGAAATCACCGGAGGTTATATAAAGACCGTTTTTGTAACCCGCCAGTTCAAGAGAAACGGCAAAGTCCCGGATCTCCGGCGGACCGGCATTCTCCCCGCCGCGCTGAAAGCGGCAGCGAACAGCCAGCGGCACGCCGTTGTAAAGGCCCACCAGGTCGATCCCTCCATTTCCGGCGGCAGCCGGTTCCTTCTCTTTTGTTTTTCCACCCGCTTCGAAGAAACCCGGCAAACCCGCCAGAATGTCCCTGACGTAAGATACGAACTCGTTCCGGGAACTCATCGATGAAATATCCCCCGCGATCTTCTGCCCGGCGGCCCATAACTTTTTCTGCAACCTGCGTTTCTGCAGGCCGTGCTTCAGGATTTTTCTTGCCAGCAAGGCGCCGGCAGCCGCGAGCGGCGCCGAAAAAACGAGAGCGGTCCGGACCTCGCCGGTAAGACCGAAAACAAGCAAAAAGCCCGCCGACCAGATCAGGACAAGGCCGGCAAGCATGTCCAGCCCTTTCCCCAAAACGCTCCTGGCGTCTTCTTTCGGCTTGTTGACGTAATAGCGCAAAAGGGCGCCTCTCCGGCTCCTTTCCTGCCAACTCAGGTAGCTGCGGCGCAAATTCAACCCTTTTAGTTTTAAAAAAAATCGGGGCGCTTTCATTGTCCTCCTCCGGAATTCTTTATCCATATCCTGCCCAATTTTCCGGAAATATTTACCTGTGCCCGGCTCGAAATACAGTTGCTTCATTTTTTTTCTTTACTGAAAATTTTTTTTGGTGTTTAATGTTAGTGTATTACTTCAAGTTAATCAACCTGACGGAGTTTTAAGCGGGAGGATGTGTAATGCTGTACGAAAGCACCAGGGGGTTGTCCGCAAAGGTTTCATCCGCGGTGGCGATAAAAACGGGCATGGCCCCGGACGGAGGGCTGTTCGTTCCCGAAAGGACGGCGCCCGTACCGCCCGAACGTCTCGGGAGCATGGCCGGTCACAGCTACCGGGACAGGGCAGCCGTAATACTGCAAGAATACTTGAGTGACTACGCGGCTGAAGAAATCAAGGAATGCGTGGAGTCCGCCTACAACGGGGAAAGGTTCGACTCCCCGGAAATAGCGCCGGTGCACAAACTGGACGCTTCGCTGTTCATTCTGGAACTGTGGCACGGGCCTACCTGCGCTTTCAAGGATCTGGCGCTGCAAATTCTTCCCCGCCTTTTGACCAGGGCTGCCGCTAAAACCGGGGAGGATTCGACCGTCGTGATTCTGACGGCGACCTCCGGCGACACCGGCAAGGCGGCCCTGGAAGGTTTCAAAAATGTCCGGGGAACGGAAATTATCGTCTTTTACCCCGAGGACGGCGTCAGCGAGATCCAGAAACTGCAGATGGTAACCCAGGAAGGGGACAACGTCGCGGTGGCGGCCGTTAAGGGCAACTTCGACGACGTCCAGGCAGGGGTAAAAGAGATTTTCGCGGATGAGGAATTCAGCCGGGAACTCCTGAAACTGAACTGCAAGCTGTCTTCGGCAAATTCCATCAACTGGGGCAGGCTGGCGCCCCAAATCGTTTATTACTTCTCAGCCTACCTGGACCTTTCGGCAAGAGGCGAGATCAAACCCGGCGAAAAGGTGAACTTCGTCGTGCCCACCGGGAATTTCGGCAACATCCTTGCTGCCTTTTACGCATACGAAATGGGGCTGCCGGTCAACAGGCTGATCTGCGCCGCCAACTCCAACAACGTCCTTGCCGACTTCATCCGTACCGGGATCTACAACCGCGGGCGCCAGTTTAAGAAGACAATCTCCCCGTCAATGGACATTCTCGTATCAAGCAACCTGGAGCGCCTGCTCTATCACCTTTGCAGCCGCAACGGAGCGAAAATCCGGGAATGGATGGCCGGCCTGAACAATACGGGGATGTACCGGGTCGACGAGCAGACATACGGGCTGATAAACACGCTTTTCTGGTCCGACTTCGCCGACGACGGGGAAACCCTGGAAACCATCAGGACATTTTTCCGGCGCTCCGGCTACGTTGCCGATACTCATACGGCGGTGGGGCTGAATGTGTATGAAAAATACGCGCTGGCTACCGGAGACCCCACCAAAACCGTCGTAGCCTCGACAGCCAGCCCCTTTAAATTCAACGAGAGCGTCGCCAAAGCCATTCTCGGCGAAAACACGGTAAAGGGGAAAACCGAACTTGAACTGCTGAAAGTCCTCTCGGCGGCCAGCGGCATGGAGATCCCCCCCGCTCTCAGGGACCTCGATCAAAAACCTGTGCTGCACAGGAAGGTGACGGATAAAAACAGCATGAAAGATGCGGTAAGAAGCTTTCTGACAGGTAAATTCAAATGAAATAAATGCAAGGATAAAAATCAATATTCCAGGCTCAATTAAAACTGCGTTGTCTTATTCCTCAGCGCTTTTTCTTGGGCCAGTTTTTTTATCACCGCCTCATCGGTCGGAAACGCCAGCGGCGGCGGGGACATCAAGTCGAAGTAACCGACCTCGTCCAGGTCACCCTGCGCCCGCAACTCCCCGGCGGCAGATTCGGCAATAAACCAGATGCCCACTGTGTGCACTTCGGGATTGTGAAAATTGGACTGGACCGTATAAACCTCTTTAATTTTCGCGTCTAAACCGGTTTCCTCCTTCAGTTCGCGCACCGCCGCATCAAACACGTCTTCATCGTACTCCACATAACCGCACGGTATGCACCACAATCCCCTGTAACTGCCGCTTCTTCTGCCGAGAAGAATTTTCCCTTCCCCGTTCAAAACAATTACGGCCACCCCGACCACCGGGTTCTCGTAGAAAATATAACCGCACTTTGAACAGGTCAGCCGGTCTCTCTCACCGCGCCTTGAGTAATACAAACCGCCCCCGCATTTCGGGCAGTAAAAAAACCTCTGGTTCAAGCTTGCTACCTCCAAAGCCTTGATGACACATCATGGGCGGTTAACCGGAAATTAACCGCCCATGATGTAAACAGCAGGAACAATCATGTTAAAGGGCGCCGTCCCGGCCACTTCGGGCGGCGGCAGCGGTTTCGCGCCCGCCCGCCGCCGGACGGTCCGTCCGGATGCCCTTTTTGCCGGACGAACGCGGGGTTTTACTGATTCAGATTCACATACAGCGCATTCTCTTTTTCGCTGTATTTCGCCTGAAATTTTCCTTTGGCAGTAATGTTGAAATGATTGAAAAATCCCCTGCTAAAAACTTTTGTTTTCTTAATGTTTTGCCCGTCATCCGTAGCTTTTATCCTGATCGTATTAGTTTCACGATCATAAGCCAATTCGACCATTTCCGTATTCAATTTTTCGCGGGCATGTTTGTTTAATACAATCGAATTCTTTGAAATCGTAACTAAAGGCAACTTGGGCACTCTTTCTCCCCGGGGCTTGTAAACTTCAAACGCCATATTTCACACTCCCATATTTTCCATTCTTGGATTTGATTATATACAAAGGATTATCAAATGTCAAACAGTCTTTTAAGAAAGTTTTAATATTTTATCTTATTAACCAGTTTTAAATAAAAAATTACCTAAGGCAAAAAAGTTACTAAATAAAACAAAATAGTCTAAAATTTTTACTTTAAGTATCAGGTATGCGGCTACATACCTTTTTTCTTAAAATTACATCCTTCTTAATCCCCAACTCTCTATTGCACTCCGCAACTTCCGCAAACGTTTCCCGGAAAAACTCCCCGGCGCAATTCCCGCAGCATACGACGCTCCGGACAGGGGAACGGCAGCCGGAAAGGGTTTGTTTTCAAAAAACCCCGGCTTTTATATTGAGATATAAATAAAATAAAGGATTTATGGCGGACGGTTCAGAATACTTTGACCAACAGGGTTTTTCGGTGACGAATATGGCACATACGGCGGAACGATTCTCAAAAAGCGGCTCAAGAGAAAATACGACGGCCATTGCCGTATTATTCTTCGGGACAATGGCCATAATTTCCGACATTTACATCGCCCAGCCCATCCTGCCTCTTTTGAGCGCCAGTTTCGGGGTGAGCCCGACGGTCGCCGCCCTGGCAGTTTCTTTGAATATTTTTGCACTGTCATCGGCCCTTCTCGTGTACGGTCCCCTGTCCGATTACCTGGGCAGAAAACCCGTTATGGTAGCCACCGGCTTTCTGCTGTCCATACCGACCGTACTGATTTCTTTTACCGATAATTTCTCCGCATTCCTGGTCTTGCGCGCCGTACAGGGCCTGTTTGCAGCCGGTATCGCGGCCATAGCCATGGCTTACATAACTGAAGAGTTCCCGCCCGGCAAGGTAGGCAAAGCAATCGGCGTCTACATCAGCTCCATGGTCGCCTCCGGGCTTTTCGGACGGGTGTTCGGGGGCGTGCTGGCCGGGCTGTTCAGATGGCAAACCGCTTTTCTCACCTTCGGCATCCTGAACTTTGCAGGCACCCTGCTGATACTCCGGTTTCTCCCGGCCTCGAAAAACTTCAAGCGCAACACCGGGCTTTTCGATTCCTACTCGGGGATGTTCAACCATTTCAAGAACCGCCGCCTGGTCGGCGCGTTCATCATCGCCTTCGCGCTGTTTTTTACATTCACGGGCTCTTTCAGCTACGTCACCTTTTATCTCAGCGCTCCGCCGTTCAACCTCTCGACGGTTGTACTGAGCCTCATTTTTCTCGTTTACGTAACCGGAGTGATCTCACCGGTTGCCGGCGCGCTCTCCAGCCGTATCGGGCGCAGGCCGGTTATCGCCTTCGGCCTGGCCGCGACGGCCACGGGTATAACTCTGACCCTGGTGAAGTTTCTTCCCGCGGTCGTCGCCGGTCTGCTGCTGCTCTGCGCCGGCCTGTTCTCCGCCCAGCCGGCCGCGAGCGCGCTCGTCGGCGACAACGCCTCCACGGGGAAAGGTTCGGCCACTTCGCTCTACCTCTTTTTTTATTACACCGGCGGCAGCCTGGGGGCTGTTCTTCCAGGACTTTTCTGGAATTCTCACGGCTGGCCCGGCGTAATAGCGGTCTGCCTGCTAACTCTCGTCACGGCGGCATTCTCCCTGGCGGCGCTCTGCCGCTGAACGCGGCGCGGAAAAGCCGTACAAACCCGCGAACGGCAAGCGTTTTTTCTACCGGATATATTCAAATTCATATATAATGTTAAGCGGGGAGGGATGAACGTGGATTTTGCGGAAATGACTCTGAAGGAGCGGGCAAACCACTGCCTCAACATCTACCGTGAGGAAAAAGAAGGCTCCGCGCCGAAATGCGCAGACAACTTCAACGCAAACGAACAATGCGGATATATCTGTTGCGGACACTGCCCGGAATACCCGGTTTGCAGCGAAAAAAAATGCCGGCAGGTCTGGATAGATCCGCGCCTGGTAATGGACAACCCGGCGGGCAGGGTTATTTACGTGGTTCTGGAAACCGGAAGGCTCGTCTCGGGTTCGGTTCCCTGCATAATCAGCGAAGCGTACGACGACAACGAATAAATCGCTTTAAGGAGCAGGCAAATTGAGTACCGGCTTTTTACTTATGGCAATTACCGTCTCCGTATCAGTTACAGTGTACTATCTCTGGGTATTTAAATGCGGTCTTAACGAAAATGCCGGACTTCTGCTGAGCACGTTGACGGCTGTGCTGTTATCAGCCTTCTTCTACAGGCTTAAGAGAAAATAACGGTAACTTTAAAATAAACCGGAGTGAAGCAAAAAAATGAGAAGAGTGCCCGCAACCGGCCTCAAGCCCGGCATGAAAGTGGGGCATCCCGTATACAACAGCAGGGGCGATGTCCTTATCAACAGGGATGTCATATTAAACGACAAGTATATTAAAAGCTTGTTGAAGCTCGGAATACCTGCGCTGTACATTATCGACGACAGCATTCCCGAATTTTACGTTGAAGATGTCATTGACGCGGGAAGCAGGCAGGCCGCCGTCAAGCTGACCAGGGAAATCCTGGAGGGGACGGGCCGCGGCTTTTCACCCCTGAACAGGGCGCTTTTGGAAAAAGCCAAAAACACCGTGAGCGATATCATCGACCAGTTGCTGGAAAACTCCTCCATCATGGTCAACCTTATAGACATCCGCTGTATGGACGATTATCTTTTCGGACATTCCGTAAATGTTTGCGTTCTTTCCCTGATAACCGGCATATCGCTCGGCTACACCAGAAAAACCCTGTTAAATCTGGGCATGGGCGCGCTTATGCACGACATGGGCAAGACTCTCATCCCGCCCCGCATCCTCAACAAAGCCGGCCCCCTTACAGACGAGGAATTCAGGGTAATCAAGCGCCACCCGGAATTCGGCTATACGATACTGGCAAACAGCGGACCCCACATAAAAAAAATCACCGCCCTGATAGCCCTCCAGCACCACGAAAGGCACAACGGAACGGGCTACCCGAAAGGAATCAGCGGCGGAGAAATTCATGAATTCTCACAAATTGTCGGTATCGCCGACGTGTTCGACGCAATGACCCACGACAGAGTCTACCGCAGGGCGTTTCCTCCTTACGAGGCGTTTGAGATGCTGGCCGGCTCGGGCAACTTTTTTTTCAATTACAAACTCGTCAGAGCCTTTTTGAACAATATAGCAGTTTACCCTTCCGGTTCGCTGGTAAAACTCAATTCAAACGAAGTTGCCCTGGTAATCGACTCGCCAAAGGGCTTCCCCCTTTACCCGAGGCTTAAAATCCTGTTCGACGCGGGGGGAAAAAGACTTCCCGAGCCGGTGGACATCAACATGCTGGGCAATAGCCGCTACACCATAATCAAAATTCTGGACAATGCGGAAATAGACGAAATTACCGGGAGCCGCCTGCTTACCTGCGGGAACGGCTAACGCGCATAACGCCTCGCCCCCCAGTATTCCTCACCGTATGCCCCGCCGTCCACGGCCTCGACCCTGACCGAAGAACTGCTGTTGGGCGAGTGGATCATCATCCCGTTGCCGATGTACATCCCAACGTGGTGAATCTGGCCGAGACCCTTCTTGGCCGCAAAAAAGACGAGATCCCCCGGCTGCAGGTCCTGTCCGGCGACCTCGAAACCTTCCTTTGCCTGTTCATCGGCATCCCGCGGTATTGATACGCCCTGGGACTGATAAAGCCGCATGGTAAAACCGGAGCAGTCGAAGCCGCAGGACATCGTACCCGCCCAGATATAGGGGAGTCCGATAAACTGCATGGCCTCGTTGACGATACCCTCCCGGGAAAACGCAAGCTCCCCGGCTTTTTTCACGTCGCTTCCGGACAGGTACCCGGTCTCCCCGTTGGGAAGCCGCACGGCAACGGCCCGGCCCTTTTCTTCCAGCAGGGGAAGGCGGGTTTGGTAGCTCAATTCCAAAAGCCGGGATGTCAGCTCCCGGTCGGCGTACAGGTACGCCGTTTTTTTCACTACCGCCACAACAGGCTTGTTTTTCAGGTCATCGAGATAAGCGGCGCTGCCGGTTATATGAACTGCAGGCACCCAGCCGGGGTAGCCGTAACTGTTAAGCGAAGTTCTCTGCTCCTCCGCCGCCACTTTGAGCCATTCGCCTCTGCGCTCGAGAATCACCACCGGCTCTCCGTACAGGGCAGCCGTCTCCGCCTTCCCCACCAGCCACAGGCGCATGGAGGCGTCCATCCCGCCGGCCCACTCCGCAGGCCTGTTTTTCTCCTCCAGGATGAGTTTGTCGTGATCCCTTTTCGGCCCCGGCTCGGACCAGAAAAGCGTGGCCGCGACGCTCACGGCGCCCCGTTCGGGCCCGGACGCCACCGCCTGCGGCTCACCGCTCTCCCTCACAATGGCCCGGTCCGGACCGGCGGGACCGCCCGGCGCGCGGCAGGCGGCGCATAACGGGAACACCGCGGCAAACACAGCCGCTGCAAGGCGCATTTTCTTCATTTCCCTTTCACCGTCTTATTCCAGGATATGTTTTTTGCCGTACATTGTTGCCCGCGGCCACGGATATAGCTTACCCCGAATTTTTACTTAAAACTGCCTTTATTTGTCTTTTGTTAAAAACAATTTCGCATCCCCAGCTTCGCTCAGTTTACTGACGACGCTTCGTAACGGAGCAGCTTGTTTCAACACCATGCGCTTTGTATTGTCCGGTCACTCTCTAAAAGTCAAACATTACTTCGCCCGATTCGAGGCGGTACTTGGCCCCTGTCACGGCCAGCCTGCCCTCTTCAATAAAATGCTTGATCACCGGGCTCTCTTTAAGGGCCGACACAGTTGCTTTGATGTTTTCATCGGCCGTTCTTTCATACAAATCTTTGCCCGCAGCCCCGGCGGCTCTTGCCCTATCAACCGACGGCCTGATTTTGGCCACGATCGAGCCAATGCTCCCCGGCGCTTCGCCGCCGTCGACGGCGGCCCTGACGGCCCCGCATTTTTCATGACCCATCACCACGACGAGCGGTACCCCGAGATGCTCCACAGCATATTCAACACTGCCCACCGCCACGGGATCGACGACGTTGCCGGCGACGCGCACGACGAACAGATCGCCGAGGGACCGGTCGAACAGCACCTCGGGCGGCACGCGGGAGTCTGAACAGCCGACAATTACGGCAAACGGCTTTTGCCCTTCGGCTGACAACTCCTTCCGCCTGGCAGCCCCCGCGTCTTTGGGGGCAAAACTGCCCGTCACAAACCTTTTGTTTCCTTCAACAAGTAATTTTACCGCCTCACCGCCCGCTTCCGGCATGTTTTCCTTCAGGATCGGCACCTCCTTTTTCCGAATGGAAGGAAACGGCTTTTGTCCAGGTTTGCCGGACAGCTTTCAAGCTTTTCCTCCCGCTCGGGATACATATTCTTCATCTGCGGGCCGATTCCTGTGGTTTTAAAAAAACTTATGCAATTCATCAATATTCCGTATTCCACCCTTCCTCGCCGACCAGCGGCACAAACTGCACAGCCCCCAGACTGTCCTGAACGGAGGAACCGTCACGCTCCAGCCTGAGCCGCAGCAGTTCCTGGTACCCCCTCCCCCCCACCGGGATCACCAGACACCCGCCGGGCTTCAGCTGGTTGCGCAGGGAAGCCGGAATCGCGGGCGCCGCGGCCGACACCAGAATTCCGTCAAACAGCGCCTCAGCCGGCCAGCCCTTCGTCCCGTCGCCGACATAAACATCGATGTTATCATATCCCAGCAACCGGAAACGCCTGACCGCGCCCAAAGCCAGACTCCGATGGCGTTCAACGGTAAAAACGCGGGAAACTATCCGGGATAAAACTGCAGCGGCATACCCGGAGCCCGTTCCGACTTCGAGAATCCAATCCCCCGCCTGCGGCTCAAGCGCCTCCACCATAAGCGCAACCATGTAGGGCTGGCTGATGGTCTGCCCTTCCCCGATCGCCAGCGGTCCGTCATAATGAGCGTACTTGCGCAGGTGTTCGGGAACGAAGAGATGCCTCGGAACCGTCAGCATGGCCTCCAAAACGGCCCGGTTTTTTATACCGCGGAACTCAAGCTGCTCCCTGACCATCTGCTCCCTTTCACAGGCGAAGTCGCCGGAATCAGGTTTTATACAGTTTTTAAAAAACACTTTCGATTCTCCCCGGGGCATTTTATTTACATTTTATCTTTATACAAATAAAAAAAGAATACCCTATCCGGCGGAAACACCTGACTTTTTAAACAGGAAAGGGACCGGTTTTGTCGCCGGCCCCCGCAGATAATCCCGGAAATAGAATTTATCCGGGAAGGGTGTAGTCCCTCCTCCTCCCGGCTATTTTTCTTTCTTCTGCCGCCGCCGCGTTTGAAATTGTAACCACCATGTTGACTTCGCTCTGTTTTTTAGCCTGTTCGAACATGGTTTTCAACCCCTGCCAGACTTCCTCGTCCGAGCCCTGCAGCTTTGTGGAAATGGAACCCACACTGGCCTGCAGGTTGAACCGGTTGAGCGACTCAAGCGACTCCGTAATGATTTCGCTCGCTTTTGCAGTCTTCTGAGGGTAAAGGGATACTTCCGCAGTCAGCAAATTCATCAGCCTCCGCATATCTCAGGATATGTTTATTATGTTGAAATTCAGTCCCCTTTATTATTTGCATCAGGAAGGAAATATTTGCGTTTGTTTTCACAGGTAAACGGACCCCGAAGGAATACATATATTTTAAATAGCAAGCCGGCAAAAAGGGGACCTTTATGGATGCAAAACCTCGCAAGATATTGAAGCTTTCCGGCTTTACCCTGCTGCCTTTGTTTGTTTTCATCACCTCGTTCCTCCTGTGGGCGCACGCATATTCCGGCAGGGTATTGTCCGGCTTTACCGCGGTCAAGGCGGCATCGGCCTTCGACCAAACTACATTTCTCTACGACCGGTACGGAAACATTGTCGCCGGAATTCACGGCGAAGTCAACCGCACACCGGTTCCCCTGGAAAAAGTCCCCGCTCACGTACAAAAAGCTTTCGTGGGAATCGAGGATGAAAGGTTTTACAGCCATCACGGGGTGGATCTAAAAGCTGTTCTGCGGGCAGCGGTGAGTTATTGCAAGTCGGGCGAAATCACCGAAGGCGGCAGCACCATCACCCAGCAGACAATGAAGCTCTTTTTTTTGACGCCGGAGCGCACCCTGCTCCGCAAAGTAAAAGAAGCCGTCCTGGCCCTGGAATTTGAAGAACGCCATTCCAAAGAAGAAATTCTGGAGCTTTACCTGAACCGGGTGTATTTCGGGGAAGGCGCCTACGGAATCCAGAGTGCCGCCAAAACCTACTTCAGCAAGGATTCCTCCGAGCTCTCAATTGAGGAGGGGGCCCTGCTGGCGGCCCTGGTTCAGGCTCCAAGCGCCTATGACCCGTATATAAACCCGGAAGCATCTTTGAACCGGCGCAACATCGTTCTGGACAAAATGATCCGGCTGGGCTACATCACCGAAGAACAGGGAATGGAGGCCCGGAACAAGCCGTTAAACCTGAAAGGGGGGGAAAGCGGCGAGAACCACGGCTCTTATTTTATCGACCACGTAATTGATGAAGCAATTGCCGCAGTCGGACAGGAGAAGCTCTTTAAAGGCGGTTTAAAAATCCATACTACACTGGAGCCTGAAATACAGAGGAAAGCTGAAAAAGTGTTCCGGAACCCCGGTTTGTTTCCGGATGAGAAGGTGGAAGCAGCGCTGGCTTTAGTGGAAAACGGAACGGGAGCGATCAAAGCCCTCGTCGGGGGCAGAGAGTACGTGACCAGGCGCGGGTTTAACAGGGCGACCCAGCTTGCCAGACAGCCGGGCTCGGCTTTCAAGCCTGTCGCGGTTTACGCCCCGGCCTTTGAGCTGGGATATAGCCCCGACTCCATAATCTCCGACACCCCGTTCAAAGCCGGCAGCTACGAACCTGAAAATCCCGGCGGGGATTATTACGGGAATATCAGCATCCGCACAGCCGTGAAATGGTCCCGCAACGCCGCCGCGGTCCGCCTGTTAAGCCGGATCGGAATCGACCACGGTTTCGAAATGGCAAAAAAACTGGGGTTCGATCTTGCGGAAGAAGACCGCTGCCTTCCCCTGGCCCTGGGAGGGCTGACCAGAGGAGTGTCTCCCCTGCAAATGGCCGGGGCTTTCGCGGTCTTTGCCAACGGGGGCGTATTTATTAAGCCTTACGCCATCGACCATATCGAAGACGCTTACGGGGAAGTCGTTTATCGCCGTCCTGAAGGAGTTTCCGTTATGAAACCGTCGACAGCCGAAAAGATGAAAAGCGTTTTGCGTGCGGTCGTGGATTCCGGCACCGGGTACAGGGCAAGCATCCGCGGCGCTGAAGTCGCCGGGAAAACAGGCACCGTCGAACTGCCGGACACCGATACGTTCCGGGGCTTGAACGGCAACAAAGACGCCTGGTTTGTCGGTTTCACCCCGCGCTATACGGCAGCGGTCTGGATGGGCTACGACGAAAAAGACATGGACAGACAACATTACCTGACTTCCTACGGCGGCAATCAGCCCGCAGAGATATTCCGCCTGGTGATGGCCGGCGTTATGGGGCTCGACGCCGCACTTTATACAAGAAATGACAGCCGCACACGGGAGGAGGAAAAACGTGATGATGATGCGGAAAAACAGAAACCGAATGAAAATCGGGAGCCGGTGAAAAAACAGGAACCGGCGGAAAAGCAGGAATCAAATGAACCGAAGGATAAGGATGCCCGACAGGAGGAAAAACCCGCCCCGGCCCGGCCTGAAAATCCAAAAGGCCTGGAGCTGGCCCCGGTGGAAAAAGAGCCGGACAAACAGCAAAACAAAACTTCATTGATCCCTTAAAAAACAATCCCTAAAAAAGCGGGCTGGCACCAGCAACTTTTATTTTTTTCTGAACAGCCAGGTATATTTACATTCTGCGCACTGTAATGTTTCTTTGGCAAAAAATATTATTAAAGAAAAGATGAACATCAGCGGCAGCACCGGCCAAATTACGGGTAAAAGCAGTCCGATCCACAGGAGAAAACCCAGACCGCAGAACAGTGTCAGCAGGACGGCCTGCATGCCGGCCCTGCGCACATTACCGGAACCGCACCGCGGACATGGCGACCAGTTATCCAAAGTGCTTCCCCTCACCTCCAAGCTGTTTGATCCAATATATGCTGCATACCGGCTCTATGACAACAACCCTGCCGTTTCATTACTGCTGATAAAACGAATAATCCAGGATAACAGGCTCCTTGCCGTCCCTGATGCCCCAATTCCTGGGGGAAATGATGTCATTGATTCCAAGTCCGGCAATTTTCTTTTTAATACTGTTCATTTTTTCGCGGTGTTCCCGGTAACCTCTGCAGTAGCTCATCGGCTCAAGCCGCTCAAACAGGGCCCAGCCGTAGCCGGAACCGAAACAGGCGGCAAAAAGCTTCTTTTCTTTCTCGGGCAGGGAAAAGAACAACGCGCATTCCCGGTAGTTTTCCAAAATACCGCGTCTGTTGAGAGCCACTTTTAGGGCCATCGATTCATAATCAAGAACTACTCTGTGAGCTCCGTGGCCGATGTAGCATAGTCCAAGCAAACCGGCAATCCTGCGTGCTATATTTTTGGTGTTTGTCAAACCCTCGTCCGCCTCGATAATGCTAATCACTTCCGGCCAGTTGGGCAATGTTTCTACCGCTCCCATGACATTCGGCCCTCCTCTCAACCGTTTCCCCCTGTCTCAAAACCAGCGGGCCTGTTTTTCAAAAAGTGACGTTGGAAGGAACTTTTTTCCTTTTCCTTTTCGGTTTGACCTGTGCCGCCTGAACCGTCTGCCGGCCGGGCCGCTCTGGTTCTTCCACCTGCGCCAATGGCTCAACCTGTTTACCTTCCAGTTGTTTTTGGGCGGCGGTGGACAGGTAGGGATCCGTCTCCCACCAGTTGATTCCTATCTCTCGGGCCTTGTCGACAGAGGCGACCAGCAGCCTTATCTTAATCTTGAGCAGATCAATGTCAGCGATGGAAATGCTTATATCGCCTGCAATAACCAATCCTTTGTCCAGAACCCTCTCTAGGATATCGGCTATGTTGGTGCTTTTTACCGAGTGTTCCATTAAATAACTCCTTCCTAATGGACAGCCTGACTTTATGTACACAACTAGTAAAGATTGCCCAGCGGACCGAGGTCGATGTTAAGCTCTTCTCTTGTAAGGCCGAATATTTCGACAAGCTCATCCATCTTTTTTTCAAGCCTCATAAATGTCACGCCCAGCCGCTCGATTTCCTCGTCAGTCAGGCGCTCAATCCTTCTAATTGCCTGCCTCTCCAGCAGTTGCCTCAATAATTCAATCAGCGCCAAAACTAGCTTCGCGAGACCCCTCTCGACATTGTCGGCATCGGCATTAATCCTGCTGCCTGTATTCCTACTGTCCTGAACAGTTTCCATTTCATCAACGAAGGCGGCAAGGTCATCTTCTCCGGTACGGATCAGAGGTTCCATAAGGAGTCCCCCCTCTTACCAGGCTGATTTTCACCCATATTGATGAAGTTGTAAGGTGGCCACGGCCCGCTAATCAAAAATCTGCATTCCGGATAAGACATTTTCAATTCTTCGCAAGTCTTGATAAAATCCGGCAGTAAACCGGCTTCAACCAGAAAAGCACTGTTTATCAGGATATTTTTCTGACTGTGCATCTTGGTTTTCACCCCGCTGCAGTAAGGACCCAAGTATTTGTTCAGATCATCGAGCAGCATTTTAACAGTATTACCGCTTACCACAAAAGGCGCGTACTTTTTCACCCGTTGAGAAAGATATCTGTGCCCCGGCGAATCATTGAACCTTTTAAGCAGATCGCCGGTACGGTCTTTTCTCACGAATACCAGAACCTTTATTCCCATTTCGACCTTGCCCCTCAACAAGGCCAGATTTAACATGATACTGTCGTATTTGTCTTTGATGAAAGAATCGATTTCTCCGGCTGGAACCACAGTCCCGTAGGCAAAAGGCAGCACTGCGAAACCTCTCCGCAAAATCCGGTCGTTCACTTCAAAGTGCTTCATTATGCTGAGCGGGGAGGTCGGGTCGAACGCACCCGGCTCCCCCGCCACGACCGTGAACGGGTCATATTTGACAAGCCCGGCGTCGAGTCCGGTCAGGTCTTGTTTCTTTGCATCAGTAATACAGTAGAGATAAACCATCGGACCAACTCCTACTGCCTTTCGGCGCAAGTGTATCGACAGACGCCAGGACGAGTTGCAGTCCCAGATAAATCAAATCCACGTCAGCCACAGAGATTACTATATTTCCGGAGATAACCACTCCTTTGTCGAGAATATGGTCGAGTACTTCCAGAATTGTTATCCGTTCCAGCAGGCTTTCCTCACTCAAGCTGATCAACCCCCGGAAGGCTCGCGAAATTATAGGGCAACCAGGGTCCGGAATACCGGGCGGCAAGACCGCCGCCAGAATACCGTCGGGTAAATTTGTCAACTTCGGAAATGAGTTTTTCAACATCTTTTGTTTCAATCAGAAATGAAAAATTTGCAATCATCTCTTCATCTTTAACATCATCTGAAGAAAAAGTCTCATTTTGGCGCGCATCAACGGAAATGCCCTTCAATATCTCTATCAATTCATGTGTTTGCGATGTCGAAATCCTGGATACTATCGAATCTATATCCTGCAAAAATTTTTTTTTCATCAGAAAAGCCTTGCCGCCGGAGCAACTCTCCATTTCTTTGAATTTCTCACCTATCCCGGGCTCCAGTTTTAAAAGGTTCTTTTTCAGCAGTTCTTTATTCCGGAAGATCTTGACGCTCCATTCCTGCTTGCCCTCCAATCGGCAGAGAAGGTTTTTTATGCCTGCCTGATTCTGAGTAATAAAATCCTTTATTCTATTCCCGGTTTTAAATATGGTACAGAACTTGAAGGGAATTATTGCCAACTGTCTTTTCATTATGATCTCCTGGACGCTGTAGTGCTCGCCGATCTTTTCTTCCAGCCAGTTGATATCCTTGACCTTTCTCTCAATGGCACCGGCAGAATATTCGTGAGCCGGAAGTTTCCCATAAACCGCCACAATATTGTTGATTTTCATAAAATTCACCCCGGTTCCGTCCATCCCGCGCAATGCTTTTTTAACCCGGGTGGCTAGCACTTCCGGTTTTGTGAGGCCGTACAAATAATAAATTTCTGAAGGTTTGTCCTCAGCTCTCATCCGGTTCCTCCTCTTCCAGCAACTCATTGTACTCCTTAATTTCTTGAAGCCGTTCGAGCAACGAATTCTCCACCCTGTCAAATTCTTTTTCGCTTATTTCGCCAATGTCGAGCAAGTATTGTAGCCTGCGCAGTTCCTTGTAAACCGCTTCCTCATTAAAGTATTCATCCATTACCCGTTTGTGGATCTCTTTAAAAATCCACATCAGCCCCTTGGCAGGGGCCAGCAGAATATCATCAATTAAAAACACAATAAAATCCCCCCGGGTTACCAGCTAACCGTTACAAAATTATACGGGGGCCATGGGCCGGAATATCTGAACGAAAATTTACATCTGTACTCGTCGGCAAGATCGCAGACTGCCTTGTCAAAGTCGGCAATCAGCTGCTTTTTTACCAGGAAAGCCGCATTAAAAACCATTTTTTCACCCGTTACGGGGTTCAGTATGGAATCATCAGCCAATCGGCTCAGCGGTTTAAAAATGATCCTGACATATTCATCCCTTTTTTTCAAGACCGCCGCCTCGATAATCTTTCCAGCCTCAACGGCAATCATGTACCTGTCTTTCCTGCCCAGTTCGAACTCTTTCTTGAGTTCTTCAACCTTCCGGTTCCCCACTTCCCTTAGAAAAGCCTCGTGAACCCAGAATACCCTGAGCCCCAACTCCACCTTTCCGCTTATTTTATTCAGCATGTTCCGTATTTCCGGATAACTGTCCTCCAATATTTTTCTGACCTCTTCGTTATCCTTAAACACGGTTCCGAATCTCAAAGGAAGCAATTCGTAATTTTCCTGAACCCTGGAAATTATCTTCTGGTGCTTTTGAATATTCTTTCTGGTAGGCTGCCAGCTTGATTTGGGCACATTGCTTACAACCGCGGCTATATCCCGGTAACCGACCAAAAACGTCTCACCGGGCGGTTTTACCCCGCGGTCGGCTTCGTTGTACCTGATAAAGCAAAATGCGTACAAACCTTTCGACAGTTTCATCAGCTTTCACCTGCGAAGTCAACCGGACAAATTGTCATTTGACGCCCGACCTGCCGCCGCCTGGTTTCACCAGCTGGTTCACCCTTCATTTACCGGCTCCGTATCATTAAAATATATGTTTACCAGATATTCAACCTGATGCAGCAACTTTTTCACGTCGGCATCTCGTATGCCGTCTTCTGCTTGAAAAACAACAACAAAAACACATTTCCTCAATCGGTCACAGTAAAGCACTTCTTTTTTTGCTGCCAGAACTTTGGCCAGCTTGATACAAGTCCTAACCGAACAGTTGGATGAAAAAGCACCGGAACGGTATTCCCGGACAAGATCCACCACCTTTCCGGCAATATCCCCCCTCAAGCCGGAATTGGCGATGGTAATAGCCACCTCCGTGTCACGGTCCATTTGGCTAAGTTCTATGGTAACTATACGGTCTTCCAGGGCAACCTGGGTCTTGTGCACCCCGGCATATTCAGTGGGATTGCTGGTCAGGACAAGACGGAATTCAGGATGAACTTTAACGTACTGGTTATCTGAATCGTAACTGGGAAGAAACAGAACTCCTTCTTCAAGAATTGACAGAAAAATATTGTTGACAGTGGGCGGGGTACGGGAAAACTCATCGTAAATCAAGGTCTGGCCCTCCCGGCAGGCCTTGGTGAGTTGCCTGTCAAGCCACCTGAGCTGAAAATCCTCTTCCATCGTATAAACGTTATGAATAAAATTATCAATTATTTTCTTCCGCCGGTAGCCATAATTGCCTCCTATCAAGTCGGCTACACTGAAGTCGTTGCTTCCGTAAATAACGCTGTACGGCCGCCGCCGCCGCCGGGCGACCAAAAGCGCCAGCGAAGTTTTCCCCACTCCCGACGGGCCGCTAAAATGCACCGACTGCCCGGAATCAAGATAAAACAGTGCTCGTTCATAAACACCTTTCAAGTATTCAGTCTCTATAAAATCTTTACTAACGAGGTTCTGCTCGCGTTGCATCTGCCTGCTCCTTTCGAGTAAAAAAAATGCTTTCTTTACATGAAAGCATTCAGTTTTCATCGTCCGTAAATTTATCTGCAGGAGAGCAGGTCAGTGAGTCGCGCTCCCGCAGAGCTATTCTATCGAAAGAAACCACCTCAATGTTGGAATCGACAACTACCCCGTATATGGCCATTAAATCGTCCTGGGCCCTTTTCCTCATATACTCCACTTCTTCCGGCACCTCTATCTTAACTTCCCAGCCATCCGGTTTCTTGATCACGCCGATTATCTTTCCGGGTTTATCAAGCACTTCGGTGAAAAATTTCAAGACGACATTGATAACTTTTTTAATGACCATTTTAAAACTCCTTGCCATGTTGTGGTGCTTCAGATCCTTTATAGTAAAGCGGCTCCTTTTCAGAATGCAGGTATTTGCCCCTCATATCGTGTAAAATGCCGGCAGCTTCAACACGGTCTGCCACGTATCCCTTTATCAGATCGAGGACTCTTTTTCTGTTTGCTAAAAACCTCTCATTTAAGAACTTTCTTGTTTTTTTGCCTATCTCGGCCCTGTTACTGTTATGAAGTTTGACAACATGGCAAGCAGACTTCTTAATACCCTCTACAGCCTTCGCCCTGTCAGCGCCTTTATTCAAAAAAATATCGCACCAGGATTGCATTATGGCAGTCAAAGACATCAAAAACCCCTCTTTATTCTAGATTTTTTTGTTACCGGGGCCGTAAAGCCCCGGTAACCCCATTTATGATGTTGGACTGACGGTTAAACCAACGGCTTCAGCATACATGAGCCAAGTTTCGACAGAAGCTATAACCACTCTGGCTTCAACTGCCAAAAGTTCAATACCGACCAGAGCAACCCTTACAAATGCATCAATTACAATACCCTTGGTGAGAATCCTGTCAACAACTTCGGCCAGACTAGAAGCCTGAATGCTATGTCTGATACCCATGTATATCTCTCCTTTCTTTGTATTTACTACCAATATATGTTATTACAAATTTTTTGCTACTTCTATCTAGCCAACTGAAAAATTGATCAAACCAAGTCCACCGCCGCACCCGGTTTGATTTCCGCCAGGGCCCGGCGGAAATGCCTGCCACATATTTTTACGGCAGCCGGTTCGGGTGACGGCTGGGATTGGCGGGCCAGACACTCCCGCACTGCGGCCAAAGCCGCCCGGTTGCACAGATGGCGGATATCAGCCCCGGAAAAACCCACAGTGCTGGCAGCCAAGCCATCCAGGTCTACGTCTTCTGCCAGTTCCTTTTTCCTGGTGTGTACAGCCAGAATCTGCCGCCGGGAAACCGTGTCGGGTAATTCCAGCCTCAGTTGCAGGTCAAACCGCCCGGGACGCAACAGGGCCGGATCAATCAAATCCAACCGGTTGGTGGCCCCAAGCACCACCACCCGCCGTAATTCTTCTATCCCATCCATCTCGGTCAGCAATTGGCTCAACACCCGCTCGGCCACGGTACCCTCACCTGCTCCCCTGGAAGAAACCAGTGCGTCTATTTCGTCAAAAAAAACGATACACGGGGCTGCCTGGCGGGCCTTGCGGAAAACCTCCCGGACGGCCTTTTCCGATTCTCCCACCCACTTGGAAAACAGGGCCGGTCCTTTGATTGAGATGAAGTTGGCGTTGGCCTCGTTCGCCACTGCCCGTGCCAGTAGCGTCTTTCCCGTACCCGGCGGCCCGTATAAAAGCACCCCTCGCGGCGCCTGGGCCCCCGCCCGGTCAAAAAGCTCCGTGAATTTCAAAGGCCATTCAATCGATTCCCGCAGATGCTGCTTGATCTCGTCCAGTCCCCCGATGTCGTTCCAGCCGGCGTCAGGCACCTCCACTAAAAATTCCCTGGTAGCCGACGGTTCAACTTCTTCCAGCGCCTGGAGGAAATCCTGCATGGAAACCCGCAGACGGCCCATCAGATCGGAAGAAAGACGTTCCGGAACCGGGCGAAGATGAGGCAGGATTTTTCTTATGCGATGCATGGCCGCTTCCCGGCAAAGGGCGAGCAGGTCCGCTCCTACAAAACCGACGGTTAATTCCGCCACCCTTTCCAGGTCCACGTCGTCGTCCAGGGGCATACTGCGGGTATGGATCTGTAATATCTCCAGCCTGCCTTTCCGGTCAGGCACGCCGATGGTTATCTCCCGGTCGAAGCGGCCAGGACGGCGCAGAGCGGTATCCAGGGAATCGGGGATATTGGTGGCTCCGATGACTACCACCTGCCCGCGGGAAGCCAAGCCGTCCATCAATGTAAGCAGTTGCGCTACCACGCGCTTTTCTACCTCACCGGAAACCTCTTCCCGCTTCGGTGCGATAGCGTCAATTTCATCCAGAAAGATAATACTGCGACCCTTTTGAGCAGCTTTTTCAAAAATATCCCGTAATTTTGCCTCGCTTTCGCCGTAAAATTTATTGATTACTTCCGGCCCGTTTACGGAAAAAAAACAGGCGTCCGCTTCGTTGGCAACCGCCCGGGCAATCAAAGTCTTGCCTGTACCCGGAGGTCCGCACAACAGCACCCCCTTCGGCGGTTCGATACCCAGATGTTGAAAGATGGCCGGGTATTTCAAGGGCATTTCGATCATTTCCCGGATCCGGTCCAGTTCCTTGCCTATGCCGCCAATATCCTCATAGGTAATTTTACCAGGTTTCTTGAACCCGGTTTTTTTTACCTCCAACACTTCCAGTTCGGTATCTTTATTCAGCAACACAAACCCCCCGGGTGTGGTATCCCCAATCAGGAACTCCTGGCTTTTCAAGCCGAGCACTGAAATGCGCACCTTATCCCCTTTAACCAGAGGGACGCCCTGCAGCGAACGGCTGATGAATGCAGCGTCTGCCTGCAATTCCCCGCTGACGGGAATAATGGTTACTTTTTGAGCAACCCGACCCTTAACACCGCTGACCGTGATTATTTCGCCCAGGCGCAAGCCGGCATTTTCTCTGATAATACCGTCAATCTGCAGCAGTCTCTTACCCCTGCATTCAGCGTGCGCGGGCATAACCCTGGCAGCCGTCCGGCGCCTGGAGCCGATAGCGATCAGGTCCCCGGTTTCAAGGCCCAACTCCTGGATGTCGGCGGGGTCCAGCCGGGCTATTCCCCTGCCGGCATCCTTTGCCGACGCCTCTGCCACTTTCAACATAAGATGTCCGCTCAACTCAAAAAAACCTCACTCTTTCGAAACTTGATCCTGTACATCAATCAGTATCTCCAGGATACTGTTGCGAATATATTTGCGCATGGTGGCGGGTTTTACCTTGTCGGGCAGTGCTATGGACTTACGGAAAGCAGCCTCGCCGTTCTTGATATCTATATAAAGAACATTATCTACCATACAAACGGCCACTTCTTCATCCGGTACGGCCGGTATTTCCATGACAACCCGGATAAAGCTCCCTTCATCATGTACTTCCAGCTCGGGCTCAATCTCTTTCATGGAAGATTTTCGCCCCGAATCTGCATGTATAGCGTCGCCGGCAACCTGCCCCCTCTTTCCCGGAAGGCCCATCTTCAAAGTAAAATCGTAGCGGCCGCTTATCCCCTTGCGTTCCGGAAACCCGCCAAAGTTCCCCGTCCGCCTGATTTCCGTCTTCCCTTCAGTATCCATCTCCTGCACCAGTTCTACCAGTTCGCCGATGCCTTTCAAAATATTTCTCAAAATACCGCCCTCACCGCTGTTTTTCAAATTCATCCCCCTTTTGGCCGGCACTCTTCATATCCCCTGTTCAAACCTTCCTTATTTATGCCCGATCTACGGCCCCTGCGCCGGCAAACCAAACGGCAGAAAAAAGTGCACTTTCAAATAAAAGCTTTGTCAAGCACATTCAGGCTCTTCAACTCTATTGTTACATTATATGGTCCTCATTCCCAAAGGTGATAAGAGATGGGTAAAATGATACGGTTTTTCCAATGGCAGGATAGTCAATCAAAGGGAAAACTCAGAAAGGCTTTAAAGGCGGCATCAATGAGCCGGCCGGTAACGTGCCGGAAAAACAGCTTCATAAAGCAAAGCCCGGCCCCTGTTATTTCAGGATGCCGTTTGGTTCACGTTGCCTCTGGCCAGGGAGGCAAAAATTCCGAAAAAGCAGGTGGCCGCGAAAACGATAAAAGATACCTTGACGCTTTTTGCAAGCAGGCCGGCCACGGCGGGGCCCAGTTGCGCGCTGCCAATGTACAGGTCTATAATCAGGGTTGCCGCGGCCATGCTGACGGCCTGGCCGGCAAGCCTCATTGTGCCGAGTGTCGAGGAGGCTACCCCGTAAAACTGTTTCGCCACCGAGCCCATCACCGCACTGGTGTTGGGGGAAGAAAACAGGGCGAAACCAGTACCCAGAAGCATGAGGTTTATCACCAGCAGCCAGACCTGCGTGTCGCTGTCTATGAAGGCGAAGAAAACCAAACCCAGAGTGGTGAGGCTCATTCCCCAGGAGGAAACAATCCTCGGTTCGACACGATCCGAAAGGGCGCCGGCAAAAGGAGAAAGGACGGCCATCAGTATGGGCTGGGAAAGCAGGATCAAACCGGCCATCTCGGAACCGTACCCTTTAACCACCTGCAGGAAAAGGGAAAGCAGAAAGGTAACGGCAAAAGTGGCGCAGTAATTTATCAACGCCGCCAGGTTTGAAAATGCAAACGCCACGTTTTCGCTGAAAAACCGCATATTCAAAATGGGCTGTTCAGTCTTCAGCTCGTGTTTGACAAACACCGCCATGACCGCCAGGCCGAAAACGAGGATGTATTTGGCCGGGGAAAAGGTGGCGATGGAAGAGAAGCCGTAGATAAAAGCAACCATGCCGACCATGAAGAGGAAAGCTCCGGTTTTGTCGAAACGCTCACCTCCGGCGCCGATCCATTCACCTTTCAATTTGGTTGCGGTCAAATAAAGCGCCGCGATACCTATCAGAAAAACAAAATAAAAAATTGATTCCCATCCCAGCCTCTGGTTGAGGACCCCTCCGACAACCGGTCCCAGGGAAAGCCCGGTGTATGTGGCGGCCGTACTGATACCCAGCACCTTGCCCCTCTCCCGGGCGGGATACACGGCGGTCAGGATGGCGATGTTGGTGCTGAAGTTCATGGCAGAACCGATTCCCTGCAGCACCCTGAAAAAAATGAGGGACTGGGTGGACCAGGCGCTGCCGCAAAGGAGGGTGGCCGCGCAGAAGACAACCAGGCCGATGGTAAAAAGCCTTTTTCTGCCGATAATGTCGCCGAGCCTGCCGAACGGCAGCAGCAGGGCGGCCGAGGTCAGAAGATAGCAGCTGACCACCCAGCTAAGCAAAACAGCGCTGCTGTTGAACTCTTCTCCTATGGAGGGTATGGCTAGGTTGACGGCGTTGCCCATGAAGGGGGCAATGAACGACGCCATGGTCGAGATAATCAACGCGTACTTTTTCAGTGATTCTTCCCTGTCCAAAACTTCAACCCCCTGGATATTTTTTCATGACACCGCCGGGTTTCCGGGGCACTCGCCCGCAAACTGGCTGCAGTAAAGCTCCGCGTAGAAGCCTCCGGCGGCGAGAAGCTCGTCATGCCTCCCCTTTTCAACAATGCTGCCGTTGTTCATCACAAGGATCAGGTCCGCGTCACGAATTGTGGACAACCTGTGGGCGATGACAAAACTTGTTCTTCCTTTCATCAGATTGGCCATCGCCTTTTGGACGGCAGCCTCCGTTCTAGTATCCACGCTGCTGGTAGCCTCGTCGAGAATGAGAATTGCCGGATCGGCCAGTATTGCCCGGGCAATGGTCAGAAGCTGCTTTTGCCCTTCTGAAATATTGGAGGCTTCCTCATTGAGCACGGTGTCGTATCCGCGGGGAAGGGTCCTGATGAAATGGTCGGCGTGGGCAGCCTTTGCCGCCCGGACGATCTCCTCAAAGGAGGCGCCCTCGCGCCCGTAGGCTATGTTGTCCCTTATGGCGCCGTTAAAGAGCCACGTGTCCTGAAGCACCATACCGAAAATCCTGCGCAGCCTTCCGCGCTTCAAATCCCTGATGTCCACCCCGTCAACGGTGATTCTGCCGCCGCCAGTTTCATAAAAACGCATCAGCAGGTTTACAAGTGTGGTTTTGCCGGCGCCCGTAGGTCCGACGACGGCGACTGTCTGTCCCGGTTCCACGTCTATATTCATATTCTCGATCAATATTGCGTCTTCCTTGTAGCCGAACCTGACATTTTGAAATTTCACCCCGCCTCCTGGAAAATCGATGACCTTTGCATCCGCCTTGTCGGGAATTTCCTCGTCCTCGTCCAGAAGTTCAAAAACCCGTTCGGCCGACGCCACCGTGGACTGGATGATGTTGGCGATATTGGCGGCCTGGGTTATCGGCCAGGTAAACTGCCTGGCGTACTGAATAAAAGCCTGGACGTCACCGATTTCCACGGCCTTTCTCGCCACGAGGATACCGCCGGCCACGCAGACGGAAACGTACCCCAGGTTGTTGATAAAAGTCATGAGCGGCATGATGACGCCGGAAACGAACTGCGACTTCCAGCTTGCCTGGTAGAGCTTTTCATTTATGTTTTCGAACCGGTTGATTGAATCGCGTTCGTGTCCGAACGCCTTTACCACCTGGTGACCGGTATACATTTCCTCAACATGTCCGTTGAGTTTGCCGAGCTCCTCCCACTGCTCCCTGAAGTATTGTTGCGAGCAGGATACGACTCCCTTCGTCACGGCAAGGCTCAAGGGCAGGGTGACGGCGCAGATCAGGGTCATCAGGGGACTGATCGTCAGCATCATGACGATAATGCCGGCCAGAGTGACTGCGGCTGTAATCAACTGCGTAACGCTCTGCTGCAACGTACCGCCGATATTGTCGATGTCGTTGGTGACACGGCTCAGAATTTCCCCGTGCGCGTGCGAGTCAAAGTATTTCAAGGGCAGGCGGGCAAGCTTTTCGCCGACATGCCTGCGCAGGTCAAAAACGGTTTTCTGGGCCACGGCCGCCATGATGTATTGCTGAACATAATGGAAAAAAGCGCTTAAAACATAAAACGCGCCCACGATCAGAAGTATTTGCCAGATATATTGGAAATCCACTCTGGCGCCAGGCACATGATTTAATTTCATCATGAGGCCTTCAAAGAGCCTGGTCGTAGCCTTGCCCAGGATTTTCGGACTGACGGTGCTGAAAACCGTGCCCGCAACCGCCATCAAAACCACCGCCGCAATCTGATTTTTGCATGGCTTCAAATAACCGGCGAGCCTTTTCAGCGCGCCTTTGAAATCCCGCGCTTTTTCTGCCGGCATTGCCATCGGGAAAGGCCTCCCGTGGCCGCCCCGGGCGGGTCCCGGGCCGGGCCCCCTCACCGGTCCAGGCTTCCCGCTTCTTAAGCTCATACCGGCACCCCCTCCGAAAGCTGCGAAGATACAATCTCGCGGTATATACCGCACGTTTCCAAAAGCTCCTTATGGCTGCCGGTACCCGCTACTTTACCCTCGTCCAGAACGATAATCCGGTCCGCATTCGTTATCGTACTGACTCTCTGAGCGACAATCAGCACGGAGGAACCGGCCGTCTCCTTTTTAAGCGCTCTTCGCAGCGCAGCGTCGGTTTTGTAGTCAAGCGCCGAGAAACTGTCGTCGAAGATAAAAATTTCAGGCCGCCTGACCAGCGCCCGGGCGATGGAAAGGCGCTGCTTCTGCCCTCCCGACAGATTTTTGCCGCCCTGCGCGATAACGGAATCAAAGCCGTCTTCCATGCCGCAGATGAAGCTGGTTGCCTGAGCTGTATCGGCGGCGCGCCGTACTTCCTCATCCGCGGCGTCTTTCCTGCCGAACCTGATATTGTCCGCCACGGTGCCGGTGAAAAGCACGGCCTTTTGCGGCACCAGCCCGATTTTGGCCCTGAGGCTTTCCCGCGGCATATCGCGTATATCCACGCCGTCAATGAGAATGCTGCCGCCGTCAACATCGTAAAAGCGCGGGATCAGTTTGACCAGAGTCGATTTCCCCGACCCGGTGCCACCGATAACGGCGGTGATCTCGCCGGGTTTAGCGCTGAAAGAAACGTTGCTGACGGCCGGCTGCTCGGCCCCGGGGTAACTGAAAGTGACGTTCCTGAATTCGATGAACCCCCTGCCGGCGCCGGCATTCCCGGCCCGCGGGGCCTCCCCGGCTTCGGGGGCGGCGGCAAGCACCTCGTTGATTCTATCCGCGGAGGCGGAAGCGCGCGGTATCATGACAAACAGCATGGAAGCCATCAGCAGCGAGAACATGATCTGCATGGCATACTGAAGAAACGCCATCAGGGCGCCGACCTGCATGTGCCCGGAGTCGATGCGGATACCGCCGAACCAAATGATTGCGATCGTCGTAAAATTCATCACCAGCATCATAATGGGCATCAGGGCGGCCATCAAGCGGTTGACCCTGATCGCGGCGGAAGTCAGGTCGAGGTTTGCGTCGCCGAAGCGCCTTCTCTCGTAGTCCTCGCGGTTGAAAGCGCGTATCACTCTGATGCCGCTCAAATTCTCGCGCATGATCAGGTTGATCTTGTCGATTTTCTCCTGCACCGCCTTAAAAAGCGGCAGCGCTTTGCCCGTAACGGCACAGACGGCGGCGGCAAGCAACGGAACGGCGACAACGAGCACCAGCGACAGCTTTGCGTCCATGGAAACCGCCATAATCAATCCGCCCACGCACATTACCGGCGCTCTTATGAAAATGCGCAGCATCGTCAGCGTCACCATCTGCACCTGGGTAATGTCGTTGGTGGTCCTGGTGATCAGAGAAGGAGCGCCTATCCTCTCAAATTCGTAAAGAGAAAGGGCCTCGACATGGGAAAAAACCCTGCTGCGCAAATCCCTGCCGAAACCGGCGGCAGTTCTGGCCGACAAAAACCCCCCCAGAACCGCGCAGGCGTTACTGAGCGCGGCCACGAGCAGCATGAGCCCGCCGATCTCCAAAATGTAGCCGGTGTCTCCTTTTACAATGCCTGTGTCGACGATATCCGCCATCAAGTTCGGCAGGTACAATTCGAAAAGCGACTGAAAAAAAACCAGCACCAGAACAAACGCCGCAGGGATCGAGTAGGGCTTCAAAAACCTGAAAAGCCTCAGCACAGACGGTCACCTCCGTTCCAACCGCAGCTTAAAGCCCCGTTTTCCTGCTTTCTTTCATTTTCCACATTAAATTACTTACATTTATTAATAATTCAATGACTTAACTATAATCCCGGCAAACAGCGGTGTCAACCGGCTAAATACGCGTAAAAAAACAAGAGAGACGGTTGTACCGCCTCGAAGTTGCACCTTGAGGTTGAAACGCCCGCTCATACGCTTCGCGTCAAGTGAACCGGGGACTCGCTTGCTCCGACCTCAAAGTCACGAGGTTAGTTTGCGAAATAAAACGAAGGCGCTGCCTTTGGCCTTATACCTTGCTTTTTGGGCAGCACCCCGTCACAGCTCGCTCCTGCCTGTTGTGGCAGCGCTTTGTCACCGCTCACAGCTTTGGCACAAAAATTTAAGTGTGGTTACTGGTCAAACGCAAGATATTCGCTATAACTTTTGCACCGCTGCACTTAACACCGCTGCAAAGACGGCGTCGGGATGGTCTTGGAGCTGCTCTTTTACCTCAAAGCTTCTCGTGCTCAAAGTCATAACATCAGTAACCCGCTGGTTTCGCGCCGCAGTCCGGTTACCCTCACTGCGCCGGGTGGTATCCGTCGCTGAATTGTTCGCTTATGACAAAGCGCTGCCCATTTACGCGGGGTTGCAGATTGTGCTGCCGCCGCTCGCTTCCTTCAACCTCAAGGTTCCGGACAGCACGCCAGCATTCTGGAGCCAGTTGCCCGCACCGCTTCTAAGTTTTTTCCAGCGTTATGTCGTGTTCGACCAGCGCCATTTCCTTGATTTTCGCCTTTACCTTTTTCCTCTGGCCGAAAATGTTTTCAAGAAATATCCCGTCCTCTTGCGGAATCAGCTTGTCGACCGCCTCCAAAAGCAGGATTTTGTCCCCTTTTTCATCAATCAGGTAGACATTGGCCTCGCACATTCCACTTTTCACCTCGACAGATATTTTTTTAATATGGAAACTGCGTTGTCGATAAGATGGGGCAGCGGGTCGTTTCTCACGCCCGCAATTTCGATATTGAACCTGTTCAGCGGCAGCAGTATTTTTCTGGCGGGGCTTTCCGACACCGCCCTGGCCATCAAGGGGGTGAGCTCCCCTAACATGGAATTCGCCGCGATTATGCCAACAGTGCCGACTATAAAGTCAACCTTGCCCGCGCTGTGCACGATGGCGTTTTCGCCCGACGCGCCTTCGTTTGCCCCCGCCTTCAGCATTAAAGAGGTGGCCGCGACGTTTGTGCCCAGCGCGATTATTTCAACATCTTCGTCCAGTTCTTTGCGTAATTTCTCAACAATGGCCTTGCCGATGCCTCCCCCTTGCCCGTCAATTACAGCGATTCGCATCTCTACCTCCCGAAAAACATATTTTAAAACTAAAGCCCTTTGTCCGGTGAGGATGCCACAGTAATAGTTTTTCACCTCTTACTTTAATAGGGCGATATCCATTTGGCAAGAGCACCCGTGATCCAATCAATATCAAAGGCGGCGGGAAGCTTGTTTTTAAAGAAACTGTTACACCATGGGCGGCTAACAAGAAAATATTTTTCCTTGGTCAGCGCCTCCGGTAAAAGCGCACAGGCACTACTTTTTCCCGAGAGTCAGGACAGCCTTCCCGAAACCGTAGGCCGCTCCGAAAGTGACAAGCGTACCCAGCGCTCCCGCAAAGGCCGTCGCGGCCGTCTCGCTGCCGACGCCGGGAAACTTGTAGTCCGGGATGGGAGATCGAACGATATCAGCCCCTTCGCTTCTTTCTTCAAATCCCAGATCTTGAGCCACCCTGTCAAGCCCGTCGGGGTCCGGCGAGGCGAAGGGAGACAAAAACGCGGCTATGGCAAGGGACAACAAAAATAAAATCAACAACGGCTTTTTCATTTGCTTTCACCCCGCTTTACGCTTTTTCGGCACGGGCGGCGGGACTGAAGCCCACGCGCCTCACGAAAGAGACGGCGAGCGCGGTAATAATCCCTTCACCCACTCCGATTATAACATGCCAGCTCATCATAGCAACAAAGGCAATTTTGAAAGGAACCGTGCCGGACAAGGCCAATTCCGCCGTGGCCGCCAAAGAAGCCAAAACCACTGACGCCCATGAGGCGGCAAAAATCCGAAACATTTCAACATTCCTGCCGGGCAGTTTTTTCAGTGCGGTATAAATCCAGTAGGCGGCAAACGAACCGACGACACCCATGTTAAAAATATTGCCCCCCAGGGCAGTCAGGCCGCCGTCCTGGAAAAACAGACACTGAATGATCAGAACAGTTGAGATAATTATGGACGAAGCCCAGGGACCGAGCAGGACGGCTGCCAGCGCGGCTCCCAGCAGGTGGCCGGACGTGCCGCCGATGATGGGGAAATTAACCATCTGCGCCGCGAATATAAAGGCCGCCAGCACGCCCAGAACCGGGATCTGACGCTCGTTCAGCTCCTCTCTGGTTTTCCTGATGCCGTATCCCACGGCCCCGGCGCTCAAAACATACGTACCGACAATGGTCCCGGTGTCGAGAAATCCATCCGGAATATGCAATTATAAAACACCTCCCGTTAATATGAGAACACGTCTTCCCGGCAGCGTCGACAATCGCCCCGCTGACGAAGACGCCGGGACCCGGCATCTTCACCCGCAATTTGCGACGGCTCACTGCAGGGTTTTAGTTTTTCAGCGATCTCTCCCCCTTTACGTTTAGACCACCCCCCCTCAAAACAAAAAACCGCGAAAGTGACTTGTTTCAACAAGCAATAAACCTTCGTGGTTTATATTTCTCATACGAATTCCCAGTATCAATTCGGCAGCTTCAGCAGCCGGGGTCATCGACAAAGGCGCCTTGAGGTGAAACGCCGCTTATGAGCTTCGCGCCGCACCGCCTGCGGCAAAAATCTTCCTGTTCAATTGGTGAAACGCTTTATTCTGCTTTTGAACCGCTCAAGAGTCTGTTCATCTCAACAACGGCATCATCAACAGTCAGCGGGGTTTTTCCCGTGACCAGCCCCGGAATTTTTTTAAACAGCCGGGTGATAACCGGCAAATTAAGACGAGCTTCCCGGATCAGCCTTTCATCCGCCAGTAATGACGTGTCACCACGGGCCAGGGTTTTGCCGTCTTTTATTACCAGCACCTGGTCCGCCCACTGGGCGGCGAAGTCCACGTCATGAGTGGCGACGATCACGGTCGTACCCCCTTCGTTCAATCTGTTCAAGACCTCCAGCAGGCCGTCCCTCCCCTGCGGGTCCAGACAGGCCAGGGGCTCGTCGAGAACGATCACCCTCGGGCTCATCGCCAGCACTCCGGCTATGGCCACCCTCCTCTTTTCTCCATAGCTGAGGCGGTACGGTGCCCTGTCGCGGTAATCTCCCATCTTGACCGCCTCCAGGGCCGCAGCCACCCGCCGTTCGATTTCAGCCCCGGAAAGCCCCATATTCTTCGGGCCAAAGGCCACATCGTCCCATACCGTGGAAGAAAAAACCTGGTCGTCGGGGTCTTGAAAAACCAGGCCGACCACTGTGCGCACCCATTTTTCGCTTTTCTGGTCAATCTTACGGCCCGCAACCCGGACCGTGCCCTTCTGCGCCAGAAAAATGCCGTTCAAATGCAGGAGAAGGGTGGATTTTCCCGCTCCATTCGGACCGAGCAGAACCGTCCTGGCTCCCTCCCGGACGGACAGGGTCACCCCGTCCAGGGCCCTGGTGCCGTCCCTGTATGTATAGAAAAGGTCTTCCACCTCTATAATGTTTGTCAAAAACTCCCCCCCATTTCAATTAAACGGAGGCTCAAGGCAAACAAGAATATGCCGGCGCCGATGCAGACGTCTTTCGTGCAGAGTGCGCGGCGGTTCAATTCACCGGTCCCGCCGGCGTAGCCCCTGGCCAGCATGGCGTAAAAGACCCTCTCCCCCCGCTCGTAAGAACGCATGAAGAGCACGCCGGTCAGACAGCCCAGAGTTTTCAAGGCATGCCGGTCCAGAAGACTTCCTCCCTGTTCGAAACTCCTGGCCCTGCGGGCCGTTTTCATCCGCTGCAGTTCTTCCGCCAGCACGAATACGTACCGGACGGTAAATTCAATCAACCCCGTCAGAATATGGGGCAGCCGCAAGTCTCTCAAGGCGTTCATCAGTTCCCTGAAGCCGGTGGTGGCGGTCAGCAGGGCCAGGGCCGAAACTGCGGTGAACACGCGCAAAAAGAAGACCAGAGCCCGCTCCATCCCCTCGCCCGTCACTGCCAGGCTGACAAATCCGGCATTGAGCTCGAACAAAGGAACGCCCGGCGTGAAAAACGGGAAAATTGCTATAAGAAAAAAGCCGAACGGGACAGTCCAAAGCACTCTTTTCAGGAGATACGTCGCCGGGATGCGGGAAAACCCGGCCAGGCTCCAGACAAACGCCCCCGCCCCAACCAGAAAGGGCAAAAAATTCATGGTGGAAGCCAAAGCGACAAAGGCAAATATGGAAACCGCTTTCACCCGCGGATCCATATTGCGCAGCAGTGATGATCGCGCCGCAACAGGAGAAAATATTGAATGGAACAATACCGACCTCTCCCACAAAAGAAGCCGCGAAGAAATGCCTGAATCCAGGCGAAGCCTTCGTGGCTCTAAGTTCAGTGAAATATCTTGCCGTATCAAGCCCGATGTATTCGATCGGCACCTTCGTGGTCCGGTTGTCCAGTTTATTATACTATTAATGAAAAAAATAGAAAAGGGGAACCTTAAAAAAATATAGACAGGGATAAAAAGTAATGATAGTATAGTGTAAAATTAAACATATTGTCCAGGTTCTCCCGGCCATGCCGGGGGGTGAAAAGGGAACCGGGTGCAAATCCCGGACGGTCCGGCCACTGTAAGTGGGGAGCGGCTCCCGGAATGCCACTGTTCAGCACTCAATGGTATTTTGAATAGTGTTTGGAAACCAGTTACTTTTAACAGTTTTTAGTGCATTTATGTAACCAAGATACCGTTGAGCACTGGACGGGAAGGCGGGAGATACGCCGTGATCCGCGAGTCAGGAGACCTGCCTGGGCAAGAGCCCAAGTGCCGCCTTCCAAAGAAAGGCCGGGGCGCTTTTTGAATACTGCCTCATGCTGACGACCCTAAAAAGCCCGGCTTTGGAAAAAGCCGGGCTTTTCCGCATCTCCAGGAAGGCAAGGGCAGGCTTTACCTTACTACTATTTCGACGTTTTTTTGATCCCGGGTTGCCAACTGAATAAACGAGACAGGCGCTCACCTCTACGGGGAAAGCTTAATAGGGAAGCCGGTGCGAGTCCGGCGCGGTCCCGCCACTGTAACGGAGAGCCTCCTTACCAAGGAATGGGGACTACCTTCTTGTGTTTGCAAATTCATCACTTCTTTTCAATTTCACGTCAATTCACTTCAATTTCACGAAGGAATGTCCCCGATTTGTGTCACTGTCCAGCACTCAACCTTTTCTCTGCGTTAACATGCGCCAATGGTTTTGAAACCGATGACTAACGCATCCAATAGTTGAGCGCCGGACGGGAAGGCGTAAGGCGGCGATGAACCGGAGCCAGGAGACCTGCCTGTTCTTAAGAACACCGCACAACCTGCGAGCGACGGGGAGGTGTTTCTGGTATGTGTTTCCCTTTTGAGGAATATACCGGCAACTGTCATTATCCGTAACCCCTCCGCAGAGCAACATTGCGGAGGTTTTTTATGCGCCAGTAGTAAGGCGCTTAGTGGTGAAAACATAAGAGGACAAAAAATGCCAGGGGGACGGCTTCGGTAACACCATAGAATTTCACAAAGTAAAGCCTGACCCCGGTTGTGAGGTGGGAATGTGTTTCTTTTGCACGGAGGGTTGCTGACCGCAACCCTGATCTTGAGTATTAAAACCGGGCTGGTGCTGGGCGCATCCCGGCTCGGCGCCGGGGCGCTCATCCTTGCGGCGGCCGGCCTCGGCGGCGGGCTGTTTCTTCTAACCGCGGCCTTTGCCGGGCGGCAGCAGTTACTGGTGGACATGCTCGACCGCTACACTTTTACCGGCGCTCTTCTGATAGCCCTGACTTTAATCTGCCTGGGATTGCAGGAACCGGCTTCCGCCGGTCCGAAAAGCGCGGGGGGAAGGGGCAGGCTGAGCTACCTGCTGGGCTTTCTGCCCTGCCCGTTCTGCATGATCGCCCTGGCTTTTTCGGTCATTGTCATGGCGCCGCTCCTGGGGGCAGGCGTTCCCGCCCTGGGGTCCGGTACTGCAGCCGTTTTTACGCTGCTGGCGATTGCCGCGGCATTTGCCGGCAGAAAGCTGATCGGGGCTGTGCAGTGGAACCCAACGGCAGTTTTCAACCATCTCCTGTTTTTCACGGGAGTGCTCACGCTTGCCTTCGCCCTGACCATCCCCAACTTTGTGCAGGCCATGGCCATGCCCTCTTGCCCTATTGCCATTGCTTCACCCCGCTGGCTGGGGCTGGTACTGCTCGGTTTCGGCAGCCTGAGTCTGTTCGGGTATGTCCAAAACAAGGCTAAATTTGCGAAAGGTCGTGATCACCGATGATTATCCCCGGGTCGGAATACCTGAACAAAATCTTGCATGCAGCGGCCCAGAGTTTGTTAATTCCCGACATCCTGGCGCTTCTGTTTTTTCTGGTCCTTGCATTCACGGAACTGGGCGCCTTTATAGCAGAAGTGAGACAAAGAAAGGCGGCCCGGTCAGTGCATCTGGGAGAAGTATTCCACGATGTCAAGGGCATCTCCCCCTGGCAGATGAAAAACCTGCAACAGGTCATTGAACGATGCTCCCTGTCCCCCCGGCAGAAGGAATCACTATCCGATCTCCTGGCCCGGACCAACCTGTCCGCTGAAGACAGAAAACTGATAGCCAAAGACATCCTTGACCAGGAAGAATTTCGCGCCAAGCAGATGTTGGGGAAAACAGACCTGCTGGCCAAACTGGGACCAACGCTCGGTTTGTTGGGAACCATCATTCCCCTGGGGCCGGGGCTGGTCGCCCTGGGCCAGGGCGACGTGCGGGAACTATCCGAGGCCATGACGGTGGCCTTTGACACTACGGTGGTAGGCGTAGCGGCCGGGGCTATCGGGGCGCTGATCTCCCTGTTCCGGCACCGCTGGTATGAAAAGGAACTGAATACCTTGGAATTATTGCTGGAAGCAATTGTAGGAGGTGAATGCCATGCTTTCCCGGAAGGCGAGGCGAAGACACCTGTCATCCGAAGAAATCAACCCCATGGACGGGGTACGCAATCTGATTGACGTGATGCTGGTATTTGCCGTGGGATTATTGGTATCTCTGGTCCTTTCCTGGAACCTCCAGAACGTCATCTTTGCCAGGGTAGATACTCAGGAAAAGCAGCGTATTTTGCAGAGCATCCAGAAAGTGATCGACGTGGAGCAGGGCAAAGAACTCGAAGAAATCCCGCAGATCGAAAAAGGCGGCGGTGCGGGCTACCAGGAGATGGGCACCGTCTACCGCGACGACAAAACCGGTAAATTGATCATGATTGAGGCCGGCGGCGATAAACAGCAGTGAGAATCGCGGCGGGCCGGTCGATTCCGTTCCCGCCGGTTGAAGATAAAAGATCGGGGTGAATTAAAATTTGATGAAAAACTTCATCAGCTTTAAAAAAACGCTTCTCGCTCTTGCGCTGGCTGCCGCGCTGCTGGCGGCGGCCGCGGCAGCCTGTCTGCCTCAGGCCGGGGCGAAGGAAGCCAGGAAGCCCAAGCTGGTAATGGTGGCCGGCAGCAGCAGCCTGTTCACCAATTTGGTCGGCGCCTACTACCAGCTTCAGGGACAGGGTTACGCATTTCAATTAAAGCTTTACAAATCCGACAGCCTGGCCGATGCCGGGAAAGTTGAAGAAATTAAAAATGATCTGCAAAATGCCGATATATTTTTGCTGCAGATGATCGGCGGGGGCAGTTTGCAGGTGATTAAATCCATCCTGGACGTGACACCGGCGGCCTGCAAAGTGCTGTCCACCGGGAGCGACATCGGCGACGGCAGGATAGACGGCTCAGAAGATAATGCGTTACAGATGTACATCAACAACAGCAGTCTTGAGAACATGCGCCGCATGGAACTCTACCTGCTTTCCAAATACAGCGGGCTAACCGCCCAGGAAGACCTGGCTCCGGTCACGCTGGACAGCCGGGTTGTCTACCACCCTGACGCCACAGCCGACCAGACGCCAAAGCCAAACGTCGAAGCGATATACAACACCGTTTACGGCGAGGTCTACCAGTCCGGTCCGGGTATTGCCGCCGGCCTGGCTGTCAACGCCGTGCACCGGGCCGTCTATGCGGCAGTGTACGATTCCAGCCAGGCCAGCGCCTGGGAGCCTGTCATCGATACCGTGCACGAAGCTGTCTACAGCGCCGTGTACGGGCCGGGGCAATGCGCCGGGCCGGGTGTTACCGCCGATCCTCTCTACAACTCCGTTTACAGCGTGATCGCGCAGGACACTGAACCGGCCCTGGTTTCTGTCACCGTCCGCCATGCCGTGTACCAGGCGGTTTGCGGGGCGCAGGACGCCGGGCCAGGCGTAGCTGCGGACACCGTCTATAAAGCCCTGTATGCGGGCTGGCGCCAGGAATTCCGGCACGGGTTGGATCAGTATGTGGAAACCGTGTCCGGCGCCGTTTATGACGCGCTCTGCGAGGCTCTGCCGCCCGGCGGGCAGGCGCCAGATACGGACTCGCTGTACCAGTCGGTGTATGACGCGGTTTGCGGCGCGAAGGACAAAGGCACGGGCGTACTCCCCGGCACGTTCACTTTATTAAGGAACTACCTGGCCTGGTACCATCTGAGCGGCAAATTACAGGATGAAACGCCGTGGATCGGGATCATCGCCACCAACTACGATATCAACAACGACGATAAGGCCATGCAGGAAGCCCTGCTCCGCTCCCTGGAAGCCGGGAGGTACAACGTGATCCCGGTATACGGCGACAGCGACCGGAAGACAGCCGTGGAGCAGTTTTTCATGCAGTACGGCAAAAGCAAGATCGACCTATTGATCACGGCGTCAGTCGGCTTTAACTTCATTTACGGTAACTCCGACGCCGGGATCGACCTGTTCAAAAAGTTGAATGTCCCGGTGATGGCCCCGGTGTACAGTTCCGCGGGCCTGGACGACTGGCAGCAGAACCCGGCCGGTATCGGCGGTGAAGTATACTGGTCTGTGGCCTACCCCGAGCTGGACGGCCGGATCGAGCCGGTGTTTATGGGCGGCGGCAAAGTTGTCGCCGTCGACCCGGGGACGGGGACGCAGATTGTAAAAAATTTCCCCCTGGACGACCGCGTCGCCCGGCTGGCCGGGCGGGCCATAGGCTGGGTCAACTTGAGAAAAAAGGCCAACGCGGATAAAAAAATAGCCCTGATTTACTACAACCATTACGGGGGCAAGGACGACATCGGAGCATCCTATCTTAACCTGATGGAGAGCGCCGCCGGGGTTCTGCAGGCCATGAAGGACGACGGGTACCGCGTGGAAGGCGATTTAAGCGCGGGGGCCGTGAGCAAACTTATTTTTGAACGGGGCAGAAATATCGGCAGCTGGGCGCCGGGCGAACTGGAAGCCCTGGTCAAAGCGGGCGCCATGACCATCCCGGTGGACCAGTACGTATACTGGTACAACACCCTGCCCGAAAAACTGCGGGAGCAGGTGGAAAAAGAGTGGGGCCCGGCGCCGGGAAACATTATGGTGCATAACGGGCGGATTGTCATCCCCGGGGCGCTCTTAGGCAACGTCTTCATCGGGCCGCAACCCATGCGGGGCTGGTGCGACGGCGATGAAGAGGATATCATAAGAAGGCTCCACTCGGGCACCCTGCCGCCCCCGCACCAGTACATCGCCTTTTACCTGTGGCTGCAGAAAGGATATAAGGCGGACGCGGTGATCCACCTGGGCACCCACGGCACCCTGGAGTGGCTGCCGGGCCGGAGCGTCGGCCTGGGCGGGGACGACTGGCCGGACGCCCTGATCGGCGACACGCCCGACATCTATCCGTACATCGTGAACAACCCCGGGGAGGGAACCCAGGCCAAGCGCCGGGGGTACGCAGTCATTATCGACCACCTCATACCGCCCATGGTCCGGCCCGGTCTATACGGCGAACTGGACGAACTGCAGCAGCTGGTTGTGGACTACCGGGATGCAATGGGCAGGGGCGATACATCCAGGGCGGCCGGCCTGCAGGAGCAGATTATTGAGAAAGCCAAAGCCAACAGTCTCGACCAAGACCTGGGCATAGATCTTCAGTCGGACGACTTCTCCCGAATAGTATCTCTTCTCCACGAGTACCTGGAAGAGCTGGCGGCGGAGCTGATGCCCTACGGCCTGCACACCTTCGGGCAGCCCCCCGCAGGCGAGCTTTTGGACCTGATGGTAGATTCAGTGGTGAATTACAACTACGAGTCGCGGAAGAACAGCCGCGACCAGATCAGGCAGAACCTGCTCTTGACCACCAATGAAATGACCAACCTGCTGCGGGCGCTGCGCGGCGAGCACATCGAGCCGGGACTGGGCCGGGATCCGGTGCGGTTCCCCGACGCCATGCCCACCGGACGCAACCTGGTGTCCTTCGACCCGCGCAAGGTGCCTGACGAGGCGGCGTGGAAGACCGGCAGGGAAGCCGCCGACCAGCTGCTGACCAGGTACTGCGACGAAAACGGCCGCTACCCCGAGACGGTGGGGGTAGTGCTCTGGGCCATTGAAACCATGTGCACCCAGGGCGAGAGTGTGGGCCTGATCTTCCGGTTGATCGGGGTGGAACCCGTCTATGACGCCAGCGGCCGGGTGACGAAGGTGAAAGTGACCCCCCTGGAGGACCTGCTGGACAAGGAGGGACGTCAGCGGCCGCGGATCGACGTGCTGGTGACTATTTCCGGTCTTTTCCGGGACACCTTCGCCTGCACCGTTTCGCTGATGGACGACGCCTTCCGGCTGATCGCCCTGCTGGATGAAAGCACGGGGGACAACCTGGTGAAAAAACACTACCAGGACATGCTGGCAAAGCTGCAGGCGGAAGGCATGTCCCAGGCTGACGCCGCCAACCTGGCCGCGGCCAGAATCTTCGGGGAAGCGCCGGGAACTTACGGGGCCGGAGTCTCGGATTTGGTCAAGGCCACCAGCGCCTGGGACAGCACACAGGATTTAATTGACACCTACCTGGCGCGGATGTCTTACATTTACGGCAGGAATAACTACGGGGTGCAGGCGCTGGAAACCTTCCGGCAGATGCTCGGCACCGTGGACGCCGTCACCCAGGTCCGCGACTCTATGTACGGCGTGCTGGACAACGACGACGTCTACCAGTACCTGGGCGGGCTGAAGCTGGCGGCGGAGGCGGAATCAGGCCGTTCAGTGGACGCCTACATCGTCAACACCCGCAACGCCGCCGACCCGTCGAAAGTGAAAGTCCAATCCCTGAGTGAATTCGTGGGGACCGAACTGAGGACCAGGGTGCTGAACCCCAAGTGGATAGAAGGTATGCTGAAAGAAGGCTTTTCCGGTTCCAGGGCGATCAGCGACCACATCGCCAATCTGTTCGGCGTCGCCGCCACCCTGGGCGGGGTGAGCGACTGGGCCTGGCAGCAGGTGGCCCAAACCTTTGTGTTTGATAAAAATATCAGCAGCCGGTTGAACCCCTACAACCTGCAGGCAATTATCGGCTGGGCGATGGAAGCGGCCCGCCGGGATATGTGGCAGGCGGATCCGGAGACATTGCAGAAACTTTCCGACGCCTACATCCAGAGCGCCGCTCAGTACGGCGTGGTGTGCTGCCACCATACCTGCGCCAACCTGGTGTTCAACGAGTGGATCGCCAACTACACCACGGTGGACAGCGATACTCTCAATAAGTTTAAGCAGGCATTCACTGAAGCAACTGAAAAGGAATTACAAATACGGGCGGAATCTCCTGCCGGCGCCAGGGGAAATCGCAGCAGCAGCCGGCCGGCGGCGGTTTTCCCCGACAAACCCGAGCCTCCCACAGATGTTAATGTACAGGAGCCGAATCAGGCCGGCAACCTGCCCGGGCCTGCCGCGCCGGCGCCGCAACAAGCAGCGGAAGCCCGGGAAGAGCAGGCCGAAGCCGGGCAGAGCCGGGGGCCCGCAGGTGAAGCCGCTATGCAGGTGGCAAGCCGGGCCGGTGAAGGCGATCAGGCAGGTGGAGCCGCCGTGAAAGGCTATGAAATTGAGGTAAAAAAAGAGAAAGCATCGTCAGGGACCGGCCGCAAGGCGGTGACCGCCTTCGCCATCCTGGCGGCCTTGGGCGTGGTGGCCGTCTTTATCAGGGGTTATCTGACCGCCCGCAGGTAGTTTCGGCTTCAATTAATCTTAGCAGGGGCAGCTTATATTCTTTGGCTGCCCCTGTTGTCTGAAAAAGGAAGCTATGGTCGAAAACTTAAAAAATTGCGTGAATCACTATCACTTTTCTGTAAATAATAAAGAGACGGGAGGTGTGTATCGTTGGCTCCGGTGAAAAAACGATATATAGCCGTTATTGCCGCTTTTGTTTGCGTGCTCGTAATCATGGCCGCCGCCAGAACCCAAATCAACAGAGCGTATAAAAAACCGGACCAGGCCGGAAGCGGCCAGTCTTCCGGCCCGGCTTCCATTGTGTTTCCGGGCGAATTCGAAAAGCAGCAGGCGGTATGGATGCAGTGGCCGGAAGGAATGTACAGCACCGCCAGCAACCCCGTATACCCCGTCTTTATCGACATCATCAAGGCCCTTGACCCGTATGTCAGGGTAAACCTGATCACACAGAGCAAAGAAGAAATCACACAAATTGAAGACTTGCTCAAAGCAAACGGCTATACCGGCACGAACGTCAGCTACTACATAGTCAACCACCTGTCCATATGGGCGAGGGATGTCGGGCCGGTTTTCGTCAAAGACAGTGAGAACGGACTGAATGTCGTGGACTTCGGCTTCAACAACTACGGCAGGGGAGCAAGCCGGTATTTTCTCGATACTGAGAGCCGGATAGACAGACTGACCGCCCAACTGCTCAAGCTGCCGGTAATCGCCACAAGTCTCGTCTCAGAAGGCGGCGGCGTAGAGTCCAACGGCCGGGGGACAATTATGATAACCGAATCGGTCGCGCTCAACCGGAATCCGGCGCTGGCCAAAGAACAGATCGAGAATGAATATAAAAGGGTGCTCGGGGCGAAGAAAGTAATATGGCTGAAGCGGGGACTTGCCGAAGACGACCTGATCACAAACGGGCACGTCAATGAAATAGCGCGTTTCGCAAGTCCGGACACGATACTGCTGGCACAGGTCCTGCCTGAGGACAGATATACGAACCAGACTTCGCAGGATTCGTACCTGCGCCTCGAAGAGAACTACAATATACTGCTGAACTCGACAGACCAGGACGGAAAACCGTTCCGCATTATTAGAATCCCGATGCCTCCCACGCTTTACGGAGAGGCGGACGATACGGGCAAAATACCCGTGCGCAGCTATCTGAATTATGCCGTCACAAACGGCGCGGTACTGATGCAAACCTATTGGAAGCCTGGACGCTCAGAAAAACTGAAAGCCGTCGAAGACCAGGTCAGGGATATCTTCCAGAGCGTGTTCCCCGGGCGCGCCGTAATCGGCATCAACGCCGAAAGCGTAAACCTGTGGGGAGGCGGAATCCACTGCATAACCCAGCATATGCCCGCCAGTTGAGCTTTGGGTGTGAAAACAGGCTACCAGCTTCCTCCTCCGCCGCCTCCGAAGCCGCCTCCGGAAAATCCGCCGCCCCCGAAACCGCCGGCGCCGCCTGCACCGCCGCTCCTCGGCGCGGAGAACATGGCCGCCCCGGCGCTCGATGCCATTGAATTAATCGAGCCGATGAAAACATAGGGAGTGAATACTCTCATGCCGCCCGGCGAAACGTACCAGTCCGGCTGTTCCTGGTAGATCCCCTCGAAAGCCTTTGCCCAGTTGTCTGTAACATCGAGCGCTATGGCGTAGGGCAGGAACCTGGAAAAGAGATTTTTATCCCCCATTCTCTCCAGCCTGTCCTTTTCCGCGCGGTTCAAGAATTCCTGAAAGCCGAGGATGTCCATATATGCGGAAGCTCCCGCCCTTGTCTTCGCGGGCATTGCCTTCGCAAAGGCAATCACAGTCAGGCCTGTCAGTATTCCCGCCAAAAAGCTCTGGCCGGCGGCGTAGGAATTAAACAACGCCTGAAAAATAAATCCGGCGGCTGCAACCAGCGCGGCAGAGATTACACCGGCTATGATGTAGAACGTTCTCACCCGGTCGGGGTTTTTGAGAAAATATTTCTTATCGACAAGACCGCCATAGAGAGAATCTTTTAATTCCCCCAAATTTTTATAGAACTTATTCTTCAGTTCGGACACATGAACGCCGGGTAGTCCTGAAAAAATACGTTCCATCAGCAGATTCTCAAAGGCACTGAGTTCCGCATCGGGCTCCCTGACCTTGGCCAGGTAATAATCCGTGGAATGGAAAAGCAAGCCGTCCTTTTTTTTCTCCTCTATCTTTATATATCCCTTCACGGCAAGTCCGACAATGGTTGAAGTGATGTCCCGGGGGTCCATCTTTTCATCGACAATGGCGCCGACCTCGGCGGGTGTCAGCGGGGAGCCGTTGAATTTCGGGGGCTCGTACATAACGGCCACAGACTCCCTCACCTTCGGGTCCCTGCCTCTTTTGTACCACAGGTTTACCATGAATATCAGCGCAAAAACGGGGAAAATAAATACCCAGTTATCCCTGAAATTCAACGCCCATAAGAACTTTTTCAGCGGTGTGGGGGGTGAAACGAGGCCTTTATCCCACCCGAACACTATCGTAAAGCCCTCGCCTTTTTTCAATTCCCTTTGGGTATAGAATTTCCCGCTGTTGTTGGCCGCCTCAAAACCGCCCTGCGATTCCTCCGATCCGTAAAAACCCGTATAGCAGGCAGCCTTCAGTTCTTTGCTGGTATCCCGCACCGCGAGTCTGACCTCGGCCGACGCCTTTTTAACGGGCGCCTGCCAGTAATTGCCCGTGACATTCCAGTAAAGCTGGTCATGGTCGTCAAAGAAAAGCACGGCATTCTCGACCTTGTAGGTGATCACATATGTCTGGGGGCCGCTCACATATTTTTTCGCGTCGCCGATTTTTATATTTACGGCGTCGCCTTTCCTGGAGACCTGATACTTCCATTTCTCTCCCGCCCCGTTGGTGACGGACATCACCTTCAGCGGGGTTGTAACGGTATTGCCGAGATCGTCTTTATACCTGAAAGGAATCTCCCGGTAAATGCCGTGCCTGGATCTGAGGAAGTTAACGTCAATGACTTCTTTGACGGTAAAAGATGAATCTTCATTTACAGTTATATCGGAATGGAACCCGCTGATGATGAAATCCTGCGCGTGTGCAACGGACGGTGAAAAAACCAGGATGAACAGCAACAACAGGCAAATAAGGCAAGCCGATCTTTTCATGAAAAACTCACCTTGACAGGCTTTCTCTCGGCCTGCGGCTCCTCCAGCTCGAAAAACTCCTCCTGCCTGAATTTGAACATTGACGCCACGATATTCGACGGAACCGACTCTATTACTATGTTGTAATCGCGGACCACTGCGTTGTAATACCTTCTTGCATACTCTATGTTGTTCTCAAGCTCCTGGAGCTGGTTCTGGAGCTGCGTGAAATTAGCGCTGGCCTTCAGTTCGGGATACGCTTCGGCAACTGCAAAAAGGCTTTTCAGCGTATCCCCCAGCATGTTCTCGGCCTTTGCCTTATCAGCGGGGGATACGGCCTGCATGGCCATGGACCTCGCCCCGGTCACCTTCTCGAAAACAGATTTCTCATGGGCCGCGTAGCCCTTGACAGTCTCCACGAGATTCGGCACGAGATCGTACCTCTTTTTAAGCTGGACGTCGATATCGGACCATGAGGACCTTACGGTATTCCTGAGACGGATCAGTTTGTTATATATCGCCATGACAGCAAACACCAACACCACAACTGCTCCAAGAGCGATATACAGCGCCATAACGGTTCCCTCCTTTGAATTGAAATTGCCCGAAAAAATCACCGCAAAAAAATAATATCAGTTAATATTCTATAATACACGGCAACCTTCCTTTATCTACGGTTACTTTGTCTCCGGGTAAAGAAATCTTGTTTTAAAACCATGATTTATAAATGTTCAAACTGTTATAATTGTCATATAATTGGAATATGATTCTTCATCCGCCATGTATAAAGGAGAACTCAAATGGCTCATTTTCTAGTGCAAATTTTCTTTGGTTGGCCTGCATTACTCGGCTCGTTGCTCGTTTCTCTGCTTGGAACCTATGGGCGGCGTCCGGAACTGTGCATTTTCGGCGCCGTACTTTCCACGGGCTTCGCCTTTTATCTTACGGGACTGCCGTCTGCTATTTTCAAATCAGCCGGTTATTCTTTGCCGCTGCTTCACCTCTCCGCAGCGGTTTTTGTCCGCCGGGGAAGGGCAGGAACAGCCAGGCTGCTCTTATTGCCTCACGCGGCCGTTATACTCTACTTCCTTTTTATATTGGTTGCCGCCTCACCCGCACCCTAGTTCCGTACTCTTTTGGATTTGCTGACGACAGGAGTTCAACTGGTTGAAAAGCTAAAAAACTTCCACACTGGCCAGACTCGACTTGTCTATTTCAGCAAAAAATAATACGTAACGGTTCATGTCGTTTTCTTCCTTTAAAATCATGGTAAAATTATGGGGGGGAATTATCTGCTTACCAAATAAATGGGATAAGTCTATATCTTACCCTTTTCATATAATCCGCGTAACCATCCAATTCATTGACCAACATTTTTTCTTCACCAATTATCCTGCCCGCTAAAAGAAAAATCATAATCAAACCAATTATTACACCATAGATAGAGCCAAGCAGCAGGGGTGTCCCTACGAATAATAATAGACCGCCTAAATACATCGGATGTCTCACAATTTCATAAACCCCTGTAGAAATTAATTGTTGTTTCCGTTCAGTCTGCATTCTGACCAATGGTGAAGCGAATGTATTCGTAGCATACGATTGATAAAAAAAGTAAAAAGATAATATTAATGCCATTCCTCCCAAAACTTTTAACCATGCTGGAAAGTATGTAGTCCACCCATATCTTTTAGAATCTAATGGCATAATTACAATCCATGCGACAAATCCTATTAAAAGCCCGTATACAACATACTTATCCCATCTTTTTTGGTTGGCAGTGCCTGGCTGTTTATATCTTTCCATCAGTAATGAGGGATCGTTGCGATACAAATAAATAATAATCATTGTACACATCACTATAAACCAAATGCCAAAAATCCACCCTTCTATCCAGGCCCAATCCCCTGAAAGGAAAAGAAGTAATGCTGGAAATATAATAAGGTAAAATATGGTAAAAATGATTTTGCCTGCCGATAATTTTTCGTTTTCAGTTGCTATCGCGAAAACCTCCATTAATAAGGCGCTGCCGGGTTGGGTGCCGTAGGGAAGTTGGATCAAGAGGTTTCCAACCAGTAAAACCCCACTCAAATACAAAAACCGGCAATCTGCATAACAGCGGTAATTTCAGTGTTTTATCTCAACGCCGCCCATTATCGCGGTACAACGCAGGACAAGCTTTGTAACCGCCTCATGTTCTCCCTTGTACTCCGACTTCCTGTTGGCAATAATGCCCCCGCTTTCTTCGTCAAAAAATTTCACACCGCCCAGTATGGCAGTTCCTTCGTAATCAACTGCGATCCCGGCGGGAACTATAATCTCAATTCCACCCATAACGGCCGTCATATTTAGGTGAATCTCCCCTTCCGGAATTTCCGCAGCGTTCAGATCCATCTTGACGCCGCCCATTAAGGCAAAATAACCTCCGTCTTCCAGTTTCCAGCCTTTTTGCTTCAGTTCGATCCCGCTCATAACAGCCCAATGGACACCGCCCGAACCAGACGTACCCCTTAAAAAACCCCAGCCGATCAGTATTAAAACAGCCGGCCAAAATAGTTTCCAGAAGGTGGAGTAATCTAATTCATATAAGCCCAAGTTGTGTCCGGTAATGACAACGCCCAAGGCTATCAGGACTAAACCAGTTCCCAACTTGCCTGTTTTTTTCCGGCGTTCGGAGGTTTCGGGCTTCGAATCCGGAATTACCAAATCAATACCCCAGATAACAAGTATAACGGGCCAGTAGGTCAAGATTATCCTGCCTGCACTTACGTTAAGGATTTCAAAGTTGTTTAAAAGTAAAATGATCCCCAGAACAATGACGATAAGACCTAATATAAAGGAGCTTCTATGATAACGCCGCATATGCAAAACCTCCAGTGTTAAACATTAAAACAACTTGCATAATGTTCAAAAATCAGCCTCCCAAAAAGCTCAGCCCGATTACAATAAGTATAACCGGCCACAGTTTTTTTATTTGAACAACAAACGGATTTCGTATACTATACCATATTATCCAACCGCCCGGACCGGATTGACGCCACTATGGCCAAACAGCTCACTCCCTCCGCAGCCGGATCCTGCATGTCTACCTGCTGTAAAACATACGTACCGAAAAATTCAAATAAAGCCAATATCGACGGCGCAAAAAAATGTCTTGAATCCGGCGAGACCCGGCTAAAGGTTAGCCGGGTCTCGTTTCTAAGCCAAAATAACTCCTTAATCGGCCGGTAGAAAAGGGTTGATAAAGCGGACACCTTCTACAAAGCTGCCGTGAGAAAAATCTTCGCTTAAAACCAGGTTGACCTGGTTTAACCGTGCTGTAGCCCAGATCTGGGCGTCCCAAAGAGAAAACCGGTGTTTCTCGACCCCCCGGATAGCTTCGAGTACAATCATTTCAGTAATTTCCAGCACCGTCCACACCCGGCAAAAGTTGTCAATCCTCTGCGCAGCCTGCTCCAAGGTTAGAGGCGCTGAAATTTTTTTTGTCACCGTGACGAAAAATTCTGAAAGTACCTGTGCGCTTACCACGCCCGTTCCGGAATGGGCCAGAGTATCCTATAATAAGTCACAAGAGTTATTTTTTAAAATCATTTTTGGTCAAGCATTGGATTTATCCCTGTTACAGTGCTTGTAGTTATAACCGTAATAACAATTTTTATAAGGAAATAACAGCAGGGATTTGTACACCTGTTTTGCCATTCTCCAGGTTAAGGTTGAAGGAGTCCCCCCTAATTTTATTTGACAGCTACCATCCCGCGCCGCTTCTTGACATCGGCCCAACCCGGCTTTATACTTATGGTCAGCAAAGGTCAACCAGCAAGCCGTGGAGCAGGAGGTGTTCATTTTGTCGGCCGCTGCGGCAAAGGAGCATTTTGAAACCAGGGAATTCCAGGCAGAAGTCAAGCAACTGCTCGATATTGTGGTAAATTCTCTTTACACCGACCGCGAAATTTTTTTGCGGGAGCTGATTTCAAACAGCGCCGACGCGCTGGAGAAGTTCCGCTTCGAAAGCCTGGTCAACCGGGAGGCCGCGGGCGGGGAAGACCTGCCGCTGGAAATTTCCATTGAACTCGACAGCAGGGAAAACACCCTTACCGTAGCCGACACCGGAATCGGCATGACCGGGGAAGAGCTTGTGGAAAACCTGGGCACAATAGCGCACTCGGGCTCAAAGCAATTCATCCGGGAGTTAAAGGAGAACGGCAGAAAGGATGTAAACCTGATTGGCCAGTTCGGCGTGGGCTTTTATTCGGCCTTTATGGTGGCCAAAAGGGTGCGCGTCCTCACCCGCTCGTACCGCCCCGGTGCGGACGGCTGCGAATGGATTTCAGACGGCAGCGGCAGCTACGAGCTGGGGCCGGCGGAAGGCCTGCGGCGGGGCACCAGGGTTATCCTGGAGCTCAAAGAAGACGCCCGCGAATTTACCGGCGCGGAAAAAGTCAAGGAAATCATCCGGCAGTATTCCAGCTTTGTGCCCTTCCCTATCAAGGTCAACGGGGAGCAGGTAAATACCGTCCAGGCCATCTGGATGCGCAACAAGAACGAGGTGACGGAAGAAGAGTACAAAGAGTTTTACAAGTATATAGCCGGGGCGTTCGACGAGCCGCTTTACCGCCTGCACTTTACCGCGGACGCGCCCCTGACCATAAACGCCCTTTTGTACGTCCCCAAGGAAAACCTGGAGCGGTTCGGCTTCGGCCGGCTGGAGCCGGGGGTTAACCTTTACTGCCGCAAGGTTCTGATCCAGCAGCACCCGGAAGGGCTGCTGCCGGACTGGCTGCGCTTTTTAAAAGGTGTAATCGACAGCGAAGACATACCGCTCAACATCTCCCGCGAAACCATGCAGGACAGCGCCCTGGCAGCCAGGCTGCAAAAAGCGATCACCGGCCGCTTTCTCAAATTCTTGAGCGAACAGGCCCGGGAAAATCCCGAAAAGTACGCGGAGTTCTGGAATACCTTCGGCATTTTCCTGAAGGAAGGGACGGTATCCGATTTCACCCACCGCAACGACCTGGCCAAGCTGCTGCGCTTTGAGTCGTCGGGAACGGAACCCGGCAAACTCACCTCGCTTGCCGAATACGTTGAAAGAATGAAGGAAGGGCAGAAGGACGTTTACTTCATAAACGGCCCCTCGCGGGAGGCCATTGAGTGCGGGCCGTACCTTGAAGCTTTCCGGGCCTGCGGCTTTGAAATCATCTACAACTACGAGCCGGTAGACGACTTTGTCCTCAGCACCCTGGGCGAATTTGAAGGCAAAAAGCTGGTGTCGGCAGACAATGCCGCGCTGGAACTGCCGGCCCTGGAAGGCAGTCAGGAGGAGCCGCTGGACGGAAACGAACTGCAGTCCCTCATAACCTGGCTTAAAGAAGCGCTGGGCGATAAGGCCGGCGAGGTTAAAAGCTCCCGGCGCCTTTTGGACAGCCCGGCCATCCTGACAAACCTGGACGGGCACCTGACCAGCAGCATGGAGCGGGTGATGCAGGCGGTCAACAAGGATTTCCGGGCCGCCGGCCGGAAGGCTTTTGAGATTAACCCGCGGCACAGGCTGATCAAGCGCCTGGCCTCGCTGCGGAAAGAAAACCCCGGCCTGGCAGGCTGCGTGGCCGAGCAGATTTACGACAACGCCGTCATTTCCGCCGGCCTCGCCGTCAACCCGCGGGACATGGTTGAAAGAATCTACCGGATCCTGGAAAGCACTCTGGTGAACCGCTAAAAAATTAAGGGCCGCCATCGCTTTTAGCTTGATGAGCACAATCCCACGATAAATTAGAACTTATCGGTCTTATAACTTTTTCCCATAATTTACATCTAATGTTATTGCATTAAGTATAATTGTAACTATGAGAAGCTATGTGGCGACCAATGCCACCGCATGTGCAGTATCCATAAGTGCTGACCAATCCTCTATCTTTACCAGATGGCTGGTATAGAAAATTTGCATACACAGTGAAATGGCGCAGGCACTGACGCTTGCTACGGAAAAGACAGCCCAGTTCCCACGGTCGGCTTTTTTGTGCTGCACAAGATTAACAACAGGAAGTATCCATGCAATCAGCCCAAGTACAAGGTTTCCCAGATTCAGCCAACTAGCCCCAAACAAAACCATCTCCTTTGCAAAATTCCTGGTTGCCTGCTTCCCAGTAGTATTATACTCTAAAAAAATCTAATTTTAATTAGCCCTTATTGCTCTTTCGCCGGTGAAATCCTCCCAGCGTATACTCCTCGCACTGGAACCGGCGGGATACACTCATTGCATACTGCTCCAATAAACTGGCGGGGTTCAGGAGCGCAAACCGGCGCTCCTATAACCACTGCCAGGTTTTTTTACAGTCCTCCTTTGGATTGGTTTGGTTTTAATCTCACCCTTACCATTCTCCAAAGTGGGCTGTATCCCTTTTTACAGGAAGTATAGCACATGACCCATTATTATCCTCTTTCCTTTTCATACCAACGATTATATTCAGGATAAGAAAAGAAGAAGAAGTGCTATTACGAGACCTACCGGAGTACACGGACTTTTTAATAAAACACGTTATCGCTTGATTCCGTCAGTTTGGTAAACTGGGGCGGTAATAGGCACTGGTGCGGTTAACATCCAAAAGCTCGGCCTGCTTTT
>DAOOVD010000003.1:0-85803 GCA_035369845.1 Bacillota bacterium | reverse complement strand
CCACCGACACCCTGATTAAAAGTCAGGTGCTCTACCGACTGAGCTAATGGCCCGCATTCTGCAGTACAGCGTAAAGACCGGGGTCAACCGGTCTTTACCTGACCGAAACTTTTCGAAATGGCTGGGGCGGCTGGATTCGAACCAACGAAATGCCGGTTCCAAAGACCGGTGCCTTACCGCTTGGCGACGCCCCAATTTAGTGGGGTGGATGATGGGATTTGAACCCACGACCCCCAGAGCCACAATCTGGTACTCTAACCAGCTGAGCTACATCCACCACGAACGTTTACGGCTTCAGAGAATATTTCCCGGTATCCGCAAAAGATATGTTAACAAATAATGAAGGCATTGTCAAGGCGAATGCCGGCAAGTGTGTGTTTATTCTGTGATAATGTCACATGCCTGACTGACGAGGTGAAGAACTGCAGGTTGTTGCTCTTGAAGAAAGAGGGAAAATGTGTTAAATAGATGTTAAAATCAAACAGGTTGGTGGGGGTCGGAGGCAATCCGTTATTTTATCGTTGGCGTCATGGGAGGAGGGGAATCGGCTTCGCCTGAAGACTGCAGGGTGGCCTACCGCTTGGGCGAGCTTATAGCGGGGGAGGGTTGGGTTCTGCTCAACGGAGGAAGACCGGCAGGCGTCATGGAAGCGTCGGCAAAAGGCGCGAAAGACAGGGGTGGCCTGACTGTCGGCATTTTGCCCGGCAACAGCGCCGGCCAGGCCTCAAAGTACGTGGATATTCCGGTCGTGACCGGGATGGGGGACGGAAGAAACATAATAAACGTGCTTTCGAGTGATGCCGTCGTCGCCCTGCCGGGAAAGGGCGGAACGGTTTCTGAAATAGCTCTGGCGCTTAAGAACGGTAAAAAAGTGATTTTGTTGAATTTTGATACCGGAGAACTCTTTGAAACGTATAAGGAAAGCGGTCTCTTGAAAAACGCCGGAAGCCCGGAGGAAGCAATAGCGCTTTTAAAGGCGGAGTGTTTTTGTAAATAGGGGAAACCGGATAATCAGGCTGCTGGCGGCTTCAAAGGCCGGCCTTCCGCAAGTAAAGGTTTTTGTTGATAATTTGAGCCGCTGTAGATATAATTTAAAAAAAGGACCGAGCACCGTGACTCCTGAAAGCGTAAGATACCGCCAATTTTACGTTTCAACGGGTACCAGGGCTGTGCCGCCTTGGTATTTTTGGTTGTCTTAAAGGAAAAAAACCGGAACTATAGAATAATCTTTTAAAATTGGTTACAATATTACTGTTGATTTCGGTGGTAATTACTGTCAGCCGGGAGCGGTGTAACTTTTCCAACAGCAATACAAAATAATTCAACATTATAAGGGGGAGCATATATGAAAGCTAACGCGGAAAGGATAGAAAAAAACACCGTTCTCCTGGAGATAGAGATCGACGCGGAGCAGTTCTCGCAGGCTGTTGAAAAGGCTTATCGCAAGCTTGTGAAAAACGTCAACGTTCCAGGCTTCCGCAAGGGTAAGACACCGAGACCGATTCTCGAGCGCTATATCGGGAAAGGCGCCCTTTTGGAAGAAGCAATGGATTTTCTCGTTCCCGAATCGTATCTTCAGGCAGTAAAAGACACCGGGATCGAGCCTGTCGACAAGCCGAAGTTCGAGGTGGTGCAGGCTGAGGAAGGCAAGCCCGTGGTTTTTAAGGCAACCGTACAGGTGAAACCGGAAGTCAAGCTTGGCCGGTATAAAGGGCTGGAAGTTACAAAACCCTCCACTGAGGTGACTGACGAAGACGTCGACGGAGAGCTGGAAAAGCTGCGAAACCGGCATGCCAAGCTTGTCTCACTGGAAAATGGGAAAGTTGAAAAAGGTGACATCGCCGTTATAGACTTTTTGGGTAAAATTGACGGCGTTCCCTTCAAAGGAGGAGAGGCCAGGGACTTTTCCCTCGAGATAGGTTCCGGCTCCTTTGTGGAAGGTTTCGAGGACCAGGTTGCCGGAATGTCGGTCGGCGAAACCGGCGAGGTGAAAGTGACCTTTCCCGGGGACTATAAGGAGGATTTGGCCGGAAAGGAAGCGGTATTCACCGTTACGGTGAAGGAAATCAAAAGAAAGGAAATCGCCCCGTTGGACGACGAGTTTGCCAGGGATGTAAGCGAGTTTGACACCCTGGAGGAATTAAGGAATGACATATCGAATAAATTAAAGCAGGCCGCTGAAACCAGGGCCAAGCTCCAGGTCAGGCGGGAACTGGTCAACACTGCGGCGGAGAACGCGGAGGTTGAAATCCCCGACGTAATGATTGATAACAGTATCAACGAGGGTATTTACAACATGGAAACGCGCCTTGCCGCCCAGGGAATCTCCATGAGCGACTACCTGAAATTCACCGGTGGTACCATGGAGGAATTGCGGGCCAGCATGCGTCCGGAGGCGCTGCTCAGGGTGAAAACCTCGCTGGTGATGGAAGCCATAGCGAAGGCGGAGAATATTACCGCCACTGAAGAAGAAATCAATAAAGAGATAGAAAAAATCGCCGCGCATTACAACCAGGATCCCGGGGAGTTTCGCAAAAAGGTTGAGCAGGAAGGCGAGCTGGTCTATATCAGCGAAGGGATAGTGAGGGAAAAAACCACGCAGTTTCTGGTCGACAACGCCGTTTTCACCGGGGGAACCAATGAAGAAGCCTCGGAATAGTTATATTTAAAAGACATGAAGATTTCCCCTGAACTTATTGATACAGGAGGTCGGTTTCTTGAACCTGGTGCCGATTGTAGTGGAGCAGACCAACCGCGGTGAGCGCGCTTACGACATTTATTCCAGGCTGCTGAAAGACCGCATTGTTTTTCTGGGCGGCCCAATTGATGACACCGCGGCCAATTTGATTATCGCACAACTGCTTTTTCTGGAGGCGGAAGATCCGGAAAAAGACATTCATTTTTACATTAACTCTCCTGGAGGGGTTGTAACGGCCGGGATGGCCATCTACGATACCATGCAGTACGTTCGTCCGGACGTTTCGACCATCTGCCTGGGGCAGGCCGCCAGCATGGCTTCGGTCCTTCTCGCCGCCGGGGCGAAAGGGAAACGCTACTCCCTCCCGTATTCAAGGATCCTGATCCACCAGCCCATGGGCGGGGTGCAGGGACAGGCAACGGATATAGAAATTCACGCCAAAGAAATTTTGCGGATGAGGGAGTTTTTGAACGAGATCCTTTCCAAGCACACCGGTCAGCCGCTAGACAAGATTGCCCGGGACAGCGAGCGGGATTATTTCATGTCGGCCCGGGAGGCCAAAGAATACGGGATTATCGACGAGGTGTTTGATGTCAGGAAGCAAAGGTAAAAGAGGTGGTAACATGTTCAGCGACAAGGGGCAATTGAAGTGCTCTTTCTGCGGCAAGCTCCAGGACCAGGTCAAAAAGCTGGTCGCCGGTCCCGGTGTGTACATCTGCGATGAGTGCATAGAACTCTGCAACGAAATCATCGAGGAAGAGCTCAGTGAAGACTTGAGCCTCGACCTCGGCGATATTCCGAAGCCGAAGGAAATAAAAGAAATTCTGGACCAGTACGTCATCGGCCAGGAGGAAGCCAAGAAGACCCTTGCCGTGGCTGTCTACAACCATTACAAGAGAATAAACCTGGGCGGCAAGATTGACGATGTGGAACTGCAGAAGAGCAACATTGTCATGCTGGGCCCGACAGGCAGCGGGAAAACCCTGCTGGCCCAGACGTTGGCGCGCCTTTTGAACGTGCCCTTCGCCATTGCCGACGCCACCTCCCTTACCGAAGCCGGTTACGTCGGCGAGGATGTGGAAAATATCCTGCTTAAACTCATTCAGGCGGCGGACTATGATGTCGAGAAAGCTGAGAAAGGCATTGTATACATTGACGAGGTCGACAAGATCGCCCGCAAGTCGGAAAACCCGTCCATTACCAGGGACGTCTCCGGCGAGGGCGTCCAGCAGGCGCTTTTGAAAATACTTGAAGGCACCGTGGCAAGCGTGCCTCCGCAAGGCGGTCGGAAACACCCGCACCAGGAGTTTATTCAACTGGACACCACGAACATACTCTTTATCTGCGGCGGGGCGTTTGACGGGATAGAAAAGATCATCCTGAACAGGATCGGCAAGAAGTCAATGGGTTTCGGCGCGGATATCAAAGCCAGAAAGGAACAAAAAATCGGCGAGATCCTGAGGAAAATTCTGCCCGAAGACCTTTTGAAATACGGTCTGATTCCGGAGTTTGTAGGCAGGCTCCCGGTTATCGTCACCCTGGACGCCCTGGACGAGGATGCCCTGATCCGGATCCTGACCGAACCGAGAAACGCCCTGGTCAAACAGTACGAAAAACTGTTCGAGCTGGACGGCGTGGCCCTGGACTTCACCCAGGACGCCCTGAAGGCTGTTGCGGAGGAGGCGCTCAAGCGGAATACCGGCGCCCGCGGCCTGCGGGCGATTCTCGAGGAAGTCATGCTGGATGTGATGTACGATATCCCGTCGCGCAGCGATATAGCCAAGTGCACCGTTACCAGGGAAACGATTCTGCGCAAAGAGCTGCCGAGAATCATTGCGGTGGACCGCAAGAAGAAAAAGGAGGAAACGGCATAAAAAGCTGTTTCGAACCCCCCGGCTTTTTTGGGCCGGGATTTTTTATTTCTCCGCAATGCTTACCAATCTTTTTAAAGCAATCAAGGTTAAAATTTGAAAAACTTAGCAATACTAAAGGTCAGGAGCTTTTTTAGGAGGGAGCAAAGTGGGGGAGTTTTACGGCTTGGGAAGCATTTTGACTTTTGTTCAGGTCTTTTTCGCCGTCGTCATCGGGCTCTATTTCTGGAACCTGCTGAAAGCGCAGCAGGGCAATAAGATAGTCGTTGAAAAAGAGTCGAGGAAAGAACTTGAAAAGCTTCAGAAAATGCGCTCCATCTCGTTGACCGAGCCGCTTTCGGAAAAGACCCGCCCAACTTCTTTCAATGAAATCATCGGTCAGGCGGAAGGTTTGAAGTCCCTGAGGGCCGCTCTGTGCGGACCCAACCCGCAGCATGTGATTATTTACGGCCCGCCCGGCGTGGGTAAGACGGCGGCGGCCAGGGTCGTTCTGGAAGAGGCAAAGAAAAATCCCGTCTCACCTTTCAAGGAGGACGCAAAATTTATTGAAATCGACGCGACAATCGCCCGCTTTGACGAGCGGGGCATAGCCGATCCGCTGATCGGCTCCGTGCATGACCCGATTTACCAGGGAGCGGGTCCAATGGGCATGGCCGGCATTCCGCAGCCCAAGGCGGGCGCGGTAACCAAAGCCCACGGAGGAATCCTCTTTATCGACGAAATCGGAGAACTTCATCCGACTCAGATAAACAAGCTTTTAAAAGTGATGGAAGACCGCAAGGTCCTCCTGGAGAGCGCCTATTATAATTCCGAGGATACCAATATCCCAGCGCATATACACGACATCTTTCAAAACGGCCTGCCGGCGGACTTCCGCATGGTGGGGGCCACCACCCGCGAGCCCGAGCAAATTGCTCCAGCCATTCGCTCCCGCTGCCTGGAAATCTTCTTCCGGCAGCTCCTGCCGGAAGAAATTGAAAAGATTGCCCTGAACGCGGTGCACAAGATCGGTATGTTTCTGGAGCCGGGAGCCGTCGAGGTCGTAAAGAAATACGTGACGAACGGGCGTGAAGCGGTCAACATCATCCAGCTTGCCGCCGGGATTGCCATTACTGAGGAGCGGAATGAAATCAAAATTGCCGATATCGAATGGGTTGTCCACAGCGGCCGGTACGCACCGAGGCCGGAGAAAAAAATACCGCCCGTGCCGCAGGTGGGCCTTGTCAACGGGTTGGCTGTCTACGGTCCGAACATGGGCGTCCTGATCGAGGTTGAAGCCAGTGCTTTTAAGGTATTGCGCGGAAAGGGGAAGGTAACGGTGACCGGCATGGTTGAAGAGGAGGAGATCTGCGGCGGCGGCAGAACCGTGCGGCGCAAAAGCATGGCGAAGAGCTCTGTGGACAACGTCCTCACCGTGCTTCGCCGGACACTTGAAGTAGACCCGCGCGATTACGACATCCATATCAATTTTCCGGGAGGTGCGCCCACCGACGGGCCGTCCGCGGGAGTAACCATCGCCACCGCGGTGTACTCCGCAATTATGGGGCTTCAGGTTGACAACAACGTCGCCATGACCGGAGAGGTGTCCATCCACGGCGCCCTCAAGCCGGTCGGGGGAATTGTGGCCAAGGTGGAAGCGGCCCGCCGCGCCGGTGCCGCAAAGGTGATCATCCCGTCGGAGAATTACCAGGAGATATTCAAGGAATACGACGGGGTGGAGATAATTCCGGCGGAGCGGCTGGAGGAAGTGATCAGAGCGGCCCTGCTCTCACCGCCAGCGCTTGAAAAAAAGACGGAACTGACCGTTGCCGTTCCGCTGGATGTGCTGAGCGCTTCCGGTTTTGCCGGAGGCAAGGCGCTGACGAAATAATTTTTCAAAAAAAGCCATTCTGCAGGAAATAGCCCGGCAAATGCCGGGTTTCTTAGTATTCGTGCTAATTATTGCTATAGCCGTGTTTCTAACTTTTATGATAAAATAAAAACACAAATTTTACACGCACGACAAGACAGTAAAAGCAGCATTGTGGTGAAAAGGGGGCGCAGCTTTGAAGACGGAACTGAAAATTCTGCCATTGCTTCCTTTGAGGGGCATACTGGTTTTCCCTTACATGGTAATCCATCTCGACGTGGGCCGTGAAAAATCCGTGCATGCCATAGAAGAGGCCATGATCCAGGACCGGATAATTTTTCTCTCCACTCAGAAAGAGGCGCAGACCGACGACCCGGGCGAAGATGATATTTATAAAATCGGTACCGTCGCCGAAGTCAAGCAGCTTTTGAAGTTGCCGGGAGGGACCATCAGGGTGCTGGTGGAAGGCATAGCCAGGGCAAAGGCCCGCCGCTTTGTCGCCTACGAGCCCCACTTTCTGGTGGAAGTCGAACAGTACTCCGAGGAATTCCCAAAGACAAGTGAAATCGAGGCGCTGATGCGCAGCCTGGTTTACCAGTTCGAACAGTACGTCAAGCTGTCCAAGCGTATTCCGCCCGAAACCGTGGTTTCCGTAGTCAACCTGGAGGAGCCGGGCCGCCTGGCTGATATCATAGCATCCCACCTGGCCCTGCGCATAGAGGACAAACAGGCCATTCTTGAAGCCGTCGATATCATTCAGCGCCTGGAAAAGCTGTGCGCCATAGTGGCCAAAGAGCTTGAGATTGTCGAACTGGAGCGCAAGATAAATATCAGGGTGCGCAAGCAGATGGAGAAGACCCAGAAGGAGTATTACCTGCGGGAGCAGATGAAGGCGATCCAGCGCGAACTCGGCGAAAAGGATGAAAGGATGGCTGAGGGCGAGGAACTGCGGGAGAAGATCGCCGAAGCCAAACTGCCCAAGGAGGTAGAGGAAAAGGCGCTGAAGGAAGTGGAGCGCCTTGAAAAAATGCCCCCGATGGCCGCCGAGGCGGCGGTCGTCCGCAATTACCTCGACTGGCTGCTGTCCCTGCCGTGGAACAAGGGCACGAGAGACCGCCTGGACATCAAGGCCGCCGAAACCATTCTCGAAGAAGACCACTATGGTTTGAAAACCGTAAAGGAGCGTATCCTGGAGTACCTTGCCATCCGCAAACTCGCCAGGAAGATGAAGGGCCCGATAATTTGCTTTGTCGGTCCGCCGGGTGTCGGCAAGACGTCGCTGGGCCGTTCCATCGCGCGCGCTCTGGAGCGGAAATTCATCCGCATGTCTCTGGGCGGTGTGCGGGATGAAGCCGAGATCCGCGGTCACCGGCGCACTTATGTCGGCGCCATGCCGGGCAGGATCATTCAGGGCATGCGTCAGGCGGGTTCCAAAAATCCGGTATTTTTGCTTGACGAAATAGACAAAATGAGCATGGACTTTCGCGGGGACCCGTCCGCGGCGCTTCTGGAAGTGCTTGACCCTGAGCAGAACAACTCCTTCAGCGACCATTACATCGAAGCGCCCTTCGATCTGTCCAATGTAATGTTCATAACCACCGCCAACCTTCAGCACAATATCCCCCGGCCGCTGCAGGACAGGATGGAAATAATCTACCTTTCCGGCTATACGGAGGAGGAAAAGGTACAGATCGCGGTGCGGCACCTGTTGCCCAAGCAGCTTAAAGAGCACGGCCTGAACAAGGATATGCTGAAGATGACCGAAAACACCATTCGCAGGATTATCCGCGAATACACCCGCGAGTCGGGCGTGCGCAACCTGGAAAGGCAAATCGCTACAATCTGCCGCAAGACCGCAAAACAGATTGTTTCTGAAAAAACCAAAAAAGTTCAGGTTACCCCGCTCAATTTAAACCAGTTCCTGGGCACTCCCCGCTTCCGCTACGGCCAGGCCGAGCAGGACGACCAGGTGGGTGTGGCCACGGGCCTGGCCTGGACCGAGTCCGGCGGCGATACTTTGGCTATAGAAGTTACGATTTACAGGGGTTCAGGCCGGTTGACCCTTACCGGCAAGCTTGGTGACGTTATGAAGGAATCCGCTCAGGCGAGCTACAGCTACATCCGCAGGCGCGGGGAGGAACTCGGCCTCAGCGAGGAGTTCTACGACAAGCAGGATATTCACATACACGTGCCCGAAGGGGCCACTCCCAAGGACGGCCCTTCCGCCGGAATAACCATGGCGTGTGCCCTCGCCTCTGCCGTTACCGGGCGCAAGGTGCGGCACGACGTGGCTATGACCGGGGAAATAACCTTGAGGGGCAGGGTGCTCCCCGTGGGCGGAATAAAGGAGAAGGTGCTGGCGGCGCACCGGGCCGGCATAAGGACAGTGATTTTACCGAAAGACAATAAGAAGGACCTCGACGAGATACCGAAAAAAGTCAAGGATAAACTTGAATTTGTCATGGTGGACCATATGGATCAGGTGCTGGAGGTCGCCCTTTCCGAAAAATTCGTGTCCGGCGGCGTTCCCGCGGACGCCGGGGTTGTTCCTCCGCCCGCCTACCAGCCGGCTGTCGTAAATGAAGGGGGAGCCCAGATCTCTTCATCATGAAAATCAAAAGTGCCGATTTTGTGACCAGCGCGGTGAAAGCAGCAGATTACCCGGCCGGGGGGCTTCCGGAAGTCGCCCTGGCCGGGCGTTCTAATGTAGGGAAGTCTTCTCTTTTAAACAGGCTCGTGAACAGGAAAGGACTGGCCCGCACCAGCAACACCCCCGGCCGCACCCGTCTGATAAACTTCTTTCTGGTCAACGGGGCTTTCCGGCTGGTCGACCTGCCCGGCTACGGGTATGCAAAGGTATCGGCAGCGGAGAGGGAAAGATGGAAGAAGATGGTGGAGGAGTACCTGAACTCCAGAGACAATCTCAAAGGCGTGGTGCTTTTGGTTGACAGCCGCCATCCCCCCACGGACCAGGACAGGCAGATGTACAAATGGCTAAGGCACAGCGGGATCCCCGCGGCCGTGGCGGCCACCAAGGCGGACAAGCTTTCCAGGTCGAAACTCCTGCAATCCCTGAAAGTAATCGGGGAAACCCTGCCCCTGAGCGGTGAGGACCCGCTCGTTCCTTTTTCCGCCGAAACCGGTCTGGGCAGGGAAGAACTGCTCAGGATAATCGGCCGGTGGGTTGACAAGTAGGGATGGTTCCGGAAACTTAATTCTCAAAAAACCAAAAAAGAATTTTTTCGCGGCCTTTTCTTCCGGCACGTATACCACGGTTTCGACGGCCTGCCGGGCAAAATCGTTTACAACCGTTGATTCATAGGTAACCGGGAAGGGAATCTCGCCGGCCTGTCTCGCCGCGGAGTGAAACCTTTCGAAGGACTGCACGGGCACAAGCGGATTGTCCGCCCATATTCCGAGAGTGCGGTAGCGTTCGATCGATTTTAAAAGGATCTCTTTGTTCAGATTGGGAAATGAAGGGGCGACTGCTTCCGCGGCTTCCGCCGGGCTGTGCAGGTTCAGCCAGAGCTGGGCCTTGTAAATCGCGTTCACAAATTTTTGCACCACCTCCGGGTTTTTTTCAATGTAGTCCGGAAGGGCCGCATAGGCGGTAACGATCATTTCCCCCGCAGCATCCCCGACCGAGGCTGCCACCTGTCCGATCCCTTTTGATTCCGCCAGCGCGGCATCCGGCTCGAGCAACTGGATGTAGTTGCCGGTTCCCGCGCGAAAGGCGCCGATCCGCAGGTTGTCGGGGATATTGTTGTAAATTGTGACGTCTCTGTAGGGGGGCAGCCCGTTCTGCCGCAGGACGTACTCGAGGGCTATTTCGGAGCTGTCGTCGTGGGAGCCCCCGATAACGGTCTTATCCTTCAGATTTTTCCACTGAAAATTCCCGTTTTCTTTCCTGGTCAGCAGAAGGGAACCGTCTTTTGCAGCCAGTGTCGCAAAAACTTTCGGCTGCAAATTGTTGCCGCCGGGATAAAACATAATTTTTTGCAGCCCGCAAAGCGCTATGTCCGTTCGTCCGTCGTAAAGCGCCGCCCGTATCGCTTCCTGGCTGGTGGTGGAAATGATGACGTCCAGGTTTTGTTCCTTGAAAAAGCCGAGGTTCAGAGCCAGATACTGCGGCAGAAAGTACGGCGAGCGCAGCGATTCCAGCACCCTGACGGAACAGGTTGTCGGGGGAGCGGCGCGTCTGCGGCCGTGCCGTTCTACAAAACAAAAAAGTAACAGGAACAAGACCGGAATTATCAAAAATTTCATATTTTTTTTCATCAATCGGCCCCCCTGTTATCGGTCCTTAATAAAAAATATTTTGTGCCGGCTGTTTTAATGCGCGGGAGGAGTTGTCCGCATAAAACTCTGCGACCGGCATAAAATTTAAAAATAAAACTGGGGGGCTGCTGAATGAAGGGTATAACCGTTATGCGGTGGTCCAGGCGCGAGGTTCCCGCAACACAAAGGGTCAAAGCGGGAGCGGTTTTTACGGGGCTTATCCGGGCTTTGAGCGCATCCGTGGCCGCCTGCGTCTTAATGTTTTCGTGGGTCGTACTGACTGCCGGGCCGGTCTACGATTTCAGTGCTTTTATGGTTGCGAGTTCGGTCATTGGCGCTGTTTTGGGCGGTTTCGCGAGCGCCAGGGCCGCAGGTTCGCTCGGGCTCCTGCACGGGTTTTTGGCGGGAATGCTCTACGGGCTGCTCGTAATCGCCCTGCTCATGGCCGGAGGAGCCGGGGTCCATACCGTACCGGGGCTTGCGGTGCGCGAGTTTATCTTCGGAATGGCGGGGGCGGCAGGGGGTTTGTTTGGAGTCAACGCGAGGTTTGCCGTAAAAAAGCGTGCGGGCAGGGAGCTTTAAACATTGAACGAAACTCTGGTCAATGCTTTGAGCTTTAAACAAAGCTGTTGACACCACCCTCTAAAACCGATAATATATTGTGGTAAAGCGGTATTAAACTGTAAAATGAAACTGCTTTGAAAGGAAGTGGAGGGGATGCACACGGGCTCGGCTCCGGCCGGGAGAGAGGGAGACCCGAGGCTGCAAGGTTTCCTGCCCGTGCCCCTCCTGTCGTCCCGGAGCTCCCGCGCTGAAACTTTGCCGAGTAAGCGCGGGCGGGTGACGCCCGTTACAGCCAGGTAAGAGCCGCCGCACGGAAATAGAAACGTGGGACGCGGGTGCCGGAAGCAACAGAGCACCGCGCGGCAATTTGCGCCCCGTTTGGCGGAAGCAAGGTGGTACCGCGGATGGAATCCCTCATTCGTCCTTGAGACGAGGGGTTTTTTTATTTTTGGCAAATTGTTTTCAGGGGAGTGAGCCATTTGGCCAGAGTCGACATGCCGACAGTGTACGACCCGCGTTCGGTGGAGGGAAAATGGTACGATTACTGGGAAACCAACGGTTTTTTTCACACCGGGGTCAAAGCCGATCAGGAGCCTTTTTGCATAGTGATGCCGCCGCCCAATGTAACCGGTCAGTTGCACATGGGACATGCCCTGGACAACACCCTGCAGGACATCCTCACGCGCTGGAGGCGGATGCAGGGGTACAACACCCTCTGGGTTCCGGGGACGGACCATGCCGGCATAGCCACCCAGGCAAGGGTTGAAGAGCAGCTTGCGGCGGAAGGCCTGGACCGCCACCAGCTCGGTCGCGAGGAATTTTTGAACAGGGTCTGGGACTGGAAGGAAAAGTACGGCAACCGTATTACGACCCAACTGAGAAGGCTGGGGGCCTCCTGCGACTGGCAACGGGAGCGCTTTACCATGGACGAGGGCTGTTCGGAGGCGGTGCTGGAGGTCTTTATCCGGCTTTATGAGCGGGGCCTGATTTACCGCGACTATTACATCGTCAACTGGTGCCCCAAGTGCCGGACCACCATCTCCGACATCGAGGTCGAGCACCTGGAACAGCCGGGACATCTTTATTATTTCAAATACCCGTTTAAGGACAGGCCGGGCCATATTGTCATTGCGACCACCCGGCCGGAGACGATCCTGGGCGACGTGGCGGTTGCGGTGCATCCCGGGGATGAGCGTTACAGGGATTTGGTCGGCAGCACCCTTGTACTTCCCCTGGTCGGCCGGGAAATGCCGCTGATAGAAGATGAATATGTGGACCCGGCTTTCGGCACGGGCGCCGTCAAGATCACGCCGGCCCACGATCCCAACGACTTCGAGGTCGGCCGGAGGCACGGCCTTTCACAGGTCGCCGTGATCGACCAGAGCGCCAGGATGAGCGAGGAGGCGGGACCGCGTTACAAAGGCCTGGACCGCTACGAGTGCCGCAAGCGAATCGTCCGTGATCTGGAAGCGGGCGGCTATCTCTTAAAAACGGAGGACCACGCCCACGCAGTCGGCCACTGTTACCGCTGCAACACGGTAATTGAGCCGGTCCTTTCCCGGCAGTGGTTCGTAAGAATGAAACCCCTGGCCGAGCCGGCCGTCGAGGCGGCTAAAGAAGGTCGCGTCCGGTTTATACCGGGGAGGTTTGCCAAAATTTATTTGAACTGGATGGAGAACATACGCGACTGGTGTATTTCGCGGCAGCTCTGGTGGGGGCACCGGATCCCGGTCTGGTACTGCCGGGACTGCGAGGAGATGATTGTTTCAAGGGAGGCGGTGACGAAATGTCCGAAGTGCGGGGGACCCTGCGAGCAGGACCCCGACGTGCTGGACACCTGGTTTTCCTCCGCGCTCTGGCCCTTTTCCACCCTCGGCTGGCCGAAAAACACGCTGGACCTGGCCTATTACTACCCCACGTCGGTGCTGGTGACCGGCCGCGATATAATATTCTTCTGGGTTGCCCGGATGATCTTTTCCGGTTTGGCTTTCATGAACGAAGTGCCCTTCCGGGAGGTTTTCATTCACGGCCTTGTGCTGGACGCGCTGGGCAGGAAAATGAGCAAGTCTCTCGGCAACGGCGTCGACCCGATAGACGTGATAGAGTCTCACGGGGCGGACAGTCTCCGTTTCATGCTTGTTACCGGCAACACACCCGGCAACGACCTGCGTTTCCACTTTGAAAAGCTTGAAGGCGCGCGAAACTTTGCCAACAAACTCTGGAACGCTTCCCGCTTCGTGCTGATGAACCTCGAGGACTATGACCCGGAATCGAGGCCGGGTGAATACAACCTTGCCGACCGCTGGATAGTAAGCCGTTACCAGTCGGTGGTCGAGAATGTAACCGGGTTCCTTGAGGCATACGAACTGGGGGAGGCGGCCCGCGTACTTTATGATTTTATCTGGAGCGAGTTCTGCGACTGGTATATCGAACTGGCCAAGCCGAGGCTTTACGGCAAAACCGACGCACTGGACAGGGTTACCGCCCAGCACGTCCTGTCCGCGGTTTTGAAAGGAATCCTTGAGCTGCTGCACCCCTTCATGCCTTTTATCACCGAAGAAATCTGGCAGCACCTGCCCGCCCGCGGAGTGACCGTGATGCGTGCTCCCTGGCCGGCCGCCCGCAGGGAACTGATTGATATCGAGGCGGAAAACAGGATGGCCGTGCTCATGGACGTCACCAGGGCCATCAGGCACATTCGCAGCGAAATGAACGTGCCCCCGGGCCGCAGGGCGGAAGTTCTGCTTTCCGTACCGGACGAAAGCGTCCGGGAGATAATTGAAATGAACGTTGATTATGTCGGTAGACTGGCCAATGCTGAAATAAAAATCTTCCCGGATTTGCCCGGGACCCCCGAACACGCCGCCCACGCCGTTACCCGCGGCGCCGAGGTGTTCGTTCCCCTCAGAGGCCTTATCGACGTGGAGAAGGAAACGAAGCGCCTGGAAAAGGAGCTTGAGGCCGTCGGCAAAGATCTGTCGCGGGTGCGGGGCAAGCTGGCCAACCCCGGCTTTTTGAGCAAGGCCCCGGCTGACGTGGTGGAAAAGGAGAGATCAAAGGAAGAGGAGCTTTCCGGCAAGTATTCGGCCATCGGGAAAAGGCTGGCCATGCTGAGGGGGGAGGAAACGGTGCGGTGAATTACGATGAAGCGCTTGCGTTTCTGGCCGGACTGACCAGGTTCGGCGTCAACCTGGGTCTTGGCCGGATAGAAGAGCTTCTCGAACGGTTGGGCAATCCCCACCTGGCATTGAAGGTATTGCATGTGGGCGGCACAAACGGCAAGGGGTCGACCGTTGCCATGCTGTCGTCCATTTTGAAAGCAGCCGGTTACCGGGCGGGAGCTTTTACTTCGCCCCACCTGCATTCCTACACCGAGCGTTTTCAGATCAACGGGGCGGAAATAACCCGGGAAAGGCTGGCGGAGCTGATAGGAGAGATTCGCCCCCATCTGGAGTCCATGGTGATGGAGGGATACGAGCACCCCACCGAGTTCGAGGTGGGCACCGCCCTGGCTTTCCTGTATTTTTTCCGCGAGCGGGTGGATTTTCTCGTTATGGAAGTGGGGCTGGGGGGGGAAATAGACTCCACCAATGTTGCCCGGTCGATAATATCGGTGATCACCAACGTGGCGATGGATCACATGGATTACCTCGGAAACAGCGTGTGGGAAATTGCCCGGGTCAAAGCCGGCATTATCAAGCCGGGGGTGCCCGTGGTCACCGCGGCGGCCGGAGAAGGCCTCGAGGTGATAGAGAGAGTATGCCGGGAAAAACACTCACCCCTGACCGTGGTGGGGCGCGACGTTTCATGGGAGGAGATATCGGTTTCCACGTCGGGCCAGCGTTTTCTCTTTAAGGGTTTTGAGGGAACGTACGACATAGAGCTTCCGCTGCTGGGCAGGCACCAGCAGGTCAACGCCGCCGCGGCCGCGGCAGCGGCCGAAATTTTGATGAGAAAAGGGGTCGCAGTCAGCCGGGAGCATGTGCGGCAAGGCCTGGCCGGAACGAGGTGGCCGGGCAGGCTGGAGATAATGTGCCGGGAACCCCTGGTGGTAATAGACGGCGCCCACAATCCCCATGCGGCGGGAAGTCTCAGCCGGGCGCTGGAGGACTTTTTCCCGGGCAGGAAGGTCGTGCTGGTTATCGGCATGCTGGAAGACAAGGAGCGGGCCAAGGTTGTGGGGGAGCTTGCTCCCCTCGCGAGAGCGGTGGTGGTTACCAGGCCGGACAGCCCAAGGGCCGGAAACTGGCGGGAACTGGCGTCAATGGCGGGCCGCCACGTTAACGAGGTCTACCAGATCGAAAACGTCCGGCAGGCGGTGGACAGTGCGCTCTCACTTGCGGGGCCGGCGGATCTCGTGTGCGTAACCGGTTCGCTCTATATGATAGCCGAAGCCAGGGAAGTGCTTTTGTCACGGTTCTGTTAGGGTCTGGCTTGTGCCGTGTTGCGTTAAAAAGCTGGATATATTCTGTGAGCGGCGGGGCGTAAAAAAACACCCCGCTGAGGTTCTTGACAGACTTGTCCGGGACCTTGGGGTTGAAGGAAGCAAGCGATATTGCGCAGTACTCTGCAACCCCGCACAGGTGGGCAGTGCCCTTGTCAGCGGCGAACGACATTGCGTAGCGCCGCAGCAGACTTTCGCGCAGCGAGGCTGCGAAACCGGGGGCGCGGACACGGACGTCCGCGCCAGCCTGAACCGAGTTAGGACGGCGAGTTGAAGGCGGCCCGGTTTCGCCTTAAAGCTTGCAGCAAGTGCTGCCAGCGCGAAGCACCGGAGTGAGCGGTGACAGGGCACTGCCCAAATAAAGCGTAAGATGAAAAAACAATAGCAGCTCCTTCCTCTCAGACTGCGGACAAATGCTTGACCTTGGTGCTGGAACAGGCGAGCCCCTGGTTCACTCGACGCGAAGCACCTGAGCGAGCGTTTCAACCCCAAGGTGCTTTCTCAACAACCACGACGGGGTGTAAAAACACCCCGCTGTTTTTGTCAGCTCACTGTATGGTACTGTGTGACAATAATAAGAATTACGTCAAATTTTTAAAATTTTCACCACAGCTTGTCATAAAATATGTGAAATGATAAACTGTTAAAGTAGCATGCATGCTTTAACACCCGAACAGGAAATCCCGGAGGACTGATATGGCTAAAGGTTTTAAGAATTACGGCAACGCCTGGGTGCTGGCCTTGCTGATGCTCGCCGGCGGCCTGGTCGGAAGTGCCGCGGGCAACGCCCTGTCGCCCGCCGCGCCGTGGTTGAAGTCAGCCTCTCTGATCGGTTTGAAACCGTCAACTCTGGATCTGGGGTTTTTCAACCTTACTTTCGGTTTTACCTTTACCCTCGGACCGCTTACCGCCCTCGGTCTCATCGCGGGATATCTGGTGTACCGGCGGTTCTGAAGATGAAAAAGATTGTTCTCGCATCCTCGTCGCCGCGCAGGCGTGAGCTTTTAAAACAAATCGGCCTGGAATTCCGCACTCTGGTTTGCCCGGTGGATGAAACGCCCCCGGGAGACGCCGGTCCTGCGGAGCTTGTACAAATTCTCGCCGAAAGGAAGGCGGCAGCCGTAGCCGGCATTCTGGATGACGGACTGGTCATCGGTGCGGATACGGTTGTTGTATGGAACGGGCTGGTGATGGGCAAGCCTTCCGACGGGGAAGACGCCGCCAGGATGCTCAGGCTCCTACAGGGGACGTCCCATGAGGTATATACGGGCGTGGCCGTTATTGATGCGGACGGCGGCAGGTCGCTTGTCGGGTGTGAAAAAACGCAGGTCTGTTTCAGACCCCTCGAAGAAGAGGAAATTTGCCGCTACGTTGCTACCGGGGAGCCGATGGACAAGGCCGGCGCCTATGCCGCACAGGGTCTGGCCACGGTTTTCATTTCCGGTATAAAGGGATGCTATACCAATGTTGTGGGACTGCCGCTGCCGAAGCTTGCGCAAATGCTGAAGCAGTTCGGCTGCCGCGTTATATGAGGAAATCTGCGGCGGTATGCGGAGGGCAGATTATTGGTTTCGGTAAAATACAGGCTTACCATGAAGGAACTCCCGGAGGACAGCAGGCCGAGGGAAAGACTTTTGAAGGAGGGGGCCGAAGCCCTGTCCGAACCGGAGCTGTTGGCGATCTTGCTGGGAACCGGCTACCGGGAGACGACCGCTCTGGAACTGGCCTCTCATGTGGTAAAGAGTTTTAATAATTTGCGGCTGCTGGTGGATGCCACCGTCGAGGAGTTGAGCGGCATAAAGGGCATCGGGCCGGCCAAGGCCTGCCAGGTCAAGGCGGCGCTTGAACTGGCCAGGAGGCTCTCCCGGTTTACCGGTTCGCCCCGTCCGGTCGTCAAGACGCCGGACGACGCCGCCGGCCTGGTAATGGAGGAAATGCGCCACCTGGACAGGGAGCATTTCAGGGCGCTCCTGCTCAACACCAGAAATCAGGTGATCGGAGTGGACAAGGTTTCCGTGGGCACGCTGAATTCTTCTGCCGTTCACCCGCGGGAGCTGTTTCGCAACGCAATTAAGAAAAGCGCGGCATCACTGATACTCGTGCATAATCATCCCAGCGGCGATCCCACTCCGAGCAGGGAGGACCTGGAAATAACCAGCCGGCTTTTTGAGGCCGGGAAGATTATCGGAATTGATGTCCTAGATCATATCGTTATTGGAGATAATAAATTCACGAGCTTTAAGGCCAAGAAACTGCTTTAAATAAAGGCTGCCGGAAAAGCTTCGGGTTTTCCAGCGAAACCTGCTTTTTTCACCAGCCTGATATAAACTCCAAGAAAGGGGCCGGAATCCATGCGAGTCGGTCTGTTTTCGAAAGATATGGGAATGGATTTGGGAACTGCCAATTCCCTTGTTTATGTAAAGGGAAAGGGGATTGTAATCCGGGAGCCTTCGGTCGTAGCCATTCAGAAGGATACGGGCCAGGTCCTGGCGGTGGGTGAGGAGGCCAAGAGGATGATTGGCCGGACTCCCGGGAACATTGTAGCGATAAGGCCTTTAAAAGACGGCGTTATCGCGGATTTCGACGTTACTCAGAGCATGATCAAGTATTTTATAAACAAGGCGCTGCGGGCGCGCACCTTTTTGGTCCGCCCCAGAGTGGTCGTGGGGGTTCCTTCCGGCGTTACGGCAGTGGAGGAAAGGGCCGTGCGGGAGGCCGCCCTTCAGGCGGGGGCAAGGGAGGCCTACCTGATTGAAGAGCCCATGGCTTCCGCCATAGGAGCCGGACTGCCCGTTCACGAGCCCACCGGCAACATGATCGTGGACATAGGCGGGGGAACGACCGAGGTGGCCGTCATTTCCCTGGGCGGCATCGTGACCAGCCGTTCCATCAGGATTGCCAGCGACGAGATGGATGAGGCCATCATCAACTACGTCAAGCGCTCCTACAACCTGATGATCGGTGAGCGTACCGCCGAACAGATTAAAATTCAAATAGGCACGGCTTACCCGGTCGGCGATTTGGAAACTGACGAGGTGCGGGGCAGGGATCTGGTTACGGGCCTTCCCAAAACCATTCAAATCACTTCGGAGGAAATCTACAAGGCTCTCTCCGAACCGGTGTCCAGCATAGTGGAGGCCATAAAGGCCACCCTTGAGCAGACCCCGCCGGAACTGGCCGCCGACATTATGGACAGGGGTATTGTCATGGCGGGAGGGGGGTCCCTTTTGCGCGGCCTGGACCGCCTGGTAAGCGAGCAGACGGGCATGCCCGTGCATCTGGCGGACGAGCCCCTGCTTGCCGTCGCTTATGGAGCCGGGCGTGTTTTGGAAAATATCGATGTTCTGCGTAAGGTTTTGATTCAGCCGAAAAAACTGGCGTAATCTTGGATCGCGGGGCGTGTCCGGAGATTAACAGGGATTTTCCATGTAATAGTCGGAATTGGGGAGTGAAGGACAGGTGCGTTGGGTTACTGCCAAAAGGCTGTTTTTTCTCGCCGTCCTTGTGGCGGTTGCCCTGGTGTCCATGCGTATTACCGCGCCCGAGCGGGCCCGTCAGGTACCCCTGGAAAACAGGCTGAGAGACGTTCTTGCCCCGGTACAGACGGGCTTTACCTGGCTGGGAGGGCAGGCGTACCGTTTGGTTTCTTTCCCCTTGTCGATGTACAGGTCTGCCGAGCGGAGCCTGGCGCTGGAAAAGGAAGTGGAGCGTTTAGAGAGTGAAATTATTCAGTTAAATGAATACAGAATGGAGAACGAACGGCTGACCAAACTTCTCGGTTACAAGCAGTTGATGTCCTCGAGATATGAGCTGGTGCCGGCGTCGGTGGTGAGCAGGGACCCGGGCAACTGGTTCCGGACGGTGATCTTGAACAGGGGTTCCAGTGACGGGATAAAGGAGAACATGACGGTGCTGACCCCGGAAGGACTGGTGGGGCGGGTAGTGTCCGTTTCGGATTCCACTTGCGAAGTGCTTTTGATTACAGACCCGCGCAGCGGGGTCGGCTCGGTGATCCAGGACACCCGCACGCCGGGAATAGTCGAAGGGACCGCCGGCAGTTCCGGAGTGGCCAGGATGATTCATATCCCCAACGACGCACCCGTTGACGTGGGACAAACCGTTGTAACGTCCGGGCTTGGCAGCGTTTTCCCCAAGGGCATACCCGTGGGTGAAATCGCCGGTGTGCGCAGTGAGCCGTCCGGGTTGTTCAAGAGCGCCGATATTCGCCCCCGGGCAGACTTGAACCGGCTGGAGGAGGTTTTGATCCTGACCAGGGTTTTTCCGGAGACCGGTTCACCGCCGGGGAGGGGGTAGAACCGTGCAAGTATATATTTTCGTGCTCCTGTTCGGGGCCGTTTTAATTTTGCAGGCAACTGTACTGGACTTCATCAGCGTATTCGACATCAAACCGGACCTGGTGATGCTGTTGGCGATTTTCAGCGGTTTCCTCCTGGGCAAAAGGGAGGGGGCTTTCTGGGGGTTTGCCGGAGGGCTGATCGAGGATTTGTTTTCGGGGAGCTATATCGGGCTGAACGCCCTTTCCAAAATGGCTGCCGGCTACCTGGCGGGTGTTGCGGGGGACCGCCTGTACAGGGAAAACATCCTGGTTGCCGCCGGTGTGACGTTTTTCTCCAGCGTTGCAGGCCTGTTGCTCAATTACCTGTTACTGCTCCATCTCGGCATCGGTATTTCCCCTTTTTACGCCCTCTTGAGGGTGATTGTCCCGACAGCGTTATATACCGCGGCGCTGGTGCTGCTGCTCTTCGGGCGCGTGTCCCGATTCGTGCTGATCAGAAGCAAGGACTTGCTGTAACGGTTGTTTGCCTGTAATTCAACCTGCCGCGACTGGCCCCGGGCGCTTTCCTTTCCATTATCGGCGTAGAGATGAGGTAGAAGATGGAAAGAAGAGTCATAGAGAAAAAGATGCAGATTTTCCTTTACATTGTATCCGCCATTTTTTTGATTCTGGCGGCAAGACTGGCGTACATGCAGTTAATTCAAAACGACAAGTTTTCCACTCTTGCCAGAGAAAACAGGATGAGACTTATTACCATCCCCGCGCCCCGCGGCGAGGTGTTTGACCGCAACGGGATAAAGCTGGTAGGCAACCAGCCGGTTTACACCGTTTCACTGGTCAACCTGGACCGCGCGGACAAGGAGGAGGTTGTCCGGAAGCTGGCCGGCATTCTGGGCGTCGACCCGCGTGAAATACAGGACAAGATAAAACAGCAAAAGATGCTGTATGAACCTGTAAAAATTGCCACCAGGGTATCGCCCGAAGTAGTGACCAGGATAGAGGAAAATCGTCTCGACCTGCCCGGCGTTATAATCGATATCGAGCCGGTGCGGGAATACCCCAACGGGAACCTGCTTGCCCAGGTGATGGGCTACGTGAGGCAGATAAACGAGGAACAGTACAACGCCAACAAGGACAAGGGCTACAAGCCAGGCGACTCCTACGGGCAATCCGGCCTTGAGAACACCTGCGAGGAATACCTGCGGGGCCAGGACGGCGGGAGGCAGGTGGAGGTCGATTCCATGGCCAGGCCGGTGCGTGACCTGGGTGTAAAAGATCCCGTACCGGGCAACAATCTCGTGCTGACCATCGATTACAAAGTACAGAAGGCGGCCGAGGAAGCTCTGGCGAGAGTGACCAGGGAGGCTGTGAAGCAGGGGCACAGGGAAGCCGGAGCGGGAGCGGCGGTGGCGCTGGACGTGAGGACGGGGGCCGTTCTGGCCATGGCCAGCTATCCCTCCTATGATCCGGTCAAGCTGTCCGGAATATTGACGCAAAAAGACTTTGAAGAGATCTTCAACAACCCGTCGAAACCACTGCTGAACAGGGCGCTGCTCCCCTACGCTCCCGGGTCCACGTTTAAAATGATCGTGGCGATGGCCGCGCTGGAGTCGGGCAAAATCGGCTTGCAGGACGCCATTTCGGACCCGGGTTACTTCTTCTGGGACAGGACGTTCAACGACTGGCAGCCGGGCGGACACGGACGGGTGGACCTGATCAGAGCCATAAAGGTTTCCTGCGACACCTTTTTCTACCAACTGGGACTGAATGTGGGTATTGAGCAAATCGCGAGAATTGCGAAGGAATTCGGCCTGGGTGAGAAAACCGGGATTGAACTGCCCGGGGAGGAAAGCGGCGTGGTGCCCGGTCCGGATGCCAAGGTTCAGCAGAGGCTTTATTACCTGAGTGCCGAGTCGAGGAAAAAGGCTCAGGAAATAGTAAAAAAATACAACGAACTGCTATCCGGGACCGTCGACGACGCCCGGCGGAAGGCTTTGATGAGGGACAGGTCGGAAGAATTGCGGGCCATTGACTGGGAACTGGACTGGCACGACTACGACACCATTATCTCGTCAATCGGTCAGGGAGACAACCGCTATTCCCCCCTTGAACTGGCCGGCTATGTCGCCGCCATTGCCAACGGGGGAACCCGCTACAAGCCGTATCTGGTGCAGAAGGTCGTCTCCCCGGACGGCAGGATAATCAAAGAAAACTCGCCTGTCGTGCTGGGCCGCGCCGGTGTTTCACTCAAAACCCTTGCCGCAGTGAGGCAGGGCATGCGCGAAGTGACCTTGCCCCCGGACGGAACCGCCTACGGTTATTTTGCGGGATTCCCTCCGGTGGCGGCAAAGACCGGCTCGGCGGAGGTGTACGGACACGACAGCACCCACGGCCTGTTTGTTGCCTTCGCGCCTTACGACAACCCGGAAATAGCGGTAGCCGCGATAGTGGAATTCGGCGGCCACGGGGGGACTGTAGCCGGTCCGGTGGTCGAGGACATGCTGGCGGCTTATTTCAGGCTACCGGCGCCGGGCGAGAAATACGTGTACAGCCCTGAATAAGGCGGCCGGCGGCTTGAAACCAGCTCTGTGCCGCGACTGCAGGGGGCGTTGTTCGCCCTTTTTTTTGTTATTTTTTTAGCAGGATTTGGTTGGCGCTTGTAGAATTAACTGGTAGTCCCGGTACAGGAGGAGATAGTTTTGGATTATTCCAGGAGGGGTATTCAGGGTAATTCCGTTTCCGGGTACGTTCAGGGCAGCCCGCCGGATCAGGACGGACTGGTTGATGAAAATACGATTCTGGTCCAGCGCACTCTGAGATCGGGCCAGAGCATTCGTTATAACGGAAACGTTGTTGTTCTGGGGGACGTGAATCCTGGGGCTGAGGTGACGGCATCCGGGAATGTTATTGTTATGGGGGCTCTTAGAGGCCTGGTGCACGCCGGAGCCGGCGGCGACGAAAACGCGGTGGTGCTGGCCTTCAGGTTGAGGCCGACTCAGTTGAGGATTGCCAACCATATTACCAGGCCGCCGGACAACGAAGAAGTGGATGCCGATCTCCCCGAGATGGCACGGATTAAAGACGGCGTGGTTACAATCGAGGCTTTTCAAGCCGGCGGCGAGCGTCAGGGAAGGTAGGCTTATCACTTCCCGCTGTTTTCGCATGGAGTCACTTATCCGGTGAGCGGCTTTCGTTGACTTTACAAGAGGAGGAAATTTGGTGATGAGTGAAGTAATTGTAGTGACTTCCGGTAAAGGAGGGGTCGGGAAAACCACCACAACCGCAAATATCGGTACAGGCCTGGCGGCTAAGGGGTATAAGGTGGTTTTGGTCGACGCCGATATAGGTTTGAGGAACCTGGATGTCGTCCTCGGTTTGGAGAATAGAATCGTCTATGACATAGTTGACGTTACCAGCGGGAACTGCCGCCTGAGGCAGGCTTTGATTAAGGATAAACGGCTGGACGGGCTGCACCTGCTCCCCGCGGCGCAAACGAAGGATAAAACGGCGGTCAGTCCGGACCAGATGCGCGACCTGTGCGAGGAACTGAAAAAAGAGTTTGAATTCGTCATCATCGACTGTCCCGCCGGGATAGAGCAGGGTTTCAGGAACGCCATAGCGGGGGCGGAAAAAGCAGTGGTGGTGACCACCCCGGAAGTTTCCGCCGTGCGTGACGCGGACAGGATAATCGGCTTGCTGGAAGCGGCCGAACTGCGGGAACCGAAATTGATCATCAACCGCATTCGCCCCAGGATGGTCAGGCAGGGGGATATGATGAGCATAGAAGATATCATCGACATTCTTGCCGTGGACCTGCTGGGGGTAATACCCGAGGATGAAATGATTGTCATTACGACCAACCGGGGCGAAGCGGTGGTGCTCGACCAGAATTCCAAATCGGGGCAGGCCTACCGCAACATTACCAGGCGGATCTTGAACGAGGATGTTCCGATGATGAACCTGGAAGACGAAGGCGGCTTTTTTAAAAGGTTCAAGAAAATTATTGGCCTGAAGTAACCGGCGAAGGGGGAAAACGGCTGTGCTCGAATTTTTGTCGAAGCTTTTCGGCAGGGACAGCGGAAGCAAGAATATCGCCAAAGAGAGACTGCGCCTGGTTCTGGTGCATGACAGGACCAGCATTTCGCCTCAATTGCTCGAGACCCTTAAGATAGACCTGATAAAGGTCATTTCCAACTATATGGACATCGACGAAAAAGCCCTGGAGGTAAGCCTGGACTCGAAAGGCAATACGGTGGCGCTTGTGGCGAACATTCCGGTCAAAGGGATGAAGCGGGTCGCGGGTGCGTAGGAAAATAATACTGAAGAATTTTTTAAAGGCAACAGGTCGGATAACTTGTACGGGCCCGTTAACTCCAAAGCGGGCTTTTTTATTCGCTTCGTCGGCGAAAGGGACTGCTCCGGCAAGCTTTGAAGCCGGTAATACCAGGGTTTTAAATTTGTTTTTGTCAATCAGTTATAATATAATTATAACGTCAGGCTGTTGACAAACTGTCCGGGCCCCTGAGGCTTAAAGGAAGCGAGCGATATTGTTCAGGCAAAGCAGAGTTTTAAGAAAGCTGGACCATACCCTGCTGTTGACGGTGGCGATGATAATCCTGTTCAGCATCATTGTCATCTACAGCGCCACCAGGGAGTCCGATTTGATAGAGTACGGCAACCAGCTTTATCACGTTGAAAAACAGGTGATCAATATTCTGCTGGGCCTGTGCGTCATGGTATTTATGCTCTTCATTCAATACGAAGACCTGGCCAAGCATATGAAGCTCCTGTATATTCTAAACCTGGTCATGCTGGCGGCAGTTATTTTCATGGGCCAGTCCGCCCTGGGGGCTACGCGCTGGATCGGCATAGGTTTCTTCAGGTTTCAGCCCTCCGAGTTTTCCAAAATAATTACCATCATTTGCTTCGCCGCCTTCCTGACTAAACGGGAAGGGAAACTGAAACGGCTGAGAGATCTGCTCCCCGCTTTTGCATTTATCGGCGTGCCCACCATTTTTGTGTTAAAACAGCCCGATTTGGGAACGTCGCTCGTTTTTATGGCGATCATGTTCGGAATGTTGTTTGCCGCGGGAGCGCGGCCTGCGCTGCTGGCCGGGTTGATTTCCGGCGGCCTCTCCCTGGCTTCGCTGTGGGTTTGGGCCCACTTCTGGTTTAAGGCACACACTGCTTTCAATCTCTGGATTCCTTTAAAAGACTACCAGCTAAAGCGTTTGATAACCTTTATCAACCCCTGGAAGGACTGGCACGGAGACGGTTATCACATAATCCAGTCGCAGATTGCCATCGGCCAGGGCGGGTTCTTCGGGCGCGGTTTGTTCCAGGGCAGCCAGACGCACGGCGACTTCCTTCCCATTCAGGAGACCGACTTTATCTTTTCAGTCGTCGGGGAGGAATGGGGCTTCATCGGGGCGGCTCTGCTGCTGTTTCTCTATTTCGTTCTGATATACCGCTGCATCTTCATCGCCATTAATGCAAAAGACCATTTCGGCTACCTGGTGTCTGCCGGTGTTGTTGCGATGATTACGTTTCACATTCTGGTCAACGTGGGAATGACAATGGGGATTATGCCGGTGACAGGCATACCGCTGCCCATGTTCAGTTACGGAGGCAGCAGCATGATAGCCAACCTGGCCGCTCTCGGGCTGCTGCTCAATATTAACGTCAGGCGTCAGAAAATCTTATTTTAAATCTCCGGAGCGGCACTCCGGGCTTCCAACTGCGGTAATGTGACAGTGACGTAACGTTTATCTATCATAATGCGGCAGGGGTTTTCCCCTGTCGCATCTGGTTGTTGACAAAGTCGTTCATGGTGTTGAAACCGCTTGGCTCCTCTACTCCGCGTCTAGTAAACTGTCAGCTTGCTACGGGCGAAATTGGACCGCCTTCAACTCACCGTCCTGGTTCGGTTCAGGCTTTCGCGGACATCCAGTCCGCTCATCCAATTTCGCATCCTCAGCTTCGCTTAGTTTACTGACGACGCTCCGTAACGGAGCAGCTTGTTTCAACACCATGCGCTTTGTATTGTTTGGGTTTGTCTACAATCATGCGACAGGGGGTTTCCCCTGTCGCATTTATTCTTTTCAGCCGGTATATTTCCTTTTAAAGGAAAATATATTCTATTAGACAGGCTATCTTTTTGGGGGGATTGATTTGAAAGGAACGGATTTCAAACCGGGAGGGCCGTTGAAAACAGACGACCGGTTTGCAAACTACCGGCAGCCGCAATGGAGAAAGCCTAAGCCCGACGGCGGGAGGCGGCAGACCATTCTCAGAATCGGCGTGGCCCTACTGATCATAATGTTTGCCCTGGCTCTCAAGAACGCCGGCAATCCCTGGGGGGTGCAGGCCCGGGAAAAATTGAAGTATGTTTTGACCACTGAATGGAACTACCAGCCGGTATTTGAAAGAATCGTCCAGTTCAGCCTGCAGATAGCCGATATGGAGTGGCCTTTCTTCAGCAGTCCCCAGCCGGTGATAACCGGTTTCGACAATAATAAAACCCCCGGCGGTCTGCCCGTTCCCGTCTCGGGAAAGGTGGTCCGGGGGTTTGGAATGGTAGTGGACCCGATTGACAACATGGAGAGGTTTCATTGTGGTGTCGACATCGCCGCTCCCGTCGGAAGCCCCGTAAAGGCGGTGAAGGACGGCAAGGTGAAAAAAACGGGCGAAAGCCCCGTTTTGGGAAGGTACGTTTTGCTGGAGCACTCCGAGGGTAATTTCACCCTCTACGGTGGGCTTTCCAGAGTCGCAATCAGCGAAGGACAAACTCTCCCGGCCGGTCAGGTTATTGGCGAGGTGGGTAATGCCGGGGATATTGCCGGAGGGGGTCTTCATTTTGAAATAAGAGAAAACAACAAGCTGGTGGATCCGCTCACGCGGCTGCAGATGAACAATTGACCGTCACGGCATTTTGTTGCGGTTTGCGGCCTGCAGCCTTCTTTTTCCGGGTGTGATAAGAATCGGCGGCAGGTTTTTGGGAGTAACATCTTTTCGAAGTGAGGCTGGGGGGCGGTTAAGTTGAAAGTGGGCCGTATTGCAGGCGTGGAGATACATGTGAACAACGCGTTTTTGGCCCTGCTCGGGCTGTTTTTTGTGGCCGGCGTACTGGGGAAAGGGCTGATTGCATTTGCGGTGGTGCTTCTGCATGAAATGGCCCACGTTGCTGCGGCACGCCGCTTCGGCATACACGTGTCGGACGTCGAACTCCTTCCCTTCGGGGGCGTCAGCCGCATAAGCGGAGAGGTGGTGCTTGACCCGTCCAGGGAAGTGCTGGTGGCCGCCGCCGGCCCCGCCGTCAACCTGCTTCTGGCAGGGCTGGCGACCGCTCTGGAGAATTACGGCGTGCGGTTCGGCAATCCGGGTCTTTTTTTTCTGCAGTGCAACCTGATGATGGCCGCCTTTAATCTTCTGCCGGCGCTTCCTCTGGACGGCGGCAGGATTTTTCGCTCCTACCTGGCAAGGCGCGTCGGTTTTAAACGGGCTACTTACCGGGCGGCCTGGTGGGGTCAGCTCTGGGGCGTAGCCGTTGTGCTGGGGGGAACGGCCGGGCTGGCCGCCGGAGTGTTCGGTTTGGACATAATCATTACCGGACTGTTTCTCTTTTATGCCGCGACCAGGGAAAAGGGACTGGCGCCCTACCATTTTATCAGGCACCTGGCGCAAAAAAAAGAAGAGCTCGCAGCCGCCGGCGTCCTGCCGGGCGAGCCTGTCGTTTCACTCGACACCGTCAGGCTTGGCGACGTCATCAGGAGCTTTGTCCCAAAGCGTTTTCACCTGGTTCTGCTGCTTGACGAGAAATGGCAGTACCGTGGTGTGGTCAGCGAGGTCCAGATTATCGACGCCCTGCTTGCCAGGGGCGTAGATGCGCCGGTGGGCGACCTTCTCGACGGGAAGTGACTGTTTTGGGTTGCCGGTAAAAGCAGCAACTGTGGAATAAAAATTAAAATGAAGAGCAGGATTTTCCCTGTTCTTTTCCTTTGTTTTCATAAGATTCTTGTCAATCCGGATTTTTTCTGCTAAAATGAACTAAGTCCAATTATTAACTTAGTATAAAATTATACTTTGTATAGAAGATGAATCATGGAGAATGTTATTAGAAACAGAACCGAGAGAAAAAAAGAAGAAACAAGAAGAAAAATCATTGCTGTTGCCATGGAACTGTTTAATGAACGGGGTTATGCCCGGACTACGGTAGATCAGGTAGCCGAAGGTGCCGACGTTGCCAAAGGGACCATATTTAATCATTTTCCTTCCAAAGAAGCTATTGTTGCGGAGTATGTGCGAAGAAACGCAAGAGAGACAGGCGCTGAAGCGGTTAATTTGCTGAAAGAGTTACCCGATACTAGGTCGAGGCTAACCGCATTATTACAGCGCTCTCTGGAATGGTTTGACAAAAATCTCAACAGGGATGTTCTCAAAGTATATATAGTTTACATGTTGCAAAGATCGCTTGAAACCGTGAAGAACCGGGGTATGAGAAGCGGTTTTAACAACATTCTGGAACCGATTGTCAGGATGGGTCAGGAAGCTGGTGAAATCAGGCCGGACATATCCGCCGAGGAACTGTCAAACCACCTGGAATGGATCAGCGCTTCAGTAATGATATTATGGCTGGCTTACCCTGAAAAGCCTTTGAGCGATATTATCGAGAGGGAGGTGGATCTTTTTCTTAACGGAGCGTTTGACAGGAGGGTACATGAAGGATGTTTTTGCCGGGTGATTGATAAAGAACAGACAGCTTTTTTCACGAAAAAAAACGGCCACCGTCACAATAAAACGTAAAAGATGGAGGAAGAGCAATGTTCGCCAATTTGGATAGAGTGACCTATCAGGTTCCGGATATTGAAAAGGCAAGGGATTGGTACAGCAGGATCCTGAATAAAGAACCGGTTATCGATTCACCTTTTATCACTGTATTTAAAATCAGCGATTTTTTATTGATCCTTGTCCCGGAACCAGATTCCTCGCCTGGCGGCGGACAGCCTCCAGTAGCTTACTGGGGTGTTGATGACATTCATACGGCTTATCAGCGGCTGCTTGAATTTGGCGCCGCTGCGCATACCGAAATCAGTATAAATGTTTTTAATTCCAGAGTTGCAAAAGTTGTAGATCCCTTTGGCAACATCATAGGAATTACAGGAAAAGCTTCTGACACGGACAAGTCTCTTGAGGATCAGCCGTCTGATACGGCTTTGACCACCGCGTTTTGCCGCGCGCTTGCGGCCTGCGAAAGAAGGGATGAGGTTAAGGGTCCTGATTATCTGGCGGAGATTTTTATTGACGAAGAAGGCAAAAAAACCCTGAGAGATCCTGCCGCCCGGGAATGGGTTATGAAGAACTTGATGAAGGGAGGCGTTTACGAATATTTTATTGCCCGCACGGCCTACATTGACCACATTGTAAAACAAGCGTTTCAGGAGAACATCCCCCAGGTGGTATTCCTCGGGGCGGGATACGACGGAAAAGAAATACCTCACCCTTCGCAACGGTGAACTGGCCGGTAAAGTAACAGCTCTCTTCCGTATCGTATGCGCTTCAGCTTAAATTCTGCAATAACATGACAGGCGACCAGGTTTCGCACAAGAATGTCATCGGAGAAATCGGCGGAAGAAATCGACGGACGCCGTATAAAACCCTTCCTTTTTGAGTCGTCTCAGGATTTCGTGATGCGGCGCCGTTTATGAATCGGACGCTTAATATAATACGGTTTCCGCGTATGTAATTACGTAGGTTTTTTTGTTCCCCTGTAGAATATATTAGATAGGAATATTTTTCCGTTTATTTTTGGCAATACTAGCCTCTGACAGGGAATTCCGTTTATGCTAACATCTATTATGGGGATGTTGACCAGGCTTTTCCTGTGTTGAGCAGATGGCTTCAACGACAGGAAGCTATCAATGGCTATGGTAAAAAAGTTTGTCAACAGCTCAGCTAACGGGGGAATGCGCAGGTGGAGATTCTCGATCAAATTTTACCCGCGGTGCAAAAACCGGCCCGCTATGCGGGAGGCGAGTGGAATTCCGTCCGGAAGGACTGGGACGGGGCGGACGTCAGGCTTGCCTTCGCCTATCCGGATGTTTACGAGGTGGGTATGTCGCATCTCGGGCTGCATATCCTTTACAGTATCGTAAATGCCCGGCCCGGCGCCCTGATGGAGAGAGTGTTCGCGCCGTGGCCCGACATGGCGGAGAAGATGAAGGGGCACGGACTGCCGCTTTTTACCCTGGAGTCCCGGCGGCCGGTAAAAGATTTTGATATTTTGGCCTTTACCCTTCAGTACGAAATGAGCTTTTCAAATATTTTGTACATGCTGGATCTGGCCGGCATACCGCTCGAATCACGCCGGCGGGAAGGCCGTCCGCTGGTTATAGCGGGAGGACCGTGCGCGTTCAATCCCGAGCCGCTGGCCGAAATAATCGATCTCTTCGTCATCGGTGAAGGGGAAGAAGCAATCGATGAATTTCTGGACGTTTTTTTGGACGGCAGGAAGCGCGGCCTTACAAAAAAGGAATTCCTTCTTGAAGTTTCCGGGGTGCGGGGCGTGTACGTTCCTTCGTTCTACCGGCCCTGCCTACGGGAGGACGGGTCCCCGGGCGGGGTGGAGCCGGTTTTAAACGGAGCGCCGCGCAGGGTGATCAAAAGACTGGTCGGGGACCTGGACCAGGCTCCGTTTCCTGTAAAGCCCGTGGTTCCGTCAACCGAGGCGGTGCACGACCGGATCATGCTTGAGGTTTTTCGGGGCTGTACCAGGGGCTGCCGCTTTTGCCAAGCGGGCATGATTTACCGTCCCGTGCGGGAGAGAAAAGCGGAAACAGTTCTGCGGCAGGCGGACGAACTTGTTCGCAATACCGGCTGCGATGAAATTTCTCTCACTTCCTTGAGCACCAGTGACTACACTCCGGTCCGGCGGGTCGTCTCGTCCATTCTGGACAAACACGCTTGCCGGGGTGTCGGTGTTTCACTGCCTTCACTCAGGGCAGACGGTTTTTCGATAGAACTGGCCAAAGAAGTCCAGCGTGTGCGCCGCTCCAGCCTCACCTTCGCCCCCGAGGCGGGTACGCAGCGTCTCAGGGACGTGATCAACAAGGGTGTGACCGAAGAAGACCTGATCGAAACTGCGGAGGCCGCTTTTAAGGAAGGATGGCACTCGTTGAAGCTTTACTTTATGATCGGCCTGCCCACCGAAACGGACGACGATCTGGACGGGATTGCCGCCCTGGCCAGAAAGGTTCTGGAAGCTGGCCGGCGGGCGGGGGCGCAGCGGGGGCGGCTGAAGGTGACCGTGAGCGCCTCGTCTTTTGTCCCCAAGGCGCACACGCCTTTCCAGTGGGAATCGCAGGCCGGCATGGAAGAACTGAAACGGAAGCAGGCCTATCTTTCGGGGAGGCTTAAGGAGAGGGGAATAGTTTTTAATTACCACGACCCCGGCTTAAGTTTTATTGAGGCTGCTTTCGCCAGGGGCGACAGGCGGCTGAACGGAGTCCTGATCAGGGCTTTCGAGTCGGGCTGCAAATTCGACGGATGGACGGAACACTTCGACCTGTCCCGCTGGCTGGAAGCGTTCCGGTCGGCCGGCCTTGATCCCGGAATGTACGCATACAGGCGCTACTGTTATGATGACGTTCTACCCTGGGATCATATTGACGCGGGAGTCAGCAAGGAGTTTCTGGTAAACGAACACCGCCTGGCGATGGCCGGGGTGACGACCGGAGACTGCCGCACGGGGTCCTGCCGGGGCTGCGGCCTCTGTTCCGCCCTTGAAGTGCGGCCGGTCTGCGCCGGGAGGTGAGAGCGTGTCCAAATACAGGATCATGTACGCCAAAGCTGGTCCGGCCAGGTACTTGTCTCATCTCGATCTTCTGAGGGCTTTCGAGCGGGCGGCCAGGAGAGCCGGTTTGCCGCTGGCCTTTACCCGTGGTTATAACCCCCACCCGAAGATATCCTTTGCCGCCCCTTTGGGAGTGGGAACGGCCGGCGAGAGGGAGTTCGCCGACCTCGAACTCGCCGCCGACATTTTACCGGAAAGAGTGGCCGGGGATCTTTCCGGGGCAATGCCGGAGGGGCTGCGCGTCATCGAAGTCAGGAAGGTGCCGGAACAGTCGCCGCCGCTGATGTCCGCCGTCGGGCGGGCAACTTACCGGGCTGTGGCGAAGCTCAAACAGCCAGCCGATAGCGACTGGCTTGCCGGGCGCATAAAGGATTTCCTGTCCTTGCCGGAAATCCTGGTGGAACGGAAGAACAAGGCCGGGGAAAAGAAACTGTTCGACATAAAGCCGGGTATTTTTTCGGTGTCGGGCAGGATTGACGGTGATATAATTGTTGTGGAGGCCGAACTGAAGGCGGGGAGCAGCGGGAATGTGAGGTTCGAAGAAGTGCTCTCCTCCCTGGAAAAGAATACCGGGTTGTCCGTTTTAAGCAGGTTTTCGCTTTGCAGGACGGGTCTGTACAGGGCCGGGGACGGAGATAAAAAAAAATTGATGTGGTAAATAATAAATGTATTATAAGTTTTTAAGAAAGGTAAGCTGATATGTTAAAAGAAATCGTCGTCAACGTGGGTGAGGAGGAGACCAGGGTCGCGGTGCTTGAAGGCAAAGTGCCGGTTGAAATATACATAGAGAGGTCCGTCAACCAGCGCCTTGTCGGCAACATCTTCAAGGGCCGGGTGGAAAACGTCCTCCCGGGTATGCAGGCGGCCTTTGTAAACATCGGGCTGGAGAAAAACGCGTTTTTATACGTGGAAGACGCGCTCCCGGAAAGTTCACCGGAAGGGGCCGATCACGGCGCTTCGGTTCTGGGCGCTAATATATGCGATATACTGAAAGAGGGTCAGGAGGTGCTGGTGCAGATTGTAAAGGAGCCCATCGGCACCAAGGGCCCGCGTGTTACCACCCATATCACCCTGCCGGGCCGCTATCTCGTGCTTATGCCGACCGTGGACTACATCGGCATTTCCCGCCGGATTGAGTCGGACAGGGAGCGGGAGAGGCTGAAGGAGCTTGCCTCGAGGGTCAAGCCGGAGGGAATGGGCGTGATAGTGCGCACCGTGGCCGAAGGCATGGACGAGGAGGAGTTCCGCCAGGATATCGCCATGCTCTCGAAACTCTGGCGAAAGATTCTGAACAGGGCCGCCCGCGGCCCAGCGCCGAACCTGGTGCACCGCGACCTGGAACTGATACAGCGCATTCTGCGCGATGTTTTTACCGAGGATGTCGGCCGTCTTATTCTCGATTCACGCTACGAATATGAAAAAGTTCTTGATTTGCTGGACATCATCGGTCCCCGTTTGAAGTTCAAGGTATCCCTGGACGAGCGGGAAAATATTTTCGAAGACTACGGCATCGAACTCGAAATAGAAAAGGCTTTGAAACGGAAAGTATGGCTGAAGAGCGGCGGGTATCTGGTAATCGACCAGGCCGAGGCGCTTACCGCGGTTGACGTGAACACCGGCAAGTACGTCGGGAGTACGAATTTGGAAGACACGGTGCTGAAAACCAACCTGGAAGCCGCCCAGGAAATTGCCAGGCAGCTACGTCTGCGCAATATCGGCGGAATAATCATCGTTGATTTCATCGACATGAATAAAGAGGGGCACCGCCAGGATGTGCTCCGCGCCCTGGAAGAGGAGATAAAAAAAGACAAGACCAAGACGAACATTCTCGGCATAACCCAACTCGGTCTTGTGGAGATGACCCGCAAAAAAGTGAGGCCCAGTCTGGCCGAGGTGGTTCAAAAACCCTGCCCGTATTGCGAGGGGAGGGGGAAGGTCCTGTCGGAGGAAACTCTCGGCATTCACTTCAAGAACCAGATCTATAACGTAGCCCGCCAGACTCCGGCCCGGACCATCCTGGTGGAGGCCAACCCGGTGGTGGCGGCGCGGCTTATCGGCAGCGGCGGCGCGAACCTGCGCGATCTGGAAAGCAAAACCGGCAAGAGCCTTTACATAAGGGGATCGGCAAGCCACCACATAGAATCCGTCACCATCCGGCCCCTGACCGACAACGAGAACATCCAGGCCCAGACCCTGCCGGTGCGGCCGGGCGAGGTGCTGGAGGTCAAGGTCGAGGAGCCCCACATAACCAATGTCAATGACGGTATCGCCAGGGTCAACGGGTTTATTCTCGACATTGAGGGGGCCGGCTCCCTGGTCGGTGAAACCATTCCGGTGGAGGTCAGCAAGGTATACAGGACCTATGCCAAGGCCAGGCAGGTCAAATCCTGACCTGTCTGCCCGAATCGCGCGGGTTCTGGTGAGGCGTGGTTCCAATCCGGCCCGGAAAAAGGCGAAAAAGGCGGCCTTGACAAAACCGCAGGGTATGTTAAAATAACTTACTGTAGGCGATTATGCCTTGACACCGCACGGAACTGGTTTTCAAACGGGGCCGGCTTTCAGCCCCTGCCTGCTTTTCCGGCGAGTCCTATGATTTCGGGGAGGTGCTTTGCGGGTTGTACGCAATTATTGAAACCGGCGGCAAACAGTATCGTGTAAAGGAAGGAGACACCCTTTGCGTTGAAAAACTGACGGCCGGAGCCGGTGAGACCGTTGAGGTAAACAGGGTTCTTGCAGTGGTAGGGGAAGGCGATGTCAGGATAGGCGCCCCGCTGGTGGAAGGAGCCAGGGTGCTGCTGAAGGTTGTCCGGCACGGCAGGGGAAGGAAAATTTTCGTTTTCAAGTACAAGGCAAAGAAAAACTACCGCCGCAAGAAGGGCCACCGGCAGCCTTTTACCCAGGTGACTGTTGAAAAAATCGAGGCATGATTTCTAGCCGTTTGATTTTATTATTTCCTGAAAGAGGTGATTGGATATGGCACATAAAAAGGGCGTAGGCAGTTCGCGCAACGGCCGGGATTCCCAGCCGAAAATGCTTGGCGTTAAGAGGCAGGACGGCCAGTTCGTCCTGGCGGGCAGCATCCTGGTGCGGCAGCGCGGCACCAAAATTCACCCCGGTTACAATGTCGGCAGGGGCGGCGATGACACCCTGTTCGCCAAGATAGACGGGGTGGTAAGCTTTGACAGAAAAGGCCGGGACAAAAAAGCGGTAAGCGTTTTCCCGGTGGAGAACATGGCTTGAGCCTTGAAAATCGGGGGCCGTCTGACGGGACGGCCCTCTTGTTTTACCCGGTTATTTAAAAGGGATTGGCGGCAGCCGCGTCGAAATTAATAAGATGTCTGAAGGGAGGAGACAAATTGTATTTGGAAAAACTTTTGAAAATCATCCAGGCACAGAGGCATGATTTTTTAAACCATTTTCAGGTAATCTCCGGTCTTCTCCAGCTCAACAAGATTGACAGGGTGCGTGAATACATAAACCAGGTCAGCATGGAAATGGCCCAGCTCGGCAAAACGGCCAGGTTGAATGTGCCGGAGATTACAGCCGTTTTGTTGAATGGTTTCTATGACGCCTCCATGTCCCAGATTGAAATCGAGCTTACGGTCGATTCCACTTTTGACAACTGTACGGTTCCGGGTCCCGTGATGGGAGACGCGCTGGAGTACAGTCTGGGTATCGTGATCTCCGCTATGAGTTCACACGAAGTAGAGGACAAGCATCTGGAAGTGATTATTTCGGAGAGCGAAAAAAACTGCATTTGCCGCCTGCTTTTTCCGGAACTGCTGACAGGCGATCCGGAAGTCCTGGAGAAGGGGCTGACCGCCGTGAGCGAACTGCTGAACCCGTACGGCGGGCGGGTAAACCTGGCCATGGCCGACAACGGTGTGGAAATCTTTTTGAACTTCCCGCGCAAAAAGCTTCAATCCGGTTAAACTAACGACAGGTGGGTCTTATGTTTTTTGACAAGGCTTTGATATTTGTCAAAGGCGGCGACGGGGGCAACGGCTGCGTCGCCATGCGCAGGGAAAAGTACGTGCCCGAAGGGGGTCCCTGGGGCGGCGACGGCGGCCGGGGCGGAGACGTGCTCCTGCGGGCTGAAGAGGGCTTGAGAACCCTGGCGGATTTTCGTTATAAAAGGCATTACAGGGCCGGGCGGGGCCGTCACGGAGAAGGCAAAAACAAACACGGCGCTTCGGGAGAGGATCTTTACCTGCGGGTGCCGGTCGGTACGGTAGTCAGGGATGCTGATACGGGGGAACTGATTGCCGACCTGGTTACGCACGGACAGGAAGCGACAGTTGCCCGGGGCGGCCGGGGCGGCCGGGGCAACGCCCACTTCGCCACACCGCGCAACAAGGCTCCGAGAATGGCTGAAAAAGGGGAGCCGGGTGAAGAGCGCCGGCTGAGCCTGGAACTCAAACTGCTGGCCGACGTGGGTCTTGTGGGTTTTCCCAACGCCGGCAAATCCACTTTGATATCGCGGATCTCGGCGGCCAAACCGAAGATAGCGGACTACCCCTTCACGACGGTTACGCCGAATCTCGGCGTGGTGCGGATGGAGGACGGTTCCAGCTTCGTCGTGGCCGATATTCCGGGTCTGATCGAGGGCGCCCATGCCGGCGCCGGTCTGGGGCATGAATTTTTGAGACACGTTGAAAGGACACGCCTTCTGGTCCACGTTCTCGACACGGCGGGGACGGAGGGAAGAGATCCGGTTGAGGACTTTAAAATCACTAATACGGAGCTGACGCTTTACAACCCGGATCTCGGCTCCAGGCCGCAGATCATTGCGGCCAACAAAATGGATCTCGGCGAGGCGCGGTCAAACCTGTTGAGTCTGCAAAAAGCCTACGGAGAAAAATTCGAGATTTTTCCCGTTTCGGCCGCAACCGGCAGCGGGTTGAAGCCCCTTCTTTACAGGATAGCGGCATTGCTCGAGGAAATACCCGCCGGGGCGCCTGCAGCAAAGGACAGTCAACCGGCAGTTCACCGGAGCGGGCCCCGCTTTACCGTCACCTGCAGGGAAGGCGTCTTTTGGGTGGGGGGCAGGGAAATCGAACGGCATGTTGCCATGACCGACATGGACAATGAAGAGGCCGTGCGGCGCCTCCAGAGGATTGTCAAGACGATGGGGATCGAGGAGGCCCTAAAGGAGGCGGGCATCAAAGAGGGAGACACGGTAAGGATAGGAAGGCTGGAGTTTGAGTACGCGGAGTAGGCCGCCGTCTTACAACGGTCTTTAACCGGGCGGTTAAATATGGTATACTTTGTCTAGCCGCGCCAAAAAGATGCGCATATCCGGCGCTTCATGGACGGTTAACTGGAAGAATTGCAGGTGTGGTATATGCGGGAGTCGGGCCGGAACTTCAGCCGGTTCAAGCGGCTGGTGGTAAAAGTCGGGTCAAGTTCAATCACCCACCCGACCGGCAAAACAGATCTGTTCCAGATAGAAATTCTTGTCCGGCAGCTTGCCGACCTTCACAACCAGGGCAAGGAGGTAATCCTGGTCACCTCGGGGGCCATCGGGACTGGCGCGGGCAAGCTGGGTCTGGCCGGGCGGCCGAAGACACTGCCCGAAAAACAGGCGGCGGCCGCCGTCGGCCAGGGAGCGTTGATGCACATATACGGGAAAATATTTGCCGAATACGGAGTCACCGTCGGCCAGGTGCTGCTTACAAGGGAGGATTTTTCCGACAGGAGGCGCTTTTTGAACGCCAGGAATACCATACACGCCCTGTTTCAATACGAGGTCATTCCCATAATAAACGAAAACGATACGGTAGCTGTTGACGAAATAAAGGTCGGCGAAAACGACAGTCTTTCAGCAATGGTGGCCAGCCTGGTCGACGCGGAACTGCTGGTGTTGCTTTCGGACGTGGACGGCCTGTTTACCGCCGATCCGAGGAAGGATGCCGGCGCTTCCCTGATCAGGGAGGTAAGGGAAATAACGCCTGAAATCGAGCTTCTCGCCGGCGGAACGGGAAGCAGGCTGGGAACGGGCGGCATGGCCAGCAAGCTGCAGGCCGCCCGGATAGCGATGCATTCCGGTGTGATCACGGTGCTGGCCAATTCCAGGGAAAAGGACGTGATCCGGAAGGTTGTAAGCGGCGCCGAAACGGGAACGGTTTTCTGGCCTACGGCCAATAAACTCGAATACAAAAAGCGATGGATAGCTTACGGCTCGGCGGTTTGCGGCAGGGTGATCGTAGACGGGGGCGCCGTGCGGGCTCTCGTCGAGCAGGGCAAAAGCCTTCTTCCTTCGGGCGTTACCGGGGTGGAAGGAGCTTTTGAAATGGGCAACACGGTAAGCATAGTCGGGCCCGACGGAAAGGAAGTCGGCAGGGGCATCGTTTATTACTCGGCCGATGAAATAAACAGGATAAAGGGAGTGCAGACTAAAGAAATCTCCCGCATTCTCGGTTACAAGGATTATGACGAAGTCGTGCACCGGAACAACCTGGTCCTCGACCTGTGACGCAAAATATGCGGGACTTCGAAATGAGCGGGATAACCGGAGCTTGCAACGCAAGCCCGCTGGAGTTGTCGATTAAAAAGGCAAGGGGGGTGCAGTTATCGCAACAGGAAAGCTTTTTCTTGCTTTTCCAGGAATAAAAATGTAAAATTTGCTTATGAAAACGGAAAAGCAAGAAATGGGTCGCCTGGGCATAATGGGTGGTACATTTGATCCGGTTCACTACGGACATCTGGTAACTGCTGAAGGCGCCAGGTTTGAACACGGTTTGCGGAAGGTAATCTTCGTACCAGCCGGCCGGCCGCCCCACAAGCTGAATTATAATATCACGGAGCCAAAGCACCGCTATAATATGACCTGTCTTGCAATCGCCTCCAACCCTTTTTTCGAAGCTTTGCCTTTGGAGATAGATCGGCCGGGACCATCGTATTCGATAGATACGGTGAGAGAGGTTTCCCGCGTTTACCCGCATACGGAAATATATTTCATTACAGGCGCCGATGCCGTGATGGAAATACTCACCTGGAAAAACGTCGAGCAATTGTTGACGGAGTGTAAATTTATCGCGGCGACCCGGCCCGGTTATAAGCTTGAAGGGCTGTGGGAAGTGCTGAGGAGACTTTCCCCCGGTTTAAGGCAAAACATTTTTTGCATGGAAGTGCCGGCGCTTGCCGTTTCTTCCACCGACATCAGGCGCCGCGTGCGGGAGGGGAGACCTATAAAGTACCTTATTCCCGAATCCGTGGAAGACTACATTGTGAGAAACGGTCTTTATAGGGGATGAAATTTGGAAAAATCTTAGCTTGGTTAAGATTGTATTAGGATAAAGCTTTTTGCAAATAATAGCGAAAAGCGAAAAGTTTTTTGGGGGGAAAGAGGTGATTGGTGAATGGCGCGCACTTTGTATGTAGGAAACTTACCGTGGGCTACTAAAGCCGAAGATCTTACCGATGCTTTTTCGGCGTATGGAGAAGTTTTGAGTAGCCGCGTTATTACTGATCGCGAAACCGGCCGGTCCCGCGGTTTTGGCTTTGTTGAGGTCAGGGACGAGGACGCCGACGCCATGATTGCCGCAATGAACGGCACCGAACTGAACGGCAGGGTTATTACGGTAAACGAAGCGAAACCGAGGGAAAACCAGAGGAACGCCTGATCTTTAAGCTCAGGGGGTTTTGCCCGACGCTTCAGTAAAGTTGCGATATGAAGTGTGATGTCCCGAATGCGGGTAGTCCGGTTCCCGGTTCTTGCGCGGTATCCGGGCGGAAGGAATCGAAAGCTTGAGGCGCTAAAAATTTTTTGCTGAATTTGAGGGGACTTTTCTTTCCCGTATTTGGCAATCCGGGAGGGACAGTCCCCTTTTCTCCGGGACGGTGAAGATGTCTTTCGTGTTTTTTGACAGAAGGAACCGGCATGGATAAAATAGAATAAAGTATTTAAAAACCAAAGGGGGAGTGGCATTGTCCCTAAGTCCACAGGCAGTGGTAAATGTCGCCGTAAAGGCGGCGGAAGACAAAAAGGCTTTGGATATCACCGTTCTCGACATTCGAAAAGTATCCATCGTGGCCGACTACTTCATAATCTGCAGCGGCCGCTCCAGGGCACAGGTGCAGGCGATTGTTGGAAATATCATTGAGAAGCTTGAGGAGGAAGGCGTCTTCGCCCTGCGCCGGGAGGGTTTCCGGGAGGGCGGCTGGGTGCTGGTGGATTACGGTGATGTTGTTGTTCATGTCTTCCAGGAGGCCGAGCGGCAGTTTTACAACCTCGAACGCCTGTGGGGAGACGCCAGGGTAGTGGGGGTACCGGTGAATATATAAATTGGGCCCGATTGCAGGCGGCAGTGTTGACATATAAAAACTAATAATTTATAATAGATTTCAGTTTAATCCGAGGCAATGACGAGGAGTAGTAAACAGCGCAGCTCTGAAGAGAGCCGCCGTACGGGTGCGAGGCGGCGGGCGAGGCTGTTGAAGCTCGCCTTAGAGCTGTCTGGAGGAAAAACAAATTACTTCAGGCCGGACGCGCCGTTACCGCGACAAAGAGGGCAGACGATGGGGCTGTGGCGCAGTGGGAGCGCGCTTCCTTGGCATGGAAGAGGACGCGGGTTCAATCCCCGCCAGCTCCACCAAAAGTTTTTTGCCAAGAAGGGTGGTACCGCGGGAAACAACCTCTCGTCCCTGTATAAACAGGGGCGGGGGGTTTTTTATTGTTAACCGTCCATGATGTCGATAAAAATAATGCTATTTTTTTGTGGGAGGGAAAATTTATGAAAGATTTTGGGAAGATAACTATAGGAGAGCTTGTCGATCGTATAGCGGAGTCCTATCCCGACAACGACGCCCTTGTTTACCCCGACCGGGGCTTGCGCTATTCCTACAGGGAGTTCCGGGAAGTTTGCGACCGGCTGGCAAAGGGGCTTTTGAAACTGGGGATCAAAAAAGGGGAGCACATCGCCATCTGGGCGACCAACGTGCCCGAGTGGGTGATTACCCAGTTCGGCAGCCCGCGGGCGGGGGCTGTGCTCGTAACGGTAAACACCAACTACAAGGTGTTCGAACTCGAGTACCTTTTGAGGCAGTCTGATTCGACCACTCTTTTATTGATCGAAGGAACGAAGAATTCCGATTACATAGGAATGATTTATGAACTGTGCCCGGAGTTGAAAGACTGCGAACCCGGCCGGCTGAAGTCGGAAAGGCTGCCCCTTTTGAGAAACGTGATCTTTCTCGGAGACAAACGCTATCCCGGCATGTTCACCTGGGATGAGGTTATGAGTATGGGTCAAGAAGTGCCGGACAGCGAACTTGCCGCCCGCCGGGCCGTTCTCGGGCCCGACGACGTGGTCAATATGCAGTATACTTCCGGCACCACAGGCTTTCCGAAAGGAGTCATGCTAACACATCACAATCTTATCGGCAATGGCTGCGGTATGGCGGAATGCATGAACCTCGGTCCTACCGACAGGTTGTGTATTCCGGTGCCTTTTTTCCACTGTTTCGGATGCGTCATCGGCACCATGTGCTGTGTTGTTTCGGGGGCAGCTATGGTTCCGGTTGAAACATTTGATCCGAGGAAAGTGCTGGAGACGGTTGAAAAAGAGCGCTGCACGGCTGTTCACGGAGTTCCCACCATGTTTATAATGGAATTGGAGGAAATGGAGAAGAAAAAATACGATACATCTTCCCTTCGCACGGGAGTTATGGCGGGGTCTCCATGTCCCATCGAGGTGATGAAAAAGGTTGTAGATATTATGGGCGCCGGAGAAATAACCATTACCTACGGACAGACCGAATCCTCTCCCGCGATTACCATGACCAGGACGGACGAGCCGCTTGAACTGAGGGTTACTACCGTAGGCCGGGCGGTGCCCGGCGTAGAGGTGAAAATCGTAGACCCGGAAACCGGCCGGGAAGTGCCGCCCGGCGTGCAGGGCGAACTCTGCGCCCGGGGCTACAACGTGATGAAAGGATATTACAAAATGCCTGAGGCGACGGCGGCGGCCATCGACAAGGACGGCTGGCTGCACACCGGCGACCTGGCCACGATGGATGAAAACGGCTACTGCAAGATCACCGGCCGCTTGAAAGATATGATCATCCGCGGCGGGGAGAACGTTTACCCGAGGGAAATAGAGGAATTTCTCTATACCCACCCGGCCGTCAAGGACGTCCAGGTGGTGGGCGTGCCGAGCGTCAGGTACGGCGAGGAGGTAATGGCCTTCATCCAGTTGAAGGAAGGCGCCGCCGTTACTCCGGATGAGATCAAGGCATATTGCAAAGGCAAGATTGCCCACTTCAAGATTCCCGAATACGTCGCTTTTGTCGACAGTTATCCGTGCACCGCAAGCGGAAAGATCCAGAAGTACAAGCTGCGCGAGATGGCGATCGAGATGCTGGGCCTCCAGGAGGCGGCGAAGATCGAGACCGCCTGATTGTAGAAGCCGGGCCTGCCCGGCTTGTGACGGCGGGTTTTATATGATAAAATTTTCTAGTGGCAGGGGCGCTGTATGAAAAGCGCCTTGTGCTTGCGCCTGTAATGCGGTTTGGTTGATAAGGGGCGATAACATGAAAGAAAGGTATGATTTCAAAGAACTGGAAGAAAAATGGCAAGCCCGCTGGGAGGAGGACGACATTTACGCTGTTCCCGATTTTTCCGACCGTCCCAAGTATTATTGCCTTGAGATGTTCCCGTATCCTTCGGGGAAACTTCACATGGGGCACGTCAGAAATTACTCCATCGGCGATGTGGTGGCCCGCTTCAAGACCATGCAGGGTTATCACGTCCTCCACCCGATGGGCTGGGACGCCTTCGGTCTTCCGGCTGAAAACGCCGCCATCAAACACGGCATTCACCCCGCGGACTGGACCTATGAAAACATAAACAACATGCGCGCCCAGTTGAAACAACTCGGCATCAGCTATGACTGGAAAAGGGAAATCGCAACATGCCACCACGAGTATTACCGCTGGACGGAGTGGCTGTTTCTGCAACTTTTTCATAACGGACTGGCTTACAAAAAGCGGGCGGCGGTGAACTGGTGCCCCGGGTGCGCCACCGTTCTGGCAAACGAGCAGGTATTGAAAGACGGGAGCTGCGAGCGCTGCAAGGCCCAGGTGGAGAAGCGGGAACTCGATCAGTGGTTTTTCAAAATTACTGATTACGCCGAGCGGCTGTTGAATGATCTCGAACTTTTGGACGGATGGCCCGAGAAGGTCAAGATCATGCAGGAAAACTGGATCGGCCGCAGTGAAGGCGCGGAAATAGATTTTAAGGTGGCCGGTTCCGACGACGTGATCACCGTTTACACCACGCGGCCGGACACGGTTTTCGGCGTGACCTACATGGTCCTGGCTCCGGAGCACCCGCTGGTGGAAAAACTGATCAGCGGCACCGACCGGGAGGAAGAAATCAAGGAGTTTGTCCGGTCGGTCAGAAAGCTGAGTGAAATCGACCGCACCTCGACGGAGGCGGAAAAGGTCGGCCTGCCGACCGGGGCGTACTGCATCAACCCCCTGACCGGGGAACGGGTGCCCGTTCTCGTGGCCAATTACGTGCTGCTGGAGTACGGCACCGGCTGCGTGATGGGAGTACCCGCCCACGACCAGCGGGACTTTGAATTCGCCCGGAAGTACGGCTACCCGGTCCGCGTCGTCATCCAGCCGCCGGGAGCCGGACTCGATCCCGCCACCATGCAGGAAGCCTACGAGGGAGAAGGCGTGCTTGTCAATTCCGGCCGCTTCAACGGCATGCCCAATGTGAAGGCCATGAAGGCGATCACTTCCCACCTCGAGGAAAGGGGACAGGGCAGGTTCCGGGTGACGTACCGCCTGAGGGACTGGCTGATTTCCCGCCAGCGCTACTGGGGGGCGCCGATACCCATTGTGTACTGCGACAACTGCGGCATCGTACCGGTTCCGGAATCCGACTTGCCGGTGCTGCTCCCCATGGATGTGGAATTTAAGCCGACGGGACGCTCGCCTCTCGCGGAATGTCCGGAATTCGTCCACACCGTCTGCCCGAGCTGCGGCGGGCCCGGCAAGGCGGAAACGGACACCATGGACACGTTCATGTGCTCTTCCTGGTATTATTACAGGTATACCAGCCCCCGTGAAAAAGAGGGGCCCTGGGACATGAACAAGGCCGGTTACTGGATGCCTGTGGACCAGTACATCGGGGGCGTGGAGCACGCCATACTGCACCTGCTGTATTCCCGGTTCTTCACCAAGGTTCTTTACGATCTCAATCTGGTCAACTGCCGGGAACCCTTTACGAATCTTCTGACACAGGGCATGGTGCTGAAAGACGGCGCCAAGATGTCCAAGTCGAGGGGCAACGTGGTGAGCCCCGAGGATATTGTTGCCCGCTACGGCGCAGACACCGCCAGACTTTTCATCCTTTTCGCCGCCCCTCCGGAGCGCGATCTGGAATGGAGCGACCAGGGTGTTGAAGGGTGCTATCGCTTCCTGAACAGGGTCTGGCGCCTGGTTGTTCCGCTGGTGGATGTGCTGCGGAAGGCACCTGAAAAGATTTCCCGCGATCTGGTGGGAGTAAACCGGGAGATGCGGAGAATCACCCACAGCACTATCAAGAAAGTGACTGAGGATATAGGCAGCCGTTTCAACTTCAACACCGCCATCAGCGCCATAATGGAACTGGTCAACGCCCTCTACCAGTTCAGGGAAGTTCCCGAAAGCGACCGCGACCCGGCCGTTTTGCGGGAGGCGGTCGACAGCATGCTGCTGCTGCTGGCTCCCTTTGCGCCCCACATTACCGAAGAAATCTGGGAAGCCTCCGGCCACAGCGGAAGCATTCACCTGCAGCCGTGGCCCGCCTGCGATCCCGACGCCATAGCGGAGGACGAGATAACCATCGTGGTTCAGATAAACGGCAGAGTCCGCGACAGGTTGCTGGTCAAAGCGGGACTGTCGGCGCAGGAGATGCAGGAGGCGGTGATGAAGGAACCGAGGGTGATCCGGCTTACCGAGGGGAAAAAGATAGTGAAAACGATTGCGGTTCCGGGCAAGCTGGTAAATATTGTGGTGAAATGATGCCGACGGTCTTCTGCCCGGAGGAAAGTGATCGACCGGACACAGGATGTTCCTCAGGTTGTTATTAAATCCGCAAGTCAGAAAAAACGCTTTAGACATTTAAAGTCCGGAGATGAAAGGTTTGACCCGTATCAAGAGCAAGTCCTTGATACGGGTCGGACTGCCGACAAACTGTTCGGGACCTTGGGGTTGAAGGAAGCGAGCGATATTGCGCAGCACAATCTGCAACCCCGCGCGGGCGGGCAGCGCCTTTGTCAGCGGCGAACGACATTGCGAAAGCGCCGCAGCAGCACTTTGCGCAGCGAGGCTGCGAAACCGGGGGCGCGGACACGGACGTCCGCGCCAGCCTGAACCGAGCCGGGAAGGCGAGTTAAAGGCGCCCGGTTTCGCCCGATGCAAGCAGCAAGTGCCGCCGGCGCGAAGCACCGGGAGTGAGCGGTGACAGGGCACTGCCCTGGCTCACTTGACGCTAAGCATCTGAGCGAGCGTTTCAACCTCAAGGTTCTACTTTGTCAACAACCTCACCCGTATCAAAAGGAAGGTCTTGATACGGGTTTTTTCTTGCAGCGCACAAGATTGTTCCCGGCGGGTATATCGTGTTAAAACAGAGAAATAATAAGCGTGGTGGAAAAATCTAAGAGATCTGTTTCTTTTGGAGGAGCGCTTCGATTGGTAAGGTTTATAAAACCCTTCAAAGCCGGCCTGCCAGGACGCAGAAAGCCGGCTGCCGGGCAGGGCGGCGGCCCCGGGGAGCACCGGGAAGGCGACGTATTTGCGGGCCGCGGGATCCAAGACCGGGAATTGAGCCCGGATCTGGAGATCAATTTGCTGATGATGAAAACGGTTTTCAGCGAATGCAGCGACGCGATCTTCAGGGAGTTTTATTTCGCCGGGGACGAGCGGATCAAACTGGCTATAGTTTACATGGACGGCATGGCTGACAAAATACAGATCACCGCCCAGATCATGCGCAGCCTGATGCTGGACGCCCCGCTGGTGGAGCAGGACGAGGAACTCACCAGGGCACGGGCTTTGACAACGATAAAGAAGCTTTTGCCCATTCAACACATCGAGGAGACAAACAATCTCGGTAAAGCCGTAGACGCCGTTTTGTCAGGGGACACCGTTTTGTTTGTGGACGGGCACGCGAGCGCCATCATCAACGCCTCCAGGGGCTGGGAAGGCCGGAATGTGGAGGAATCCCAGACGGAACTGGCGGTGCGGGGTCCCCGTGAAGCGTTTGTCGAAACAATCCGGGTGAATTTGTCCCTGCTCCGCCGCAAGATCAAGAGTCCCGACCTGAAGATTGAGATGATGAAGCTGGGGCGGGTGACCAAAACCGACGTGGCGGTGGTATATATCAAAGGTATCGTCAACGACAAGCTGGTTGCCGAGGTCAAGGAGAGGCTGGGCAGGATTGAAATCGACGCCGTGCTGGAAACCGGCTACATCGAGGAACTGATCGAGGACAGTCCCTGGAGCCCTTTCAGCACCGTTTACCACACCGAACGGCCGGACAAGGTGGCGGCGCAGTTGCTGGAAGGGAGGGCGGCCATACTGATGGACGGCACACCCTACGCGCTGACCGTACCGGTGTTTTTTGTGGAAGCCATACAAAATCCGGAGGACTACTACGAGCGGTCGGTGTACAGTTCGGCGGTAAGGTTGGTCCGCCTGATTTCCCTGGTCATCTCCCTTTTGGGCCCTTCACTGTATATAGCCATAGTGACCTACCACCAGGAGATGCTGCCCACGGCCCTGCTGCTGAGCCTGGCCGCCCAGCGGGAGGCGGTGCCCTTCCCGGCCCTCGTTGAAGCGGTTGTCATGGAATTTGCCTTTGAGATCCTGCGGGAGGCCGGTATCCGCCTGCCGCGGCAGGTGGGCCAGGCAGTCAGCATCGTGGGCGCGCTGATCATCGGGGAGGCTGCCGTGCGGGCCGGGATTATCGCCGCCTCGACGGTGATTGTGGTTGCCCTGACGGGTATCGCCTCCTTTACTTTTTATTATTCCGCCAGCGTCTCCATACGCTTCTTGAGGTTTCCGATGATGGTGCTGGCGGGCACTCTGGGGCTCTACGGGGTGATCTGCGGGGTGCTGACCATTTTGACGCACCTGGCCACCCTGCGCTCGTTCGGTTATCCCTACCTGTTCCCGGTGGCGCCGTTCTCCGCCGGCGACATGAAAGACGTGGTCGTACGGGCGCCCTGGTGGGTCATGCTGCGCCGCCCCCGGCTGATCGGCAAGACCGACCCGCGGCGGGAGGCGGCAGGACTTGAACCGTCTCCGCCCCCGGACGGGCGGAAGCGGTAAGGGGTGGGGCGGCGTTGCTTGAAGGAGGCAGAATAGGCGCCAGGCAGGCTGTTTTCTTGATGGTGAGCATGGTTCTTCCCACGGCCTTTCTTTTCGTGGCTTCGGTCACTTCCCATCTGGCCAGGCAGGACGGCTGGATCTCGATCCTGCTGGCCACCCTGGCTGCCCTGCTTATCGCCCGGCTGGCGGTAAGCCTGAGCCTGCGTTTTCCGGGAAAGACCCTGTTTCAGTTTACGGAGGAAATCCTGGGCAGGTGGCCGGGGAAGGCCGTCACCCTGCTGTACATCTGGTGGTATATCCATATGAACGCTGAAATTGTCAGGCAGTTCGGCTCTTTCGTGGTTTCCGCCTTCATGCCTGAAACACCGATTATCTTCATCGAACTGCTTATCACGGCCATAGCCGCCTACGCCGTGCGCAACGGCCTGGAGGTGTTCACCCGGGTGAATGAAATCGTGCTCCCCCTCATTTTGGGGTCGGTTGTCATTATAATTTTTCTGGTCACTCCGGAGATGAATATGAAAAACCTTCTGCCGGTTTTTGAATACGGGGCGGTGCCTGTGATAAAAGGCGCCGTCATGCCCGCCGCCTGGATGGGTGAAATCGTCACCATGGCCGTGCTCATCCCCTACCTGAGCAGGGCGGAAGAAGCTCACCGGATAGCCGCGGCGGCTACTCTGATTACCGGTTTCTTTCTGGCGGTCACCCAGGTTATCGATATTGCGATCTTCGGCCCCGAAATCACCGCCGGGTGGCTTTTCCCGGCCTTGAACGAAATCAGGATGATCCACCTGGCCAACTACCTGGAACGGCTGGAAGCCATTCAAATGGGCATCTGGGTGGCCGGGGGCCTCGTAAAGATCTGCGTTTTCTACTGGGCGGCGGCGCTCGGCAGCGCCCAGTGGCTGGAGCTAAAAGACTACAAGCCTCTTGTCCTCCCGCTGGGGGCGATCCTGCTCGCCATGTCCATCACGCTGCACGACAGCATTCTGGATTTGTTTGATTTTCTGGGCAGGTACTGGGGGCCTTACGCCCTCACCATATTTATAGCGGGCATTCCCCTCTTGCTGCTGGCCGTCGCCGCAGCCAGAGGAAGGGGAGGTTCGCCGGGTTGAAAAAAGTCTTGGCCTTTTTGGCGCTTCTGGTAATTGGAGCCGGTATCATGAGCGGCTGCTGGAGCCGCAAAGAGTTGAACGAACTGGCTATCGTTCTCGGGGTGGGCGTTGACCGCACCCCCGACGATCAGGTCCAGTTGACTCTGCAACTGGCCAGGCCGAGCGCCTTTGTGGGGGGCGGGGAGGCCAGGGGAAGAGAACCGGCCACCTGGGTGGTTTCCGAGACGGGCAAGACTGTTCTTGACGCGCAGAGGAAACTGGCCCTCCGGATTTCCCGCAATATTTACTGGTCCCACTGTGTGATTGCGGTTGTCGGCGAAGATGCGGCCCGTAGCGGAATTAGGCGGTATATAAGCTTTTTCGCCCAGGCGCCGCAACCCAGGGAGACCATGTGGTTCCTGGTGGCCAGAGGAAAGGCCGGGGACATACTGGAAAGCCGTTCAATTCTGGAGAAAACTTCGGCTCAGGATATCGGCTTCCTGGCCAGGGCCAGAACGGGTTACTCCGTCAATTTCAAAGATTTTCTCGTCATGCTGGCCACCAAAGGAAGCAACCCCATAGCCGCCCGGGTTGAAATCATCGGACGCGGGGTTGTCCCGGGGGCTCCGGCAATGGAAAAATCCGTCGAAGAGGAGGGGCCGGCCCTTACCGGAACGGCCGTGTTCCGTGGGGAAACGCTGGCAGGGTGGCTGGACGAATCGGAAACCCGGGGCCTGCTCTGGCTCAGGGGAGAGGTGTTGAAGGGGATCATCAGCATTCCTTCACCGGCCGAACCAGGCAAGGAAATGTCCATTGACATTATCCGCGGCCGAACGATAGTTAAACCGCGCTATGACGGAGAATCGGTGTGGTTTGACGTGGAGATCATTGTGGAAGGGGATCTGTTGGAGCAGCAGTCCAAGGATGAGTTGCCGGAACGCGAGGCGCTGGAGGCCATAGAAAGAGCAATGGCCGGGGAAGTGGAAAAAAAAGCCAGGCTTGCCCTGGAGAAGGCCCAGGCGGAATTCGGGGCGGACCTGTTCGACTTCGGGGTGGCCTTCCACCGCAAGTATCCGAAAAAGTGGAAAGAAATCAAGGACCGCTGGAACGAACTGTTCGCCGGCGCCGAAGTCCGGTTTTCCGTGGAGGCCCACCTGAGACGCAGCGGTTTGATAGCCAAAAGATTAACTCCGAGGGAGTAGTCAACAACTTTGCAATTTTGAAAAAGAGGCAGGCGAAGTTTCATGATAGTGCTGGTACTGCTGGCTTTTGCGCTCATTGCCGGGCTTGAGGCGCCGGGCCTGGTGAAGAAGAAGATGTGGCGGGAGCTGATAGCTTTTTCGGTTTACCTGGCCGCCGGCATGGCCCTGACCGTCCCGCAGGTGTACGAGGTGCGGCCCCTGGACTCCAACGCGATTATCAAGGCGCTGTTTGAGCCCGTGGCGGAGTGGTTGAAAAAACCTTGAGGGACACATGGGGGAACGTGGCGTATTCTTTTTTAAATGTGCGGGGCAATCAATATTCCTTGATCGGAAAGTTTGGCAGAAGCCAGGGATATACCTGCAGCGGGCCTGCGGCTAGACCGGCTTCAGCCCGTACTTTTGGATTTTGCGGTAAATGGTCGCCCGGCTGATGCCGAGCACGCGGGCAGCCTTCACCTTTCCCTCGTCCGACCATCCGTACTGTTCAAGGGCCGCGGCGATGGCTTCTTTTTCAAGCTGGGCCAGCTTCAACAGCCGGCCGTCTCCCGCCATGCCGCTCCTCGTCCTTTTCCTGGTCTGTTCGCGCAGAACGTGGGGTAGACTCTCGATGGTGATAAGATCCCCCTCTTCGATATTGATGGCGTATTCCACCGAGTAGACCAGTTCCCTGACGTTGCCGGGCCAGTGGTATTTCATGCAGGCGTTGATGGCTTCGGCGGTGAAGCCTTTGATGTTTTTGCCGAGCAGTTTGTTGAACCTCTTCATGTAAAAGTCCAGCAGGATCGGGATGTCCTCCTGCCTTTCCCTCAAGGGGGGGATAATCAGGGGCATGACGCTTAAACGGTAATACAGGTCGTCCCTGAAAAGGTTTTTCCGCACCGCGTCCTGCAGGTCGGTGTTGGTGGCTGCGATGACCCTGGTGTCCACCATGACCGGCCTGGCGCCGCCCACCCGTTCGATGACGCGTTCCTGGAGAAGCTTCAGCAGTTTGGTCTGAAGGTAGAGGGAGAGGTTTCCGACTTCTTCGAGAAATATCGTTCCGCCGCTGGCAAGTTCGATTTTTCCCGGCTTGCCGCCGCGCCGGGCGCCGGCAAAAGCGCCGTCGTCGTAGCCGAACAGCTCGATTTCAAGGAGATTTTCCGGTACGGCCGCGCAGTTGACGGAAATAAAGGGCTTGTGGCCGTGCGGCCCGGCGGAATGAATAGCCCTGGCGAAAATTTCCTTGCCGGTGCCGCTTTCGCCTATGATCAAGGCGGTGGAATTGCCGGCGGATATTTTTTGAGCTTTGGCTTTGGCTTCCGTCCAGGATTTGCTGATGCCCACCAGGTCGTCGAAACCTATCATTTCGTCATGCGTGTTCATGATCTCGTAGGCAAGCTTCTGCGTCTCCTTAAAGTCCCTGAGCGACGAGACGACTCCGACCACCCGGCCGTCTTTAACTTTGATCGGTTTTGCCGTGCTCAAAAGGTGGAGCTTTCGCCCCTCGTAATTCATGAAGATTTCGCGGGAATTGAAACCCTTGCCGTCCTGGAGTACCGATGAAAGCGGCAGGGCGGGCATCAGCGAGCCGGAATCCCTGCCGATGACGTTTTCTTTTTTCGTTCCGAAAAGCCTTTCCGCCGAACTGTTGAAATGGGTGATTACGCCGTCGCTGTTTATCGCTATGATGCCCTCCTCGACGGAGTCCACCACCGCCTCGAGGCGGTTGGCCATGACCGTAAGTTCGGTAAGGATCTGATGTTCGAGGGCCTTGCTGCTGATCAGATCGGCCATCCGGCTGATAAACCCGATGAGGGAATCGGTGTTTTTCAGAAGGGTTTCTTTCTGGGCCTGGTTGAAGGCTATCAGGCTGACGGTTCCGATAACTTCGTTCTCCGCTGTGACCGGATACACTATTGACGCCTTGTAGAAACACTTGCCGGTGAGGGGGCAGGACAGGCATATCTCGTGGAACCCGGCTTCGTTGATAAAAATGTGGGCGCCGGTTTGAAGCACGTGTTTGTTTACCAGGCCGCGCAGCAGCCTGGTGCCGACGTCGGTTCTCACCATCCCGGTTCCGGCGATGCGGACGAGGTCGGTGTCGATAATCTCCACTTCGACTTTGAGCACCGTGGCGATAGCTTCGGCAACCTGCTGGCAGCTTTCGCTTACCCGGGCAAGCCTGGACATGAGTTCGCATCTCCCCCAAAATACTTTTCCGGTCAGCGCCTTGTCACCGCTTACTCCTGGTGCTTTGCGCCGGCTGCACTTACCGCTTGTTTCAAGGCGAAATTGATCCATATTTATTGTTCTTTATTTTTCAGCCCTTTCCTGCCGTTTACGGTTGTCTTACGTGTAAAAAAAGCGCCGCTTTGATGCGGCGCCGGAAAATTACCGAATGAGATGTATTGTCAAGTGAAAAAACTTGCTGTCAGGCGGCTATCTGACGCGCACTCTGCCATCCGAATTCAAACGCCTGCCTGTTCAAAGCCTCGGTTCCACGCGGGGTGCGTGAAATTATGGCGGCTTCCAGGGACTCTTTGGTGGCCACGCCGGTCAGAGCGGCGAGAACTCCCAGGGCGACGATGTTTGCCACGATCTCCCGGCCGAAACGTTCCTTGGCGAGGTTTGTATAAGGGAGCGCGTATACCTTGGCAGGGGTGGGAGGTATTTCGTCGATGTAGGTGGTGTCGACGATAAGGGTGGAATTGTCGTTCAGCTTGCCGATGTACTTGTGCAGCGCCTCCCGGCTCATGACCAGAAGAATGTCGGGCGACGTTACCTTCGGGTAGTCGATCTCTGCGTCACTGATGATTATTTCCGCCTTGCTTGCTCCTCCCCTGGCTTCCGGACCGTAGGACTGGGTCTGCGCGGTGTTTTTCCCGTCCCTGACAACAGCCTCGGCCAGGATCTGTCCGGCCATGATGAGCCCCTGCCCCCCAAAGCCGCTTAAAATAATCTCACTGTTTTTCACCAACCGAAATCATTCCTTCCCGTAGTTCTTACGGATTTTCTCCGCCAATTGGCCGTAAATTTCCGTGAATTCAGGAGCTTCGGCCCTGTGCAGTTCTCCGATGAGAAATTTCCCCCGCATTTGTTCCTGCGTATAATCCTTTGCCTTTTCAACCGCGACGCCGTGTTCCTTCTGGTGCATCAGCATCTCGTAACCGTTCCCCAGCTTGTTTCTCCGCCCGTAGGACACCGGGCAGGCGGTAATGACCTCTATCACGCTGAAACCCCTGTGAACGGCGCCCTCCTTGATCAGCCTGATCAGAAGGGGGACGTGGAAGGTGGTGCTGCGGGCGACATAGGTTGCGCCCGCAGCCTTGACCAGTTCGGCCAGGTCGAAAGGCCTTTCGACAGTGCCGTAAGGCGCGGTTGCGGCGCGGGAGTCTTGCGGGGTGAGGGGGGAGTACTGTCCTCCGGTCATGCCGTATATGCTGTTGTTGAAGATGATTGCCGTGAGATCGATGTTGCGCCTGGCGGCGTGAATGAGATGGTTTCCCCCGATCGCGCTCGCGTCTCCGTCGCCCATGAAAACAAAAACGTTAAGCTCCGGACGGGCAACTTTTATCCCGGTGGCAAAAGCGAGAGCCCTTCCGTGAGTGGTGTGCAGGGTGTTGAAATCCAGGTACCCCGCCGCTCTCGAAGAGCAGCCGATGCCGGAAACGATCACGGTCTTGTCCTGATCGAAGCCAAGCTGGCCGAATGCCCGGACAAAAGCGCCGAGGACGATGCCGTTGCCGCATCCGGGGCACCAGATATGAGGAAGTTTGTTTTCCCGCAGGAATCTTTTGTGGTTGTTCTGCATTTCGATTTCACCGGTCTTTTTTTATCGATTTGCGGATGGCGGCCAGAATTTCACCGGGCGTGATCAGTTCGCCGCCGACTCTGTTCAGGCCGACGATCCGGGCTCCCTGTCCGGCCGCCCGCTCGACTTCTCTCCTGAGCTGGCCCAGATTCATTTCAGGGACGATCAGGGCGCCGGCGGTTCCGGACAGAGCAGCCACTTCTTTTTCCGGAAAGGGCCAGATGGTTACCAGGCGGAAAAGTCCTGCCTTGATTCCCGCCGCCCGGGCCTCTTTGACCGCCCTCTTTGCCGAGCGCGAAACCGAACCGTAGGCTATGACCACCACTTCCGCGTCTTCCGCCAGGAAAGTGTCATAAATGATGATGTCCCCGAGATTGTTCATTATCTTGTCATTCAAACGGTTGATCAATTTTTCCGCAATCTCGGGATTGGTGGTGGGAAAACCGCTCTTGTCGTGAGCCAGGCTGGTTACGTGAAAGCGGTAACCATCACAAAAATCGGCCACTTCCGGTACGCCGTTTTCGCCGGGACGGAAGGGCAGATAATTTTTCAGGCCCGGACGGGGTTTTTTACGGGAAAAAACAGGTATTTCGCCCGGTTCCGGAAGGATGACGCGCTCCCTCAAATGGCCGATCACTTCATCGGTCAGCATGATTACCGGCACCCTGTATTTTTCGGACAGATTGAAAGCGGTTATCGTTAGAGAATATGACTCCTGAACGGACGAGGGGCACAAAACTATGACAGGATGGTCGCCGTGCGTGCCCCAGCGGGCCTGCATCACGTCGCCCTGGGCGGGCGCGGTCGGGATGCCGGTGCTGGGTCCGAAACGTTGTACGTTCACGATGACGCAGGGAACTTCCGCCATGGCAGCGAAGCCGATGTTTTCCTGTTTGAGCGAGAAGCCGGGACCGCTGGTGGCGGTAAAAGATTTCAGGCCGGCCAGGGAGGCTCCGATAACGGCCGCCATGCTTGCGATTTCATCTTCCATCTGGATGAACTTGCCGCCGACCAGGGGCAGTTTTTCAGCCATGATCTCCGCTATTTCGGTGGAGGGCGTAATCGGATAACCGGCAAAAAAACGCGCACCTGCTGCCAGGGCGCCTTCGGCGATCGCTTCATTTCCTTGCATCAAACGGGCAAGGGGAAGTAATTCTGACAACTTATTCCACTCCCATATTTATCGCAAAATCGGGGCAATGGCTTTCACACATGCGGCAGCCGGTGCACAGGTGCTGGTTGGCCGCCGCCGCCTTGCCGCTGCTGTCGATTATAAACACTTTCGGACAGATGGAGGCGCATATTCCGCAGCCCTTGCACCAGGTTTTGTTTACATTTACTCTTTTGCTCCGTCCCACTGCCGCGAGATTTTCCCTCATTATCTCCCCGCCTTGTATCATATTGAGATTCCGGTCATCAGTCCCTTAAAAATCAAACCATCTCAAAATGAAATAAATCTCATTATTATACATTTCCATTTCCTATACATATTTTACACTTTTCGAACCGGATGTAAAGCGATAAACGACGCAAAGCCAAAAAGTTCATAAATTTTGAAAATTCAGTTATATATGACGGGTAATAAATTTTGCTTGATCCGGCAAATCATAAGTATGGGCAAATATTACGGACCGGGCGGTGCTTGGCTTGATCTGGGAATATATCTACCGGACGACATTAATCTATTTCCTGGTGCTGGCGGTAATCAGGATGATGGGGAAGCGCGAAGTGGGACAGCTTTCCCCCTTTGATTTTGTAGTGGCCGTTATTATTGCGGAACTTGCCGCAATCCCGATGGAAGCGACTGAAATGCCCCTGTGGCACAGCATACTGCCGCTGGTTATTCTGGGACTGCTTGAGGTTCTGGTTTCTTACGCCACCCTGTTCAGCCACAGACTGCGCGGCGTAGTCTGCGGGCAGCCCCAGGTCATCATCAAAAACGGACTGCTGCTGAGAGACGAAATGAGAAGGGCCCGTTACAACCTGGACGAGTTGATGGCTCAGATGAGGGAAAAAGGCATTGTAAATATTGATGATGTGGAATTCGCAGTCCTCGAAACCTCCGGGAAGCTCAGCGTCATCCTCAAGTCGCAGCGCCGGCCGGTTACCCCCGCCGACCTGGGAATTTCCACGGCCTACGAGGGTCTGCCCACGGTGCTGGTCATGGACGGGAACATATTGAGGCAAAACCTGAAGGAAATAAACCTCGACGAGAAATGGCTGCACGAAGTCCTGAGGGAGAGGAACCTCACTTACAGGAACGTCCTGCTGGCTTCCCTCGGCACGGACGGCAGGCTCTTCGTAAATCCGAAAACGACAGGAGGAAAAAGTCGCATTTGGTAGAATAAACCTGTATATCTAATAAAAGTGCATGTACAGCAAAAAAAGGCAACGGGGGCGCAATTCCATGTTCCGGCTTGAACGCAAACAGCAGTTGGTTGTACTTGTCCTCGCGGGAGTGATTCTTTTCGGCGGCGGATACCGTTACGCCCAGATCAAAGAGAAGGCCGCGGCAGAAAGCAGGCCCGCGCTGGAAAGCCCGCGGGAGAACAGGGTCAAAGAATTCAAGGTGCATGTGGCCGGCGCCGTGGCAAGGCCCGGTGTCTATCAGATTCCGGAGGGTTCCAGGGTTATCGACGCGGTAAACATGGCCGGCCCCGCTGAAGATGCCGCGCTGGATACCTTGAAGCTCGCCTCGCCGGTCATCGACGGGCAGACCATAACCGTTCCGTCAAAATCGGATGCAGGGCCGGGTGCGGCGCTGGGCGTTGTTCTCAACAAAGGCCGGCCGGGTACGGCAGAGACGTTGCCGGCAGGGGGGCTTGTCAACATAAACACTGCGGATGTGAGCCAGTTGGATACCCTGCCCGGCATCGGCCCTGCGCTTGCCCAGCGGATCATTCAGTACCGCGAAGCAAACGGACCGTTCAGAACGCCCGAGGATTTGAAAAATGTTTCCGGGATAGGGGATAAAAACTATGAAAGGCTGAAAGACAGCATAACGGTTTATTGACGGCAGGTCCGGCGTAGTGGCAAAGGTGCGGCTTCATTTATTTCGGGGGCATGACGGTAGCCGTCCCCGCAAGCACCGTATTGCCGGACTGGTTGGTGCATGTGGTTTTCAGCTTGATCCTGTTCTTTTCCCTGTCGATTTCGGTTACTTCGGCTTCGGCCTTGATGGTGTCGCCGATCTTTACCGGCGCGGTGAATTTAAGCTCTTGCGCCAGGTATACGGTTCCCGGACCGGGCAGCTTCGTGCCCAGAATGGTCGATATCAGTCCCGCCGTCAGCATGCCGTGGGCTATTCTGGTTTTAAACATGGTGCTCCCGGCGAACTCCTCGTTTACGTGGACCGGGTTCAAGTCTCCCGTTATTCCGGCATAAAGGTAGACGTCGGTCTCGCTGATCGTTTTCTGGAAGGATTCCCTGTCACCGATTTTCAACTGGTTGATTGTTCTGCCTTTCACCTTAAAACCTCCTCTTGTTCAAAACCCTGCAGCAGGGCTTTTACGTTTTTACCCAGGACCTTGTGGTTGTACCCCCCTTCGAGAGCGGCAAACAGCCTGCCGCTGCAGACCCTGCGGGCGTAACCGGCAATCATTTTGCCTATGGCGGCATAGTCTTCGGTGTAAAGGGTTCCGCCCCAGTCGTCGACGTGCCGGTCAAATCCCGCGGACACGGCAACGAGTTCGCAGTCGCCGTTTTCTTTAAGACACCTGTCCAACCCGCCGATGTCATCGAGATGGTGATAGGTGACATCGGGCACGTGCGCGAAGATGTCGTTTGTCCCGTCGCCAAAATGCAGGTCTATGTCGACAATGAGCACCTTGTTGACCATTTTGTTTGTTCTTAGTTTTTCCACGGCAATGGCGACGTTGTTGAACCAGCAGAAACCCCAGCAGGAGTTTCTGCCGGCATGGTGACCGGGAGGCCTGATCAGGGCGAAGGACGGTTCCCCCCGCACGGCGAGTTCCGCGGCCTTGACGGCTCCGCCTGCAGCGAGAGCGGCGTATTCGTACAGCCCGCCCCTCTTTCTGATGTGTTCCAGGTGAAAGGGACTGTGTACCAGGAGAATGTCCTGTTCTTCTGCCGGCTCCGGTTCGACGAATTCGTAAATGTCCGTCAACTCTTCGACGATGCCGTCCAATCTTCCCTTTTCAGCGGCCGGGTCGCGGGTATAAACGTCAAGATACCGCTCATGAAAAACAATCTTCATAAAAATTCCTCCACGGGAGATAAAAATAAATCCCTATATTTTGCGGGATTCGTAACCTGGACTGGCATGGCGCGTGCATTACGGCAGCAGCTATTCAGATTTAAAAAATTTTGGAAAGGCGCCTGCCTAACGTTTCGGGACGCCGACGTCGATTATGTCGCCGCATTCTTTGCATTTGTAAAATTCGTAAACATACTCCTCGTCTTCCGTGCTGTGCAGGTGTTTTCTCCGGCCGCCGCAGTCGCAGCAGGCAGTGCCGTTCAGCTTGTTTTTCTCCTCAGCTTCCATGATACGAACACCTCCGGTGTATTTTGAAAGGAGCCGTTACTGTTTATATGGTAATTTCGATGCGTTTCCAGAAAGTCCTTGCGCAGTCGGCCGGGTCTTTCTTTTTTTCTGAAAAATAAATATGAACGGAGGGCAGGGATAATACCGGACGGCATGAAAATATACAGTCAAAACCTGTTGAGGGAAGCGTGCCTGCCGTGAGCAAAAACTCTTACAGGGAAGACGGTTTTCTGATAATAGAAGAAACAAACAGCATATGCAAATCATGCGTCGTCTGCCTTTGCCGGAGCGGGGAGGTTCTCGCCTCGGCCCGCATCAGAACCGCGGGCGGCGTATGGGTTTTTCAGGGGATAGATGTTTCCGGGGAACACAGGTCGAAAGGATACGGGTCGCTGGTTTTGAAAAAATTGACCGGGTACCTTGACAGGCACGGCATAGATCTGTACGCCTGCGTGCACTCCGGCGGAGCCCTGAGCGAAAAACAGCTCGTGGAATGGTACAAGCGATACGGATTTGTCAACGGCGGGAAAGGATACCACCTGGTACGCTACTGCAGGCGGCCGGATGAAAAAGCCTGACTTTGCCGTAAACCCCGAAATAAAAAATTTGTTGAAATTTCCATTTTTTTCGATTTTGCAAGCAGGAATCAGCAACATTAAGGTAAATAATAGTATTATAAATAAATACAGGAGGTTTGGAAAAAGTGAACAAGAATGACCTCGTTTTAAGTGTGGCAGCAAAAACCGATTTTACCAGAAAACTCTCTGAAAAGGCCGTGGGAGCGGTATTATCCAGTATTCAGGACGCCCTCGCCAAAGGGGATAAAGTTCAGTTGGTCGGTTTCGGGACCTTTGAAGTGAGGGAAAGAGCGGCCCGCAAGGGGAGAAACCCGCAGAACGGCAAAGAGATCACGATCCCCGCGGCCAAGATACCGGTGTTTAAAGCAGGTAAAAACTTGAAAGACTCCGTAAAGTAAAAATCGCGTTCAATATTTTTTAAATATTCTTAAAAGACAGGGTTTGAAATCTGCATTGCCGGATTGTTTTGGGGAAGCCGGGAAGAAATAACCCTTCCTTAAAGAAATCTTTTGTGAGACTGTATTGTTTTGTTTTTTGGAAAGCAGAGCCCTTCTGTATTTGCTGCCGCAGAAGGGCCGTGCCCGGCTTCCCGGCGCCAAACTCATTGTGGGTTTGGCGATTTTGTCTTGCTGGAAGGTTTTTTGAATATCCCCGGTGAATAAATATTGCGGGAATCGTCCAAAAAAATTCAATGTCGGGGGGTTTGGCTTTATGGAAAGCAAAATCGCCAGGGTTGTCGGAATGAAGTATTCTCCCGTTGCGGTAATTCTGACCGACAAAAAGCCCGAACAAGCCCTTCAGTTTGTGGAAGGACGGTGGGGCTGCGTTGTTTCCATGCTCAGTGCGGCTGCCAAAGGAAGGACGGCGGTATTTGACAGAAAGACCTTCGGCTGTCTGGGCGGCGGTACGGGTTTGGGTTTCGGCAACCAGTACGTGAATTTCCCCGCGGGTATAGAATACTTTATCTCCACCGGCAACAAGGAATTCTGCAAAACGGATGCGGGACGGAACATGGTGAGGAACATGCCGGCCATAGAGCACGGGGAGGGCTATGTAAAGAATCCCGAACTGGCCAAAAAGTTTATCGACGCGCTGCCGGTTGTGGACGTGCCGGCTGAGTATGTGGTGTTCAAACCGCTGGAGCGGCTTTCCGGCGGCGAAACCCCGAAGGTCGTCGTTTTCCTGGCAAATCCCGACCAGCTTTCCGCGCTGGTGGTTCTGGCGAATTATTCCCGGGAGACGAACGAAAACGTAGTCGTCCCGTTTGGGGCGGGCTGCCATTCCATTTGCATCATTCCCTACAGGGAAGAAGCGGCGGAAAACCCGAGGGCCATTATCGGCCTTACGGACATTTCAGCCAGAAAGCATGTGGACAGAGACATCCTCTCCTTTACGGTGCCCTACAAGATGTTTTTGGAAATGGAGTCCAACGTCGAGGGCAGCTTCCTGGAAAGGGAAGAGTGGAGGAAGGTGCGGGAAAGAAACGGGTAAACAGCGGTTGATTTTTTCAGAAAAGCAAGCTTTGGGAGGCTGTTCCGGCGCAAGGCGCCCGGCCTTCGAAAAGAAAGGAAAATATTCGGGAGAGCTAAAGGTTTTCTGAATAACGGGCGATAAGTATTTTTGGAGAAGGATTTTTTTAGGAGATTTACAATGGATATCAATCCGCTGATCAGAATACTGATGCTGGACTGTGCGACAAGCGCGATGGAAGCGGGCAGGGAGGACGGCCGGCGCGGACTCGATGATCTTTTTTCGGTTTTTCTCTTCCTCGCCCTGGCCGGAACCGATTTCAAGTCGCCGTCCGCAGGCGCCGGCGCGGCGGAGAAACGTAAAAGCGGAACACGTGCGGTGTCACGGGCTGAGGGAAGCGCCGGGGGACGTGCGCCCGGCGCCCGCAGTCCCGGAGCCGCCGGCGGGAGGACGGCCGGGGTTGGTGTTTCCGGTCTCGAGAAACTGATCGAGAGTACGGCTGAGAAATACGGAGTGGACCCGGACCTGGTGAAATCGGTGATTCGGGCCGAATCCAGTTTCAACCCGGGGGCCACGTCGCCTGCGGGGGCGATGGGTCTGATGCAGTTGATGCCGGAAACGGCGGCTTCGCTGGGAGTGAAAAACCCTTACGACCCGGCCCAGAATATCGACGGGGGGACCCGTTATTTGAAACAGATGCTCGACCGGTACGGCGGCGACGTCAGCCTGGCTCTTGCCGCTTATAACGCCGGTCCCGGCGCGGTCGACAGGGCGGGCGGGATACCCAACTACCGGGAAACCAGAGACTATGTAAGGAAAGTGCTTAAAAACAAGGTTAATTTCACCGCTTGAGCAAGAACACCAATCCTCTAACGGGAGGGCTTCATGAACAGGCCCCTGGTCGTGTTGACGGTGTCGTATGCGGCCGGCATATTAATCGGCGGTTTTGCAGTGATAAAGGCTTCCACGGCTTTGGCCCTGGCGGCTTTTTGCTTTTTGGCGGCTCTGGTCTGGTACGTCCGGGGATGGCGGGGCGGCCGGCTTGTCATCGTTGTTCTCTTTGTGTTGACGGGCCTGGCCGCAAGCCGCCTCTGGCTCGCGGGGAGTGAGACGGCGCTGCTGGACTACGAAGGCAGGCGGGTCACCGTCACCGGCTGGGTGGCCGCGGAGCCGGACGTGCGCGAAGACAGGGTGTTTTATCTGGTGAAGGCGCGGGAAGTTTCCGCCGGCGGGGAGCGGCGGGAGATTTCCGGAACCGTCAGGCTTGTGGAGAAAGATCCGGAGCAGGTGCGCGGCTACGGCGATATGCTGAGGGCGACGGGACTTATCAGCCGGCCCGCATCCTCCGGCAACCCCGGCTTGTTTGACTACAGGACCTACCTGGAGCGCCAGGGGATAAAAGTGACGCTTTTTTGCCGTGGACGGGGAGCGGTTGAAAGAACCGGCGAATATTCGGCCAACCCCCTGTTGAAAGCCGTCCTGACGCTGAAACAGAGGCTTGCGGCCGGTGCGGCGGCCGGCCTTCCGCCTGCCTGGGCCCGGATTGTGAACGGCATCGTATTCGGCATACAGGGACCCATTGACAGAGACACCAGGCGAGCTTTTTCCGAGACGGGTCTCGTGCATGTAACGCAAGCGGTGTTGTAGTACCTGCACGCTCGTCAAGTGGGTGGTCCAGTTCTGGTATTATACATTCGATGTTAACTTTAATCGGGTTGTCCCTGCTCTTTACCCAAATGTTTGAAACAAGTTTCATAAGAAGATCTCTTTTTTCGTTAAATGGAGCGTTTAATATATTTTCCAAATTCAGGTTTTTGTATTTTTCGGCAAGGTTATTGATGTTATTAATCCTTTCGTTTTCCAGGTTTAAATATAACCTGAGTTCTTCAATATTCTGTTCGAGTGAGGTCTGTTTCTCTTTTACCAGGTCGATTTCCTTTTTAAGGTCGGATATTTCAATTACGCCTTCCCTGTAAGCTTGCAATATTCTTTCTTTTTCATTTAAAAGTTTCATTAGTTTTTTGTTAAGATCTTTTATTTTGTTCTCCAGTTCTGCCCTTTTGGCGCCTGTTGAATTGTTGTGAGAATTTATAGCTTCTTGAAGCCTTTCAGAGTTAGAAAGTGTCAAGGCAAGATAGGAAAGCACATGCCGTTCCAGTTCTTCTCCCCTTATCCAGGGAGCATCACAGCGGTCGGCTCTTTTGTTTCTTGAGGACATAATGTTCTTGTGGCATCTGTAGTAATGGGTTTCGCCATAAGGTTCCCCGTATTTTTTCCCGTTTTTCCTGTGTTTCGCTACTTCAGTGGTCCCTCCCATATGAGAGCCGCAGTATCCGCACCTGAGCAAACCGCGCAGGAGGTACTGTCTGGGCGTCTTCCTGTGGATCATGTTTCTCCGCTCTTTTAACAGATTTTGAGCCTTATCAAAGGTTTCACGGTCGATGATACTGGGTATCTGCACCTTGATTCCCTTGTAAAGCCATTCTCCGACATAGCAGGTGTCGGTCAATACGGCGTAGACCCTTTCTCCTGTCCACTTTCCGTTACGTTTGGTTCTTTTGCCTAATTTTGTCAACAATTCAGCTACTGAGTACGTGCTGCTGTCTGGTTTTATGTACTCTTTAAATATGAGGCCAACTGTTTCCGCTTCTTCGTCATTTATAACCAGATAGCCCCTTTTGCCATTCTTCTGTTTCTTGCCGTCATCGCCGGTTTTTCTTTCAGGTATTATATAGTCGTAGCCGAAAGGAGGGTGGGTGAGCACGACATAACCCTCTTCCGCGCGTCTCATTTTACCCATCCTGGACCGTTCTATGAAAGTATCCCGTTCGAGCTGAGCTATTGAACCAAGCAGGGAAAGCATGAATTTTCCGATTGGGTTCATCGTATCGAAGGGCTCGGTAACCGAACGAAAAGAAACTCCGATGCTGTCGAGGTAATCGACAATGAAGAGGAGATCCTTAACGCTTCGGAAGAAACGGTCAATCCGGTAGACGAGAATTACCTGAAACTTTCCCTGTTCAGCGTCCCTCAACAGGCGCTGAAGTTCGGGCCGATCCTGTGTTGTGCCGGAATAGCCGGCGTCAATGTATTCGCTGTATATCGTATAATTCATGCTGCGGCAGTAGCTTCTCAAAAGCTCCATCTGCGCCGGTATGCTGAAATTCTCGGTTTGCTCTTCAGTAGAAACCCTTGCGTATAGCGCAATAAATTGCGAGTTCGTCATTTTGATCACCTCAGAGATTATGGCCGTCTATACAAACCTCTCCGGCAACGGGCCAAAAGGCACTTTGCTCTGCGATTTTAAAATATAAACTGCTTCCGATGCAGTCTTTTGGGGTTAAGGCAACAAGTATTTGGCCGCTTGAGAATTTCCGGGCGAAAAAGAAGAGGTCGGAAGTTTTTGTTGAAAATTTTTTCGGGTTGGCAGTATGTTTAAATTCGTTCAGTAGCTTGTTGATGATCTCCGCCCTATCTTCGCAGGGGTCGAAATCTTCGGAATTGTATAAGAAATACCGCCTGTTGCTGTCATACAAAACAAAAGCTCCCGTAAACAGGCCGAGGTCGAGCAGTCTTCTGCACGTTGCTTCCAGCGACGTCCAGAAATGCCGCCTGTCGCGCAGTTTCATCGCGAGCGATATCGGATCAAGGTGGAAATTCACGGCTGCAGCATAAGTAAATTTTGACCGAGGCATCAGGAGCTCTGTCGCGAAGTCGTCCGCTTCTTTTTTTATTGCCGGATCTTCGTCGTCGCCGATGCTGTAGGCCTTATGCTCCAAGGCAAGGTGGCCAAACTCATGCGCTACGCTGAACCTTTTTCTTTCAATGTTATGGGCGGAATTATAAATAATATACTGGTAATTAAGTCCGGGGTGCTGTATTAGGGAAGCGCTGACGCTGTCTGGCAAGTAATCGCAGGGTACCAGTTGGACCTGCTTATTCATCTTAAACTCGTTGAGTTTATCCAAAAGCCACACTATATCAAGCGGATATGAAGGCTTTACGCGGGTTATTAACTCCTGCGCTTTTGTGGTTCCGGGTGAATAGGTTGATTCCACCAGTACAGCTCCTTTCTTGAAGGTTTTGGTTTTAATGAACAGAACAAATGTTCTATTGCTAATATTACCATAATAGTCACAGGAAGACAATAATTGTATTATGTGAAGCCTGGTTCGACCAAAATCGAAGGATTCTACCGGTAAAACCAGCAGGCAGCCCCGTTCAACTGAGGCCACTTACAAAAAACTGTCCGTGTAACGTAACGCATGGAAGACATACTCACCCCCCCCTCGAGGACAGGGATATAAGCATAACTAGTTCATAAAATCTTTTTTTGCCTTTCCCTTTAATTTTTTCAATGCTTCCCTATCCTTATCGACTTCAAAAATCCATTTAACGGCTTTTTTGAAATATTCCCGCCCCTCTGGGCTTAATTTTTTAGCTCGATTAAATATTTCAGCCATTTCAGGATCAAAATCAGTGCCAGTACGAGATTTCCGTTCATTCGTAGCACCGAGCAGATAATCAACAGTGCAATCAAAAATCTCGGCTAGCTTCAAAAGCATATCAGCATCGGGCATGCGCCTGCCTGTTTCCCAGAGGCCAACAGCTCGGTCAGTTACCCCAAGCAATGCTCCTAATTCTTTTTGAGTGATTCCCTTTATTTCTCTTTCCTGTTTCAGCCTTTTTACAAACATCCGGCTTTTTTCTAATTCCATACTTTCCGCCTCTCCTTAAGAGAAAATGATTATCTGATTACAGGATTATTTGTTTAAAGTTTTATATGAAATATCTTTATGGTATTATAAAAAATATAAAAGAACAATATGTAGTTAAATTAGTTGACTAACTACAGTTAGTTCTGTATAATTAAAATAAACTTAAAATTGGTAGGGGTGACGTATATGGCAAAAAGAGAATACCTGATAAAATTGCGCAAAGAAAGAAGATGGACTCAGAAAGAAGTTGCGGCACAGCTCGGTATATCGGACAGGCTTTATGGCATGTTCGAAACCGGCATTAGGACCCCGAAGCTGCACATTGCCCTTAAAATACAGGAATTATTCGGCGAACCTTTGGATGTGATTTTTTATGACCTCAAACCGAACGAAATGTCGCATATAAATGACGAAATAGAACAAGCCGTACTGCAGTTTAGTTGAGAAAGGATGCTTTTTATTCGAATCTTAGATTCTGTTTTTTAGAAAGGTTTGAGAAAATGCTCTGCAAAAGCAGCAGGACAAAATCGTATGCTGTGACCCATAAGTTTATTCCTAAACCTGGCTGGCAGAAAGATTACGATGAAGCGGTCGATATTTTGGCCCGCATACTTCTTCTAAAGGAAAAGACAAACGATCCGGCCGATTCGCGAAAGCCAATCCAGCGGGTTAAATATTAGATATTCTTCTTAATTCGTGAAAGTCCTGCACAGCACAAAATTTTACCCGCCTGAAAGAGCCCGGGTGGTTCCAGGGCGAAACCTCTGTCCAGGAGGTCGCGGGAAACCGTATTTTTGCGCAGCGTGCGCGGAGGGTGCGCAAAAATCGTCTATAGTTTAAGCGGGCAGCTTTTTCCGGTAGGGATTCCCCCGGCAGCAGAACCCAAAGTTTTGCTGCAAGCTCGGATTTAAAAAACCGGCGTGGCGGCAACACGTATAAATTGCCAGGCGTTATCGTAAGAGGGCTACCTGGCTGACCGCCGTCAAGAACAATACCAAAATGCAGCGGCAAGCCGGGATAAGGATTGGAACCAATCATTCCAGTCCTGACAAGCGAATATGGTGCGAAAATCATCAGCCGGCAGTGTGAGGGTGGAAATAACCACCCCCTCTGAAATGCTGTTCCTGTGCACGCCAATTTGCTGCCTGAATTTTAGAGAAAGAAACCGGCAGTTAAATTACCCTTAACAGGAAGGCTATGGAGGACGATTCGTCTGGCTGGCTGCAGGTAATCGACAGTTGTATTCGTTTTGTGTTTTGTCAAAGTATCAAACAGTTCCCCGGTTTTTAATTGCCGGGGAACTGCAAAATATATTTGGGGAGTTGGTGTTGGATAAATATGTATTCGAAAGTTTCAACTAAAACAGCGCTTATTCCCAAGCACAAAACAAAAGGATTGCGCATATTCAATGAAATCGCCATGAGAGAAATGATGAATTCGGGCGCTGACGGGCGCATGCGCTTAGAAGCAAAAACAGTGCTGCAACAACTGAATATAGTTTACCTTCCGAGTTGCCCGAAGGGTATTGCAAAAGCAACAAGAGAAAAAATTGAAAAAGTAGCCCGCTGTAAAGTACGAAACGGATATCGCCCAAAACCCGAATATTACCAAATACCGTCATGGATTAAAAAAGATGCTTTATATAAAAAATACTTCTTAGAATGCTTAGACGTCGAGATAATGCTAAGAAAGGACTATAAGGAGCGTGCGGCATGTCACTGAGGTCGATGACAACAAGCGAGCTGAACGAGCTGGCGCTCAGATACATAAACAATTCTTCAGAAAGAGCAGCGATTATAGAAAAAATAAATAACTCCAACGGGCAACCGGCAGTACAGATATTTTCTGAAAAAATCGGCGTTGATTGTAACGAAATTATTAACTGGACAAAAAAATACTACCGGGCCAAAAAACTGCACGCGCATCAAAAATGCGACATGGTGCAGGTCAGCGATCCTCCTGTGTACGACATAAACGCTGAAGCCGCCGAGCTTGCCGAGGAGCTAGTCGGCGGTAACGGCGGGGAGTGGCGTCAAAGCAGGCGCAACACCTTTGCCAAGACCATGAATTCTAAAGCGCGAAAACAAAGAAACTGAGAACAAGCCTTGGGGAATGATGAGATTGAACACCAGTAAACTAAAAAAGTTTTCCTGGTTAGAACCCAACGTCATTAACATCGACCGCAATGCAGCCAGGGATACTAATCTGTTCCGCCCATTACAGCAAGATGTCACCAAAAACGAAAACCTACTGGCCTATGACCGGATCCATACCGGTGATTATTGTCAAGTTGTCCAGTGGAAATGGCCGGGAGATGACAGAGTATTTTATGTCCCTGTAGAACTGTTCCAATATGCAAGGCTCATGGGCATGGCGCGGGATGTTATAGCGGCTTCTACGCAGATGTACTTAACTAGCGGCGATAGAGCAAATCTAATGGTTAAAACCAGTACATATAAACTGGCAAACCTTTTGGGGTTATCAACCAACGGGAAAAATATTGAGAACATAATGAATATCTTGACTTTTTGTCGCGCATATACAATTAAGAATTACCCCTGGCGCTTTAAAAATGAAAAAGGAAGAATTGAGACCCAATATATAATTTTTGGTTTTATCGATGGAGTAGGAAGGACCGTTAAAATTGACGACATAGCGATTCCAACAAACAAACAACCCGTTTACATTCATATAAACAAATATTATTCAAGAACTATAAATGATATTATTCCTGCTCCCGTACCTGTCAAGGCGTTGGAAATTGCTCACCAACAAAAAAATCCGATAGTTGCAAATGGCATAAAAAATATTGCTTATTATTTGGCTTCAAGAATTCCTGACACAAACCTCAAATTTAAGCTGGAAAAACTCAGGGAAATCTGCAACATATCAAGTAACAGAAAGGATAAGGTTCAAAAGGCAATCGAAAACATCTTGTCGAAACTGAATCCGTTTGTAATAGAAGACTACAACTATGATGGCAACATATACCATGTAATATTGGCTGGAAGAAAAAGGAGCTAAGGATTTTCTCGATCTCACAGGGCATATTTTTCTGTATCTTAAGTCATCTATAGAGAATTTTCTCGATCTCACAGGACAATTTTCTCGATCTCACAGGACAATTTTCTCGATCTCACAGGACGATTTTCTCGACCTCACAGGACATGGAAAAATTTTCTGAGCCTTGGGAGAGTAAGGCTGAGAGGTCATCGATTTTGCTGTAGATCTTGAAGATCTTTAAGATCTTCAAGAGGGAGTGGCGGGCAATAAATACCCGCCACTCCCTCTTCCTTCTCAAGGAGGTTTTAGTTTTGGACGTTTGGTTAGATAGATCACTGGAAATGACCGTGAAAGAATGCCAGTTACGAAAAGATGCTGCTCAAAGCACGGGAAGGTGCTTCACTGGATTTTCCACCGGAATTCCTGATCTGGATGCCATGATAAACGGGATTAATCCCGGCAGTGTGGTAGTAATCGGCGGTCAACCAGGTGTAGGCAAGACTGCATTGGCCCTTCAGATAGCAACCAACGTTGCTAAATTCGATGATTCAGTGATCATCTACTGCTTCGCTGAGAATAAACTGGAGAATTTACATACCAGGATGATATGCCAATATTCCAACCTCGATGTAACGGCTTACACTAGAGGGTTGGGAGATCTGAAAGTTTTTGAAAAAGCTGGTCGAGAGCACTTTACAGCAACAAAGGGCAGGATTTGCTTCAAAAAGATAGACAAAAATTTTTCGGTAAAAATGATCCTGGAAATAATCAACGGGTACCGGAGAGAGAAAGAACCGGATGCAAAATTCCTGGTAATCGTTGATTACCTCCAGAAATTGGCCGAGACCAGACATGAAAACGATCCCCGAATAGCAGTAGCAAATGCAAGCGCAGAATTCCAGCGCCTTGCTGGAGATGAAAAAGACGTCGGGGTTATGCTCATCAGTGGCTTGAGCAGAGCCGCGTATTACGGAGATAAAATGGCCTATGGATTCAAGGAGTCTGGAGATATTGACTATGACGTTGATGTAGCGATTAACCTCGTCAAATCCAGCGATCCCAAGAAAACAAATAATGTCGAACTTGTAGTAATAAAAAACAGATTTGGCAACTGCGAAGTAATCGAACTGGCCTTTGACCAAAAGAACAGCAAATTCCTGGTGCCAAAGAAGGAACCCGGAACAGTTTCTTTTACGAAAAAAGCCGCAAGGTAAAGGAAAAACATTTGTTAATCCACGATTTTTCTTTCAGTGATCGATTAGTAACAGCGTCGCAAAGACTAACCTACCGAAAAAATGTCTCAATTGTCGCAGAACTCCATTTCGAAACCTTTCTTTAGAAAGGAGCAGGTTTTTTGGAAGAAACAAAAGAATCGTTTTCAGCCGAAGGTCATGTAACCCGTTTTTATTTTAAAAGCAGAAGCGATGACTATCACGTCGCTCTGTTTGTTTATAACGACAAGCAGGCAATCATATCTGGTAATCTCTACAGTGCGGAGGAAAAAGAGAGGATTTTTGTAAAAGGTGAATGGTACGTACATCAGAAGTACGGCCGCCAGGTTAGGGTAGATACCTGGGAGCGTATCGTACCCACCACTGAAGAACAGGCTATTGCATTTCTGTCCTCCAGCCTGATTAAAGGAGTCGGCCCGGTCACTGCCAAGAGGATCGTCGAAAAACTCGGTGCCGAGGCGGTAAAAAACATCATGGAAAAAGGCGTTGAAGCGCTTGCAGGTATAAAAGGTTTACGGAAGCCCCAGGAAGTCTATGAAAGCGTGAGAGGCGCCTACGAAGCCCAGAGGATTGTATCGCAACTCCTGCCGCTCGGCATATCCGTCAATGCCGCCATGAAAGCACATAAAAAGTTCGGCGGCGCTACTGCAGAGCTGGTCAAGCGGAATCCGTACTGTCTTATGGAAGTAGACAGCATCGGGTTTCTGAAGGCTGACGCCATCGCCCAGGGCTTGGGCGTATCCCTTGACAGCACGGGCCGAATTGCAGGCGCAATCCGCCAGTCGCTCAAAGAAATAATCTGGGACAACGGCTATTGCTATGCGACAAGAGAAGAGTTATTGGGAAAAGCCTTAAAACTGCTGAATCATAAAAAGAAATGCGTCACAAGGGAACAGGTGGACAATATGCTTAAGCACCTGTCCAGTAGCGACAGGCTGGTAATAGAAGATAATGCAGTCTACACTCCCAAGCTATACAAAGACGAAGTTTTGCTGGCGGAGAGCGCTAGGTCGATGTTAAAGCCTCGGAAAGATGTCATTTTGCCGGAAAAAGTCGAAAGGCTCGTTAAACAGTACGAGCTTAGGGAAGGCATAAGGCTTTCTAGCGAGCAGAAGCAGGTCGTGGTTAGCCTGATGAACAACAACCTGCTGATCTTGACCGGCGGCCCCGGCGTTGGCAAGACCACTGCCGTAAAAGCAGTGATAAGCGTTTACGAAAGCCTTTTCGGCAAACCCGTCCTCCTGGCGTCGCCCACCGGCAAGGCCAGCCGCAGGCTGGCCGAGGTGACCGGCAGGGGCGCGAGCACGGTCCACAGGTTGTTGGGTTTCAGGCCGGGCGCGCCAACGCCGGCATACTGCAGGAGCAGCCCTTTGCCCTGCGGCCTCCTGGTCGTAGACGAGGTGTCCATGATGGGCGTAAGCATGGCGAAGATGTTGTTCGACGCAGTTGGCGAGGACACGCGCGTGTTGCTTGTGGGCGACGCCGACCAGCTGCCTTCGGTCGAGCCGGGCAATGTCCTGGCTGATCTCCTGGCGGCGGGAGTGCCTGCGGTGAGGTTGGAGAAAGTGTTCCGGCAGGCATCGCAAAGCCAGATTGTGACCGGAGCGCACGCAATAAATAAAGGGAAGGTTTTTTACCCCGACCATGGCAGGGGTGATTTTTATTTCATCGAGAAAAGCGAGCCGGAGGAAATCACCAGGACAATTGTCGGATGCGTTATGAGGTTTTTAAAACTCGGTTACTCCCTGGATGATATACAGGTGCTGTCTCCTATGAAGAACGGTCCAGTCGGAACTATAACGCTAAACCGCATGTTGCAGGAAAGGTTAAACCCAAGCAGCAAGGCAGGAGGGAGAGAAATCACTTGCGGCGATGCCGTATTCCGGGTTGGCGACCGGGTTATATGCGTCCGAAACAATTACGAAAAGGGCGAGTACGGCGTCTTTAACGGCGAGACCGGCATTATCAGTCGCGTGATAGAAAACGAAAACGGAGAAGCCGCTGGCATTACGGTTTACTTTGAACATCAAGGCGATGTAGAGTTCGGCAAAAGCGAGCTGCACAACCTGGAACTGGCCTATGCGATCACTGCCCACAAAAGCCAGGGGTCGGAGTTCAAAGCGGTGGTGATCCCCCTGACGACCAGCCACTATATCATGCTGAACCGCAAGCTCATTTACACGGCGGTGTCGAGGGCCAAGGAAAAAGTGGTGCTGGTAGGGACCAAAAAAGCTTATTGGATAGCGGTTAGAAACAATAAGTTGTCAGCGAGAAACACAAAGCTCAGGGATAGAATCGAAAATTCTGGCATATGGTTGCAAAATCAGGTTGCAGAAAATTGAACAGGGCCGGTTAGTCCGGCCCTCAGTATTTTTGGGGTAAGATTATGGAAAGGTTCAAAGGCAGTCCTGCTGATTTCACACCTGAGCAGTTGGAGTACATTGCCAGGATGTTCGACAGAAAAGGGCCTGTGCTGGTTAGGATGGGCATCAAAAAAAAGACCAGGTTTTATAGTCCGGTAGAGTGGGAAATGAAAAAAGGCAGTATATATCCCAAAAAAAACAGGGAAAGGAGTGTAAAGTGATGCGATGTTTGGTTGTGGGCGCTGACAACCTGGGCACAAAAGCTGATTATCTTAAGAAAAAATTCGGCGCCGAAGAAGTGCTGCACTGGGACGGCAGGAGCAAGAAGGTGTTTGCCCTGCCGATGGTTGATCTAGTCATAATCCTGACCGGATTCATAAGCCACAAAGCCATGCATTATGTCAAAAAAGAGGCGAAGAGGCGCGGAGTTAAAGTGCTGTACTTAAAGCGGGGCATAACTGAGCTGGAAATGACAGCATAAGGCCAATTGGTTGAGGGGTGTTTTAGTTTGACTGAGATCCAGCAAAAAATTTACAATGCAATACGAGAATTTATCCAGGTTAAGGGTTACTCGCCGTCGGTTAGGGAAATAGGTGCAATAGTTGGGTTAAGATCGTCAGCAACTATTCACGAACATCTTACAAAAATTAGGCGACAGGGATACATCGATTTCGAACCAGGCAAGTCGCGCACCTTGCGAGTACTAAAAGATCGGTTATAATAGCTCGAAGGAAAGGGGGATTTGTTTTTTGGAGCTTGCAACTATTCCGCTTAATAAACCTGCTTACGAACTGGAAGAACCGGTTGCCTGGTGCGAATACTGCGGCAAACCGGGTTACGTCGAGACGCACCATATTAAAACCAGAGGTACAGGCGGTAAAGACATATTGTTAAACAGAATCAGGCTGTGCCCGGAGCACCACCGGGCCGCCCAGGAATATAAAATTGACCGGCTGGTGCTTGTTCAGATAGTTGCCAGGCGGGAGAAAACAACACCCGAGGAAGTCTGCCGGGCCATCGAAATACCGGTACCCGACAAATTCCCTCCGCTGTCGGAGAAAGAGCAGGAACCTGGAATTGAGGAATTGATTCAGGCGTACATATCGCTAGACGAACAGGAAATTGACATAAAGTGGACCAAAGCGCAGTTGCTGGATGCCCTATTGTCCACTGGGGTAAGTGTTAAGTGGCTGGCATCGCAACTAAATGTAAGCGTTTCTTTTATAAGAAAATATGTGAAGGTTTACAAGGCTTTTCCCGAAGAAAGCATGCGGATACCTGGCCTGAAGTTTGAGCACCACAATATTGCGTTAACGTCTAAGAAAGACCCTTATGAAATCTTAGCCAGGGCTGCCGACGAGCATCTGAGCACCAGACAGATGCGCAAACTGATTATCGAAGAGGAGGCAAGCGATGAATTCAAAGACATTGCAAAAAAGGAAGAAGCAGACGAAATACAGGAGGCAAAAAAGGTTTATGCAAAGGTCGAAAGCGTCATTGCAAAGGGAGGGCCAGGAGCGGAGTGGTTGCGGGAAAAGTTGATTGAACTGGTTGGCTAATGTATTCAGGGAGCTGATTTCACGGCTCCCTGAAGTTTTTTGGGAAGAATCTAAATTGAACTTTGTCGGGAGTAAGGTAACTGTTAAGAACCCCCTAGATTTTTTGGCAATCCTGATAATCCTGATAAAAAAGGAGGGATTTATCGTATATTGTTTTTTATGTCGTTAAGTCGTGCTTCTATGTTGTATAAAAGCATAGCAATTGCGGTAAACGCACAAACAGCAACTCTGTTAGGATAAGGAAAACTTAGTGGACACTCTTTAGAACAAGTATTTTTTGTAAAAGGGCAGCAGGAACTGTTAGGACTTTCGTTTTGCACGGCAGACAATTCCTAAACCCTCCTTTCGAAGTTAGTTGATGCTGGGAAATTCTACAAATTACAAAAAAATCCTTTAATAGAAGGAGATGAATTGAATGTACAAACAATCGGAAGAAAAGGCTGTTTTTGAACAACATAACCGTGTTGATCCATTTTGGAAAGCTTTTGAACAGAACCTGATTAAAGCAGTTTCGTTTTATATTTCCAGTGGGGTGTCTGGAGAACAACATAATTTGCGTAACCTGCTTGCTGATAAATCGTTGGAATCAAAGCTGGATGCTTTCTTTGCTGATGTCGATGAAAATCATGAGGCAAAGATTGCTTACGAAAGGTACAAACAGGCCAACCGAGCGATAAGGGAATGTGCAATTGCTGGCATCATCATGCGACAGACAAATTAAGACGTTTTCGGGGAGCCGATATCACGGCTCCCTGAAGTTTTTTGGAAACCAAAAGAAGGAGTTGATTTCGGATGCTCGATGCTAAAATATATGACATAATCAAGGAGGGTTTAATAGATCCAAAGCTGCTAAAACCTCACCCGAAAAATGCCGAGTTCTACGATGATCTGGACAATGATAAATACCAGGAGGTCCGCCGGAGCATAGAGGCCGGTGGAATCAGGACACCGCTGTGGATACTGGAGGACAACACCGTAGTGTCCGGTCACCAACGGCTGCGCATAGCTCTGGAACTAGGGTTGAAAGAGGTACCGTTCCAGGAGATCCGGCCGAGAGCTGAAACCGAAGAAGAATGGGAAGAGATTATCACTTACCTGCTTATAGCTGACAACGAAGAGCGGCGGCAGGGCGGTGGCGACCCGATGAAGGTGGCAAAAAGGGCAAAGTTTCTGGCTAAGTATTGGGAAGTCGGCTGGGGCGGCAAGAGATGGGATAGGCATACTGGAAAATTTTCGGAAATTTCAAGAGGACAAAATGTCCTCTTGAAAAATACAGATACTGGTAAAACACTCGAAGATATCGCAAAGGCTTTGGGTCTGCCGAACGAAAAGGCGGTTAAACGCATTTTAAAACTCAACGACCTGATATCTGAATTTCAGGCAATGGTTTCTTCCGGTAAACTGGGCACCTCAGCAGCCGAGCAGGTAGCCTATCTGTCACCCGAAGCGCAGACTGAAATTTACCGCCAGATCAAAGAACAAATTGCGGATATGACTGTTGCAGAAATAAAGGAACTGCGCAAGAAAGTCGAGGAAAAGGAGCAACTGGAAAAGGAGTTGGAAAGGGCCAAAGCCGATGCTCAGGCTCTGGAAAACCGGGCCATCGAAGCTGAAGACGAGCTGCATGACGTGCGCAGGGAGCTTTCCGATGTTCAGAACCGGATGGAAGAAGCCATAAAAGATGCAAGGAAAGAAGAACAAAAGGCGGTTGAGGAAGAAATTGTCAAGTTTCAGGAAAGAGTGAACCGGTTATCTGAGAGGGCAGAAAAACTCAAGCAGGATAAAGAAAAGGCCGAGGCCAAAGTTAGGGAAATAGAAGAAAAGCTGACCAATGCCCACCGGGCCGTTGAAGAACGTTTTCGCAAAGATCTTGCCAGCCGGGACGCCAAGATAAAAAGTCTTCAGGAACAGATCGCGGAGCTGAACAAGAAGATTGTCGAACTAGAATCCCGCCCGCCGGAAGTAGTTGAAAAAGTGCCCGAGGATTATGAGGAACTAAAGCAGACGATTAAAACCCTGAAGAAAGAAAAAGAAAAAGCCGAATCGGAGCTGCTCGGCCTGACCAGGGAACAAATTGAAACAAAGGACCGCTACTGGGTACGGGAAATCGTAACGAAGATAGCGCAGGACGTAGGCAAACACGTCACCAAACTACGTTATGAAATGGAGCGGCGGTCTATAGATACGGTTGCCTACAAAGATGTTATGGACTGCGCAGACCTTTTGATAAAAATAGCCGGTGAACTGCGCAACATGGTATCGCTGGATGCGAGAGCGGGAGGCGATTATATTGAAGTTGTCGTTTAATGATTTGCTGCCCAAAAAGTCGTTTCTGTCGTTGGGTTCAGACGGCGCACTGACGCTTCTGGCGCCGGAGAAACTCATTGCCGCAGAGACGCAAAAGAGGATAGAGCACGAGCTTGACGTGGCTATCGAGGTATACCTGATCAAACATTGCAATGCTATATTTTATGCCGATTTAATGTCCGACGTTCCGGAAGGTCTTGCCAGCAAAAGCAAGCTGGTTGCTTGGCTGAATGATTATACAAGAAACGGCAAGACCAGGCCGGGCGTAGTAACTCTTTATCAACTAGAGAACCGCGACCATTTCGACGGCGGGGTGTGGATAGCCCGCAATTTTTGTTTGTTTATGGAATACGTTGTCAAGAAATTAACTGACCCAAAATATGTCGGTAAAAGCAATGCCCTGGTATTCAAAAAATCTTTTTCCGACCCAGATTGGTTCTACAAGGCTGCTGCCGTCTGCGGCCTTAAACTTCTGGAGAACAATTACCGGCGTGGAGCTATAAAAAGTACTGTAGCGAAGTCCCATCTGGACCTTCTGTTCTATGTTCGGGCTGTGGCAAAAAGCCTCAGTGCCACCATCGGGCGCAGTACAAAGAATCACGAGATAGAAGAGATGAAGAACGAGTTGGACAGTACACTGGAGCAGTTTCTAAAAAATACGTACCGCAGTTTTCTGGAAATTAACCATGCACACGAAGAATACGCCCTGCTCGAAAAGTGGCTGCCGAAAATCGAAAGCACTGTAGGTTTGGTGATCGAGAGGGTAGCGCTGGATTTTTCAGGGCAGATGCTGATCTCTCAGCAGGTAGAGTGTTAACCATTAGCCAAAAAGGAGATGTTGGTACTTTGGTAAAATCAAGAACAAACGATAAACCCCCTCATTGTTCCTTTTGCGGCAAGGCTCAGGATGCGGTCAAAAAGCTCGTCGCCGGGCCGGGAGTATATATTTGCGACGAATGTATTTGCTTATGCAACGAAATTATGATGGAAGAAGACTTTGAGGTCAAACAGGAAATAATCGTTCCCAAACCCAAGACAATCAAGGAGCAACTAGATAAATACGTGGTTGGCCAGGATAAGGCGAAGAAAACCCTGGCCGTAGCGGCCTACAACCACTACAAGAGGCTCAGCCACGGCAGCAATTTGGAGATCCAGAAGAGCAACGTCCTGCTTTTGGGGCCGACCGGCAGCGGCAAGACCTACCTGGTGGAGACCTTAGCAAAGCTGCTTAAGGTGCCTTTTGTTATCGCCGATGCCACCTCTCTTACCGAAGCCGGCTACGTAGGCGAGGACGTGGAGAACATCCTGCTGAAGCTCATCCAGGCAGTGGACTACGATGTTGCAAGAGCCGAAAAGGGGATAGTGTACATTGACGAGATTGACAAAATCGCCCGCAAGTCCGAAAACCCGTCCATCACCAGGGACGTTTCCGGAGAAGGCGTTCAGCAGGCCTTGTTGAAAATTTTAGAAGGTACCGTGGCGAATGTGCCGGCGCAGGGCGGCCGCAAGCACCCGCACCAGGGATTCATACAAATCAACACCGCTAACATCCTTTTTGTTTGCGGCGGCGCTTTCGTTGGCCTGGATAAGATTGTCCAGGAAAGGACGAACGAAAAAGTCATTGGTTTCGGTTCGGCGTTCAGGCAGGGAAATAGCGGCATAAAAGATGTCGCGACCGAAGACCTGGTTAAGTTTGGTTTTATTCCCGAGTTGATCGGCAGGCTGCCGGTTATAGTGACGCTGGATGCGCTGTCCGAAGGCGATCTCGTGCGGATACTTACTGAGCCAAAAAATGCCCTGGTAAAGCAGTATCAGGCGCTCTTGGAGCCGGACGGGGTGACGCTGGAGTTCGCTCCGGGAGCTTTGGAAGCGATAGCCCGGAAAGCGCTGGAGAGGGTTACAGGCGCCAGGGGGTTGCGGGCAGTGATGGAAGAATTAATGCTGGACATCATGTTCGATCCGAAAGAGGGGCACAAATATATGATTTCCGCAGCCGCCGTCCTGCAGAAAGAAAAGCCCGTAGTGGTGCCGGCCAAAAAGAAAAAGACGGCATAAGGAACTGCCGTTTGCAGATAGGGGGTTATTTTGTATGCTGGAGTACGACATTTTTCCGGGCGTGGCCCGCGAAGGAAGTCTTGTAGCCGCGACCGTATATTTTCCCGAAGATTACCCTGGCGGGCTCGAGTACAAAGATTATCTTTTAGAATGGCAGGATTTCTTAGCAGAGCTGATATATTCAGACGCCGTGCGCGTTATCAGCGTGCCTTTTTCCAGGGGCAGCTTCGAACGCTGGCTCGAGAGCAACCCTTGCTGGAAAAAAGCCGGTAGCGCGACGAAAGCTCACAGCGCGTGGGCGCTGGAAGTGGTCAAGAACCCTCAGGCGCTGGCCGATTTGCTCAGTGAGCGCCCGTATCTTCCCGCCCCGCCGTTGCACGAAAAGACCAATGTGCTGGTCATATACGGGATAGTTCCCACGGCTATTCACGCTGATGCAGCAACGAATCCCATGAGCGGACGGTTGCCACGGAGTCTGGTCGAACTGGTGCGTGCCGAATTTCAGCAATATTTTTCAGCGTGCCCTCCGTTCCGGCAGTTAAGCGAACTGCGCTGCAGCGGGCTGAAAATATTTGTCGCGGACCGTTTCATCACCAGCGGTGCTATAGGTAAAAACACAGGAAGCGATGTAGAGAGCAATCTTAGGGGGGTAAATGAGAGTTATGGGGGAAATCAATCCGAAACTTCTGAAACCGCACCCAAAAAATAATGAGTATTATAATGATCTTTCCCAGGAGAAGTACGAAGAGATTAAGCGCAGTATTGCTTTTCACGGTATTCGCGATCCGCTCAAAGTCTTACCTGACTACACAATCATCTCAGGTCACCAACGGTATCGAATTGCTTTAGAGTTGGGGTTAGAAAAAGTACCAATCGAAATCAAAGACATCTCGCCAGAAGAGGCAGAATACCTTTTAATTGCAGAGAACGAGGAACGGCGCCAGTCTGATGACGACCCAATGAAGAAAGCAAGACGCGCGGCATTTTTAAAGGAATACTGGGGTGTAAGACAGGGGCCTAAATTTCGCCAAAATGGCGAAATTAAGACGGCCAAAGATATAGCAGAGGTTGTTGGTGTAGATGTTACACATTTAAATCGTCTTCTCAAACTCAACGATCTAATACCTGAATTCCAAGCAATGGTTTCCTCCGGTAAACTTGGCACCTCAGCAGCAGAGCAAGTAGCTTACCTGTCGCCCGAGGCACAGGCTGAAATTTACCGGCAAATCAAGGAACAAATCGCAGACATGACCGTTGCAGAAGTAAAGGACCTGCGCAAAAAGGTCGAGGAAAAGGAACGGTTAGAAAAGGAGCTGGAACAGGCCAAAGCCGACGCTCAGGCTCTGGAAAGCCGGGCCATAGAAGCCGAAGACGAGTTGCACGACGTGCGGAGGGAGCTATCTGACATGCAGAGCCGGCTGGCTGATGTCGCCGAAGATGCCCGCCGTGAAGAGCGCAGAGCGGCTGAAGAAAAAATCCGCGAGTTGGAAGAAAAGGCGGCCCGGATGGCGAAAAGGGCCGAGGACTACAGACAGGCCAGAGAGCAGGCTGAAGTAAAGGCTCGTGAAGCAAAAGAAAAATACGAGAAAGCCCAGCAGGCAATCAAAGAAAAGCTGCACGGTGATATTGCCGCCCGCGATGCCAAGATAAAAAGCCTTCAGGAACAGATTGCGGGACTGAACAAAAAGATTGCCGAGCTGAAATCCCGCCCGCCCAAGGTTGTTGAAAAGATTCCGGAGGACTACCTCAATCTCAAACAAGAGCTGCAGAAGAAGAACGAGGAACTGCTTGCTCTCACCCGTTCTCAGATCCTGCAGAAGGACCGCTACAAAATCCAGGACATGCTGTCGTCCCTTGTCCAGGATATTGGAAAACACATGAAGCGGGCAGAGCTCGAAATAAGCAGGTATTCCAGCGACATCGAAGTCTACAGGAGCGTTATGGAGTGCGCCGGCCTCTTGGAGAAAGCTGCCGGGGAAATGAGAGAATGGGTTAGCTTGAAGGGTGGTGTCGTAGATGTCGAAGTGGTTGCAAGTTCCAACTGAGCCGAAGCCTGTCGATCTCCTGGAGGTGGAGCGTTTCGCTGAAATCCAGGCGAGGAAAAGAATCGAGGAAGAGCTGGACATTGCGAATGAAATATTTCTGGCTAAAAACTGGAACACCGTTCACTATGCCGACCTTATAAACAAAGTACCTCCGGGCACTGCCAGCAAGAATATGCTCATTGCCCAGCTAAATGACACCAAACGGAGGGACAGGCTTGTCCGACCGGGGCTGGTGACGATGTACCGGAAGGAAAGGGCTGCTCATTTTTCCGGGGGCGTGTGGAGTGCCAGATATTTGTGCCAATACGTCGAGTACCTGGCCAAAAAACTGACCGATAAAATGTATGTCGGCAGCGCAGAAAAAGCGTATTTGTTCAGGAATTCCTTCTGCAATGAGGACTGGCTTTTTAAAGCCATAGCGGTCTGCGGTCTAAAGCTTTTAGAGGACTGCTACATGCGGAATGCCCTCAAGAGCGACGTGGCTCGTGGGTATTTGAGCATCACTTTTAAAGAGCGGCAGCGGCTGGAAGATACCGCCCAGATAATCGGCCGCTGCACAAAGAATCACGAAGTCACGCGCGAGTTTTCCCGCGAATTAAGGGAGATTGCCGAGAAAAGCCTGAAACACGCCCTGAAGATTCAACTGGAAATAAGCCTGAACCACCGCGAGCACGGAATATTTGACTGGTGGAAGCCGCATATCGAGGCGACACTGCACCTCATACCGGACAAAATTGCAGCGTTTTTCGCAGGGGAACCAGATACTGCAGGCGGTGAACTGATAATTGTTGACCTATCAAGACGGTAAAAACTCGACAAGAGCAGGCCGGATGGGGGTATTCTATGATGGGTGAACCAAAAGACAAAGCATTAACAGCTGTCAAAAATCTTACTGATCCGTGCGTATTTGCTGTTCTTGCGGTGCTCACCAAAGAAGAGGAAGTCGTGCTTATGCCTATCGGCGGGAAATGGAACTCGGGCATTACCGACACCATACGGGAGGCCGCCGAAAAATACCCCGGCTGCAAAATGCAGCTTTTCGAGCGCTGCAGCGACTGGAAGATGTACTTCGAAGGCATTGTCCAGAGGGATCAGGTTTTGCCGTACGCTGACTATTCTACTGAGACAAAAGCGGCTCTGGAAGAAATAAGGCAAAAAGTATTGGGTTGTCGCTAAAGGAAAGTGGATTAACGAGGCGGTAGCAATGGTTCAAAAACAAAAATCGGAAATTCGTATTGTAAAAGTCTCGGATATTATTGAGTTTCCGTCCGAGTTGGGTAGCAGGTGCCTTTTGCTGCAGGAGTTAGGGTTAAGCGCTTACAGGAATAGCGAAGAAGAGATCCTCGAAGCGCTTGTCGAAAATGCAAAACGCCCTGAATCACTCGACATTTGTCTGAGGTACAGCCGCTGCCGGAAGTTTTGGGAAATATTTAAGAAAGGCGAGACGCCGTTCGCCGAACGCGATCCAATCCGGCTCCTGGAATACGAAGGCCGGTTTTGGGTGTCGGAAGGCAAGCACCGCGTGTGTTTGGCAAAGAGAGCCGGAGTTAAAAATCTGAAAGCTGTTGTGTATCGTCTAAAAGAGGACACCGAATCTTTGTTGATGCCGGAAGGCAGGCCTGGTCATTATTGTTTTTCTTCTTCTTTTGGTCTGAACTTTCGGAATCCTCAAGGTGTTAGGGGGACAGTTGCCTATTTATGGGTAAGCAGCCCTCCGGGGATGATTGCAGGTGCGTTCGATTTTCGCGGAGCGTGGCTGGATGTGCCTCAGAATACAGAGGGTTCTTTTGTAGAGCTTTTCCCGGGGTTTAAGTATAAGGTTTCAGTTTGTAGAAAATCGGAAAAGCGAGGTATTTTCCGGCGCATGGACCGGCTCGTTGTAGAGTCTGAGGTTTTGATCGAGCCGGATCACTCAAAAACAAAAATCTGGCTTTTAGAAGCCCCGGCAAAAGAAATATTTTCCCCAAAATCATCAAACCCGCCTTTAAAGACCGTATATCGTTTTGGGTGCTGGCGTATGTATCACATGAAGCAGCTGACTCAGATGTGGCTGAGGTTGTTTTAAGCCAGCTTTCGGTTTAACTCTTGACTTTGCGCTCCTGCTGCCATACATACCCCGCGCCCGGCAAAAGCCGGGTCTTTGTATTTTAGAAAAGGAGTTGTTGGCGTTTTGACAAAACCAAAAACAAACGAAAAACCCATCCGCTGCTCGTTTTGCGGCAAGTTCCATAGCGAAGTAAACAAACTGGTTGCAGGCCCCAACGTCCACATATGCGACGAGTGCATAGACCTGTGCAACGAAATTTTAGCGGACGAGCTAGAAATTAACCAGGAAATGGTTATTCCTAAACCCAAAGAAATTAAAGAGCACCTGGACAAGTATGTAATCAGTCAGGACAAAGCCAAAAAAGCACTGGCGGTAGCCGCTTACAACCACTACAAAAGAATTACTTGCAACGATAACAGCTTAGAAATCCAGAAAAGCAACGTCCTGCTTTTAGGACCGACCGGCAGCGGAAAGACCTACCTGGTGGAGACCCTTGCGAAACTGCTCAAGGTGCCTTTTGCGATAACTGATGCGACATCGCTTACAGAAACCGGCTACGTTGGCGAGGATGTGGAAAATATCCTGCTCAAACTGATTCAGGCAGCGGACTATAACATAGAAAAGGCCGAGAAAGGTATTGTCTACATAGATGAGATAGACAAGATCGCCCGCAAGTCGGAAAACCCCTCCATTACTAGGGACGTTTCCGGCGAAGGCGTCCAGCAGGCGTTGTTGAAGTTGCTGGAAGGCGTCGCGGCAAACGTGCCGCCCCAGGGTGGCCGCAAGCATCCTCACCAGGAATGCATGCAAATTGACACCAAAAACATACTTTTCATTTGTGGAGGGGCTTTTGTCGGGTTGGACAGTATCGTCCGTGAAAGAACGAATAAAAAATTCATTGGTTTCGGCGTGTTGCCAACTACCAAAAACAGCAACGATCTGGAAAATGTAACTACCGAAGATCTTGTAAAATACGGTTTCATCCCCGAGTTTATCGGCAGGCTGCCAGTTGTGGTGCCGGTGGACAAACTGACGGAAGCCGACCTGGTACGGATACTCACCGAACCAAAAAACGCCCTGGTGAAACAGTATCAGGCTCTTCTCAAGCCGGACGGGGTTACGCTGGAGTTCACGCCGGGCGCTTTGGAGGCAGTGGCTCGGGAGGCGCTGGAGAGGGGTACCGGGGCCAGGGGACTGCGGGCGGTAATGGAAGAAGTGATGCTGGACATCATGTTCGACCCGGCGGAAGGGTGCAGGTACGTAATTTCTACCGAAACGGTGTTATGGAAAGAGAAGCCCAGAGTGTTGCCGGATAAGAAGAAAAAGACGGCGTAAAAAGACCGGGTTTACAAAACTCGCAGGGTGCAAGAAGTGCCATAGACCTCGCGCTTAAAGGCAGGGGCATCCGCGCGGCAGAAAGGAATGGTGATTCAAATTAGAACATACGATATTTATCAGGGTATTGCCGCTGAAGGCAGTTTGGTAGCGGCAGCGGTGTTCTCTCTGGAAGACTTTAAGGAGATGGGCCGCAGCCTGGACGAATATAAAGATTATTTGCTGGAGCGTCAGAATTGTTTGGACGTAATATCTTGCAGACCGGTCCGTATCGTCCATGTGCCGTTCGATAAGGAGACGTATAAAAATTGGCTGAAGAAAAAGCCTTACTGGGCAAAGAAGCGGGAATCATACAGCGCGTGGGCGCTGGATGTGGCAAAAAACCCGAAGGTCCTGTCCGCATTGCTGGAGAAACATCCTGTAATGCCATCGCCTCCGGTGGAAGAAGAAACGGGTATCCTCACGCTGTACGGAATCATACCGGTGTTTATAGAAAACAAAAACGAGATACAGTTAATGGCTGAAAGCTTGCCTCACGGGACATTAAGCCGCATTGCCGCGAATGTGAGAAGCGTTTTTGCGGTTGTGCCGGATTTCAAACCACTGTCGCCTTTCAGAAGCCGGGGGATCAGGTTGTACGTCGGTGACCGGTTCATACCGCCCTTCAAAGCGGAAGAATTCGAAAGAATATTTTGTGATGTAAACAGGATACTCAGGTATCCCGACAACATAGTGCCCGTGCCGGCCAAGTGCAAGATACAGCCGGAGGGCGTGGGACAGAAAGAAATGTTAATGTTGTCGGTTCTGCTGCCTGTTATCATTGTCGGCGCGTCTGCCGATTTGGACTACTGCGAACGTTTGCTGGACGAACTGCGTTGGGAAGTGGAACCGGCGGCCGAGGTTATGCGCGAGTACGTAGCCGGTACACTCAAAAATCACGTTCCCGACGCTTATGTGCTGTTTGCGCAATTGCCGGACATTTGGAACTGCATCGACGACATTATGAGCGACAGTGAGATGGTTATGCCGAAAGTTAAAAATAAAAATAGTAACAGCAATATAAAGAGGATAAAGTAGTTAAGCCAAAACTAAAAAAAAGGAGTGGTTCTTTGTGAAACTGGCAGAAGCTTTGCTGGAGAGGAAAAATATCAAACAGCGCATCAACGCTTTAACAAAGAGGCTTGTCGATGACGTCCTGGTGCAGGAAGGTGACAAGCCGGCAGAAAACCCGGCCGAGACGATCCAAGAGATTAATCAGTTGATTGACGACTATTACCGCCTGATTGTGCAGATTAACGCCACAAACGCAAAGGCGGTTATGCCTGACGGTAAAACGATCATGGAGGCTATAGCTGAGAGAGATATGTTAAGCCTTAAACATAGTATTCTTAATAATGCGGCTTCTGCGGCGTCCTCGGTCCGCGACCGTTTTAGCAGAAACGAGATAAGGTATGTTGCGACTGTGAATATTGCTGAAATTAGAAAAGCAGCCGATAATGTTGCAAAAGAACTGCGCGAATTGGACGCGAAAATCCAAGCTGCTAACTGGACAGTAGAACTTCAAAATATATAATAAATCTGGCGTAGCCCGAATTGCTTGCTGAGAGCGCCGCCTGTTTGCACCGAGGCGTGAAATTGGTGCAAAAAGTTTCCCCGTATCTTCTTCAGGGATTTGTGTACATGAGTCAAGCTGCATAGAGTAATTTGCACATGAGCAAAAACCTTTAGAAGGTTGTAAGGCGTAATAATTAATACCGATGCGCTGGTAAGTAATACGGGTGAGGGATGGGAAAGGGGCAACAGGCTCGGGGAAAGATTACCCGGGCCTGTTTTATATTTTATGGGGATGATTTTGTGGGTATTGGGCCGATAATCTCTTTATCCAACCGTGGCCAGACCTTGGAGAAACTTGTTATCCAAGCCAACGTTGTTTACCGTGTCCAAGGCAGGGCAGCAATCCACAAGGTCCCGACGGCATGGGTGCCCATTAGATCTGGTTCCAGGATTGTAAGTGCCAAGGTAGAGGAAAAGGCCGCCGTAGACTTCATCGGGCATGTCGCCCTGCCTGACGGGCCGCTCCCGATAGCTTTCGACACGAAAGAGGTTTCCAAGGGCGACAGGTGGCCGCTGTCGAAGCTGGAGCTGCACCAGTACGAGTATGTCAACCACCCCTCAATAAATTGAGGGGCTTGTCCTGGCGGGGGCAGGGGTAACTGGCTGACCAGGCGGCGGCCTGACGGCCGCAGGGGTTTGCAGGGCTACCTAATCACTTCCGGGTGTTTCGCCAGCCCGGACTATATGAGGCAGAACCGCTAAATGCCGTGCATGGCCAAGACCGTGCTAAGCCCTGCGGACGGCGCCGAGGCGACAATCACTCCGAAAGGAGGCCGAGTATCGGCAAATGATCACAAGGGTGCCCGTGGTGGGCATGGACGGAAATCCCCTCATGCCCACCACCCCGAGAAAGGTGAGACTCCTCATCAGGGGCGGCCTGGCGGAGCCCCGGCGGAACAAGTTGGGGCTCTTCTACATCCGGATGCTGCGGCCGGTCGGGACCGCGACGCAGCCCGTGGCCCTGGCCGTGGACCCGGGGGCAAAGTACGACGGAGTGGCCGTGGCCTCCCGCAAACAGGTCGAGCTTAAGGCCATGGTCCTCCTGCCCGACGACGTACCGCGGAAGATGGAGGCCCGCCGGCACCTGCGCCGCGCCAGGAGGTACCGCAAGACGCCCCGGCGGCCGGCCCGCTTTGACAACCGCAGGAGGAAGGGCTACTGGCTGGCCCCCACCCAGCGGTCCAAGGTCGAGACGAGGCTGAAGGTCGTCCGTGAGCTGTGCAAGATTTTTCCCATCCGGCTCATCGTCACCGAGGACGTGCGCTACAACCACTACAGGTATCGTGACGGCAAGCATTTCTCCACGGTCGAGATCGGTAAAACGCTCACCTACCGGGAGTACCAGAATCTGGCTGCCCTTAAACTGGTCGAAGTCTCCGAGACCGACGCCTGGCGGGAGAAGTTCGGCCTGCAAAAACAGGTCAGTAGGAAATGGGAGCAAATTCCGGAAACCCATGCCAATGACGCGACAGCGATGCTGATGGGCGTCACCGGGTGCAAAAACAAGCCGGGAGCCCCGTTCTTCGTCTGGCGCCGCCTCAGATACATCAGGCGGAGCCTCCACCGGCAGAACTTCCAGGAGGGCGGCGTCCGCCCCAGGTTTGGGAACACCACTAATGGTGGCTTCTTCCGCAAGGGCGACTGGGTGGAGGCAGAGAAGGCCGGGGTGAAGTACCGGGGCTGGGTGTGCGGCCTGCCCACAGAGACCACG
>DAOOVD010000002.1:0-126417 GCA_035369845.1 Bacillota bacterium | reverse complement strand
AGGTGATCAACGAGGTGGCCGTCGGCGCCGGCACTTTCGGGCTTATCGGGGGACAGGTGGTGGATACTTTTTCGGCGGGTGAAGAAATCGATGCCGCCACCCTCGAGTATATCCACCGGCACAAGACGGGGGCGCTTTACCGGGTTTCGGTGCGCGCCGGGGCTATTCTGGCCGGGGCGCCCGAAGACAGGCTCAATTCTTTGACCAGGTACGCCGAGCATCTCGGACTCGCTTTTCAAATAAAAGACGATATTCTGGATATCGAGGGTGACGAGAAGAAACTGGGCAAACCCGTAGGGAGCGACATCAAGAATAAAAAGGCAACCTACCCGGCCCTGTACGGCATGGAGAGATCCAGGGAAAAAGCCCGCGAATCTGTTGACATGGCCATAGAAGCCCTGGCGGATTTCGGCCCGGAGGCCGACTTTTTAAGAATGATAGCCGGGTTTGTAATTGAGAGGGATTTTTGAATCTTGAGTCAGCCAGCAGGACCAGTGCCGATTCTTTTTTTATCAGAAAAGAAATATAGATATAGAGGGCTTAAATAGACTCCAGAACGCGTTTGATAGCGGAAAGCTATTGTGTTATAATTGATAGACATTGATATGAAGGCGTTGTTGTAATTTAATTCAACATTTCAAATTGCGTTTTTAAATTTATGCGATAAGTGACGCAGTATCCTAGTCAGATGAACCTTTTTGAAGGCGGGCCTAAAAATCCGTCAAGGGCACATCGATGAAGTTCCTGGTGCTGGCTGCCGACGCCCAGTTGGGGGTTGGTACTGGGAGTTAAGGGGGTGGGGCGACCTGCAACGGCATGTGGGCGTTGACCCCACCCCCGTGGAGACCCAAGTGCGTGGGCATCTGTTCCGACGTGGACAGTCAACTATGGCTTGGGATTAAACCTGCATGTGGTTAGCGCTGCGTGCAGTGTAGCCTGCCTTGAGTGGCAATGGTGGATGTCGGCTTTAACAACCGGCCGCGCAAGGGCCCGTGCGCGGCAAGCGTTGTTGACTGAAACCTTTGCTGCAAAAGAGGCTAGAAAATGTGTATTCTGTCGAGGAAAACTCCTAGGCTGTCCGGGTTGCCGGGGCGGGTCGGGGATTAAAGTGTGGACTGAGTGGTAATCTAGCCCCGGAATCGGTAACGTTCGGAAACAGCTTTAAAGGGAAACCGCCGGTTTGGCGACAGCCGGCAGCTGTTTGGGAAAACCTGCTAGACCTAAGCCACAATATTTACCCGATCCGCTGTCACTTATCAAAAATTTAATATCATTATGTCCATGTTTTCGTCGCGCTAAACATCGCATGAGGTGACTTTTTTGGGCAATAATAAGTCTACTGTTTCAGGTAGATACATTTTTTTGGTGGGTATCGGCTCCTTCTTTCTGGCAATTGTCTTTACCTTTCTTTCTGAAACATTTGCGTCGAGGCTGAACAACCTTATACTGTCATTTATTTTTTTGTTTTTGATAATAATTATCAACATGGCGGCCGACATTGTCGGAACAGCAGTAACCGCCGCTTCCCACATCCCCTTCAACGCAAAGGCGGCCAAACGGATAAGGGGTGCACCCCACGGACTGCAGTTGATCCGGAATGCCGACAAGGTCGCCAATCTCTCCAATGATGTTGTGGGCGACATCGCGACGACTGTCGGAGGCGCCCTGGGAATATCGATAGTCGTCCAGATAGTGGCACTCGGATCGGAAATTAGCCGGTTCTGGCTGAATGTTTTGGTCACCGCTATTATTGCCGCGGTGATTGTTTCTACCAAGGCTGTTGCAAAAAAAATTGCATTGAGCTATCCGGATGAGGTAATCTTTATTGCAGGAAAGGTTCTGGCCAGGGTGGAAGAGGTTACCGGCTACACTCCTTTTCAGAAAAGAAGGAACATCGGAGCGAGAAGGTTAGATAAACAGTGAGTACTCTCTTGAGCAAAGTCAGGAATTCCCAGGACATCCGGTCGCTGAATTTTGCCCAGTTGAACGAGCTTGCCGCGGAGATCCGGCAGGAACTAGTGGAGGTAGTGTCAAAAACGGGCGGACATCTGTCTCCCAATTTGGGCGTGGTGGAACTTACCCTGGCACTGCACCGGGTTTTCAACTCGCCGGTGGATAAAATAATCTGGGATGTGGGTCATCAGAGTTACGTACACAAGCTACTTACAGAACGCCGCGGAATGTTCGGGACATTGAGGCAGCTTGGTGGGCTGAGCGGGTTCCCGAGACCTTCCGAAAGCGTGCATGACGCTTTCGGCACCGGCCACAGCAGCACTTCCATTTCCGCTGCCCTGGGCATGGCGGTGGCGCGTGACTTGAAAGGAGAAAATTTCTCGGTGGTGGCCGTGATAGGCGACGGGGCGATGACCGGCGGCATGGCGTACGAGGCGCTAAATCACGCCGGCCACTTGAAAAAGGACATTATCGTGGTGCTAAACGACAACGAGATGTCCATAGCCCAAAATGTCGGGGCAATGTCCGGCTACCTGACGAGACTGAGAACCGACCCCATGTACGCCAAAGGCAAGGAAGAAGTCGAGCAACTGCTGAAAAAGCTGCCCATCGGTTCAAAACTGCTGCGGCTGGGCGAAAGATTGAAAGACAGCCTGAAATACCTGGTCGTTCCCGGCATAATTTTTGAAGAGCTCGGTTTTACCTATCTGGGCCCGGTTGACGGGCATGACATAAAGTCGGTCGTAACAGTTCTCCATCAGGCCAGGTCAAAAAAAGGCCCGGTTCTGGTTCATGTTTTGACGAAAAAGGGAAAAGGCTATCCGCCCGCCGAAAGCAACCCCGACCGTTTTCACGGTGTGGGGGCATTTAACGTGGAAAACGGCGAAGTTATGAAAAGCGGCAGTGTTCCATCCTATACGGAAATTTTCGGAAGGGCAATCGTCAGGCTTGCGCAGGAAAACGACAGGATTATCGCCATCACTGCGGCAATGCCGGGCGGTACCGGGTTGACCGATTTTTCGCGAATTTGCCCCGATCGCTTTTTCGACGTGGGGATAGCGGAGCAGCATGCGGTGACGCTTGCGGCTGGAATGGCCGCCGGCGGCTTCCATCCGGTTGTCGCGATTTATTCCACATTCCTGCAGAGGGCATATGATCAAATCCTGCATGATGTGTGCCTGCAGAACCTGCCGGTTACTTTCGCGATTGACCGGGCCGGTATTGTTGGGGACGACGGCGCCACGCACCACGGCCTTTTCGACATTTCCTACCTCAGGCACATCCCGAACATGGTTGTCATGGCTCCCAAAGATGAAAACGAACTTCAACACATGCTGGCGACGGCGGTCAATCATTGCGGTCCGGTTTCCATTCGCTATCCGCGCGGCGCCGGCACGGGTTGCAAATTGGACGACCGCTTTAAGTTCTTACCCATTGGCCGGGCCGAGGTCATTTCGGAGGGGGACGACGCCGTCCTGATCGCGGTGGGCAGCATGGTGGGACCCGCGGAGGAGGCCGCCAGGATACTGTCCGGCGGCGGGATTGACGTAACCGTGATAAACGCACGCTTTATAAAACCCCTGGACGAAAAGTGCATTGCCTATTATGTCGAACGAACCAAAAGAGTATTTACCGTGGAGGAGAACGTGCTGCAGGGCGGTTTCGGCAGCGCGGTCATCGAGTTGATTGCGGCAAAGGGGCTGAAGTGCGCTGAAATCGAGTGCTTTGGTATTCCCAACGATTTTGTTGAGCACGGCAGCCGCGCCTTGCTCATGGAAAAGTACGGACTGCAGGCGGAACAGCTGGCCAGATCGCTGAAGAGCAGGATTTCACGTAAAAAAATGGCCAGGAAGCTCAAGACGGGAACAGACAAACTGCCCGGTTGAATATCTTTGCCGCCTTGCAAATTGCCGGTGGGGGAAGAAGCTTGCCTAAGAACAAGCAGAGGCTAGACGTAAGACTGGTTGAGGAAGGCTTTTGCCCGAGCAGGGAAAAAGCCAGGGCGGCCGTCATGGCCGGTTTGGTGTTCGTCGACGGCGTAAAATCGGACAAGCCGGGACTGATGATTAATAATACTTCTCTCGTCGAGCTGAGGGGCGATCCTGCTCCTTATGCCAGTCGCGGGGGTATAAAACTGGAAAAGGCGATAAGGGTTTTCGGCCTCGATTTGCGAGATCGCGTCGTCCTGGACGTGGGGGCCTCGACGGGAGGCTTTACCGACTGTGTTCTCAAGCACGGGGCCAGGCTGGTTTATGCGGTGGATGTGGGTTACGGACAGCTTGCCTGGAAGCTGAGGAAAGATCCCAGGGTGGTCGTCATGGAGCGCACCAACGTGCGGTACCTGACGGCTGAAGCCTTTGAAACGGCTCCTGATTTTGCGACGGTAGATGTTTCGTTCATCTCCCTGAAGATAGTCCTGCCGGTAGTAGGCGAGCTGACCACCCGTGACGCCGAAGGGGTGGTTCTGGTCAAACCGCAATTCGAGGCGGGGCGCCACAAAGTCGGCAAAAAGGGTGTGGTGCGGGATCCGGCCGTTCAGACGGAAGTCATGGAGGATATCGTCACATTCATCAAGGGGTGCGGCTGGCGAGTGGCGGGAGTGGATTTTTCCCCCGTCAAAGGACCGGAGGGGAACATAGAGTTTTTTATATATTACAGGAAATCCGGGGAGGATGTTTTTGACCCGGAAACCTTGAAAAAAGTGGTGGCGCTCGCTCACACGGAACTTGAGTAGGCGGTTTCCCCCGCCGCAGAAAAAAGTATTGCGGGCGGGACCGGCCGCGCAAAAACATTTACGGATTATGCAGTTTGGGGGTACTGGACGTTGAAAACCTTCGGTCTGGTAGTAAATATGGAGAAAAAAGGAGTTCGCGAAATTGCCGCAGAAATCGTCAACTGGCTGGAGGGAAAAGGCCGCGAGGTACTGATCAGCGAGAACGAGGCCGGGCCTTTGGGATTGACAGGCAATGCCGTTCCGCAGAGCGAGATGGTCGACCGGGCCGGGTGCGTGATCGTGCTCGGGGGGGACGGCACCCTGCTGAGGACGGCCCGTAAGGTCGCCGGTCAAGGTACTCCCATATTCGGCGTAAACCTCGGCAATCTGGGCTTTCTTACCGAGATCGACACTCCGGATTTGTTCGCCTCGCTGGAGAAGGTCATGAACGGGCAGTGTTACGTTGAAGAGCGGATGATGCTGGAAGCCTGCATATACAGGCGGGATGAAATGGTTGAGCGCCTTGTCAGTTTGAACGATGCGGTTATTACCAAAGGGGCGTTTGCCCGGCTCATTCACCTGGAGGCGTTCGTAAACGGTGATTATGTCAACACTTACCGCTCGGACGGATTAATCGTTTCGACCCCGACCGGATCAACGGCTTATTCCCTGTCGGCTGGCGGCCCACTGGTAACACCGGCTTTCGACTCCATACTGCTGACCCCCATCTGTCCCCATTCGCTGTGGGCCAGGCCCCTGGTTATCGCCCCGGATAGTGAAGTCAAAGTATCTGTCCTTTCGGGACGGGGCGACGTCACGCTGACCATGGACGGACAACTTGGCTTCAGCCTAAGACAGTATGATTATGTGATTATAAGGCGGTCTGCCACGAGAGCCAGGTTTTTGCGGCTGAAGAGCAGGAGCTTTTTTGAACTGTTGAGAAAAAAACTGAGGACAGAGGGAGACATAAACGGTGTACAGGGGCCTGGGCAGCGCGGTTGAACTGGCGCATCTGCTTATCTCCGGATCGGTCGGCGAAGGCGGCACGGCTGTCGACGCAACTGCCGGCAACGGTCACGACACCGTCTTTCTGGCCGGGCTGGTGGGGGCCGGAGGCAGGGTCTATGCGCTGGACATTCAGGAAAGGGCGCTCGAAAATACACGTTCACTGCTTGAAAAAAGCGGTTTGAGCGAAAGAGTGACGCTGGTGCTGGCGGGGCACGAGGAGCTTGCCGGCATTGTCCCCGGGCCGGTCGATGCCATCCTTTTCAATCTGGGCTTCCTGCCGGGCGGCGACCGTTCCGTCGCCACCAAAGCGTCTACGACAGTAAGGGCATTGCATTCGTCTGCGGAAATTTTACGGCCGGGCGGCAGGATCGGACTGGTTGTCTACACCGGTCATCCCGGCGGCCGGGAAGAATGCGAGGCCGTGGAGAAATGGGGATCGGCGCTTGACCCTGGCAAGTTCAGCGTGATAAAGATAAGATTCTTAAACAGGGCCGAAAAAGCTCCTGTCGTTTTTGTAGCGGAAAAGCGGGTGAATTCAGGTGAAAGCCAGCCGTCAGCGTAAGATTGTCGAAATTATACGGCAGGGAAAGATTGAAACCCAGGAAGATATCGCCGCAGCTTTGAAGGAGGCCGGATTCAGGGCTACTCAGGCTACAATTTCAAGAGACCTGAAAGAACTGGGCCTGGTGAAAATGCCTTGCGAAAACAATTCGCTCCGTTACGCGATTCCCGGCGAAAGGGCGGTTGCCCGCGCCGAAAAACATTTGAAGCGAGTATTCAGGGATTCCGTGGTGGGTCTGGACTCCTGTGAAAACCTGATAGTGGTGAAAACCAACCCCGGTGAGGCCCAGGGCGTGGCGTCCGCTGTGGATCACGCCGGCTGGGCGGAAATAATCGGCACAGTTGCCGGGGACGACACGATTCTTGTCGTAGTAAAACCGAGAGAGGCCGCCGCCGACGTTATGAAGAGGTTTGGGAACCTGCTCGGGGGGTAGGAGTGTGCTGCTGAACATCTGTATCAGGGATTTCGGGATTATTGACCGCCTGGAAATTACTTTTCAAGAAGGATTTAATGTCCTTACCGGAGAGACCGGCTCCGGTAAATCCATTATCATTGAAGCGCTTCAGCTGGCCCTTGGGGGGCGCGCTTCGGCCGAGCAAATACGCTCGGGAGCTGAAAAATCTGTTGTCGAGGCGGTTTTTCTGACAAGCGGGGTCAAGCCCGCGCAGGCTGCGATGAAAGAGTGCGGTGTGGAACAGCCCGAGGACGGCATAGTCGTTTTGTCGCGGGAAATATCCCGTTCCGGCAAAAACATTTGCCGGGTGAACGGGCAGATTGTTTCGCTTGGAGTCTACAGGAAAATTGGGGGATGCCTTGCCGACTTGCATATGCAGGGCGAGCAGGGCGCCCTTGCGGATCAGGACAGGCAGTTGCTGATGCTTGACAGATTCGGCGGGGCGGACCTGCTCAGGGCTCTGGAGGATGTGCAAAGAACATTTTTGAAGCTGAAGGAGGCGAGGGCACGGTTCGAAAAGATTAGCGGCGACGCCGCTGAAAGGGTGAAGAGGACGGATTTGTTGAGGTATCAGGTGGATGAGATCAGCGGTGCCGCTCTGCAACCCGGCGAGGACGTTAACCTTTCCGAAGAAAAAAAGCTGCTTGAGAATTTGGAAAAAATCAGCTTTCTTTCAGGCGAGGCGTACTTTCTTCTGTACGGGGGCGGCCCCGGCCAGTCCCCCGTTGTGGATCAGCTTTCCAAAGCGGTGGGTCTGCTGAGAAACCTCGGTGAGTACGACGGAAGTTCCAGGGGTATTCTCGATTCGGCGGAAGGCGCCCTCTACATGGTTGAAGATGCGGCCAGGGCTCTGCTGGAGTACCGTGACCGGATTGACTGCCGGCCGAAAAGGCTTGAAGAGGTGGACGAGAGACTGGAACTGATCAAGAACCTGAAAAGGAAATACGGTGAAACCGTCGAGGACATTTTGCGCTTTCTGGACCGCGCCCGGGACGAACTGGAAACGCTGGAAAGCGCGGAGGAAGAGATGGAGCTTGCCGCGGCGAGGCTCAAAGAGATGGAAGAAGCTTACCGGCAAGCTGCCCGCATTTTGAGTGAAGAACGGAAAAGGGCTGCCAAACGCTTGGAAGAAGCCGTATCAGGTGAGCTGGCCTCTCTCGAGATGGGCAAGGTCGACTTCAAGGTGTCCCTGAAGGAAACCGGGGAGCCGGGCATGGAGGGGGCAGAACGGGCGGTATTTTTAATTTCAACCAACCCCGGCGAACCGCTGAAGCCTCTTTCCAAGATTGCCTCCGGCGGTGAGCTCACCAGGATCATGCTGGCCTTGAAAGCCTTGCTGGCAGGTTCCGATGAAATCCCCGTTCTGGTTTTTGATGAGGCCGATAATGGCATAGGCGGACGGGCGCTGCAGGCGGTGGCCGAAAAAATGTCTCAGCTGAGCAGGCACCGCCAGGTTATAAGCGTGACTCACTCGGCGCAGGTAGCCTGCCATGCCCGTTCGCACCACCGTATCTACAAGGAGTTTGACGGCCGGCGCAATGTGACCAGAATACAGACGCTCGAACGCGCGGATAGGCTTGAAGAACTGGCCAGAATGCTCGGCGGGAAGCAGGTGACCGAGATTGCCCGCCAGCATGCCGGGCAGCTTTTACGCCTGGCAAAAAACAAAAACGGCAATTCCGCAAGCTCATAGCAAAATGTGTTGGAACGACACAAAATCAACCGGACTTTTAAAGTCCGGCCTTTTTAATTTTTAAAGAAAAAATTACATAGCATTTTTAAAACAAATAAAATCGCCGTATTGACAAGTTTAGGCACAAATAGGCTGAATAACTGTTATTATAAAAGGTAAACTTAAAATAACATTGATTTAATAAAAATAACTTTTAATTTCGCTTCATTATATTGTCTTACGAGTTTGGAGGTGGGATGGCACTAAAAAAATGGAGGGGTGATGTTTGAGGAGAAAACTTCAAGGTTTTTTGTGTGGCGTTTTAATTCTTTTTTACGGCTTTTTTGCCTGCCGGTTTCAAGGGATGATGCCGCCGGGAGGACATCCGGCGATTGCCAGGGAAGCGCTTAAAATAAACTTTCCCGCAACCTTGGGAACCCTGAAGGCGCAGATTTTTTCAAGCCTGGAAGGATATTCGCCGACAACGGCAAAGGACATAATCGTCGATACCGTTCTTGAGACGAAGGTTATTCCCGGCGGACAGTCTATAGGTGTTTTGCTGCATTCCCAGGGCGTGCTGGTGACAGGTTTCACCGATTTGACCGACGGTTCCGGGAAAAAACCAAGCCCGGCGCTTGAAGCGGGTATTTTGTGCGGAGATGTCATACTTAAGGTTGAAAACTGCAGCGTTAACAGCGACGAACAGCTAAGGGAACTAGTGGACCGGGTCGGCAGGGAAGGACGGCCGCTGACGGTTGAAGTTAAAAGAGGAAACAATGTTTTTGTCACCAAAATTAAACCCGTTTTCAGCAAGGAAACTTCGGGATACAGGATAGGGCTGATGATCAGGGACAGTGCCGCCGGTGTCGGAACACTGACGTTTTACGAGCCCAGCAGTATGATTTACGGAGCTTTGGGCCATCTCGTCACGGACGCCGGGACACCGTATCCGGTTGAATTGTCCGATGGCAGGATTATAGGCGCCAGCATACAGGATATCCGGAAGGGAAAGCGCGGACAGCCGGGTGAAAAGATCGGCATGTTTCAGGAAGAGATAACGGGCACCATTTCTAAAAACACGAAGATGGGAATATTTGGATTGCTGAACAAACTTCCTGAAAATAACGGATATGGGGAACCCATACCGGTTGCCGGGATGGATCAGATTTATGAGGGCGCCGCCGAAATTCTGACTGTTCTGCAAGGGGACAAAGTTGAAAAATTTTCGATAGAAATATTGAAAATAAACCCCCAGGCGAGGGCGGACGGAAAGGGACTGGTTATAAAAATTACCGACCAGCGCCTGCTGGACCGGACCGGCGGAATAGTGCAAGGCATGAGCGGGAGCCCTATTATTCAGGATAACAGGCTGGTGGGAGCGGTCACACATGTGTTCGTCAATGATCCGACAAAGGGTTTTGGGGTCCCGGCGGAATGGATGCTGAGAGAATCAGAAATAATTCAAATAAAAAATGTTGAAAAAGTGTTAAAAATGGCGTGTTAGCAAGAAAAGTTGACGTAATGTAAATATTAGAGCTGATTGCCAATTTTTTAAAAATTTCTCGCCGTTAGGAAGGATTTTTTTTACAGTCGTCGAACTGTTTGGTTATAGATAAATTAACAAATATTAGTAATACCTAGGAGGCGGGAAAATATCGATGGCAAAGAGGGCAATCAAACTGTTAATTGCAGATGATAACAGAGAATTCTGTGAATTGCTAAAAGAATTCATCACCCAGCAGGAGGATTTTGATTTGTTGGGGGTATCCTACAACGGCCTGGAAGCTCTTCAAATGATACAGGAAAGCAATCCCGACGTGGTGGTCCTGGATATCATCATGCCCCATCTGGACGGCATCGGCGTTCTGGAAAAGCTGGTTGCGGGCAATCCGGGAAATAACAGGCCGAAAATCATAATGCTCACTGCATTTGGCCAGGAAAGCGTTACACAGAAAGCTGTTGAACTGGGTGCGGATTATTATATTTTAAAACCGTTCGATTTCAACGTTCTGGCGACAAGGATCAGACAACTGGCGGACGGCGTAAACGTGTCGCAGTATATAACCCCGTCCAGGCCTAAGAATCTGGATGTCGCGGTAACAAACATCATCCACGAGATGGGGGTTCCGGCCCACATTAAAGGGTACCATTATTTGAGAGATGCGATTTTAATGGTCATCAACGAAGTCAATTTGCTCGGAGCGGTGACCAAGGAGCTTTACCCGATGATTGCCCAAAAGTTTCAGACCACGCCAAGCCGGGTGGAACGTGCCATCAGGCATGCCATCGAACTGGCCTGGGACCGCGGGAACGTTGAGATGATGACCAAGTTTTTCGGTTACACAATCAACCTCGAGCGCGGCAAGCCGACAAACAGTGAGTTTATTGCAATGGTTGCCGACAAGCTGAGGATCGAGACCAAGGTAAGCTGAACGGAGCGCCGCTGTAAAGCGGCATTTTTTATTAAAGGATTTTTTAAAAAAGCGTCGAATACGTTCAAATGTTTATTTCAATAGGAAACATGCTGGAAAACCCCAAACGAATAACCATTTTTACCGGTCATTTCGGAAGCGGGAAAACGGAAATTGCCTTGAATTACGCTCTCAATGTCAAACTAAAGGGCCGGAAAACCGCGATCGCCGATCTCGACATAATTAACCCGTATTTCAGGACAAGAACCGTAAAAAAACTTTTTGAAAAAAACGGAATAAAGGTGATAAGCCCCCCGGGCAGGCTGGCGGCGGCCGACGTTCCGGCATTGCCGCCTGCGGTTATCGGGTTGCTGGAGGACGCGGAGTGTTACGCTGTTTTTGATACCGGCGGTTATGACGTGGGAGCCGTCGTTTTGTCCAGATTCAAAGAATACCTGCCCGACGGGGCTTTTAATCTTTTTTTGGTGGTTAATACCTGCCGTTTGTCGACAGGCGATCCGGAAGGGATTGCGGCAGCCGTTCGAACTATTGAAAATGCGTCGCGGATCAAAGTGAGCGCTCTGGTAAGCAACGTGCATTTGGGTTGTGAAACAGAACCGGGAATTATTTTAAAGGGACACGCAGTTGTTGCCGAAGCGTCGGAAAGGCTGGGGCTGCCGGTGGGTTTCATGTGCGTGCGCGAGGACCTGGCGGCAGCCACGGAGGAGGCGGGCATACCGGTTCTGCCGTTGAGGCTCTTTATCAAGCCGCCCTGGCATGAAGACATCCCGATCCCGGCAGGTGACTGAAATTGCCCCGGCGTATAGTCCGAAATAATCAGACAGATTGTTTTAATTACTCAGTGACGGGAGGTAGGTAATATTGGCCCGAGTGACTTTTCGGGAAGAAAGGTGTAAAGGGTGCCGTCTTTGTACCGCGGTATGCCCGAAAGGGATAATTTTTATGTCCGGCCGCATCAACGACATGGGTTATCACCCGGCGGCGGTCGACGAACAGGAAAAGTGTACCGGATGCACGCTTTGCGCCATCATGTGCCCCGATATGGTTATCGAGGTGGAGAGAGAGGAGAAGGAGCTTTGAGCAGGGTTCTGATGAAGGGAAACGAAGCCATCGGCGAGGGTGCTGTTAGGGCGGGCTGCCGTTATTTTTTCGGCTACCCGATAACCCCGCAGAGCGAACTGACGCATTACCTGGCCAAGCGGCTGCCGGAGGTAGGCGGCCTGTACATGCAGGCAGAAAGCGAGGTGGCCTCCATAAATATGGTATACGGGGCTTCAGGGGCCGGGGCCAGGGTCATGACCTCCTCTTCCGGCCCGGGCATAAGCCTGATGCAGGAAGGGATATCGTACCTGGCGGGGGCCGAGCTGCCCGCCGTCGTGGTGAATATGATGCGGGGCGGGCCCGGCCTGGGAAACATAGCGCCCTCGCAGGCCGACTACTTCCAGGCCACAAAAGGAGGCGGACACGGCGACTACCGCATGATCGTGCTCGCCCCGAATTCGGTTCAGGAGATATATGACATAGTGAAAAAAGCTTTTGATCTGGCCGACCGCTACCGCAACCCAGTGATGGTCATGGCGGACGGCATTATGGCGCAGATGATGGAACCGGTTGAAGTGGATGACGGCATTGAGACGGTAATTCCGGAAAAACCGTGGGCGGCGACCGGAGTGGGGAACAGGGGCAGGAAAAACATAATCAATTCGTGCTACGTTGTCCCGGAAGAAATGGAGGCCCTGAATATCAAGCTGAAACAAAAATACGCGGAGATCCTTCAAAAGGAGCAGCTCTGCGAAAGCTACCTTCTCGAAGGGGCCGAAATTGCAATTGTTTCCTTTGGTACGGCTTCCCGGATATGCCGGGCGGTGGTGGAAAAGGCACGCTCGCTGGGCATGCCGGTGGGCCTGATCAGGCCGGTAACGTTGTGGCCTTTTCCAGGTGACTTTATTGGCAGGGCAGCTGACAGCGTCAAATGCTTCCTGTCGGTGGAGATGAATATGGGTCAGATGGTGGAGGATATCAGGCTTTCCGTAAACGGCAAGGCACCAGTTTACCATTACGGACGCCTCGGCGGAATGATACCGTCCGCCAAAGACATTCTGGAAGAGGTAAAAAGGCTGTTTGCGGGAGGTGCGGCCGTTTGAAAAAAGTGTTTACAAGGCCGAAGTCGCTGAAGGACGTATCGTTTCACTACTGTCCCGGTTGCACGCACGGAGTTGCGCACAGGCTGATAGCGGAGGTCATCGACGAACTGGGCATCCGCGATATGACCATCGGGGTCGCTCCGGTGGGTTGTTCGGTGTTTGTGATGGATTATTTCGACGTCGACATGTTCCAGGGTTCGCACGGCAGGGCGCCCGCCGTGGCGACCGGAATCAAGAGGGTCCTGCCGGACCGGGTGGTTTTCACCTACCAGGGTGACGGAGACCTTGCGGCCATAGGAACCGGTGAAGTAGTGCACGCCGCGGCCAGGGGCGAAAAGATAACGGTTATTTTCATCAACAACGCCATTTATGCCATGACGGGCGGACAGATGGCGCCGACGACGATAATGGGTCAGGTCACGAAGACCACTCCCGGTGGCCGGGACAAGGACATAAACGGTTTTCCGGTGAAAATTTGCGAGATGCTCACCCCGCTTGACGGTTCCGCATATATTGCCAGAGCGGCTGTGCACAGTCCGAGGGCGATAATCAGCGCAAAGAAAGCGATAAGAAAGGCATTTGAAGTCCAGATGAGGGGCCTAGGATTTTCCCTTGTTGAAATACTGTCCGCCTGCCCCACCAACTGGGGGTTGTCGCCCCTGGAGGCGGTCAGGTGGCTGGAAGAGAACATGGTTCCCTATTATCCGCTCGGTGAATACAAGACGCCCGTGGGGGTGATATAACATGCGGGAGGCAATCTACATCGCCGGTTTCGGCGGGCAGGGAGCGCTTTCGACCGGGCAGTTGCTGGCGCATGCGGGTGTGGCCGAAGGAAGGCATGTTTCATACGTCCCCGTCTACGGGGTGGAAAAAAGGGGCGGAATAGCCAACTGCGGCGTCACCATCTCTGACCGCCAGATCAGTTCACCTATTGTGGAGGAGCCTTCCGTCCTGGTGGCAATGAACAATTTTTCGCTGGAAAGATTTGAAAATTCCGTTGTGCCAGGCGGAATAATAATAATCAACAGTTCGCTGGTCGACCTGCCGGTCGGAAGAGAGGACGTAAAGGTCGTTGAGATCAGGGCAAATGAAGAGGCGGAAGCGCTGGGCAATTCCATGGTAGCCAACAACATCATTCTAGGCGCGCTGGTGGAACTGACGGGTGTAGTAACGGTGGACGCCGTAAAGCGCTCCCTGAAGGCGGTCCTGCCCGCGAGGCACCATGCCATGATTGAAATTAACGTCAGGGCGCTGGAAAGAGGGGCCGCACTGGGAAGAAAGCATAAAGAGGAATGGAAATAATCAAATTATATCAAGGCTTCTATATGCGTACCGGGTGGTGCAGCTTATGGTAAATACTGAGCGGATCGTAAAGGAGTTTCTCGAACTGGCGGGCATCGACAGCGTTTCCGGCAAAGAGAGGCAGATCGCGGACCGGCTGAAAGCAAAGCTTGCCGGACTGGGCCTGGAGGTTTATGAGGACGCGGCCGGAACCTTGGTGGGCTCCGATACGGGCAATATCATCGGCAGGATGAGCGGTAGCGGCAGAGGACCCGTTTTAATGCTGTGCTCGCATATGGACACGGTTGAACCGGGTTCCGGCGTGAAACCCGTGATTGAGCAGGGGGTGATCCGTTCGTCCGGAGACACTGTCCTGGGCGCCGACGACAAGGCGGGTATCGCGGCTATTCTTGAAGTTCTGAGACTGCTGAAAGAGAACCGCATCGAGCACGGGGGCATTGAAGTGGTATTTACGATATGGGAGGAGGGAGGCCTGTTCGGTTCCAAGAACCTCGATTTCAGTCTTTTGAAGGCGAGGACCGGCTTTGTTCTCGACAGCGATGGACCGCCGGGGACAATTATAACGAGGGCTCCCTCCCAGGATAGAATCGGAGCGACCATAATAGGCAGGGCGGCGCATGCCGGGATCAACCCCGAAGACGGAATTAACGCCATTGAGGTGGCAGGACACGCGATCGCCCGGATGAAGCTCGGCCGCATAGACCACGAGACAACCAGCAATATAGGTGTCATTGCGGGCGGAAAAGCCGTAAATATAGTGCCCGACAGCGTCTCGCTGGAAGGAGAGGCAAGAAGCCTGAACGCGGAAAAGAGAAAGGCGCAGACGGAGAGCATATGCCGGGCCATCAGGGAGACTGCCAGCCGGTTCGGCGCCAGTGCAGACATAAAGGTTGAGACGCTTTACCTGGATTTTGACCTGGGGGAAGAAGCACCGCCTGTAAAGATCGCGGTCAGGGCGGCCGAAAACTTGGGTTTGACGTACTTACTGGGAAAAACGGGGGGCGGCAGCGATGCGAACATTTTCAACAGCAGGGGGATTAGCACCGCAGTGTTGGGCATAGGCATGAAAAAGCCCCACACCACCGAAGAGTACATAAACGTGAGCGATCTTGCCGGAAATGCCCGCTACCTGTTCGAAATAGTAAAGGTGGCGCAGAAACAGATTTAATTGATCAGATTCAGCAGCAGTTCACTAAGGGTCCGGTACCTGCCGGCGTAAGCCCGCAGCAGAAGCCGGACCTCTTTTATTTTGCCGCAGACGAAAATGCCGTCTTTTTGGGCGTAGACTTTCATACCGGAAAACTCTCCCTGTCAAAACAGTCAAAAGATATATATGAAAGCGGGCGGACAATTATGCCGCCTGTCATAAAGAGAAGGACTGGCCAATAGAAATTAATAAACGGAAAGGTCTCTAGGAGGAATAAGTTTGTCGAAATGGGTGCGGGCTTTGCTGGCGAATTCCTTTAAATATAACTGGCCGGTTTATCTCGTAGTTGTGGCGGTTTTTGCCGGGGGAACGGTTACCGGCTTTTTCGGGGTGGAGAGAATGCAGGATGAGCAGGCGTATGAGTTGGGCCGTTATCTGGACCGCTTCATCCAGCAGGCCGGAATGATTCAGGTAGATACGGCCAGGATGACGAGGGATGTCTTCGTCAAAGATATTACGTTAATCGCCTCCCTGTACCTCCTCGGGCTAACCATTATCGGCGTACCGGTAATGCTGGGAATAGTGTTCACCCGCGGCTTCGTCCTGGGATTTGCAATCGGCTTTCTGACGAAGGGAAAGGGCTTACCGGGGGTTGTTCTGGCCTGCGCGGCAGTCCTTCCCCAAAACATTTTCTTCATACCGGCGCTGCTCTTCGGGAGCGCGGCCTCCCTTTCCTTCGCACTTATTCTCGTGAAGAGGTTTTTCAATTCAAAGACGGCGGTTTGGCCGAGCTTTGTCCTGTACAGTTGCTTTATGCTGATGGTGGCTGTTTTTTCCTGCACGGCGGTCCTGGTCGAAGTGTACGTCACCCCGGCGCTGGTAAAGACGGCGGCTAACACCGTTTTCAATTAGCACACGGCGCTCTTGCCGGGCGCGACATGTTTTTCCCCGCCACCACAAAAGATTGCCGCCTGCCGGGATTTGGAGGATTGCGCGACTGAACGTGGAAATATATTATTCAGGTTCTGTCCGCACCCTTTGACTCAGGGGCGGAACCCGGAGAATTTTTTTGCGGGAGTATTCGATGGAAAAGACGGTTGAGGAATTCATCTATTACCTGTCGGTTGAACGCGGGCTTTCGAAGAACACCCTGGCTTCCTACCGGTCGGACCTGAAGGAGTACGTTTCCTTCTGCAAAAAGCAGAGGGTTGCTTCCTTTCGCGAGACGGGCAGGGATACCGTCATGTCGTATCTTTTTTACGTTCAAATGAACGGACGGTCTCCCGCCACCATTTCCCGCCGGCTTGCCGCCGTGCGGTCTTTTTACAGGTTTGCGGTGGGAGAGGGGTTTCTGGAAAAAGACCCGTCAACGGACCTGGAGTCACCGAGACTGATGCAAAAGCTGCCGAGAGTGCTTTCAACCGGTGAGGTGGATCTTTTGCTGGGCCAGCCGTCAGTGACCGACCCCGCCGGCTTGAGAGACAAGGCCATGCTGGAATTGCTGTACGCCACCGGGATCAGGGTGTCCGAACTGGTTTCGCTGAACCTGGAGCAGGTTAATTTGGAGAACGGCTTCATCCGCTGTCTCGGCAAAGGCTCAAAAGAGCGTATCGTCCCCCTGGGCGGCGCTGCCGTCCGCTTTATAAAAGAATATCTTGCCGCGGGCAGAAGCAAAATAATGAAAAAAAGGAGCGAACCGGCCCTGTTTGTCAACAGCCGCGGGAGGAGGCTGACGAGACAGGGTTTTTGGAAGATCTTAAAAAAATACGCCTGCAAGGCAAAGATAAAAACCGAAATTACTCCTCACACGCTGAGGCATTCTTTTGCCACGCACCTGCTGGAAAACGGGGCGGATCTCCGTTCAGTCCAGGAAATGCTGGGACATGCTGACATCAGCACCACGCAGATTTATACCCACCTGACCAAAAAAAGGCTCAGAGAGGTTTACGAACGCGCTCATCCAAGAGCTTAATTTTTTAACACAAGAAAAAACGGGGGCGTTGATGGTGAATGCAAGGGTAGCGCTGTTTGTTTTGGACAGCCTGGGAGTAGGCGAGCTCCCGGATGCCGGCAGGTACGGCGATACCGGCAGCAATACCCTCGGCAACATCGCCCGCGCGATGGGCGGTCTCAAGCTTCCCAATCTGGGCCGGCTCGGCTTGGGAAACATTATTGAGGTTGAGGGCGTGCCGCCGGCTGAAAGGCCGCTGGCCTCCTTCGGCAAGATGGCCGAGCAGTCTGCCGGCAAGGATACGACGACGGGCCACTGGGAAATCGCCGGTATCATACTGGAAAAGCCTTTCCCGGTATACCCCTACGGTTTTCCCGAAGATCTGATACGGGAATTCGAGAACAGGATAGGCCGCAAGGTTTTGGGAAACAAAGCCGCTTCGGGCACTGAAATAATAGAGGAACTGGGCGCCGATCACATGGCGACAGGCAGTCCAATCGTGTACACTTCCGCCGACAGCGTGTTCCAGGTGGCGGCTCACGAAGAGGTAATTCCGGTCGAGCAGTTGTACCATTTTTGTAAGATCGCCCGGGACATGCTGACGGGTGAGCACGCTGTCGGCAGGGTAATCGCCAGGCCGTTTGCCGGAAAGCCTGGCAGTATCCGCAGGACCGAACGGAGGCACGATTTTTCCGTGAAACCGTCGGGCAAAACGCTGCTCGACACCTTGAAGGAGAACGGTATACCGGTCACGGCGGTGGGAAAGATATGGGACATTTTTGCCGGCCGGGGAATAACCGCGTCATTCACAACCAGGGGAAACAGAGACGGGTTGGACTGTGCCCTGAAATTAATGCGGCAGTCTTCAAGCGAAGGGCTTGTTTTCACGAATCTAGTGGATTTTGACATGCTGTACGGCCACCGCAACGATCCCCGCGGATACGCCCGGGCCCTCGAGGAACTGGACGGCCGCATTGCCGAATTGATTGAGGCCCGGCGGGATGGCGACGTGATCATAATTACGGCCGACCACGGGTGCGATCCCACCACCCCCGGCACGGACCACACAAGAGAGTACGTGCCCCTGCTCGTCATGGGAGACCGGGTGAAAGCCGGCGTCGACCTTGGGATCAGGGAAACCTTTGCGGACGTGGCCGCTACGGTTGCTTGTATTTTCAGCTTGAAATTCCCTGCTGGAAAGAGCTTCTGGGATAAGATCAAAAAATGAGTTTTCCGGCGTCCGGCGCGAGGCTGCCGCGTGCCCGGCCCGTCAAAAAAGGTTTGCGGGAGGTTTTGGACGTGCTGATGTACGACATCATCATGAAAAAGAGAGAGGGCGGCGAGCTCACCGGCGACGAGATAGAATTCTTCGTAAAAGGATACACCGAAGGGGCCATCCCGGACTACCAGGCCTCGGCCCTGCTTATGGCCATATATTTCCGCGGCCTCAACCGGAGGGAGACCGCCGATCTGACCATGGCCATGTGCAATTCGGGCCGGCGGGCCGATCTTTCGGCAATCCGGGGGATAAAGGTCGACAAGCACAGCACGGGCGGCGTGGGGGACAAAACCACTCTAGTGCTGGCTCCGCTTATCGCCGCGGCCGGCGTGCCGGTGGCGAAAATGTCCGGCCGCGGGCTCGGTCACACCGGCGGCACCGTGGACAAGCTCGAATCCATTCCGGGCTTCAGGGCCGTGATGGACCCGGCCGAATTCACTGAACAGGTGCGCAGAGTCGGGGTGGCTGTCGTCGCCCAGACCGGAAATCTTGCGCCTGCGGACAAAAAGCTTTACGCCCTGCGCGACGTAACCGCCACCGTAGACAGCATGCCGCTCATTGCAAGCAGTATCATGAGCAAAAAGATCGCAGCGGGTGCCGATGCCATCGTGCTCGACGTAAAAGCAGGCTCGGGAGCGTTCATGAAAGATGAGGAAAGCGCCTTCAGGCTGGCAGAAACCATGGTTGAAATCGGAAACCGGGTGGGGCGGCGCACCGTCGCCCTGGTCACCGGGATGGACCAGCCCCTTGGGCGCGCCGTGGGTAACGCCCTCGAGGTGCGGGAGGCCGTTGCCGCGCTGAAAGGCGGGGGGCCGCAGGATTTGCTAGAGATCTGCCTTGCGCTCGGCGCGGCGATGCTGTTGCTGGCCGGCAGGACCGTCAGCGTGGAAGAGGGACGCCGGATTTTGACGGAACTGTTGGAAAGCGGCATGGCCCTGGAAAAGTTTGAGGAGTTCGTCGCCGCTCAGGGCGGCGACCCGCGCGTAACCAGGGAGGAAGGGCTCCTGCCCGCCGCCGCTATATCGGAAGACCTGCCGGCGCCGCGTTCCGGCTACATCGGGGCAGTCCGCGCCGGACTGATAGGCCGCGCCGCCATGCTGCTGGGGGCCGGCCGGGAGAAGAAAGAATCAGAAATCGACCTCTCGGTGGGGATAGTTTTAAACAAAAAAATCGGCGACCGGGTCCTGGCCGGGGAATCTTTGGCGGTGCTGCACGCCAACAGCCCGGAGCGCCTGGCTAAAGCGAGGGAAATCGCCCTGCAGGCGTATACGGTCGGAGATCAAAAACCGGAACCGAAGCCTCTCATTTACGGAACGGTTCCGGAAAAAATCCAGACATGATGTTTGCAGGGACAAATTAAAAGTTATCCATTTTGCGGCCTGATTTCCTCCGGTTAAAGTGGGAGACACAAGCAATGAACGAAAACACGAGCCTTGAACTCAGCACCCTGGAGAGCTGGCTTTGGGAAGCGGCCTGCGTCATTCGCGGGCCCATCGACGCCCCGAAATATAAAGACTATATCCTGCCCCTGATTTTTTTGAAGCGCATTTCCGATGTCTTTGAGGACGAGGTGGCCAGGCTGGCCGAAGAGATTTTCGGAAGCAGAGAAGAAGCTATTGAACAGGTTGACGAGGATCACGGCCTGGTCCGGTTTTATATCCCGGAAACAGCCCGCTGGCCGGCCATTGCTCAAAAAGCCACGGATATTGGAGAATACCTGACCGATGCCGTGCGGTCGGTGGCGCGGGAAAACCCCAAACTGCAGGGTATCTTTGAACACGTGGATTTCAACGCCCGCGCGGCCGGTCAGCCTATTATTGATAACGACCGCCTTTACAAACTCATCCAGATCCTTTCCCGTTACCGGTTGGGGTTAAAAGACGTTGAGGCCGACATTCTGGGGCGCGCTTATGAATACCTGCTGCGCAAATTTGCCGAGGGTCAGGGGCAGAGCGCCGGCGAATTCTACACCCCCAGGGAAGTTGCCTGGCTCATGGCGTACATCCTTGAACCCCAACCAGGTGACGAGATCTACGACCCGGCCTGCGGGTCCGGCGGCCTTTTGATTAAAAGCGTTCTGGCCTGCCGGGACGCCTGCGGCACCGACAGCCTGACCGCGCCGGTGAAGATATTCGGCCAGGAAATCAACTACACCACCTTTGCCATGGCCAAAATGAACGCCTTTATCCATGACCTGGAGGCCGAAATCCGGCTGGGCGACACGATGGCCCGGCCGGCCTTTACCAATACCGTCGGCTCCCTGCGGGTTTTTGACAAAGTGACCGCCAATCCCATGTGGAACCAGAAGTTCCCCCTTTCCATATATGAGGAAGACCCATTTGACCGGTTTAAATTTGGCGGTATCCCGCCGGCCTCCAGCGCCGACTGGGGATGGATCCAGCACATGTTCGCCTCCCTGAAAGAAAATGGCAAGATGGCCGTGGTTTTGGACACCGGTTCCGTTTCCCGGGGCAGCGGCAACCAGGGCTCCAACCGGGAACGGGACATAAGGAAAGTGTTTGTGGAAAACGACCTGGTGGAATGTGTCATTTTACTGCCCGAAAACATGTTTTACAACACCACCGCGCCGGGTATCATCATGGTCATCAACAAGGCCAAAAAACACCAGGGGGAAATTCTGCTCATCAAAGCCTCCAAACTGTTTGCCAAAGGGCGGCCGAAGAACTACCTCGCCGATGATCATATAGAAAGTGTATATGAAATTTATTGCGACTGGCGGGAAGAGGAGGGCCTGAGCAAAATCGTCCGCAACGAGGAAGCCGCCCGCAGCGACTACAACCTCAGCCCTTCCCGCTACGTGTCAGTCAACGGGAAGGAGGAATACCGGCCGGTGGAGGAAATCCTGGTCGAACTGGCCGAGGTGGAAGAAGAACGGCGGGCGGTGGACAGGGAATTGAACGATATACTGGGCAAGCTGGGTTTCGGGGGTTGAGTGACCAGTTAACTAACAGGTAAAGGTTGTAATATTTTAAGGAATATATGGATTTAAGAAGAAAGGTATTTTGTAAAATGAAAAACCGGGAATCATCTTTTTGGTGGAGGAAGATCCTGAAGGCGGCTATACTGCCAGAGGTTTGGGTTATTCAATATTTACTGAAGGGTAGACGATTGTTCTATGTATCCGCTTATCTGAGTATAGACAAGAAGAAACTGGTAAAGGAGCTATTCTGATTAGCGGCCTTAAAGGAGTGAAAACCGGGCTATGCGGACAGGTTTGTTTTGGGGGTGGTTGAATGGGCAAGGAAACAGGTGACGTGATGGAGGGGTATAAGGAGACAGAGATTGGGGTGCTGCCGGAGGATTGGAAGGTAGTGCGACTGAAGGACTGCCTTTCGTTAATGCCTAACGGAATTTCCAAAAGGCAAAATGCCACTTCGAAAACTGGATATCAACTTACGCGAATCGAGACCATATCAGAAGATCGAATCAATCCGAATAAGGTAGGATTTATAGACAGCCTAACTCCCGCTGAAGTCGAGAAATTCAGATTAAGGTTTGGTGATATTCTATTTAGCCATATAAATAGTGAGCCACAAATCGGACGTTCGGTTGTTTATGCAGGCTTACCAGGAGCGGCAGCTCAGCGCGCAGGAGGCTTTAAGGCGGCTGCAGGAATTAATTGATAACGGCGGAAAAAGAGCGGGAAGAGAAAATGATGGCGCCGGAACCCTACGCCGTTTACTGGCTTTTAAAGCGGCAAAAGGTTAAGGGCGCAGATACGGCTGCCCGGAATATGGCCCGCGCCTTTGAGCAGTATCCTTATTGGAAGAACAGCGAAACCCAGGAGCGGCAGATCCGCCGGGAGTTGTATAAGAACCTCAAACCAGCAGCCGTAAAGGAAATAAAAACCCTGGTGGACCAGATCTTAAACCTTTTAAAGGGGGCTGGGCGATGAGCCGGAAGGGGAAAGGAAGGCGTTTCAAAAAGCGCAACGACCTTCGCCATGAGCCGGCGCTGGCGCTGGCGCCGCCGGATATGCTGGGGGATGCCGTCCCGGAAGCGGTCTTCCGGGCCGAAGTGTCCGCCTGGGCCGGCCGGATCGGCGTGGAGCCGAAACAGGTGCACCTGCGGGCCATGAAACGCAAATGGGCCAGTTGCTCCAGCAAGGGCCGGCTGACCTTCGACCAGGCTTTGCTGTGCCAGCCGGCGGCTTTTCGCGCCGAGGTGATCGTGCACGAGTTGCTGCACTTGAAAATACCCAATCACGGACCGCTTTTCAAGGCGGCGCTCAAGGGTTATCTGGATAGATACAGGAAGTAGGCGGATGCAGCGACAATTGCCTGTTGATATCATTTCTCTTTCAGCCCGGCCAAGTTTTTGGCCAGGGTTTTTTTCTTTTCGAGATCGGTAAGGGCGTACAAGGCCATTTTCTGCGCCATTGGGGATCCGGCGCCGTGCCATGTTCCCGCGCCGTGCAGGCCGGCGCACCAGTTCTGAATGAATTTGGCGATCCTGAGCCTGTCTTCCGCCGGCGCCGAAGCTTTCATGAACTTGCGGACGTAAACGGCCGTGTCCGGGTTTTCCAGTTCCATTTCGGAAGGCATGGTCACCGCCATCCCGCCGCCGATGTCGCCCGCCCATTTCATGATTTCCCAAAAGCCGTCGGCGATGGTAAGCTTGGCCGCGTTTCCGAAGACGTCGTCGGGCTGGTAAAAGCCGGAGCCCGCCGGCTCCTCGCGCCCTTTGAGCGCCGCCGCGATGGTGCAGGCCCGGGCCGTCTCGCTGATCCGGATCATTTCGGTTATTTTGTCTACTATGTGCGACGCTTTCTGAACGCCCGAGTATTCAGCGGCAAGCTGGGCCGCCCCGATGATCAGGTCGGCGAAGCCGACCTTGCAGGCGCCACCGCAGTTCATCCGGTGGGTTTTGGCGAAGCGGGCGATGAGGCGGCCGGCGTACTGGACCTCGCCGCACATGAAGACATGCTCCCAGGGAATGAAGACGTTGTCGAATACCATGATGCAGGTTTCCCGCTGGCCGTAAAGGGGGTTGCCGAGGTATTTCACGTCGGGCGCCAGTTCCCTCTCGGCGGTGAAGGGCGTGTACTGGCAGATGTAGGTAAGGCGCCCCGCGCCGTTGGGGACGGCAAAGGCCACGGCGAAATCCTCCTCGCCGGGGCGAAGGCCCATGGTGGGGATGACGATGGTTTCATGGGCGCCGACGGCGCCGCTCTGGCTGACCTTGGCGCCGCGCACAACGATTCCGTCCGGCTTTTTTTCGGCCACGTGGACGTACACGTCCGGGTCTTCCTGCTGGCCGGGACGCTTGCCGCGGTCTCCTTTGGCGTCGGTTACCGCGCCGCTCACCGCCAGGTCGTTTTCCTGGAGGTGTTTGAGGTGTTTGATAAACCGTCTGTGATATTCCGTACCGAGCTCACGGTCCATTTCCCAGGTGATCCCGGCCAGGGCATTCAGCACGTCCGCCCCCACGCAGCGGTAATTGCAAGTTCCGAGCATCTGGCTGGTCAGAGTAGCCATCTCGGCCCTTTTTTCCAGATCGTTGACGCTTGACGCAATGTGCAGATTTCTGCTCACCCTGTCCCCGGTGAAAGGTGAAATGACAGTCATCGTATCAATGTATTCAGGCTCTTGTGAAAGTTCATATACGCGCGCGTTCGCACGGAGAACGGTGGAAGCGGTCGGGTCCTGGTGAAGGCTAACCCTCCTGCCGCCAAGATATATTTTCGGGTCTAACGCGCTCATGCTCTCAAGGTATTCCCTGGCGGTTTTCATTAAGGCAGCACCCCCGGTAGTTTTCTTCAAAAATATTGTTAATTAATTATATTTTTTTTGAAAGTTATTTTAAAGGTGATTGGCAGATTGATTAAAAATAAATTTCGGCGCTGCCGGGCCGCGCATAACTTTGTCCCGGGGTAGCATAATAAAAGTTGACATTTAATAAGGGGGGAATGCCGTTGATTAAAAAAACGTCGGCACTGATTTTGTTATTTTTTTTGACGTTGGCGCCGGCTGCAAACAGCGCGTGGGCGGTGCGGGAAACCACCAAGCCGCAAAAACCGGCCGGGGAGAGCGCTGCCTCTCTTGAAACGACGGCCGAGGCCGCGGTGCTCTTGGAACCCGCGACAAATCTGGTTATCTACGAAAAGGAACCGGACAAGCGACTGCCGATGGCAAGCGTAACCAAGCTGATGACGCTCTTGCTGGCGACGGAGGCGGTGGATCAGGGCAGGTTCAAGCTTTCGGACAGGGTTGTGACAAGCGAGAACGCCTGGGAGATGGGGGGATCGCAGATTTATCTGGAACCGGGCGAGGAGATGAGCCTGTGGGACCTGCTTCTGGCGATCGGGCTGCAGTCTGCAAACGACGCGAGTGTTGCGGTGGCCGAATACATATCGGGCAGCGAGGAGGCGTTCGTACAGGCAATGAACGACAAAGCCGCCGCGCTTGGACTTGTGAATACTCACTTTGTAAACTGCCACGGGCTTACTGCGGATAATCATTATACCAGCGCGCGCGACATGGCGGTTATCGTCAAAGAGGGTTTGAAAAGCCCGCTTTTCAGAAAGATTTCCGCAATGAAGGAGTATGATTTGAGGGGCGGCAAATTCAAGCTGTGGAACACCAACAAGCTCCTCTGGTGGTACGACGGCGCGGATACGGGCAAAACCGGCTGGACCGAGGCGGCCAAGTACTGCCTCGCCTCTTCAGCGGAGAGAAACGGCTTGCGGCTGATCTGTGTGGTTCTCGGGACGGCGGAGCCGGGCAGCCACTTCAGAGAGTCCACGAAGCTTTACGACTACGGTTTCGCCCGGTACAAGGCAGTAAAAATTGCCGACGAGGGCGCCGTCGCCGGTAATGTTACGGTGGCCAAAGGAAAGTCCGGCAGCGTGGAGGCTGTAGCCGACGGCAAAGTTGCGGTGGTGGTCGCCAGGGGGGACGACAAGGGGATCGAGTCGAGGGTGGAACTTCCCGCTTATGTCGAAGCCCCGGTGCGGAAAGGGCAGGAACTCGGTTCGTATATTGTGACCAAAAACGGCGGGGAAGTATTGAGAGTGAAACTCGTAGCTAAAAACGACGTGCAGCGGTTGACTGTGCTGCAGCAGATCAGGAAGGTGATCGACAGCGTTTACTAAGCAACTCCGGTAAAAAAGCTGGAAAATCCAACCGTTATTCGCTCCTTGTCAAAAGCGAGTCTTCAAAAGGCCCGCTTTTGCTGTTGCTTGCCTTTTGAAAATAATTCTGGTAAGATTTAGCAGTAGAAAAATTAATAAGTTAGGAGGGTTCCCGTGCTGGTAATGGATTTTGAGTTAAAGCAGGAAACCTTGATAGTCAGGCCGAGCGGGGAACTGGATCTGGGCGCAGCCGATTACTTCAGGAGCGCCGTTGAGGAAGCGTTGCGCATCCATAATGCCAGGAACCTGCTTTATAATCTGAACAAGCTGTCTTTTGTGGACAGCACCGGGCTCGGCGTCATTCTGGGCCGATACAGGAAAATCACGAAAAACGGGGGCAAGGTGTACATCGTATCTCCCCAGCCCCAGGTGAGAAAAATTCTGGAAATCTCCGGGTTGCTCCGTATTATGGAAGAGTTTCCCAGTGAAAACGAGGCACTGGCCAAAATCGGGTAGGGGGTGGAAGGATGCGGCGGAAGAAGCGTTACAGCAACGAGATGAAACTGGAGTTTTTGAGCGTGCCGTCGAACGTGGCCTTCGCAAGGGTGGCCGTGGCGGCGTTCGCATCCCAGCTCGACTTCACGCTTGCGGAACTGGAGGAGATAAAAGTTGCGGTATCGGAGGCGGTGAGCAATTCCATTGTGCACGGATACGGGAATGCAACTAATCGGTTTGTTAAGATCCATGCCGCTCTGACCGCTGATTCTGTTGAAATAAGAGTGGAGGACGGGGGAAAGGGCATCGAGAACGTCGACGCGGCGTTGCAGCCCGCTTTTTCCACCGATGCGGATCGTCTGGGGCTCGGGTTTGTTTTCATGCAGTCGTTTATGGACAGCTTGGACGTTAAAACGGCGCCGGACCAGGGTACCGTGGTGACCATGGTTAAGAAACTGGGCGCCGGTATGGCGCGCACAAACCCGGAGCAATAAGCAGGAGATGAAAAAAATGAGCAGCAGGTTGGCCGATATGAACCTGCCCCGCTTTCCGCTCCTGAAAGACCAGGAAATGAGGGATCTGCTTGTCAAGGCCAAAGCCGGAGACAAATTCGCCAGGGAGAAGCTGGTCAACTGCAACTTGAAACTTGTGTTCAACCTTGTTAAACGTTTTTCAAACCGCGGTTACGAACTTGAAGACCTCTTTCAAATCGGCTGTATCGGCCTGATGAAGGCAATTGACAAGTTTGATACCGCTTACAACGTCAGGTTTTCCACCTATGCCGTACCCATGATCGTAGGAGAGATCAGGAGGTTTCTCAGGGACGACAACCCTGTCAAGGTAAGCCGTTCGATGAAGGAAACTGCTTACAGGGTGCAGCAGGTGCGCGACTTGTTGACGGCCAGGCTGGGAAGGGAGCCGTCGGTGGGGGAGGTGGCCGGCGAGCTGGGCCTTTCAAGGGAGGAAGTTGTAAACGCCATGGAAGCCGCCCAGGCTCCCACATCCATTTACGAAACACTTCACCAGGATGACGGCGATCCCATATATCTGCTGGATCAGCTCAAGGGTGAAGAAACGGGAGAAACTCCGTGGCTCGAAAGAATTTCCGTAAAGGAGCTTTTGGACGATTTACCGGAAAGAGACAGACTGATCTTGACCTGGAGGTTTTTCGAGGACAAAACTCAGTCGGATATCGCCAGGAAACTGGGTTTGTCGCAGGTCCAGGTATCCCGTTTGGAGAGGCAAGCGCTGAAAAAGCTGAAAAAACTGATGGAAGAAGGAAAATCGTAAAGGGCGTACAACGCTCTTTAATCTTTTCCATATTTAAACCGGCGCGGCGATTATTGCATAAAAGGCTGCACAACCGAAAATAATACAACTGAAAAAACTCAAGGGGGTATGAAGAAAATGCACGTCAAAGTTTCGGAGCTTGTAGGTGAGTCACCGGACAGTTGGAAAGGCGCCGTGCAGTCGGCAATTACGGAAGCCTCGAAAACGATGAAAAATATTGTGGCGGTGGAAGTCGTCAACTTTACGGCCAATGTTGAGAACGGTCGAATTGTGGAATACAAGGCGAATGTGAAAATAGCGCATACCGGCTGAAAAATCGGGGGGCGTACCGGTTCTCCCCAGGTTGCGGGCAAAGTTTTTAAAGGTGTTTTATCGGCAAAAAGGGGACACCGCCAAGGTGTCCTTTCAATATAACGGTTCTTCGCGGGTATGTGAAGGAAAAAGTTATTCTGGACGGGAGCGGTTGTAATGTGCGGTATACGAAAAGAACAAGCGGAAGACCAGAAGACCGCCATCAGTAGGGATGTAAACAGAAACATCGAGCAACTGGACGCGGTAATCGGAATAAAAAAGAATTTTGACATTCTGACCAGGGAACTGCTCGTAGGCGGCAAGAAAGTGGCGCTGCTTTTTGTCGACGGACTGACCAGCGACCAGCTAGTTGCGCTGGTCCTCCGGAACCTGACCGGCCTGGACCGGTTGGACATGTCCCCGGACGGAATAAAGAAACTGCTCGGCGAACATCTTGGTTATACCGAGGCTGAAGAGGTGGAATATCTTGAGGACATCGTCGACAAGGTGCTCGCCGGTCCGCTGGCTATTATGGCCGAAGGCTCTGACAGGGCGATCATTATGGACGCCAGGACATATCCGGTCAGGAATCCGGAGGAACCGGACCTGGAAAGGGTGGTGCGCGGTTCGAGGGACGGTTTTGTGGAAACTCTCGTCTTTAATACAGCTTTGATCAGGCGAAGGCTGAGGGACCCGAAGCTGCGGATGGAATACTTTCAGGTCGGAACCCGCTCCAAATCCGACGTGGTTGTCTGCTATATAGAGGACATAGCCAACCCGGAAATGGTAAAAAGCATAAAAGAAAAAATTCAGTACATCAAAATTGACGGCATACCGATGGGTGAAAAGTCGGTGGAGGAACTGATCACGCCGGGATCTTACTGGAACCCGTTTCCGAAGGTGCGCTACACCGAGAGGCCGGATGTCGCGGCCATGCATCTGCTGGAAGGGCACGTGATCATTCTGGTGGACACTTCTCCCAGCGTGATTATCACTCCCTGCACATATTTTCACCACCTCCAGCATGCCGAGGAATACCGGCAAAATCCCCTGGTCGGGGTTTACCTGCGTTGGGTGAGGTTCGTCGGGATTCTGGTTTCCATATTCCTGTCACCTCTCTGGTTTTTATTCGCGAGCAACCCGGCTCTCCTGCCGCCCGCATTGTCTTTCATCGGCTTGCAAAAACCCACTTCCGTCTCGCTCGTGTTTCAGTTTATCATCGCGGAGATTTCCATCGACATGATCAGGCTGGCGACGATTCACACACCGGCGGCGCTGGCGACTTCGACTGGCATAATTGCAGCGCTTCTCATCGGCGAACTGGCGACCAGAGTTGGATTGTTCGCCCAGGAGGTGGTCCTGTACACGGCTGTGGCGGCAATCGGCACCTTTTTGACTCCGAGTGTGGAAATGGCCAATGCCAACCGGCTGGTCCGCATCGTTCTTCTCATCGCGGTTTTTCTATACGGGCTGCCGGGATTCGTCATTGCTGTTGCGGCGATTTTCGTCATTCTGGCATCGAACAAGTCTTTCGGCATTCCGTATCTGTGGCCGCTGTTGCCGCTTAACCTGAAGGCGCTGGCCGGAATTGTGGTGAGGACCCCGGTTCCGGTGCGCAATACCCGGCCGAGCATTTTGAAACCGCTGGACAGCGACCGGCAGGTGGCTGCGGCTCCGGCGAAAAAGCGCCTGGGACCGGGCAGGAGACGCTGAAGGGCGGATACATCACGGCATGGCATAACTTTTTCTTATTTTGACCATAATTTAAATAGAATCGGGTTCGTCGCTCAAACGTGTTGAGGGAGTGAATTCTGATGTCTCCCAAAATTGGCATACCCAGGGCCCTCCTATATTATTACTACTATCCTTTATGGAGGACTTTTTTCGAGGAACTGGGAGCCGAAGTGATAGTCTCGTCTCCTTCAACGAAAGAAGTATTGGCCAGAGGACTTGAAAAGGCGGTGGACGAGATTTGCCTGCCTGTCAAGATTGCCTACGGCCACGTGCTTGACCTCGCCGGTAAAGCCGATTTTATTTTTTTGCCCAGAATTGTTAGTGTCCGGAGGCGGGAATATATATGTCCAAAGTTTCTCGGTTTCCCCGATATAATCAGACGTATCGGCGGTCTGCCGCCTCTCTTGGACGTGAACATAAACCTGTACAGGGACAAAAAAGACTCGTTTCGCTCAGCTGTGGAAGTGGGAAGGCTGTTCACCGGCAATCCGTTGAAAATCTGGTCCGCCTACCGGAGAGCCGTCAAAACGAACAAAAAATATTTCAGGCTCTTGCAGTTGGGATTAATGCCTGAAGAAGCTCTTGCCGTACTGGAAAAAAAGGTTGGGAAAAAGCCCCCGCTTGTTGACGAAAACGGCACTGTGGCGCTGATCGGCCATCCGTACATCCTGCACGATCCATACATAAGCATGAATATAACCGGCCGCCTCCGTTCGATGGGAGCGGCGGTGGTGACGGCGGAGGGCCTGTCCGGTAAGACTATAAGGAAATACGCTGCCAGGCTGCCGAAAAAACTTTTCTGGACCCTTGGCCAGCGTCTGATTGGCGCGGCCTATCACTACCTTGAAAATTCCACCGTAAAGGGGATGGTGCACGTCGCTGCTTTCGGCTGCGGACTTGATTCCATAACGGGCGAGTTGATTGAGCGGCGGGCGCGCGCGGCGGGAATGCCGTTTTTGAACATCACCGTCGACGAGCATACGGGCGAGGCTGGCATTATCACCAGGCTCGAGGCCTTTATGGACATGGCTGGCTGGAAAGCGGGCGGGCGTGCCGCCTGCAGCATCCGGTAAGGTAACTTTGGAGAGGTAATACATGCGCGTAACATTTCCACACATGGGAAACTTGCATATTTCTTTGAAGGCAATGCTCAGGCATCTTGAAATCGATGTCGTAGTGCCTCCTCCCACCAGCAAGAAAACCATGAACCTGGGTGTTAAATACGGGCCGGAGTTCGCCTGCCTGCCCTTGAAGCTTAACCTGGGCAATTATATTGAAGCCAGCGAGCTGGGGGCGGACACCATTCTGATGGCAGGCGGGTGCGGACCGTGCCGCTTCGGTTACTACGCCCAGATCCAGCACGCCATCTTAAAGGATATCGGTCTGGAGATGAGGCTTGTCGTTTTGGAACCTCCTGAAAAACACATTTCGGAACTCCTGCAGAGGGTCAAGTTTATTGCGGGCGGCAGGTCCTGGTGGAGAATCGTTCAGGCGATAAGATTCGGCTGTCTGAAAGCGATGGCGGCGGATGAGATAGAAAAAGCCGCTTTCAAAAAAAGGCCGCGGGAAAGAATCCCGGGTTCGACCGACGAGGCTTATAGACGGGCGCTGGCGCTGATAGACGGCGCGGATACGCTGAAAGAGCTCGCAGCGGCGAGGATAAAGGCGCGTGAATTGCTGGGCGGCGTTGAGGTGGACAATGCCAGGCCCGTTTTGAAAATCGGCATCATTGGCGAGATATACACGCTGCTCGATCCGTTCGCCAACCATCACATAGAAAAAAAACTCGGTGAACTTGGTGCCGAAATTGACCGCTCCATTTTTCTGAGCGAATGGGTCAACGACCACCTTTTCCTGGGATTGCTGAAAGGGATGAGATCCGCCAAGGACGCATGCAGGGCGGCGCATCCCTACGTCAGGCATTTTGTCGGGGGGCATGGCCAGGAAACGGTGGGGAGCGCGGTGAATTACGCCCGCTCCGGTTTTGACGGGCTGGTGCAGGTTTTCCCGTTCACCTGCATGCCCGAAATAATTGCGGAAACCGTTTTGCCGGACATAAGCACGGATTATGGGATACCCGTGCTTACCATGATCATGGATGAGCATACCGGGGAAGCCGGTATTATGACCCGCCTGGAGGCGTTTACCGACCTGCTGGCGAGAAAAAAGGAATCCAAGGAGGCCACGTCTTAGTTGAAAGGATATCTGGGAATAGATGTCGGTTCTGTCAGTACAAACATCGTTTTTTTGGATGACGGCGGGGTGATTGGGGAGGCTATTTATCTGAGGACGCAGGGACAACCGATAGCCGCCGTACAAAAGGGCCTGGGGATTTTGAAAAACCAGCTCCCTTCCGGCACGAAAATCAGGGGGGCCGGCGTCACGGGTAGCGGCAGGCATCTGACCGGAGTAATCGTCGGCGCTGACGCCGTGAAAAATGAAATTACCGCGCACGCTGTCGCGTCTATTCTGATGGTGCCCGGAGTGCAGACCATTCTTGAGATAGGCGGGCAGGATTCGAAGATAATAATTCTGCGAAACGGAGTGGTTTCTGATTTTGCCATGAACACTGTATGCGCGGCCGGTACGGGATCTTTTCTCGACCAGCAGGCCGCCCGTCTCAACATACCGATTGAGGAGTTCGGCGGAATGGCGCTGCAGTCCAGGAACCCGGTGAGAATTGCCGGCAGGTGTGCGGTCTTTGCCGAATCGGACATGATTCACAAGCAGCAGATGGGCTGCAGTCTTCCGGATATACTGGCCGGCCTGTGCGAGGCGCTGGTGAGGAATTACCTGAACAACGTGGGAAAGGGGAAGGAGATTCTGCCGCCGGTGGTTTTTCAAGGCGGCGTGGCAGCCAACGCGGGCATGGTAAAAGCCTTTGAAAAAGCGCTGGGAATGCCGGTCCGGGTTCCGCCTTACTACAACGTGATGGGCGCGGTGGGGGCGGCGCTGCTCTCGCGGGAGACCGTAGTCAAGAGGGGATCGACCAGATTCAAGGGTTTTGAGGTTGTTGAGACTGATTTTAAGACGGGCAGTTTTGAATGCAGCGGATGCGGCAATCTCTGCGAAGTTGTGGAGATATCTGAAAACGGCGAAATTATTGCCCGCTGGGGCGACCGCTGCGGGAAGTGGTCGAACGCGGCGGTGCGCGGAGCGAGGATAAGTTGAGGATAAAGGCCGGAGTGCATCGAAGAGGTGTTTTAAAGAACACCTCGTATTTTTTATAGAAAATTGTATTGCCTGCGGAAGGATGTTTAAGTTAAAATATCTTTAATTGTTTTCCAAATTAACTTGAGAAGAGAGGAGCAAGAAGAGATGAGTGAAACAAAAATCATTTTAAGCGAAAGCGAAATCCCGAGGGTGTGGTATAACATCCAGGCAGACATGCCGAACCTGCCCAGACCGCCTTTGAACCCGGCCACCAAACAGCCGGTGGGTCCGGAAGAGCTTGCCCCCATTTTTCCGATGAGTCTCATCGAACAGGAGGTAACCAGGGAACGCTGGATAGAAATACCCGAGGAAGTCAGGGAGATTTACCGTATCTGGAGGCCTTCCCCGCTGTACCGGGCTCACAGACTGGAAAAAGCGCTTGACACTCCGGCGAAAATATACTACAAGTACGAAGGTGTCAGCCCTGCCGGCAGTCACAAGTTGAACACGGCCGTTCCACAGGCGTATTACAATAAAAGGGAAGGGATAAAACGCCTTTCCACTGAAACTGGAGCCGGGCAGTGGGGTGTGGCTCTTTCTCAGGCTTGTAACTTCTTCGGCTTGGAGTGCACGGTTTATATGGTAAAGGTGAGCTTTTACCAGAAGCCGTACCGCAAGTCGCTGATGCAGATATTCGGCTCGAAGGTAATCGCCAGCCCGAGCGAACTTACAGCCTCCGGGCGGAAGATACTGGAGGCCGATCCGGAATCCCTGGGCAGTCTCGGCATTGCCATCAGCGAGGCCGTTGAGGATGCCGCCGGGCGGGATGATACCAACTACGCGCTTGGCAGCGTGCTGAATCACGTGATTCTTCATCAGACTGTTATCGGCCTTGAAGCGAAAAAGCAGATGGAAAAGGCCGGTGACTATCCGGACGTGGTTATCGCCTGCTGCGGAGGCGGCAGCAATTTCGGTGGAATTGCCTTTCCCTTCGCTCACGACAGGATAGCCGGCAAGTCGAAGGTCAGGCTGCTGGCCGTCGAGCCCACCGCCTGCCCGACCCTTACGAGGGGGCATTTTGGTTACGATTTCGGAGATGTGGCCTGTTTCACGCCGCTTTTGTGGATGTACACCCTCGGCAAGGAATTCATACCGCCCGGAATTCACGCAGGCGGCCTGCGTTACCATGGTGATTCGCCTCTGGTAAGCCAGCTTGTTCACGATGGAATAGCCGAAGCGCGCGCCTACGGGCAGACCGCAGTTTTTGAGTCGGCGGCCGCTTTTGCCAGATGTGAAGGGATAGTGCCGGCTCCCGAGTCGGCCCACGCCATCCATGCGGCGATAGACGAGGCCGTCGCCGCCAGGGAGGCCGGAGAGAAAAGGGTGATTCTTTTCAACTTGAGCGGACACGGGTTGCTTGACCTGCCGTCTTACGACTTGTTCATGGAAGGCAAGCTGGTAGACTATCCGCTGCCGGAGGAAAGTCTAAGAGAATCGCTGGCAAAACTACCTGCCGTATAAATTGCATTAAAGGGCGTCGTTTCTGGCGCTCTCTTTAATTTCAGGATGGTATGCGTCATGTGGTTAAGGCTGAATTACTACTATAGTAACATTATGTTATCACTAACATAACATTAGACCGGAGGCCCGGACGTGCCTGAAGGCTGTAACCGTCGCCGGTTTCGACCGGACAGACAGCCGGAAATCGCCTTCGGCCCGCCTGTCAGCCGGATTGACTGGCGTGCCCGGCATGTGCTAAAATTGTGTCAAATCTTGGCTGGGCTGGGCAGGCGGCCTTCAGGCTATATTTTTCAAAGGCTGCTTTTCTATTTTGTGCATATGGAGAGAGGCATTGACACATGGGGGTTTGAAGATGAGGTTTAACGGTACCACGCGTGTAAACGAAAAGGGGCATCTGGAAATAGGGGGCTGCGACTGTGTCGAGCTTGCCCGCGAGTTCGGCACTCCTCTGTATGTACTGGACGAGGAATGCTTCAGGCAGAACTGCCGGGAATATCGCCGGTTTTTTATGGAAAAATATGGCGCTGACGTTGTTTACGCGGGAAAGACTCTTTTGAACATGGCGGTTTGCCGCATCGTCGCCAATGAGGGTCTGGGGCTCGACGTCGGTTCCGGCGGAGAGTTGTACACCGCGCTGAAGGCCGGCTTTCCTGCGGAACGGATCTTTTTTCACGGTAACAACAAGTCGCCGGAGGAACTGGCGATGGCCATTGAAAACGGAGTCGGGCGTATCATGGCCGACAACATGCATGAACTCGAGCTTCTGAACGGGCTGGCTGGCGGAAACGGAAAGAAGGTGCCTGTTATCATCAGAGTCACCCCTGGGATAGAAGCACACACCCACGAGTATATAAAAACCGGGCAGATAGACTCGAAGTTCGGCCTGGTTATCGAGAACGGGCAGGCGATGGCCGGGGTAAAGCGCGCTCTGGAATTGGATAACATCGATTTTAAAGGTCTGCACTGTCACATCGGTTCCCAGATCTTCGAACTGGACTCCTATTGCCACGCCGCCGCAGTAATGCTGTCTTTCGTGCGCATGGTATATGAGGAAACTGGTTGTACAATCGGGGAGCTTGACCTGGGGGGCGGATTGGGTGTATATTACGTCGAAGGCGACCGGCCTCCCCTGATAAGGGATTATGCCGACGCGGTTATGGGCGCCGTTATAGAAAATGCCTTAAAACAGGGAACGCCGGTGCCCAGGGTTATTGTGGAACCGGGACGATCCATCAGCGGCCCGGCCGGCACGACCCTTTACACGGTTGGAGCCGTTAAAGAAATACCGGGAGTTAGAAAGTATGTCACGGTGGACGGCGGGATGGGGGACAATCCGCGGCCTGCCCTTTATCAAGCCAGGTATGAGGCCTGCCTGGCCAACAAGGCCGCAACGCCGCCGCAAGAGACGGTATCCATAGCGGGCAAATACTGCGAATCCGGTGACATGCTGATTTGGGACATAAGGCTCCCTTCCGCTGCGCCCGGTGATATACTGGCTGTGTCATGCACTGGCGCGTACAATTATTCCATGTCGATGAACTACAACCGGCTGCCCCGCCCGGCCATGGTGCTCGTAAACGGGGGCGGGGCGGCTCTGATCAACAGGCGTGAAAGCTTCCATGACCTCGTAAAAAACGACATAATTCCAGAAAGGCTGGCTGCAAATTAGGCCGCGGCAAAAATATTTTGACTGGCTAAGGCTTTTTTGGATGCGACCGATATGGGCCACGGGGTGAAAAAGCGCCGACAGCAGGCGCTTTTTCAGGTTATTTTGGTATGATATAATTAAATAATGTTTTAAAGCTGCTGCTGACGGAGGAAAGGCAGTGGAGATAATTACGACTCATACGAACGCTGATATGGACGCCCTCGCTTCCATGGTGGCTGCGCAAAAGCTATATCCGGGGGCGGTGATGGTCTTTCCCGGCCCGTTGCTGAAGAATGTCGAGGAGTTCATGGCTCTCCATAAAGACACCTTTCGGGTTTTGAGCTTGAGGGACGTGGTTCCGGAGTCGGTTGAAAGAATTATAATGGTGGACACCAGGTCCCCCGGCCGGCTGGACAAACTGGCAAGCCTCCTTGAAAAACCGGGGGTCGACGTACACATATACGACCACCACCCCGGAAGCGGGGATGACGCCGCCGGCAGCGTAGAAGCCGTTGAAATGGTCGGCGCCACCACTACCATCCTGGTTGAAAAAATCAGAGAGCGGCGTCTGGACATAAATCCGATTGAAGCCACAGTTCTTGCCATGGGCATATATGAAGACACCGGATCGCTGGTGTTTTCGAACACAACGCCGCGAGATGCGGAGGCCGTGGCGTTTTTGCTCGCGCGCGGGGCGAACCTTTCCGTGGTGGCCGATTTCCTGGGCCGGCCGCTTACTGAGAAACAGCGTTCGCTATTGAAAGCTCTTTTGGTGTCAGCGGAACGCTTTGAAATAAACGGGGTTAAGTTTTTAATCGCCAGGGGAAGTACCGACGAGTACGTAGGCGGTCTCGATCTCGTCACTCACAAGCTGGTTGATTTCGCGCATCTTGATGCGGTGTTCACCGTGGTCGAGATGGAAGAGCACGTACACGTGGTAGCCCGCAGCAGCATCCCTGAACTGAGCGTAAAAGAGGTTTTGAGCGTGTTCGGGGGCGGCGGGCACCCCTCTGCGGCTTCTGCGGTGATAAAGAGGGCGAAGGCGGAAGAGGTCGCCCGGATGCTTCTGGAGGTAATCAAAGCCAGGATCAAACCGCCCGCCACCGCCGCCGACATAATGTCCAGTCCCGTGAAAACGGTGACGCCGGAAACAGTCGTTGAAGAAGCCGGAAAAATAATGCTCCGTTACGGTCATACGGGACTGCCGGTGGTAAAAGATGAAAGGGTCGTGGGAGTGATTTCCCGGCGCGACGTGGAAAAGGCGCTCCATCACGGTCTGGGTCACGCGCCGGTGAAAGGCTTTATGGCCACGAACCTTTTGACGGTAGCCCCGGAAGCCCCGGTATCGGCGGTGCGTGATTTGATGATTCGCCACGATATCGGCCGGCTGCCGGTGCTAAAGGACGGGGAACTGGTGGGAATCATTTCCCGCTCCGATGTTCTCAGGACTCTCCATGGCGAAGCGCAGGTAAGGCGTCAGACGATTTGCGACGGGCGTAAATCCGACGCTTCTTACAGAAATATCCGGGAACTGATGTCCCGGGAACTTCCCCCCGGATATCTGGAGATCATGGAATCGGCGGGCAGGCTGGCGTTTGAAATGGGATACAGGGTTTACGCCGCCGGGGGGCTGGTCCGCGATTTGCTACTCGGTGCTGAGTGCCTTGATATAGATCTCGTGGTGGAAGGTGAAGGAATAGAACTTGCGCGCGCGCTTGGAAAAAATTGCGGGGGCAGCGTGAGGGTCCACCCGAAGTTCGGCACCGCGACTGTCGCTTTTCCGGACGGCCGGCAGGTGGATGTTGCTACGGCCAGGGTGGAGTTTTACCAGTATCCGGCGGCAATGCCCCAGATTGAAGCCTCGTCCCTCCATCAGGATCTCTACAGGCGGGATTTTACCATTAATGCCATGGCGGTTTCCCTGAACAAAAAGGACTTCGGTGAAATCATAGATTTCTTCGGCGGACGGGAGGATCTGGACGGGGGCTTGATAAGGGTTTTGCACAATTTGAGCTTTGTCGAAGACCCAATACGCCTGCTGCGGGGAGTCAGGTTTGAGAAGAGGTTTTCCATGAGCATGGAGCCGCAGACTCTCAAACTGGCCAGAGAGGCTGTCAAAAACGGTATGCTTTCCAGGGTTGCCGTGGAGCGGCTGTGGGAAGAAGTAAAGCATATTTTGATGGAACCACGCCAGGCTCTGGTGCTATCCAGGCTTTACGAACTGCAGATGTGGAATTGTCTTTACCCTGGTGTGGAATATGTTAAAATAAAAAAGGTTTTGGAAGAGCTGCCGCGTTCGGCAAGGATATTGCAGTTCTGGAACCTGGTGGAGCCGGCCGATCCCTGGATGGTTTATTTTTTGGCGGTGTTGCATTTGACGGACTGGAATGCCGTGAAAGATATCTGCCGGCGTTACAATTTTGGAAAAAGGCTTACGGAGAAGGTGGCCGCCGCTCTGGGAGGGTGGAGAAGGGCCGTGGAATATCTGCAGAGCCCGGCTGGAGGCATTGCCTTGAGCGAAACGGCCAGGCACATAATGTCCGTGCCTGCGGAGGCGTACCCCCTGATTCTGACCTACCTGCCCGGCAATGTGTCCAAAACCAGGTTCAGACAGTTGCTGACGGCGATATTCTGCGACAGGCCGTCCATTAACGGAAAAGATCTGCGGGACATGGGTTTTGAGCCGGGGCCTTCGTTCAGGAAAGCGCTTGACGCGGTGTGGCAGGCACGTATTGACGGGTTGGTGCGGTCCAGAAAGGAAGAACTGAAATATGCCAGGGAATTTTTAGAAGGCTATCAAGGGGCGCTGAAAAATGTTTAACATGCCCGACCTCCACCAGACTGCTTTAACCCTGCCAGCCATTCTGGCGGGACTGACCTTCCATGAGTTTGCCCACGGGTGGGCGGCTAAACTTTACGGGGACAACACGGCACGCAATTTGGGAAGGTTGTCCCTAAACCCCCTGGTACACATTGACATTCTCGGCTTTATTCTGCTGATTTTTTACGGGTTCGGCTGGGCGAAACCGGTGCCCGTCAACCCCGTAAATTTCAGGGGGGATATGCGCAGAGGGATGCTGATGGTTTCTCTGGCCGGTCCCGCTGCCAACATCATTATCGCGGTTGCCTCGGCAGTGATCCTGGGGGTATTTGCCGGCGCGGGAATTCCGTATTTCAAATATGTAATGGGCTATATGATCCGCATCAACGTGATGCTCGGTTTTTTCAACCTGATTCCGGTGCCGCCGCTGGACGGTTCGAAAATACTGGTGGGGCTGATACCGGGCAGGCAGAACTGGCTTTATCAACTGGAAGCCTACGGGGCAATACTGCTGGTTATCTTGATTTTTACCGGAGCCGTCGGCTTTGTCTTCAAGGTTTTTATCAACCCGTTTGCTAGTCTTCTTTTTGAACTTGCCGCGGGTATCGCCGGGCTCTTCATGTAATAAACAAAATATGATTATTGAAAAGGGAGGCTTTGCGTTGCGCGTCCTTTCGGGAATTCAACCTTCAGGCTCACTTCATTTGGGAAATTATTTCGGTATGATGAAACGGATGGTGGAATATCAGGAAAGCAGCGAACTGTTTTGCTTTCTGGTTAACTACCACGCGCTAACGTCGGTCTTCGACGCAAACTTTTTGAGGAAGCAGACGGTGGAGGCGGCTTGCGATTTTCTTGCGCTGGGTCTTGATCCTGAAAAAACTGTTTTCTGGGTGCAGTCCGACGTGCCGGAAGTGACCGAGTTGACCTGGCTGCTTTCAAACGTCACGGGCATGGGTTTGCTGGAGAGAAACCACTCCTACAAGGACAAGACTGCCAAGGGGATTCCGGCCAGCAATGGGTTGTTCTCCTATCCCGTACTGATGGCCGCGGACATTCTGCTTTACGGCGGTGAAAAGGTGCCGGTCGGGAAGGACCAGAAGCAGCATCTGGAGATTGCGCGGGATATCGCCGAACGTTTCAACAATACATACGGCGTAACTTTTGTGGTGCCGGAACCGGACATTGAAGAGGACTTTGCTATTGTGCCGGGAATAGACGGGCAGAAAATGTCGAAGTCTTACGGCAACACCATTGAAATATTCTCCGACGAGAAAACATTGCGGGAAAAAATTATGAAGATTAAAACCGATTCTACTCCCGTTCATTTACCCAAGCCGGTCGAGGGCAACACACTCTTTGACATATATTCTCTATTTTTGGATGATCGGGGTAAGGAGTCGCTTAAAGAGAGGTTTTTGACGCCCGGTCTCAAATACGGCGATGTCAAAAAGGAACTGTTCTCCTTGATCTGGGAATATTTCCGTCCCTACCGGAAAAAGAGGGAGGAACTGGTCAAGGACAAAAGCTATGTGACGGAAATCATGAAGAAAGGGGCGCAAAAAGCAAGGCGGGTTGCGGTATCTTACCTGGAACGCGCCAGAAGGAACGTGGGACTGGACTACTGGAACGGTTGAAGTTTATCCCTAAAATGACGCTGCCGGCAAAAGGCGGCGTTTTTTGTTCCGGTGTTGCAGCCGGGATGCGGATTAAGCCCGCGGGCTCTGCGGAAGTTTTTTGCGTTGGTGCGGGAGAGCCGGAATTTTTACCGGAGTAAGGAATAGGTCCGGACAACGGAGGAAAAATATTGCAGGGAGTGAAAAGGGTGTACGGAACAATCCTTTTTATCTTTGCTGCGGCAGTTGTTATGGTTTTTCTTTTCGCGACAAAGATCAGGCTGCAGATAAAATTCAACAGAGCCGGCGATGAAAACCACCTTTCCCTGGCCGTCTCGGTTTGGAGGGGGATAGTCGTTTACAGGTTGGAAGTGCCGCCCGTAAAGGCAGGAGTCGACTGTGTAAAGAACAGGCGGGACGTTTTGAAAAGTCCGTCATTCCGGACGGCGCCGGGACCGGCCTTTAAAATCGGAGCGGGTTCCGCAGGTGAGAGAAGCCAGCAGGCCGCGATTAAAAAGAACAGGGGGCGTTATACCGGCATTTCCGGAAAAACCGGTTTTTTGCTGCGAAGCGCGTGCTTTGTCAGGAAATACAAACCGGCAATCGCCTATTTATTAAGGCGGGTTGAACTGCGCTGCTTTCAATGGAAAACGGAAATCGGTGCTGGCGACCCCTCCCGGACGGGCTTGTTAAGCGGTATGGCATGGGGCTTGAAGGGCCTGGCGTTGAATTTTTTGTACCGTCTTCTTTCTCCGGCCGGCTGCAGGCCCGTTCTGGCTGTATTGCCGGCTTTTGGGAAAACCTGTTTCAACACGTCGCTGGACTGTGCGCTTGAAGTAAGGGTGAGGCACATCTTTCTCGCCGGCTGCAAGCTGCTGGCATTAAAATTGACCGGCAGGGCCTGCAATTGAACTGCCGTAACCGTTTAAACGGAGCTTGCCGTATATTTCCCCGGAACGGGGAGAAATTATTAAAAATTATTAATAAAGTTAAAGGGCTTAAGGAGTGAGAGGAATGGCTGAGCAGCATCCTATTGAAGGCTTGATGAAAACTGCCATGGAAAGCATCAAGGAAATGGTGGACGTAAACACCGTGGTGGGTGATCCGGTTGAAACCCCCGACGGCATCGTAATTATTCCCGTTTCAAGGGTGACCTGCGGTTTTGCCGCCGGCGGGGGCGAGTTCGATATGGGCCTTGAAAGGAAAGACGGCGGTGAGCAGGTACAGATGCCTTCTTTTGGAGGGGGAAGCGGCGCGGGCGTTTCGGTAAAGCCGATCGGGTTTCTCGTGGTCGGCAACGGTCAGGTAAGGTTTCTGCCGGTGGACGGGAACGCCGTAGTAGATCGTCTGATTGACATAGCGCCGCAGGTTATAGCTCAAATACAGTCAATGTTCAAACCTGGAGAATTGCGGCCGGGAACGAGGGTTGAGATTTCCAGGCAGACGCCTGCAAACACTCCGGCCATGTAACCGGGCGAAGTGAGGATGCGATATTGGATAAGCGGACAAGGCTGTCCGCGAAAGCCTGAACCGCAACAGGATGTGAGTTGAAGGCGGCCCGGTTCCGTCCGAAGCAAACAGTAAGCGCTGCCGGCGCGAAGCAACGGGAGTGAGCGGTGACAAGGCGCCGACTTGGTTCACTCGACACGAAGCATGTGAGCAAGCGTTTCAACCTCAAGGTCTTCGTCAACGACCTCGCCCGAGACCCGTCCCGGGTTTTTGATTGGGAAAAGCCGTGTTTTTCCGGCACACAAGCCGTGGCATCCGGACAAAGTCCTGAATTGCGCAAAGATTAACAGAATCAGCTTATCTTGCAGGAGATAATAGTATAAAAACGGAGGTGAAAGACATTCGCCCGTTATGGAAAGGTGCGGTCAGTTTCGGACTGGTTTACGTGCCGGTAAAGTTGTATACCGCAACCGATAGCAAGAAAATCAAGTTCAATTATCTTCATGAGGAGTGCAAAACGCCGGTTCAGTACAAGCGCTACTGCCCGTACTGTCAAAGGGAGGTTCCCATCGAGGAAATTGTAAGGGGATATGAGCACGAAAAAGGCAAATATGTGGTTATCGAAGAGGGCGATTTTGAAAAAATTGATGCGTCAGCCGGCGGACGGGCGATTGAGATAATTGATTTTGTGGATCTTGAAGAAATTGATCCCCTGTATTATGAAAAAGCGTATTATCTCGCCCCCGGAGACGGCGGCGCGAAGGTGTACGAACTGCTTAAAAGAGCCATGCGCGAGGCGGGAAAGGTGGCTGTGGCGAGGGTCCTAATAAGGAGCCGCGAGTCCCTGGCCGCGCTCCGGGTGAGCGGCGAAGCCCTGGTTATGAGCACCATGTATTATCAGGATGAAATAAGAAACGCTGAGGCAATCCCTGAAATGAACTATCAGGTAGGTCTGCATGAAAACGAGGTTAAAATGGCGGTAAACCTTATTAACAGTCTTTCGTCTGAATTCCGGCCAGAAAAATACACGGATAAGTACAGGGAGGGTCTGATGGAATTAATTCAGGCGAAGATTGCCGGCAAGGCTGTTCATACCGTTCCCGGAAAGGAAGCGGGCAAAGTCGTCGACCTGATGGAAGCTTTGAAGGCAAGCATAGACATGGCCCGGAAGGCTAGAAACAAAACGGAGGAGGCGGACGGAGGGGCTGGGATGGCTGGCAAAATGAACAAGGTTAAAAAGAAGAAGCTTAAAACGTCATAGGAGTAAGAACGGCTTGATGGAGGCGCTGAAATGCCAGAGTTGCCCCTGATCCGCCCGATGCTGGCGGTGAGTTCAAAACCCTTTGACAGCCAGTCTTTTCTCTATGAAATAAAATGGGACGGTTACCGCGGATTGGCTTACCTTGACCGAAAAACTGTGATAAGATCAAGAAACCTGATCGATTTGAGCGACAGGTTTCCAGAACTGGCCCGATTGCACGAAAAGGTCGACAGACTTCCGGCTGTTTTGGACGGCGAGATCGTAGTTTTCGAAAAAGGCAGGCCGTCGTTCAAGGATCTCCAGGCGAGGGGCAGGATGATCGGCATTGGCGAGATTGCCGCGGCTGCGCTGGAACGCCCGGCTGTTTTTGTGGCTTTTGACGTTTTGTATCTTGGCGGCAAAAACGTCATGAAGCTGCCGCTCGGTGAGCGAAAAGGGCTTCTCGCAGATGTTGCCGGATACGGGGACAGTTTGGAGGTTCCGGAATTCGTTGTCGGGTGCGGCCGGGATTTTTTTCAGGCCTGCGTAAAAAAAGGGCTGGAAGGCATTGTGGCAAAAAAAATACAGAGTGTTTACCTTCCCGGCAGGAGGTCGCAATACTGGAAAAAAATCAGGCATACCAGGGAGGCCGACCTTGTTGTATGCGGTTATCAATTATCCAGAAGGGGCGGCAATTTGGGCTCGCTCGTTCTGGGAGGATACAGAAACGGCAAGCTGGTTTATCAGGGGAAAGTCGGAACGGGGTTTGGAGTGGAGGAAGCTGCGGGACTGATGAGCGCCCTGCGAAAAATTGAAACATACGGCAGCGAACTGGAACTGCCCGGAAGGGAAAGGCGGCTGACGAAATTTGTAGTTCCTATGCTGGTCTGCGGTGTGGAGTATACGAGTGAGACGGCGGACGGCCTGCTCAGGCATCCGGTTTACAAAGGCCTCCGGTGGGACAAGTCTCCTGTGGATTGTGAGGCCGTGGAAACAAAACGGTAAAAAGGGGCGCAAAAGGATACCGGAGGAGGGTCTTTGAAGGAGAAAATGATCATATTAAAAAGTGCAAACAAAGCTCCGGCACGCGTAACAAGAGTAAAAATGAAACGCAAACGAGGTAGTCTTGATGAAAGAATCCTATGTGTCGGTTAATGGTTTTGAGGTCAAGCTAACCAACCTTGATAAGCTGCTATGGCCTGACGGACTGACAAAGGCGCATTTAGTCAAGTATTATGCTGAAATTGCTCCTTATATTCTCCCTCACCTCTACAACAGGCCGATAGTCATGAAAAGATACCCCGACGGAATAAGCGGGGAATCGTTTTATCAGAAAGAATTCCCCGATTACGCACCGGGCTGGATTAAAACGCAGCTTGTTAAACACGGGGAAAAAACGGTGCATTATATAATATGCAATAACAGGGCGACTTTAATATGGCTTGCCAACCAGGCCTGCATCGAAATGCACGCGTGGCTATCCAGGACGGAAAACCTGGAGGCCCCGGACATAGCGGTGATGGACCTCGATCCGTCAGCAGGAGCGTCCTTTTCGGATACCTTGAAAGTTGCGCTGCTGGTTGGAGAGGTATTCGAAAAATTTGGTCTAAAATGTTTTCCCAAAACTTCCGGAGCAAGGGGGCTGCATCTTTTTGCCCCGGTAGATCCCGTTTACTCCTGGCTGCAGGTAACCGCAGCAGTAAGGTACGTTGCTGAGAAAGTGGGAAAAATGATCCCGGACATAGCTACAACAGAGAGAAAAATCAGCCTGAGAAATAAAAGGGTGTATCTTGACTACCTGCAGAACGGCAGGGGGAAAACCATGGCCTTTCCATACAGCCTGCGGCCGGCGGCGGGCGCTCCCGTTTCAACTCCGCTGAACTGGCGGGAGATTGAAAAGGGGGATGTTTATCCGCCGGATTTTAATATAAAAACCATCTTCGCACGCCTTTCTCAATACGGCGATCTTTACGCCGGCGTACTGAATTTAAAACAGTCAATGGACGAATTAGTGAACGCTGCAGAAAAAGAATATTTTGCAAGCCGGAAGGAGAAATAATCCTGACCCCGAAAGTAAGGTGATTAAAATGTTGCTTGGGGGGAAGCCATTGGACGACAGGTTGTTCTGGCTGGGCTGGCAAATGTTGTGGCCGGGCGCCGGCAGAAAGATATGGGAACTGGTGGAATATTTCGGATCGCCTAAGTCTGCCTGGGAGGCCGGAGAAAAAGAACTTTTGAACGTAGCCGGTATTGGTGAAAAAGCGCTGGCGGGCGTCCTGAAAAGGAGGTCGGAAATTGATCTTGCAGAAGAGGTTTCCAGACTGGAAAAACGTGGTATACAATTCGTCGTCCATACAGATCCCGCGTATCCGGAAAACCTTCTCAAGATTTTCGATCCGCCGCCCGTTATTTTTGTCAGGGGAACAATGAAACCGGATGACAGTCTGGCCGTTGCAGTAGTCGGGACGAGAAAGCCAAGCCCCTACGGTCGGGCGGTTGCAGAAAAAATTACAAGGGATCTGGCTGCGGTAGGCATCACGGTGGTAAGCGGGATGGCCAGGGGCATCGACACGGCAGCGCATGTCGGGGCTCTGTCCGGCGGAGGCAGGACGATTGCAGTTTTAGGCTGCGGCCCTGATGTTGCCTATCCGAGGGAGAACAGCGGTCTTATGGAAAGAATAGCGAGACAGGGAGCAATCGTCAGCGAGTTTCCCCCGGGATCGCCCCCCGAATCCTGGCATTTTCCGGTCCGCAACCGGATTATAAGTGGCCTTTCCCTGGGGACGCTGGTCGTGGAAGCGGCTGAAAGGAGCGGCGCTTTGATAACTGCCGATTACGCCCTGGAACAGGGACGGGATGTAATGGCTGTTCCGGGCAGCATTACAAGCACTCTGAGCCGTGGACCGCACCGCCTGATCAAGCAGGGGGCCAGGCTGGTGGAAGGAACGGGGGACATTCTGGATGAAATCGGGCTGGAAAAGATATTCCCGCTGCCCGGGCCGGAAGGGGAAGGAACTGTCAAAATGAGCGAGGATGAAAGGGCGATCTACGGACATCTTGCATATGACCCCGTTTCATTGGATGAACTGATCATCAGGTCCGGTCTTTTGCCGCAGAAAGTCATGGCTGCGTTGATGTACCTTGAGCTCAAGGGTCTGACCAGACAGCTTCCTGGAAAGTTATACGCGCGATCCGGTCGCCTGATGTTCTAAAGTTGCGGCAATTGGGATAAATTTTAAAATAGTGTTATAATAAGTGCCATATAAATCAAGCAGACTTGCGGATGAGGTGTGAAGTATTGTCTGATACTGTCGTAATTGTCGAATCACCTGCCAAAGCCAGAACTATAAGCAAGTTTTTGGGCAAGAGGTATACCGTCAAAGCGTCGATGGGTCACGTCAGGGATTTGCCCAAAAGCCAGTTCGGGGTGGACGTCAAAAACGGGTTCAAGCCGAAATATATTACCATACGCGGCAAGGGGGACGTAATAAAGGACCTGAAGACGGCAATTAAAAAAGCCAAACAGGTGCTGATAGCCTCGGACCCGGACCGGGAGGGGGAGGCTATTGCCTGGCACCTGACAAGTGTGCTGGAATTAAATGAAAATCAGCCGTGCCGGATTGAATTCAACGAGGTCACCAGGCAGGCTATCAGAGAAGCGCTGAAACACCCCAGACCAATAGACTTCAACAGAGTCAACGCCCAACAGGCCCGCCGCATTCTCGACAGGCTGGTCGGCTACAATCTGAGCCCTCTCCTGTGGCGGAAGGTGAAAAAGGGTCTGAGCGCCGGCAGGGTGCAGTCCGTGGCCGTAAGATTGATTGCCGACCGTGAGGAGGAGATTAAATCTTTTAAGCCGGAGGAATACTGGACGCTTACCGCTTCTTTCATAAAAAACGGTTTCGCTCCGTTTGAGGGAAAGCTTTTCAAGCAGAATGACAAGAAAATCAGGATTGCCGGCGAAAAGCAGATGAAAGCAGTCCTGGAAACTCTAAAGGGTGCGCATTATGTGGTCGGGAAGGTCGCCCGCAGGGAAAAAAGCCGCAAGCCGGCGCCGGCTTTCACTACCAGCACCCTTCAGCAGGAGGCTTACCGTAAGCTCAATTTTACCGCGCGGAAGACGATGATGGTTGCGCAACAGCTTTATGAGGGGCTGGACCTGGGCAGGGAAGGAACCTCGGGACTGGTGACTTATATCCGTACCGACTCGACAAGAGTGTCGGCGACGGCCGCGAAAGAGGCGGTGAAATACATTCAGGATCGTTTCGGCAGCCGGTACGCCGGCAGGGATGCCGGGCAAAGCCAGCAAAAGGGCAGGATTCAAGATGCTCATGAAGCCATCCGTCCGACTTCGGTCACCAGGGAGCCCGACAAAATCAGGGACTTTCTTTCAAACGACCAGTACAAGCTGTATAAATTGATCTGGTCACGTTTTCTTGCCAGCCAAATGAGTCCGGCCGTTTATGACGTGACCAGCGTTGATATAAAGGCCGGGGAATATGTTTTTCGCGCTGTTGGTTCGCTGGTTAAATTTCCGGGATATACCAGGGTGTACGTGGAGAGCAGGGACGACGAGGAAAAAGAGGAGGAAAGAATGATCCCGGACCTGAAGGAAGGCGAGGAACTCGAAGCAAGGTCTCTTACCCCGAAACAGCACTTTACCCAGCCGCCGCAGCGTTATACCGATGCAACGCTGATCAAGGCCCTGGAGGAAAAAGGAATAGGACGTCCCAGCACTTACGCCCCGATTGTTGAAACAATCATCAAAAGAGGATACGTGGTCAGGGAAAACAAACAGTTTTATCCGACAGAACTCGGCCTGATCGTTGTCGATCTGTTGAAAAAACACTTTAAAAAGGTAATCGATGTGGAATTTACCGCCGGCATGGAAGAAAAACTGGACAGCATCGAGGAAGGCGGTACCGACTGGATTCAAGTTTTGAAGGAATTTTACAATCCTTTTAAAGATACCCTTGAAGAAGCCGAAAAGGAAATCGGGCGGGTGCAGGTGGAGAATGAGAAGACCGGGGAAATTTGCGAACTGTGCGGTCGTAATATGGTAATCAAGATCGGACGGTACGGCAAGTTCCTGGCCTGCCCCGGCTTTCCCGAGTGCCGCAACGCCAGGCCCCTGTTGGAACCTGTCGGGATAAAATGTCCCGAGTGCGAGGGCAGTCTGGTCGTCAGGCGAAGCAAGAAAGGCAGGAAATTTTACGGATGCAGCCGCTTTCCGGAGTGTCAGTTCACAACCTGGGATCAGCCGTCCGAAAAGCAATGCCCGGAATGCGGCTACCTGGTGGTGGAAAAGGGAGCCGGCAGAAATGCCGTGCTGGCCTGTTTAAACGAGAAATGTGGCTATAAGAAGATTCCCAAGCCGGAAAGAACTGCGAAAAACCGGTAAGGAGCCGGCCTGACGGCAAAGGAAGATACGTTTGCTCATTAGCAAAGAAAAACGGGGCAAATACGGACAGTGGGAAGAAATCTGCCGGATACGGGAGACGGATAACGGATGAAGCGTAAATTCGAGGCGGAAAAAGCGGCGGACTGTCATTTTGGTTCGGGCGACGAGCCTTCCGTTATTGTGATCGGGGCCGGTCTGGCCGGCTCGGAGGCGGCCTGGCAGGCTGCCAGAACAGGGGCGAGGGTCAGGCTCTACGAGATGCGGCCGGTTAAGTTAACGCCCGCGCACAAAAGCGGTAAATTCGCCGAACTGGTGTGCAGCAACTCGCTGCGTGCCGCCTCCCTGGAAAACGCTGCGGGGCTATTGAAAGAGGAATTGAGACGTTTGGGATCGCTGATTATCTGTTGCGCGGATGAAACCAGCGTACCTGCGGGCGGTGCGCTTGCCGTAGACAGGGAACTGTTTGCCGGGCGCGTCACTGAAAGAATCCTGAAAAACCCTTTGATAGAAGTACGCCGCGAGGAGGTGGCCTTCATTCCGGAGGGCCGGGCGGTGATCCTGGCTACGGGGCCGCTGACTTCGGAGGACATGGCGCAAAGCATTCGCTGGTTTACGGGCCGTGACTATTTTTATTTTTATGACGCGGTTGCGCCGATCATCAGCGCCGAATCGATCGATTTCAGCAAAGTTTTTCGCTCTTCGCGCTATGGCAAGGGAGAATCGGCTTATATAAACTGTCCGCTGGACAGGGAAGAATACGACAGATTCCGGGAAGCGCTTGTCAGGGCGGAGAAATTCCCGCGCAGGGAGTTTGAGCGGGAACTGCATTTTGAAGGATGCATGCCAATCGAGGCGCTGGCTGCGAGAGGCAGGGAGACGTTGCTTTACGGGCCTATGAAGCCGGTGGGGCTGATCGACCCGCGTACCGGCAGAAGACCTTACGCAGTTGTACAGTTGAGGCAGGAAAATGCTGAGGCTACCATGTACAACATGGTCGGCTTCCAGACCGGATTGAAGTGGGAAGAGCAAAAACGCGTGTTCCGTCTCGTACCCGGGCTTGCGAAAGCAGAATTTGTGCGCTTTGGAGTAATGCACAGGAATACTTATATCAATTCGCCCGTATTGCTTAAACCGACCTTTCAAACAAAGGAAAGACCAAACCTGTTTTTTGCCGGACAGATTACCGGAGTGGAGGGTTATATCGAATCGACGGCTTCGGGCCTGATGGCCGGCATCAATGCCGCCCGCCTGGCATGCGGCGGAGAGGCGCTGGTGTTTCCAAGGGAAACGGCGCTCGGCTCACTGGCTCATTATATAACCACTTCCGATCCGGAATGCTTTCAGCCCATGAATATTAACTTCGGCCTGTTCCCGCCGCTGAAGACGAAGAGCGGCAACAAGAAAGACAGATTGAAAGCAATTGCGGAAAGAGCGCTGGAATCAATAGAAAAATTAAGGGAAGAGATTTTTTAAAATGTACTCATATATCGACAGTTTCCTTGTCTACCTGAAAGTAGAGAAGAACGCCTCGCCGCTGACTGTTGAAAATTACCAGAAAGACCTGTTCTCCGGTCTTGATTATTTTTCTTCGGTTTTGAAAAAAAACGACCACAGTGTTATGCCGGGGGACATAAATCACAGAATTTACCGGCAGTATCTGGCCTTTTTACAGGCCGGGGGACTATCGCGATCTACCGTGGCGAGGAGGCTTGCCGCATGGCGTTCATTTTACCGTTACCTGTGCCGGGAAAAAGTGGTAGAAGACAATCCCATGACCAGGGTCGCCGGCCCCAAGCGGACGAAAAAACTGCCGAACTTTTTATACGAGGAGGAAGCGGAATCGCTTGTGGAAGCTCCGGACCAGGACCGTCCCCTGGGCCTGCGCGACAGGGCCCTTCTGGAAACACTTTATGCCGGCGGTCTCAGGATAAGTGAGCTTGAATCGCTTAATATGGGCGATCTGGATCTTGGTGCGGGTTATGTCCGGGTGATGGGCAAAAGATCGCGCGAAAGGCTGGTTCCTCTCGGTTCAATGGCCGTCGAAGCCTTGCGCAGATATATCCGCGAAGGCCGGCCCAGGCTCCTGGAGAATTTAAATAAAAAAAGGGGAGACGGTATCATCAAGGATTTTATTCCGGTTCCGCAAAAGCCGGAAGGCGCCCTTTTCCTCAACAACCGGGGTAAAAGGCTGTCCGCAAGGGGTGTCCGAAAAATCATCGACAAGTACGCTGAAAAGGTTCGCCTGAAAAAGAAGATCAGTCCTCACACGTTACGGCACACTTTTGCGACACACCTGCTCAACGCCGGGGCAGATCTCCGCTCCGTTCAGGAGCTTTTGGGCCACAGAAGTCTTTCCAGCACGCAAGTCTACACCCACGTATCCGGAGAGAGGCTGAAAAAGGTATATCTAAAATCCCACCCACGGGCAAAAGAATAAAAAAGCCAGTGACATATTGAAGATTAGGAAGGGAGAAGTATATGTTTCACGCTACAACCATTGTTGCGGTAAAAAAAGACGGTAGGGTGGCCATGGCCGGCGACGGTCAGGTAACTTTCGCCCAGAACACAATTATAAAAAAGAGCGCCAGAAAAATAAGAAGGCTTTATAAGGATAGGGTGGTTGCCGGGTTTGCCGGATCGGTGGCTGATGCCTTTACGCTTTTCGAAAAATTTGAAGGAAAGCTGGAGGAGTACCACGGCAACCTGCAGAGAGCCGCCGTGGAACTGGTCAAGGAATGGCGCACCGACAGGATATTGAGGCGGCTTGAAGCGCTTTTGATCGTGGCGGATAAGGAAGATCTTCTGATCATATCGGGAGGCGGCGAGGTTATCGAACCGGATGACGGGGTGGCTGCTATCGGGTCGGGAGGGCCTTATGCCCTCGCAGCGGCCCGCGCCCTGGCGAAAAAGACCGGCCTGGAAGCGAAGGACATTGCGAGAGAAGCGCTATTGATTGCGTCCGAGATCTGTGTTTATACAAACGAGAATATTATCGTGGAAGAATTATAAGATACGGGGGAACAAAGATGGAAGAACTTACTCCGCGAAGGATTGTGGAAGAACTGGACAAATACATCGTCGGGCAGGATAAGGCCAAAAAGGCTGTGGCGGTGGCTCTTCGCAACCGTTACCGCAGGAAGTTGCTGAGTGATGATTTCAAGGACGAGGTAATGCCAAAGAATATTTTAATGATAGGTCCCACCGGAGTTGGGAAAACCGAGATCGCGCGACGGCTGGCCAGGCTGGTCAAAGCCCCCTTCATAAAGGTGGAGGCCACGAAGTTTACCGAAGTGGGCTATGTGGGGAGAGATGTGGAGGGCATGGTCAGGGATCTGGTCGAAACTTCTATAAGGATGGTCAAACAAGAAAAGCTTGCCCAGGTGGAAGACAGGGCCAGGAAGATGGCGGATGAGAAGATAATTGAAATTCTCGCCCCAATTCCGGTTCAGGAAACCGCTCCGCGAAATCCTTTGGAGATGCTGTTCGGCGCTGCAAAACCAGCGGAGCCGATCGACAAAAGTCAAGAACAGCGAATAAAGCGGATAGAATTCGAGCGGGAGATGCTGAGGGAGAAACTTGCCAGGGGTGAACTGGAGAACGAGTACATAGAAATAGAGGTCGAGGACAACAAGCCGCCCATGCTCGAGGTTTTTACAGGCTCGGGCATGGAGGAAATGGGAGTCAACCTGCAGGATATGCTTGGCGGCCTTTTGCCCAGGAAAAAGCGGAAGCGCAAGGTCACGGTGAGTGAAGGCCGTAAAATTCTAACCCAGCAGGAGGCGCAGAAGCTTATCGACATGGACGAGGTCACCTCGGCGGCCGTCAGACGCGCTGAGGAGGACGGCATAATTTTTCTGGATGAAATAGACAAGATTGCAGGACGCGAAGGTTACGGGCCTGATGTTTCGAGGGGCGGGGTGCAGCGCGACATTCTCCCCATAGTCGAAGGTTCGACCATAATGACGAAATACGGACCGGTCAAGACCGACCACATCCTGTTTATTGCCGCCGGGGCGTTTCATATGGCGAAGCCGTCCGATTTAATTCCAGAACTGCAGGGACGTTTCCCCATCCGTGTCGAACTGGAGAGCCTTACCCGCAGCGATTTTCAACAAATTCTGACAGAGCCGAGAAACGCCTTGATAAAGCAGTATACCGAATTATTGGCGACTGAAGGTGTCGAGGTTAAATTTACGGAAAATTCTCTTGTAGAAATTGCGAATATCGCGTATACTGTTAATGAACAAACCGAGAATATAGGTGCCAGACGCCTGCACACTATTCTGGAAAAACTCTTGGAAGAGATATCTTTTCAAGCTTCGGAGCTAAAAGGGGAACGTATTGTAATCAATCGCGAACATGTTGTCGAAAAATTGGGTGAACTGGTTAAAAATCGGGATTTGAGCCACTACATTTTGTGAGAAGAGGAAGAAGGGATAAGATGAGGGTACTGTTGGACAAAACCCGCGCCATTAATAAACTGCTCCAGAAGTCGGCCGGGCATACCGTCGATTTCAACGAGATTGCCGAAGTATTGAGTGAAAATATCGGAGCAAGCATATATATCATCGACAGGCACGGGAAAGTCCTGGGTTACGCCTACCTCAAAGGCTGGACATGCGATATTATGAAGGATATGGTTGAGGGTCTCGGAGGATTTCCTGAAGATTATAACGAGAATCTGATGAAAATCAACGAGACTTACGCGAACTTCTGCCAAACTGCCAACGCATGTATTTTTGAGCAAAAGCGCTGCCGGTTCAATAACAAGATATCTACTTATGTACCCATAGTAGGAGGCGGATCGCGGCTAGGCACGTTGATTCTGGCCAAGTTTGACAATACATTCAATGACGAGGATCTTATCCTGGCCGAATACGGCGCCACGGTAGTGGGGATGGAAATATTGAGGTCCAGGGCGGAGAAGATTGAAGAGGAGGCGCGCAAGCGCGCAGCGGTACAGGTGGCTCTGGGCACGCTTTCATATTCCGAACTTGACGCGGTGCAGCACATATTCGAGCAACTGGAGGGTGAAGAGGGACTTCTGGTGGCGAGTAAGATTGCGGACAGGGTCGGTATAACGAGATCTGTTATAGTTAATGCCCTTCGCAAGTTCGAGAGTGCGGGAGTAATAGAGTCGAAGTCCCTGGGGATGAAGGGGACATACATCAGGGTGCTCAACGACTATCTTATAGAGGAGCTTGAAAAGGCCAGGCAGCACTAAATTTTTTGAATATATGTTTTGAGAAACCTCGAGTTGCACCGGGGTTTTATTTATGGTAAAATACAGCTTGGTGTTAATTACACACGCTGCTGAATTTTTGCAAAGGTGCCGCCGTTACTGCCGGTTTTGCAGAAGGATGAAGGCAGCGGAGGAGCAAAACCGCGCGGGAGGGAGGTGTAAAAGTGGCTGTAATTTCAATGAAGCAACTTCTCGAAGCGGGGGTTCACTTCGGCCACCAGACCAGAAGATGGAATCCCAAAATGGCCTCCTATATTTTTACCGATCGAAACGGCATATACATCATTGATTTGCAGAAGACGGTCAAAAAAGTGGAGGAAGCGTACAACTTCGTAAAACAGCTTTCCGCCGAAGGGGAGACAATACTTTTTGTGGGAACGAAAAAACAGGCCCAGGAGGCGGTAAAAGAAGAAGCAGAACGTTGCGGCATGTTTTATGTAAATCAGCGCTGGCTTGGCGGGATGCTGACCAACTTCCAGACGATCAGGCGGCGCATTGACAGACTTCACGAACTTGAAAAAATGGAAGCTGAAGGCACAATGGAAGTCCTTCCCAAAAAAGAGGTGGCCGAACTCATTCATGAAAAGGAAAGGCTGCAGAAATTTTTGGGCGGCATAAAAGAAATGCGCAAGCTGCCCGGAGCGTTGTTCGTAATAGATCCGAGGAAGGAGCGCATTGCCGTTGCCGAGGCGCGCAAGCTGGGAATACCCATCGTTGCCATAGTCGATACCAACTGCGATCCCGACGAAGTCGACTATGTCATACCTGGCAACGACGATGCTATCAGAGCGGTGCGTCTCCTGACCGGTAAAATGGCCGAAGCGGTTCTCGAGGGCAAGCAGGGAGAGCAACTGGTTGAATAGGAAGAGGATGGCGGGGGGCCGATTTACTGAGGTTCACCTGCCTTTTTTCTGTGTGCACGGCTGTTTTTTGGTTGCGGAAATAAGAACTTGGATATAATAAATAAAGGAAAATGATGGTTGGAAGGGGCGATTTGAGTGAGCGTACCGGCAAATCTTGTCAAGGAATTGCGCGAGCGTACCGGGGCAGGCATGATGGACTGCAAAAAAGCGCTTTCGGAAACCGGCGGAGATATTGAAAAAGCTACGACTTATTTGAGGGAGAAAGGACTGGCCGCCGCTGCAAAAAAAGCCGGCAGGATTGCGGCGGAGGGTCTTGTGGAATCATACATACACGGTGCCGGGCGGATAGGCGTATTGGTGGAGGTAAACTGCGAAACTGATTTTGTGGCGAAAACCGAAGAGTTTAAATCCTTTGTCAGGGACATCGCCATGCAGATTGCAGCTTCCAAGCCTGAGTACGTAAGACGCGAGGAAATTCCTGCCGAAAATGTGGAGAGAGAAAGGAGTATTCTTCGCCGTCAGGCCCTGAATGAGGGCAAGCCGGAAAAGATCGTGGACAAAATGGTGGAAGGACGTATTGAGAAGTTTTACAGAGACGTCTGCCTACTGGAACAGCCTTTTATTAAAAATCCTGATATCACCGTCAAGCAAATGTTGACGGAAAAAGTTGCCAAGATCGGTGAAAACATAAATATCAGGCGCTTTGTCCGTTATGAACTCGGCGAGGGAATTCAAAAAAAGCAATGTGACCTGGCCGCCGAGGTTGAGGCCGTGACCCGAAATATTCGCAAATAAAAAATTACAAGAGGATTTTGGTCAAAATTGTAGAAATACTCTGGATAGACTGGAGGTTGCTTGTAAGGTATGGCTGCACCAAAATACTGGCGCGTGGTTTTGAAGCTGAGCGGAGAAGCCCTTGCCGGCAACCAGGGATACGGCATCGACCCTGTTGTTGTGAACAATATTGCCAGGCAGATCAAAGAGGTGGTTGAACACAGGGTCCAGATGGCCATTGTGGTTGGCGGGGGGAATATCTGGCGTGGTGTAGCCGGAAGCGCAAAGGGCATGGACAGGGCAACGGCCGATTACATGGGAATGCTGGCAACCGTAATGAACTCTCTTGCCCTGCAGGACGCACTGCAAAAACAGGGCGTCGACACGAGGACGCTGACCGCCATTGAAATGAGGGAAGTCGCCGAACCGTACATTAGAAGGCGTGCCATCAGACATATGGAAAAGGGCAGGGTGGTAATATTCGCCGGCGGAACCGGCAACCCGTATTTCTCCACGGATACCACCGCAGCATTACGCGCGGCTGAGATAGAAGCCCAGGTGATCTTGATGGCCAAAAGGGTGGACGGAGTTTACGATTCGGACCCGATGAAGAACCCAAATGCGACGAAATTCAACGAGCTTACTTATATTGATATGCTCAACAGGGGTCTTGGAGTGATGGACGCCACTGCAGCTTCACTGTGCATGGATAATAAAATTCCGCTGATTGTTTTCGACTTGAACGAGGATGGCAATATTAAAAAAGCAGTCTTCGGTGAAAAGATCGGAACATATATCGGGGGTGAATTGAATGGCAAACGAACTGATTAAAGAAGCTGAAAGCAGCATGAAAAAAACGATTGAGGTCGTGAAAAAGGAATTTGCCTCGCTCCGCGCGGGAAGGGCCACGCCCGCCCTGCTTGACAAAATTACCGTAAATTATTACGGAACACCTACCCCTGTAAATCAGCTTGCCAATATTACCGTACCCGAGGCCAGGCTCTTGGTCATCCAGCCCTGGGACAAGAATTCCGTTCCGGAAATCGAGCGGGCCATATTAAAATCCGATCTCGGAATTACTCCTGCCAGTGACGGGACGGTAATAAGGCTGACTATCCCACAGCTTACCCGGGAAAGACGGGCTGATTTGATGAAGGTGATCAAGAAAAAGGCGGAGGAGGGAAGGGTGGCTGTCCGCAACATCCGCAGAGAAACCAACGAGCAATTAAAGTCGAAGCAAAAAGAGGGCAAAATGTCCGAAGACGAATTAAAAAGGAATCAGGACGAGGTGCAGAAGCTAACCGACCGTTATATAAAGGAAATAGACAGCCTCCTCTCGAACAAGGAACAGGAGATCATGCAGGTTTGATGCGCGGGTTGCCTGACGTTATCGGGATGCCAGTGGACGAAGCCGTAAAAATATGCAGAAGCAAAGGCTTCAAGGTTGAAATCACGACCACCGGGCCTGCCGGAGCGAATCCGGGCAAAAAATCAAGGGTGGTTCGCTTCAAGGCCTTTAGAGAAATAATGGTGTTGACAGTGGTAAATGAAAATAATTATGAGAGGAGGTGGATATGAGTGGCATACAAAATCACTGAAGAGTGTCTTGCGTGCGGGACCTGCATGGATTCCTGCCCCAACGATGCGATTAGTGAAGGTGATATTTATAAGATCGATCCAGATAAATGCGCGGAATGCGGTGCTTGTGTTGATGCCTGCCCCACGGGAGCTATTATTGAAGAGTAATTGTAAAACCCCCTCCCTGAGAGGGGGTTGTTTATATTGAACGTGGCAGATGTACGCGTAACATTTTAGGGGGCTGCGGGTTTATATGACTGCTGATTTTATCGACCTGTTACGGCAAAAAGATGAAGAAGCAAAGGAAAAAAAAGAAATTGAAAGCCTGCTGGGCAAAGTTGATCGGCAAAAACTGCCAAGACACGTTGCAATTATCATGGACGGCAATGGAAGGTGGGCGAAACAGCGCGGACTTCCGCGGAGTTTCGGTCACCGGGCCGGGGTCGAGTCTTTGAGGGACATAGTTAGAGCCTGTTCGGAACTGCAGATAAGGGTTTTGACTGTTTATGCCTTTTCAACGGAAAACTGGAAGAGGCCGCAGGAAGAAGTAGATGTGCTGATGGACCTGCTGGTGGAGTACCTCAATAAAGAAATCAGAGAACTTTGTGAAAAGGATGTGAGGGTCAACCCGATCGGCCGCCTGCAAGAGTTGCCGGCGTCGGCCCGGGAAGCCCTGAACATGGCTGTGCGGCGCAGTAGCGGAAACAACGGGCTGATTCTTAACCTTGCCCTCAATTACGGCGGCAGGTCGGAAATATTGGATGCTGTAAGGGCTATTTCGGCGAAGGTCAGGGACGGCTCTTTTTTGCCGGATGAAATTGACGAGAGAGCAGTCAGCAATCATCTGTACACGGCGGGACAGCCTGAGCCGGACTTGCTGATCCGCCCCTCGGGAGATTTCAGAATAAGCAATTTTTTGCTCTGGCAACTGGCATATACGGAATTCTGGTTTACAAAGGTTCTCTGGCCGGATTTCCGCCGCGTGCATTTGCTGCGCGCGCTGGTGGATTATCAAAGGCGGGAGCGCCGATTCGGGGGTTTAAAAAGCTGACAGAACGTCCGGACAGGCTGGTGAAACTGTGCTTTGGCAAAGAGTGTTAAGCGCCTTGGTCGGCATACCCCTGGTAGTGCTGGCGGTTTGGCACGGGGACATACCGCTGTTGCTGCTTACCGGCATTATCGTGGTACTGGGCTTGAAGGAAATGAACGAGATGCTTGCCAGGCTGGGAATTAAACCCTCTTTATGGATTGCCTGTGCAGGAGGGTTGATTTTAGTAAGCGGCGCATATCTTTATAGTGACGGTTATCCGGGACCTACCATCACAGTAATAATGTTCCTCCATCTGATAGCGGTGGTGGCCCTGTATCCGCGCTTTTCCCTGCTGGACAGCGCCGCGACCCTTATGGGTACTCTTTATGTCGGACTGCTCACTTACTTTTACCTTTTGAGGACGCTGCCCTACGGCTGGATATGGCTTATATTTATGCTGGCCTGTACATGGGCCTGCGATACGGCGGCCTATTTCGCGGGAATGTTTTTCGGCAGGAGGAGAATTGCGCCGGTTCTTAGCCCGAAAAAAACTGTGGAGGGTGCGATCGGTGGGTTGCTGGGAAGCCTGCTGGTTGCCCTCCTGTTTACAAGGATATATCATTTTTTACCCCCCATGGAAATGCTCCTTTTGGGGCTTATGGTCGGAGCGGCTGCAGAGGTGGGCGATCTTCTGGAATCGGCTTTTAAGCGGCAGGCCGGGATAAAAGATTCCAGTTCGCTGATACCGGGTCACGGGGGTATCCTGGACAGGATAGACAGCGCACTGTTCACTGCCCCGCTCGTGTATTATTTCGTACTGCTGTTTATAATAAGCTGAGGTGGCTTGCCCGTGCAAAAATCATTGAATAAGGTATTGTTTGCCGCTATAGCCTCTTTGCTGGCTGTGGCGGCTTTAAAATATATTTTCCCCATCCTTTTGCCTTTTATCATTGCCTTCGTCCTGACGGCACTGATGGAGCCGCTGATTGTTTTTCTGCAGTGCAGGGGGAAAATCAACCGGGGACTGGCGACGATGGCGGCGATGTTGATAGTGTTCGGCGGAGCGGTTCTAATTTTGTCCGCTTTTATTCTCAGGCTGGTATCCGAATTAATTCAGCTTTCGGTATCCTTGCCGTCGGTGGCAAGGGATCTGCAGGCATATTACCAGGTCTTTATCGAAAAAATGACTGCTTTTTACACCGGACTGCCTCCCGGAATGATTCAGTCGCTGGAACAAAATGTTAACATTCTTACGGCGAACCTTCAGGGGATGATCGGCAAATCGGTAAATACGCTCTTGTCGGTAATTTCCCTCGTGCCGAGCACTGTTGCCGTGGTGATAGTAAGCCTGCTCGCAACGTATTTTTTGGCGCGCGACCGCCGTCTCATATCGGAACTCATTTTCCGCTTGCTACCGTCACCCTGGGCGGAAAAAACGGCGACGGTTTTGCAGGAGGTAAGCGTCGCTTTTGTCGGTTATCTAAAAGCCCAGATAATACTTGTGCTAATCACCACCGTAATCAGTGTGTCAGGTTTTTATATTATAGGAACGAAATATGCTCTGACGGTGGGGCTGCTGGTGGGATTTTTTGATTTAATCCCGGTGCTGGGACCGGCTACCATTTACATTCCCTGGCTGGCCTGGCTGTTTGTCACCGGAGCGACCGGCCTGGGAATAAAAATTACGATACTGTACGCGATAGTGGTTTTTGTACGCCAGTTGCTCGAGACCAAAATCGTTTCGGCTAATCTTGGCCTCCATCCATTGGCGACTCTGCTTGCAATGTACGGGGGGCTTAAAATCTACGGTATCATCGGTTTGATTCTGGGACCGATTGTCTTGATTGCCCTGCAGGCAGTAATAAGAGCCGGGAAAATAATTCCAAAGATCAAGTCATAAAGCATGGTGCAGGATAAATGAAAAAAATTGTCATTCTGGGCAGCACCGGTTCTGTCGGGCGCCAGACTCTGGAAGTAATACGGAGCCTGCCGGACAGGTTCAAAGTCGTGGGGTTGGGAGCGGGCAAAAACTGGAGACTTCTGGCGGAGCAGATCAGGGAGTATAAACCCTCTTTGGCGGCGCTTGCGGATGAAAATGAATTGAAAAAAATTATCGGGATACTGCCGCGCGAAACCAGGCCCGAGATGGACTGGGGAAGGAAGGGTATGGAAAACCTGGCTGCAATGACGGAAGCCGATCTGGTCGTCATAGCCGTGAGCAGGGCCGCAGGGATATATCCGACCATCGCAGCCATTCGCGCGGGAAAGGATATCGCGCTGGCCAACAAGGAAACGCTTGTATCGGCAGGTCAAATCGTGATGGAACTTGCCCGGGAAAAAAAAGTGAGAATATTGCCGCTGGACAGCGAACATTCCGCCGTGTGGCAATGCCTGGAAGGGCGTAATGCCGGGGATGTGGAGAAAATAATCCTTACCGCCTCCGGGGGGCCTTTCCGTGAGATGGACAAGGAAAATTTTGAGAAGGTAACTCCTGATATGGCTCTAAAGCACCCTAACTGGAACATGGGCAGCAGAATAACCATCGACTCGGCGACGATGATGAACAAGGGTTTTGAAGTAATTGAAGCGAGATGGCTTTTTGGGGTACACTATTCACAGATAGAAGTTGTGATTCATCCGCAGAGTATCGTCCATTCGGCCGTTGAGTTTTTGGACGGTTCCATAATAGCTCAGATGGGCATCCCGGACATGCGTCTGCCCATACAGTACGCCCTGACATACCCTGAACGGGTGACGGGCCCCGCCCCGAGATTGAAATTGGCGGACTTGAGCGGGCTTACTTTCATGAGGCCGGATACGGAGAGGTTTCCCTCCCTCTCTCTCGCTTTTGAAGCGGGGAGAGCCGGGGGAACAATGCCAGCCGTTCTCAACGCGGCCAACGACATAGCGGTGGATCTGTTTCTGGCTGGGAAGATAACTTTTGATAAAATTATGACCGTAGTGGCGTCTGTTATGCAGAGGCACGAAAAAGTAAACAGGCCCAGTCTCGATGAAATCCTCGAAGCGGATCGCTGGTCGAGGGCGGTGGGCAGGGATATTGCCGGAAGATTGACATAAAACGGGGTGAATTAATGACAACTTTTATTGCTTCTGTTTTCGTTTTTGGCATATTGATATTTTTTCATGAGTTCGGGCACTACCTGGCGGCGAAGGCGGCAGGAATCAAGGTTTATGAATTCAGTCTGGGTTTCGGTCCGAAGCTCTTCGGTTTTGTAAAAGGCGAGACAAATTATAATTTGAGGTCTTTGCCTGTCGGAGGTTTCGTTCGTATGGCTGGTATGGAACCCGGCGAAGAATTGAGCAAGGAAGACGAAGACCGGTCGTTTAATAAAAAACCTGTTGGTAAGAGGATAGGTGTCATCGTCTCAGGTCCCTTGATGAATTTTTTTCTGGCAGTAATAATTCTGGCAGTGATTTTTAATTTTCAGGGCGTACCCGTTCCCTCGGAGAGCACCAGAATTGGAGGGGTGCTGCCCGGATATCCGGCCGAAGGGGCCGGCATAGCTGCCGGAGACGAGGTATTGGCGGTCAACGGCCAGCGTGTTGAAAATTGGCGGCAACTTGTCGATCTGGTGAACAGGATGCCTGAACGGGACATCAAGGTTACGGTTTTAAGGGACGGGGCGCAGAAGACGTTGGATGTCAAAACAATCAGGGACGAGGACGGCCTGGGGAAAATCGGCATCTACCAGTCGAGCGATTATGTAAAGCCCGGCTTTTTCGCGTCTATTGCCCTGGGAGCGGAATGGACCGCCAGGGTTACCATAGCGCTGATGGATTTTATTTCAAAAATGATATTCGGTCAGGCCCCCCCCGATTTGGGCGGACCGGTGAGGGTCGTCAGCGAAATAGGCAAGGCTGCGCAGGTTGGATTCTTCTTTCTTTTGCAAATCGCCGCGTTTTTAAGCATCAACCTGGGACTGTTCAACCTGTTTCCGATACCGGCCCTTGACGGCAGCAGAATTCTGTTTCTTATTTGGGAAAAGATCAGAGGCCGTCCGGTAGACCCGGTGAAGGAAAATTTTATCCACCTTGTCGGTTTCGGACTGCTGCTGCTTTTTATAATTGTAATAACCTACAACGATATTATGCAATTGCTGGTCGGGGAAAAGCTTCCGGGGCGGCAGTAGTGTCCGGAAAGAAAGGCTCGTAGCAGATTGGGTATCATCCTGAGCTGGAATTGGCCGTGACGTTGAAATGTTGCTGCAGGCGGACGGAGGGTGTTATGAAGAGGCGGATCACCAGGCCGGTGTTTATAGGCAACGTGCAGGTCGGGGGCGGAGCGCCTGTAAGCGTACAATCCATGACTAACACCGATACAAGGGATGTCGGGGCGACAGTCAGGCAGATCAATAATCTGGCTGCCCTGGGCTGTGAAATCATACGCGTTGCCGTTCCGGACCTGGAGGCTGCGGAGGCTCTGACCCAAATAAAAATGGGAATCAGCATTCCGCTGGTCGCCGATATCCATTTCGACTACCGGCTGGCGCTGGCGGCACTCGACGCGGGGGCCAACGGGTTGAGAATAAACCCGGGGAACATCGGCGGGCGAAAAAAGATAGAAGAGGTGGTCAGGGCGGCCAGGGACCGCGGCGTTCCGATCCGGATCGGCGTAAATGCCGGCTCCATCGCCGGGCAGATCCTGAGCAGACACGGAGGTGTTACTCCCGCGGCCATGATCGAAAGCGCCATGGAGCATGTGAGTATTCTTGAGGAAATGAATTTCAACGACATCAAGATTTCCCTGAAAGCTTCCTGCGTGCCCTTGATGGTTGAAGCTTACCGATTGATGGCAGAAAAGGTTGATTATCCTTTTCATGTGGGAGTAACGGAAGCGGGAACACTGCTTTACGGTTCAGTAAAGTCGGCGCTGGGTATCGGCATATTGCTCAACGAAGGAATTGGCGACACGTTGAGGGTTTCCCTGACCGGAGATCCCGCCCACGAAATCAGGGTGGCTTATGATATTTTAAGAGCCCTTGAAATACGACGCAGGGGGGTTGAAATCATATCTTGCCCGACCTGCGGAAGAACCCGGATAAATGTAATAAAGCTTGCGGAAGAAGTGGAAGAGAGACTGAAAACGCTGGACAAACCCCTGAAGGTGGCGGTTATGGGTTGCGTGGTGAATGGTCCCGGTGAAGCAAGGGAAGCAGATGTGGGAATAGCTGGAGGGAGGGGGGCCGGCCTCATATTCCGCAAAGGCGAGATAGTACGGAAAGTTTCAGAAGACAAACTGGTGGACGAACTGCTGAAAGAGGTGGAAAAACTTTGATTAAAGCTGATATTTCCAGCTGGAAAAAATGTTTTTGCCGCAATTCCGGAGGGATTGGATGAAAGCGAGTGAGTTGTTGGCGCCAACGTCGAGATCGGTGCCCGCCGACGCCGAGGTGGTAAGCCACCAGCTTTTGCTTAGGGCGGGATTTATCAGGCGGGCGGCGGCAGGAGTCTATACCTACCTGCCGCTTGCCGTCAGGGTTCTTAAGAAGATAATGCAGATTATAAGGGAAGAAATGGACCGTGCGGGCGGGCAGGAATTGCTGATGCCGATAATCCAGCCTGCGGAATTATGGCTGGAGACAGGACGCTGGGAGGTATACGGACCGGAGCTTTTCAGACTGAAAGACAGGCATAACAGGGAATTTGCCCTCGGCCCGACCCATGAAGAAATAATTACCGCGCTGATCCGGGGAGAAGTCAATTCGTACAGGCAGCTTCCCCTCCTGCTGTACCAGATCCAAAACAAATACAGGGACGAGAGGCGGCCGCGCTTCGGACTCATGCGGGGAAGAGAATTTATTATGAAAGACCTCTACTCTTTTGATAGAGATGAGGAAGGTCTTGATACAAGCTACAAGAAAATGTACGAAGCGTATACGAGAATATTCCAGCGTTGCGGGCTGCGATTCCGTCCAGTTGAAGCGGATTCCGGAGCGATTGGCGGGAGCGATACGCACGAGTTTATGGTCCTCGCCGATTCCGGGGAGGCTACGGTGCTTTTTTGTGAAAGGGAAGGCTGTGATTATGCGTCCAATGTGGAGAAGGCGGTCCAGGTGTCCGCAGCCGGAAGCGCTGATGAAGTGCCTGCGCAGTTGAGCTGGAAGGACACTCCGGGGTTCCGTTCGGTGGAGGAAGTTTCCGGATTTTTGGGAATTAGGCCCGAGAAAATAATAAAAACGGTTCTCTACACGACTGAAAAGGGAATAGCGGCAGCCCTCATAAAAGGAGACCGGGAAGTAAACGAGATAAAGCTTTTGAACACGCTCGGATGTGTCAGGCTCGACCTGGCCGGCGCTGATGAAATCCGGACTCTGACTGGTGCGCCGGTGGGGTATGCTGGCCCTGTAGGGCTGAAGGGAGCTAGAATGGTCGCCGATCTGGAAGTGATGAAAATGGTCAACGCGGTTTGCGGAGCCAACAGGAACGGCGCCCACTATATAAATGTAAACCCCGGGCGGGACTTTAAACCCGATGTGATTGCTGACATAAGACTGGTAAAGGGAGGAGAGCCTTGTCCGAAATGCGGCCGCCCGCTGAAGGGAACAAAAGGAATCGAAGTGGGACAGATTTTTAAACTGGGTGACAAATACAGCCGGGCGCTTGGGGCTACATTTCTGGATGAGAACGGGCAGAGCAAGGCGATTGTAATGGGCTGCTACGGTATCGGAGTTACCAGGACCATGGCGGCGGCCATTGAGCAAAACCACGACAGGGACGGCATCATCTGGCCGAAAAGCATAGCCCCTTTTCATGCGGTAATAATACCAGTCAGCCATAAAGACGGGGCGCAAATGGCCGTAGCCGGAGAAGTGTACAGACGTTTGACGCTGAGCGGGGTCGAGACGGTCCTGGACGACCGCCAGGAAAGGGCCGGAGTAAAATTTAAGGATGCAGACCTGATCGGCTACCCGCTGAGAATCACGATCGGAGAAAGGGCGGCCGCGGAAAAATACGTTGAACTAAGGGTGCGGAGGACCGGTGGGGTATCCGTAGCTCCGCTGGAAAGAGTGGAAGAAGTGGTTTGGGAACTGCTGGAAGACCTGTGATGTCAGGTCCAGAATTTTCTAAAAAGAATTCTTCGTAAGAATGTTTTGGGAAGAAGGTATTGAAAATAGACGGATTTATGAAAGTACTTGTGTTGTCAGTATCAGTCGGCCTTGGACACATGAGGGCCGCGGAAGCGATAAAAAAAGCGGCCGGTTATCTCCATGCCGGGGCGGAGGTGGATATTCTCGATACGTTCCGTTATGCCAGCCCGTTCCTTGAAAAAATTATCCTCGGCACATACATGGAAATATTGAAGATGAGCCCGGTTATATACGGATATATTTATAAAAAAGCGGAATTCGGGCAGCCCCTTTCCGGTCGCGGCAAGGACGAATTCAACAAGGTGCTTGACAGGATAACTTCGCCCAGACTGGAGGAGTATATTAAGATAAAAAGGCCGGAGGCAATAATATGCACCCATCCGTTCCCGCTAGGGGTCATCTGCCGGATCAAAAGGAGGGGCGCCTACCGGGGGCCGGTATTGGCGGCAATAACGGACTATACCGTACATTCCTTCTGGATTTTTAAAGAGACGGATTTTTACCTGGTCGCAGATGAGGAACTGGTTTCTCAATGCTGGAATTTCGGTATTTCGCCGGAACGTGTATACCCGACTGGAATACCTATCGACCCGGATTTCAACGGTAATTACGACAAGGAAAAGATCAGGGCCGAATTGGGCCTGGAACCGTCCCTTTCCACCATACTCATTATCGGCGGTGGGCTGGGCATGGGGCCTCTGGAGTCGGCGGTCAAAGAAATAAGCGGGTCCAGGAGTGACTGCCAACTTATAGTGGTAACCGGAACCAACGCCGTCTTGCAGGAAAAACTTTCGAGGCTGGTTCCCGGACTCGCCTGCAAGGCGAAGGTATGCGGCTTTGTAAACGATATTCACAGATTGATGGCGGCGTCGGACATCATGATGGGCAAGTCTGGGGGGCTGACCTGCGCGGAAGCCATGGCCGCCGGACTGCCGGTCTTGATTGTTGACCCGCTGCCGGGACAGGAAGAAAGGAATGCCGAGTTTATTTCCGCAAAAGGGGCGGGTATGAGAGTAACGGAAAGAGCGCTGGCGGCTTCGATAGAATCGTTACTGGCCGAACCAGAAAAAATAAGGAAGATGGCGGAAAAGGCGAGAAGCATCGGAAAGCCGAAGGCAGCCCTGGACGCGGTCCGTATTATGGCGGGGGCGGTCGGGGACAAAGAGCGGCCGAAAACTGCCGGAGCAGAAATGCGGTGTGTTGACTGATAATTTTAATAGATATATTATTCAGTTGACCAGTGCAACTGTGATAAAAATTCTGTGCAAGGGGAAGTAAAATTGCTGAGCGAGGGAGAAATTATTGTCAGGCTGGTGATGTCCGTAATTATTGGGGGTTTCATCGGGCTTGAACGGGAAAGGCACCATGTAGGTTACAAGACCCACTCGGCCGGTTTCAGAACGCACATTCTGGTGTGTATAGGGTCGGCCCTGGCAATGATAGTGTCGATAGGCATGCACTACGAGTTCAAAGGCGATGCCGGAAGAATCGCGGCCCAGGTCGTGAGCGGCATCGGTTTTCTCGGCGCCGGGGCAATAATGAAAGAGGGCCAGTTTGTACGGGGCCTGACCACTGCGGCAAGCCTGTGGGTGGTTGCCTCCCTTGGCCTGGCCTGCGGGGCTGGATACTATCTGGCGGCCACGCTGGGAACCTTCCTGGTTTTATTTGCCTTGGTGCTTCTGGGTGCTTTTGAATATATTTGGCGACGGGACGAAAGATATGAAACTATCAGCATTGTCACTTCCGACCGGCCGCAACAGGTCGGGATGATCGGTTCTTTTCTGGAGAAAGGTCACGGTGTGGTAAAAAGGATTGAAGTATGTAAAACCGGTGAAGACGGCAGGATGCATCTGGAAATCTGTCTGAAAACCACCCCCGATGACAGCATAGTTGATATCATGCAGAGCCTTGCCGCAATGCCGGGGGTTTACAGTGTGGAACACCGGGCATGACGTAAAAAATTCGACCTTGTCAACAATTATCTTATGTGATATAATTTACTTGGTTTGTGGCACGTTGTTTTTGGCTCTTAAGAGTGGGTAACGCCCACTCTTTCGTCTTACATGGATACAAAGGTTTTATTTATGCAAAGATAGTATAAATACTATAAAATGTTTTTTTGTTTTTGGGAGGTTTCAATTTGAACAGTTTAAAGGTGACGGAACTTGTTGAAAAATTGGCGTCCCCTGTCGTTGAGGAGGCCGGTATGGAACTGGTCAGCGTCAATTTTGTGAAGGAAGGCGGCAGGTGGTACCTCCGTCTTTTCATTGACAAGCCGGGCGGTATCGGTATTGAGGACTGCCGCTACATTTCGGAGAAAGTGGACAAAATGCTGGATGAAAGAGATCCCATACCCCAGTCGTACACGCTTGAGGTTTCGTCACCCGGCATAGAAAGGCCTTTAAAAAAACTGTCCGAATTCGGCCGTTTCACGGGCAGGCTTGCTGCCGTGTCCACATTTGCGCCTGTTGGCGGAAAGAAAAAGATCAGGGGCAAGATCATGGAAGTGCGCGGCCAGGATGTGGTTTTTTACGTCGATGGAGAAGAACTGGTTATTCCTTTTAAGCAGATATCTTCGGCCAGGCTTGAAATAGAATTATGATTGTTCGGGAGGTTTATTTATGAACAGTGAATTTTTGGATGCCTTAAGAGATCTCGAAAAAGAAAAGGGAATTGCTGTCGATGTGTTGATTGAAGCAATCGAAGCGGCGCTTCTATCTGCATATAAAAGGAACTTCGGGTCGCTCCAGAACGCACGTGTACATATAGATCGCGAAACTGGGGATTTCAAGGTATTTACGCAGAGGACGGTTAATGAGAATGTTGAGGACCCGAGGCTGGAGATAGATATTGAGGAGGCGCGGAAAATAAACCCCAACTACAAAGCGGGTGATATCGTCGAAACCGAGGTAACGCCTAAGGATTTCGGCCGCATCGCCGCTCAAACCGCCAAGCAGGTGGTGGTACAGAGAATCAGGGAGGCAGAGCGAAACATTATTTTCGAGGAATTTGCAAACCGCGAGGGCGATATAGTTACGGGCATCATCCAGCGGATAGAGCAGAAAAACGTATATATTGAGCTTGGCAAGACGGAAGCGATTCTGACTCCTTCAGAGCAGATGCCGGGTGAAGAATACAGGCAGGGAGACAGAATAAAAACCTATATCCTGGAAGTGAGAAAAACGACAAAAGGTCCGCAGATTTTGGTTTCCCGCACGCATCCCGGCATTCTGAAGAGGCTTCTTGAGATTGAAGTTCCGGAACTGCAGGAAGGTGTTGTCGAACTGAAGGGGATAGCGAGGGAAGCCGGCGCCAGGTCCAAGATAGCTGTTTACTCCAGAGATGAAAACGTGGACCCGGTGGGCGCTTGCGTAGGTCCAAAAGGTATGCGTGTGCAGAATATCGTAAATGAACTGAATGGCGAAAAAATCGACATTATCAAGTGGAACCCCGATCCGTCAAAATTCGTCGCCAGTTCTTTAAGCCCTGCTAAGGTTGTGGCGGTTGAAGTATGGGAGGAAGAAAAAGTAGCGAGAGTAATAGTCCCGGACTACCAGTTGTCGCTGGCTATCGGCAAAGAGGGCCAGAATGCCCGACTTGCCGCAAAATTGACCGGCTGGAAGATCGACATCAAGAGTGAATCCCAGATGCAGGAAATATACCCCGAGGAGTATGGCGAACTGTTTGAGGAAGACTACGAATAGGGGGAAAAATTGTGCCGAAGGTAAAAAAAATTCCCATGCGCATGTGTGTGGGCTGTCAGGAGATGAAACCGAAAAAACAGCTGATCAGGATTGTCCGCACCCCTGATGAAAAGATTGAGATAGATCCGACAGGAAAGAGGTCCGGACGCGGCGTATATATTTGCCCCGAAAGCGAATGTCTGAATAAGGCGATAAAGGGCAAGCGCCTTGAAAAGGCCCTGCAGCGCAACGTGGGTCAGGAAGTGATAAATGAGTTAAAACAGGGGTTGACCAGGTAATTTGAGTGTGGAAGGTTTAATCGGCCTGGCAAGGAGAGCGGGAAAGCTGACGGCGGGAAAGCTTGCAGTCAAAAAGGTACTGGACAGGGACGGGGCAGAATTAATGATTATTGCTACTGATGCATCTGTAAGAACAGAGTGTGAATTTAAAAAACAAGCCGGTGAGAAAAACATTCCTTTGATTATTTTTGGTTCAAAGGAAAAACTGGGCAGGCTGGTCGGTAGGACGTATTGCTCTGCGGTGTTGATTACGGATGCTGATTTGGCCAGGGAAATTAAAAGAATATGGAAAGAGGGGGGATGTCAAGCGAAAAATAACAATAACTGGAGGTGTTTTAATGGTAAAGAAACGTGTTCACGAAATAGCCAGAGAACTGAACCTGGAAAGCAGGGAAATCATTAAACGGTTAAACAGTATCGGCATCGATGTCAAGTCACACATGAGCACTCTTGAAGACGATGAAATTGTGCGCCTGCGCGAGAGCTTCAAGGCTGAGAAAGAGAAGAAACCTGCTTTCACTGGTCAGGAGAAGGAAATGACCGCTCCTGCGGCCAGGGCTAAGGAAAAGCCTGAAGAAAAGAAAACGGGAGAGCCTTCTTTGGATGCAGCAAAGAAGTTGATAGAAAAAACTGCGCTGGACAGGGCGGCCGGCGGAGAGCGCACTAAAGACGAAAAGGCTGCAAAAACAGATTTTTACAAAAGGCACGGTATGGTTGACCGCGTACCGTCGCGCCCGCCGGATCGGCGCTTCCAGGAAAAGCCGAGTCATCCCGACAAGTCCAGACCCTGGCTGCAACCGAAAAGCGAACAGAGAAGGAAGGAAATACCGCAGGATCGCACGAGGCAGGAAAGGATTCAAGCGAAGCCTCAGCAGGAAGTCCCGCAGTCTGAAAAACTGCTGAAGGAAAGAGAGGACCGTTTAAAACACGGAAGGCCTGCCGGGGCGCAAAAGGAAGGTCTTCCGCAGGGCAGGCAGCAGGAGAAAAAAATGCTTCAGGACCGGCCTTATCAGGATCTCCGCGCCCGTCAGGATGGGTTGAAAAAGACGGTGGCAGGTCCGAAGCAGGGGTTTCCGCCTAGAACGGCCGCTGAAAAAATTCAAACGCCAGGCGGCAGGGCGAGGATGGAAGAACGAGGTTTTCAACCGCAGGGCCACCAGGGTTTAAAGTCCAGAACCACCGAAAGGCCGGCCTTTCAGGGGGCTGGTCCCGGCACGAGAACAAAAATTGACCAATCGGCTCTTTGGTCGAAAATTCACCCGGAAGACAGGGATCGCTTTCTCGGTGATAAAGGACGTGCGGCGGATAAACAAAAACAGTACGCCAAAGCGATCTCTCAAAGACCGGCAAAAGGCCGTTCAGATAAAAGAGAGGCTATCGCCGAGCACGCTGAAGAAAGACTGAGGCCGAGGACGGCGGCTGGCGGCCAGCGCAAAAAGGCAGCGGGAAAATCCCGGGAGACTGTTCACAGGCTTGCCCAGCCAGCGGAGAAGAGGCCTGTTGTGATTGGCGAGTCTGTTACCGTTCAGGAACTTGCCATGAAAATATACCGGAGTCCGGCAGAAGTAATTAAGAAGTTGTTGCAGCTCGGCGTTTTCGCAACTATAAACCAGGAACTGGATGCAGATACCGCGAGCATTATCGCCAGTGAATTCGGATATGAGGTAGATGTCAGGCTGCCTGTCGACCTCGAGGCCATGGTAATGCAGGAAGAGCAGGACAACCCGGAAGATCTCGAGTACAGGCCGTGCATTGTGACAGTTATGGGACACGTGGATCATGGCAAGACTTCCCTGCTGGACGCAATTCGACAAACAAATGTTACCGCTACGGAGGCCGGAGGGATTACACAGCATATCGGGGCGTACCAGGTTGAACACAACGGAAAGAAGATAACATTTGTGGACACGCCAGGGCATGAAGCGTTTACCGCCATGAGGGCGCGCGGTGCGCAGGTAACCGATATCGCCATCCTAGTTGTCGCGGCCGATGACGGGGTGATGCCGCAAACAGTCGAGGCTTTGAACCATGCCAAGGACGCAAGAGTTCCAGTAATCGTTGCCATCAACAAAATTGACAAACCCGGAGCCAATGCCGATCGGGTCAAACAACAACTGACGGAACACGGCCTGGTTGCCGAGGAATGGGGCGGCGATACCATCTGTGTAAATGTTTCGGCTGTAAAAAGGGAAGGCATAACGGAACTTCTTGAAATGATCTTGCTTGTAGCCGAGATGAACGAGTTCAAGGCCAACCCGAACCGCCCGGCAAGAGGCACCGTCATCGAGGCCGAACTGGATAAAGGTCGCGGTCCTGTTGCAACGGTACTGGTGCAGAGAGGCACTCTCAACATTGGTGACAATATAATTGCCGGATCGACGTACGGACGGGTGCGTGCCATGATGGACGACAAAGGACGGCGTATCAAGAAGGCCGGTCCCTCCACGCCCGTAGAGGTGCTCGGTTTTTCAGAAGTCCCTCAGGCAGGCGATATTTTTGTTGTGGTGGAAGACGAGAAACTGGCCAGGAATATCGCCATACGCAGACAGGCAAGAAAACGTGAAGAGGAGTTAAAATCAGGGACGAGAGTATCGCTCGAGGATCTATTCAACCAGATTAAAGAAGGTAAAATAAAAGAACTGGGCATAATTATAAAGGCGGACGTGCAGGGTTCCGTAGAGGCTTTGCGGCAATCACTTGAAAGGCTGAACACCGGCGAGGTCAAGGTGAATATTATACACGGCGGTGTGGGCGCAATTTCGGAAACGGACATAATGCTGGCCTCCGCTTCCAACGCGATTGTAATCGGTTTCAATGTCAGACCGGATGTAAACGCCAGAAAAGCCGCCGAAAACGAGAAGGTGGATGTGCGCCTCTACCGCGTCATTTATGATGCAATAGAGGACGTAAGAGCCGCTATGAGCGGACTTCTCGAACCAGAATACCGTGAGGTGCTGCTGGGACGTGCAGAAATAAGAAAAATATTCAGGGCTTCAAAGGTGGGAACCATAGCAGGGTGTTACGTGCTGGAAGGGAAGATTGAAAGGGACGCCGGAGTAAGAGTGGTGCGTGACGGTATCGTCGTCTATGAAGGCAAACTTGATTCCCTGAAACGTTTCAAGGATGATGTCAAAGAAGTTTTGCAAGGTTATGAATGCGGCATCACTCTTGAAAAGTTCGGTGAGATTCAGGAGGGTGACATTATTGAAGCCTTCACTGTTGAAACCGTGAAAAGACAGCTGTCGTAACACCTGCAGAAAACGACAAGAGTATTGATGCGGATCTCTTTAAACGAGAAACTGGCCTTCCAAGGGAGGAATACTTATGTCCTTTCGTCCTGAAAGGTTGGCGGAGGCCATAAAAAAAGAAGTTACAGACATGTTGAGGGAAGAACTGAAGGACCCGAGAATAGGATTTGTAACCATCACGTCTGTAGAGGTTTCAAAAGACCTCCGTTATGCCGATATATTTGCAAGCGTTTTTGGCGAACCTTCTGAAAGGAAAGCAACAATGGACGCCCTGCAAAAAGCAAAGAAATTCATTCGGGGCGAACTGGGTAAGAGAATCAGACTCCGTTACACACCGGAAATAAGTTTTAAACTGGATGAATCCATTGAAAGAGGCTCCAGACTGCTTAAGCTGATGGAAATGGTAAAAGAAAAGGGCGGAGCAGAAGATGAATAATATGGCCGAAATAGCTGAGGCCATCAAACGCTCGCAAAACGTTTTAATCTGCGGTCACATAACGCCGGACGGCGACAGCCTGGGGTCGATACTGGCTTTGGGGTTGTCCCTTGAAAAGCTGGGGAAGAAAGTGACCATGGCCGGTCCCGATCCCGTTCCTGCGATATACGATTTTTTGCCCGGCGCATCCCGTTTCCGGACAGGTTCTCCCCCGGAAGACAAATTCGATACGCTGATAGTCCTCGACTGCTCTGTGCCCGAAAGGTTGGGCGAAGGTTACCGGGAACTCCTGGAGCGCGATCTGGTCGTGATCAATATCGACCACCATGCCGGCTCTGTTTCATTCGGGACATACAGATATGTCGACAGGCTGACGGCATCAGTGGGTGAAATAATATTCGAACTGCTGGACATGCTGGGCATTGAAATAACCCTAGAGGCTGCGATATGCCTTTACACGGCAATAGTAACCGATACGGGATCCTTTCAGTTCGAGAACACCACTCCGGATACGCATCGCAGAGTGGCAAGGCTTCTCGAAATAGGTGTTCCTGCAGCCCGGATAAACGTAAAGCTTTATGAGGAAAAGCCGAGAGAGTCGGTTCTTCTGCTGGGCGCGGCTTTAAATACGCTTTCCTTCAGCCCTTGCGGCAAAGTGTGCTGGATGACGGTTGACAGGGAATTAATTAAAAAATCAGGTGCGGAGGATGAGCACACCGAGGGACTGGTTAATTATGCCAGATCTATCAGGGGTGTGCTGGTGGGACTTCTGTTCCATGAAATTTCCGAAAATAAGTATAAGATAAGTTTTCGTTCAAAAGAGCCTTTGGATGTCAATAAAATTGCTGCTGTCTTTGGGGGCGGCGGGCATTCTAAGGCCGCCGGCTGCGTACTGCAGGGAGATTTAAGGGAAATTCAAGAAAAGGTAGTGGCGGCCGCCTTGTCGGCTATCGGGGGAAACGGGCTGTGAACGGAATAGTCAATGTGCTGAAGCCCCCCGGGATGTCTTCGCATGACGTGGTCGATTTTGTGCGACGCGCTTTTGACATAAAAAAAGCCGGGCATACGGGCACGCTGGATCCCGCTGCGGCAGGAGTACTTGTCGTCTGTCTGGGGACGGCTACCCGGCTAGCGAGGTTTCTGCTTCTGGAAGACAAGGAGTACCGTTTTGAAATTACGTTTGGACTTTCTACTTCTTCAGGAGATGCGTTCGGTGAAATAGTCGGAGAAGGTGACGCTTCAAAAATTGTTGAAGAAAAAGTGCGTTCGGTTTTGCCTTGTTTCACGGGTGAAATATTACAGGTTCCGCCAATGGAATCAGCTTTGAAATACAGAGGTCAAAAACTTTACCAGCTAGCAAGAAAAGGTATTGTTGTCGAGCGTCAGACCAGGACGGCGCATATCAAATCGCTTGAATTCGTTTGGGGAACCGGGTGGGGAAGCAGGCATCCCAGGGCCTTGTTGCATCTCTCCTGTTCGAAGGGCACCTACGTAAGATCTCTGTGCGACGACATCGGGGAACGTCTCGGCTGCGGAGCCTACATGTCGTTTCTGGTCAGAACGAAGGTCGGCTCTTTCGATATTTCTGATTCCGTAACTCTTGAAGAAATCAGGTCGGCTGCCGGAAGCGGCCGTCTTGCGGAAAAAGTGGTCAAAATGGAGGATGCGCTGCCCGAATTTCCCGCTGTCAGAATTAAAGCGGGTGCGGTGGCATCGGCTGTTTCAGGGGCGAAGATATATCCTCCCGGTGTGGAAAGTTTAAATGGAAATATTCACAGTGGAGACATCGTTCGTCTTATTGGGCCCGAAGGCCTCCTCGCGCTGGCCAGGGCTGAAGTTGATGAGGAGAAAAAAGGGGGAATGGCATTCAAACCGGTTTGCGTGCTCGCTCAGCAAGGTGGGCAGCGGTGAGCTTGCCGTGCTCTTGAAAAAGTGTGACAGGGTTGGGGAACATTCTCCCAGACGGGTATTTTTGCCGTAAGATATTTTCGGGGGCGGAGATGCAGATGAAGATTTATAGCAAATGGCAGGGCTTTAAAGGAAAACACAAAAAAGTTGTGTTGGGGATGGGAAATTTTGACGGTGTGCACATCGGCCATCAAAAGCTGATTTACGAACTTGTTGCTTTGGCGAAGGATGTTGACGGAACACCGGCGGTCTTTACATTCAGCCCTCATCCCATGGCAGTGCTGAATCCCGGAAACTGCCCGCCCCAGCTTCTTTCTGAGGCGTCGAAACAGGAGCATATCGAAAGATTAGGAGTAGAAGTACTTTTGATGGTTCCTTTCAATCTTGAGTTTGCCGGTCTCAAACCGGAAGAGTTTATTGAAGATGTGCTTTTTAATGAACTTGGCGTATATGGTGTGGTGGTGGGTTACAACTATACTTTCGGATGCCGTGGCAGCGGCACCCCGGAACTTCTGGAGAAGCTTTCCTCAAGGTACGGCTACATGGTGAAGGTTATTCCTCCGGTGGTGATAGACGGTCAGGCGGTAAGCAGCACATTGATCAGGAACCTGCTGCTGCGGGGGGATGTAGGTCTTGCCGCAAAATACCTGGGATACTATCCATTTGCAGAGGGGGAGGTTATCGTGGGTGACGGAAGGGGTAGTCTGCTCGGATTTCCCACTGCCAACCTTGAAATAAATCAAAACCTGCTTGTGCCTGCAAACGGGGTTTATATGGCAAAGGTAGCCTATGAAGGAGAGACATACCTTGGCATGGCTAATATTGGCACAAAGCCTACTTTCCAGGGTAAAAAAAGAAACATCGAGGTGCATTTGCTGGACTTTTGCGAGGAACTATATGGAAAACGCATCAAAGTAAGTTTCAGGAGGAAAATAAGAGAAGAAAAACGGTTTTCTTCACCTTCGGACCTGATTGAACAAATAAAGCTTGATATAATTAAGGCAAGATCCGAATGGTCGAAAGTAAGGGAATAAAGGGGGAAATGAAAAAATATAATTTTGTTAGGCAGCGTTTACACATGCGGCTGATTATGCTAAAATTAACGCGTTAACTGTCCCGTAAAATAGAATACGGCAGGGAGCGTTAACCGTGGGTATTCCAAAATTTGATTCCGCAGAAGATGAAATTAAAAAGTTTCTTAATCACATAGCTTTAATCTGTATAAGCGAGGAGTTCCAGTCCCTGAAATCGGAACTTGAAGAAATTTATCTTCGGGCTAATGTGGAAAATTTCCGGTTAACGGCCTTTCAGGACGCTTTGTACGCTTTCCTCACCCAGGAGGAAGGCGAACATATCGGCAAAGATGAATCGTGTTAAGGCCTGGGAATGAGGGTAATAATTACCGAACATGCCCGTAAAAGACTACGGGACATGAGGCAGGAAAAAATCACTGTTGTCGATATTATTAACGCTGCCAACAACATACCCGGGCGTATACCGACGGCCACCAGATTCCGTGGTTTTTTTGCGAAGTCGGGACGGGTTTTTGACATAGTTGCCAAGGATATACCTGGCGGCCGCCTTGTAATAACTATAATAGGGAAGTAAAAAGGGAACTGCGGGCTAGGTGACATGTTCTCCGGCGGTTGACTTGGCCTGTGGCGATTAAGGAAAAGGAGGTGAATTTGCATGGCCTTGACCACGGAAAAGAAAAGGGATGTTATCACAAATTACAGGATTCATGAAAACGACACCGGATCACCTGAAGTTCAGGTGGCAATACTCACGGAAAGAATCAATACGCTTACAGAACATCTTAAAAACCACAAGGGCGACCACCATTCGAGACGGGGCCTGCTGAAAATGGTCGGTCAAAGAAGGGCTTTGCTGAATTATTTGAAAGACCGTCACTTTGACCGGTACCGTGTGTTGATAGAAAAACTCGGCTTGCGGAAATAAACTGCTAGCTGAAAAGCGTAGAGTCAGCGGCGTCTGTGTAGACAATAATTATGAGTTAAAAGAGAATTATTGCAATAAATTTAATTGTTTACCCTATGTATATAGATTAAATCTCAAGCGGGTTTAACCCGCTTGTTTGTATTGTGTTCAAGTATTTTTCAGCGAGCAGGAAGGAAATAATATAAGAAATAACGAAATATTATAAGTTTATTGTTTAGTTTAAAAGATACAGGGAGGTATACCCCTCAAATGGCTGAAGGAAATTTAATATTAAAAAAGGAAATAATAGTCGGCGGCCGACGGATGATTCTTGAAACTGGACGCTTGGCCAGGCAGGCGGGCGGCTCCGTATTTGTCCGTTACGGTGATACGACAGTTTTGGTTACCGCCACCGTGGCTGAAAATATAAGAGCGGGAATTGATTTCTTCCCGCTTACGGTGGATTACGAAGAAAGGTTTTACGCAGTGGGCAAGATTCCAGGAGGATTCATAAAAAGGGAAGGACGGCCCAGTGAAAAGGCAATTTTGTCCGGCAGGCTGATAGACAGGCCGATAAGGCCGCTGTTTCCGAAGGAAATGCGCAACGAAGTGCAGGTTATAGCAACAATTTTATCGGTTGATCAGGATCACGCTCCAGAAATAGCCGCCATGGTCGGGGCCTCGGCAGCGCTGCATATTTCCGAAATCCCCTTCAAACAGCCAATAGGAGGCGTTATTGTGGGGAGGGTAGACGGACAGTTCATAATAAACCCGGTGCTGGCGCAGTCTGAAAAAAGCGACCTGCACCTGGTCGTGGCCGGGACTAAGGATGCGGTGATGATGGTCGAGGCGGGGGCTTTAGAAGTCCCGGAAAGCGCGATACTGGAAGCGATTTCGTTCGGGCATGAGGCTGTCAAGGAAATTGTCGAATTTATTGAGGGATACAGGGAAGAAGCCCTGAATATGGGTCTGGCAAAAGAAAAAATGGTGCTTGAAACAACAGAGCCCGACCAGTACTTAACCGAGGCAGTCAACAGCGCGGCCTGTCAAAAAATTGAGCCCGCGCTGAGGCACTGTGTCGAGGAAAGACTCTCTAAAATGGACAGGGAATGCTATCTAAAAAAGATTAAAGATGAAATTGTCGCGGAATTTTTGGAGCAGTTTCCCGAAGCAGAGGGGACAATCAGAAATATTATAGACTCTGTGGAGAAGAAAATTGTGCGCCGCATGACTGCGATTGAAGGAGTCAGAATAGACGGCCGCAGGCTTGATGAAATCAGGCCCATTTCAGTGGAAGTCGGAGTTTTGCCGAGGCCGCACGGTTCCGGTCTTTTTACCCGCGGCCAGACACAAATCCTCTCTGTGGTTACGCTGGGGACCGTTTCAGAGGAGCAGATCCTGGACGGACTGGGAGTCGAGGAATCCAAACGGTTTATGCACCATTATAATTTTCCCCCTTTCAGTACGGGTGAGACAAGACCGCTGCGTGCCGCCGGAAGGCGGGAGATAGGTCACGGCGCCCTGGCCGAACGTGCGTTGTCGGCGGTTATTCCCAAGGAAGAAGATTTCCCGTACACCATTCGCATCGTCTCGGAGGCTCTGGAATCGAACGGGTCCACATCTATGGGAAGCGTCTGCGGCGGATGCCTCGCCCTGATGGATGCCGGCGTTCCGATTGCCGCGCCTGTGGCAGGAGTAGCCATGGGGTTGATTTCAGAAGAAGATCGTTTTTCCGTACTTACGGACATTCAAGGGTACGAAGATCACCTGGGCGACATGGATTTTAAAGTCGCCGGCACTGCCAAAGGGGTGACGGCCCTGCAAATGGATATAAAAATACCGGGCATTACCGGGGATGTATTGGAGAAAGCTTTAACGCAGGCATATCATGGTAGAATGTATATTCTGGAAAAAATGATCGAGGTTATTCCGGCTCCGAGACCGCAACTCTCGCCGTATGCGCCGAGAATTATCCATATAACCATTGATCCTGATAAGATTCGCGACGTTATCGGTCCCGGCGGAAAGATCATAAAGAAAATTGTTGAGGAAACCGGTGCCGACATAGACATCGAAGACGACGGCAGGGTGTTTATTGCAGCAGTTGATAAGGAAAAAGGCGAAAGGGCGCTGGAAATAATCGAAACACTGACCAGGGAAGTACAAACCGGTGAGATATATACGGGCAGGGTGACGAGAGTGACGGATTTCGGATGTTTTGTGGAAATTATTCCCGGGGTTCTCGGACTTCCGGGCAAGGAAGGGCTTGTGCATATTTCCCAGCTTGAGCACCACCGGGTGAATAAAGTTGAAGATGTCGTCAGAGAAGGAGACAACATTCTGGTTAAGGTGCTCGGTTACGACAACCAGGGACGTTTGAAGCTGTCCAAAAAGGATGCAGCACCAAAGGAAGGCCAACCATTCAAAGAAAACAGAACGCACCGGGCACATAGGCGAAGGGTGAACGAAAGGCTGTAACAAAAACGGATTTATATGAAGGTAAGATGTACAAAAACCTCGAAATTGAGGTTTTTTATTTTTTAAAAAATAATTCCCTGATGCAAAGCATAGTTTTTAAGAGAGATCACCGGGGGGCACATTTTTGAAAATAATAATATTATTTAACAAGAAAAGGTTCTTTTTAATTACCGTTTTATTTTTGGCTTCGGTTACGGCGGCTTCTTTTTTATTGAAATATCGGAATGAACCGGCTACTGTTGCTGCATCGCCGATTTACCGGGGAAGTCCGGACGGGAAAAAAATTGCCATCACCTTCAATGTGGTATGGGGTGAGGAGTATATTCCGCAAATTCTTGAAACACTAAAGGACAGCAATACGCGGGCGACTTTTTTTGTCGGCGGCCAGTGGGCTGAAGATTTTCCGGAACTTGTCAGTGAAATCGCAAAGCACGGTCATGAAATCGGTAACCACGGTTACTCGCATCCGCACCCGGACAGGATATCAAGATTGTCGAATTTTAAGCAAATCGTAAAAACTGAAGAGGTATTGACCAGCATAACAGGTTCGATAAGCAAAATCTACGCTCCTCCCTACGGTGAAAGGGGGGACGCGGTTTTGGCCGCTGCTGAAGACGCTGGCTATACCACCGTGCTATGGAGCATAGATACAATAGACTGGCAGAAGCCGGCTCCTTCAGTTATCGTCCGGCGCGTAGTCGAAAAGGCGCACAATGGCGCAATAGTGCTCATGCATCCTACTGCGCCGACCGTACATGCGCTGCCCGTTGTCATAAGAGAATTAAAAAAGCAGGAGTTTGAACTTGTCAATGTATCATCGATGATCGAAGATCTGAAAAAACAAGGCGTTCATTGAATATATAAAGGCTGAAAGGCAGCAATAAAAAAACAACGATGATAAAACCGTTGTTGAAGGCGATGAGGCATTTGTTACAGCACAGTGGCCTGAAAAAAAAGTTGACTGCAATCGTTATTTTTATATATCTCATGGCATTCCAAAATGAGGCGGGGGCGGCTGCACGCCCCGGTTGCGGAGATAAGCCGCCGGCAGTGACGGCTGAAGCGGCGGTCCTGATGGATGACGTGACCGGACAGTTATTGTATGAAAAGAACGGAAGAAAAAAAAGACCGCCTGCCAGCACTACCAAAATAATGACGGCGCTGCTGGCCGTTGAGGGAGGGGATCTCCGGCAGTATGTAACAATAAGCCAGAATGCGTCATCCGTTGGAGAGGCAAGTATTGAACTGCGAAGCGGAGAAAAGCTGACTCTGGAGGATCTGGTATACGGGGCGATGCTGCAATCTGGAAATGACGCCTGTGTTGCTATCGCGGAGCATATAGCCGGCACTGAACAGAACTTTGTGCTGCTGATGAATCAAAAGGCCAAAATGCTTGGTGCCGTGGACACATCCTTTAAAAACACAAACGGGCTCCCGCAAGCCGGGCATTATACTACTGCCGCGGATTTAGCCGTTATAACACGATATGCTTTGCGCAATCAGTCTTTAAAAAAGATAGTGGGGACAAAAGGGAAATCGATCGGAACGCAGGGGGAACGTTATTTAAACAACACCAACCGTTTGCTGTGGAGTTACGAATGGGCCGATGGGGTGAAGACAGGAACTACCAGCGAGGCAGGCAACTGTCTTGTAGCCTCGGCTACAAAGGAAGGGCGGCGGTTGATCAGTGTTGTGCTTAACAGCGAAGACCGTTGGAGCGATTCAATAAAACTATTGAATTATGGATTCAATAATTTTGAATGTATAAAGATTGTAAGCGAGGGAGAGGACCTGGGACGAGTAAAGGTTGAAAAAGGCGCGGTGAAAGAGGTTAAAGCGGTGGCATCGGCGGATATGTACTCCGTTGTTCACAAAGAAAGGCTTCAATCAGTGGAGAGGAAAGTGCACCTGAAACGAGAAGTAACCGCTCCCGTGCAGAAGGGACAGCAGTTGGGACTGATCGGCGTATTTGTCGGAGGTGTGCCGGTGGGAAGCGTTTCCATAGTTGCAGACAGGAATATAAATAAAAAACACATCTTTCAGCAATTTTTAAACAATTTATTGGAAAAACAAAGGAATTGAGCTGGCAGTCAACGAATATTTATGCGGATGCAAACACGGGAGGTCTCAATTTTAATGTATCGTAAGTTTACCCTCGACAATAACGTGCATATTCTTACCGAAGATGTGCCGCATGTCCGTTCGGTGGCCGTCGGTTTTTGGGTTGACGTGGGTTCCAGGGACGAGGACGTGGAGATGAACGGGGTCTCGCATTTCATCGAGCACCTACTGTTTAAAGGTACCAGGCGCCGGACTGCCAAAGAGATTGCCGAAGCCCTGGATGCGGTCGGCGGTCAGTTGAATGCGTTTACCACGAAAGAATATACCTGTTATTACGCCAGGGTGCTGGACGAACACCTTGATTTGGCCATAGATCTTTTAAACGACATGATTTTTCATTCGCGTTTTGATCCAAATGATATAGATCGTGAAAGAAATGTGATCATGGAAGAGATTAAAATGTACGAAGATGCCCCGGATGAACTGGTGCATGACGTTTTTGCCGGTTCAATCTGGGATGGGCATTCTCTTGGCAGGCCGATTATCGGAACGGTCGATGTGATCAAAAACATCACCAGGGAAAAAATTATCGATTATTATCATACACATTACATTCCCAGTAAAATGGTCGTAGCGGTTGCCGGCAATATAAAGCACGAGGAAGTCGCGGAAAAATTCCGGAAGGGGTTTGAAGAAAAAAAGGGAAAGAGACCGGCCAGGAATATCTCGACACCCACGAATCGTCAGCACATAGTATGCCGCGGAAAAGACACCGAACAGGTTCATTTGTGTGTGGGCACACCAGGTTTGAGTCTTGATCATGAGCAGATATACGTTTTTCAGGTTATCAATACCGTGCTGGGCGGTGGACTGAGTTCGAGGCTTTTTCAAGAAATTAGGGAACAGCGTGGCTTGGCATATTCGGTTTATTCATATCACAGTTCCTACCACGATACCGGCCTGTTCTGTATATACGCCGGTTTGAGCAGGCAAAATGTCGAAGAAGTATTAAACCTTATCTTCAAACAGGTGAAAGATATCAAAATAAACGGCATTAAGGCGGAAGAATTACAACGGGCAAAGGATCAGCTTAAAGGGAATCTTTATTTGAGCCTTGAAAACGTAAGCACTAGAATGAGCAGGCTTGGAAAATCGCAGTTGTATCTGGGGAAAGTAATACCTCCGGAAGAGATTGTGAAAAGGATCAACAAGGTTGAAGCCCATGAAGTTCAGGAACTTGCCAGGGATTTGCTGAGGCCGGAGCATTTCTCACTTGCAACTGTAGGACCGTGGGAGGACTGCGGCAACTTTCAAAAGATGGTGGGCAGCCTGAAAATTTGAGAGAAAATTGACCTAATATTAAGTTAGAAAGGGCAATATATGAAATCTTCTGCGGTTGTTCGGGTTAAAAAAGTTTCAGGAAAAAAGGGTAACTCCGTTCCTATACCCCGTTACGCCACTGGGGGTTCAGCCGGGCTTGATCTGGCGGCCTGCCTGGAAAAACCAGTATGCCTGCAGCCGGGAGACAGGGCAATGATACCTTCGGGCATTGCAATAGAAATACCGGATAGAAACATGGCGGGTTTGATTTTCCCGCGCAGCGGCCTTGCCGCCAGGCATGGAATAGCTCTTTCCAATGGTGTCGGAGTGATTGACAGCGATTACAAGGGTGAAATTATTATCGCTGTTTTTAATCAGGGAAAGGAGGAATACACGATCAGTCCGGGAGAAAGAATTGCTCAAATTGTGTTCGTCCCGGTATACGATGTGACCATGGAAGAAGCGGAGGAGCTTGAAGATACGGAAAGAGGAACCGGCGGTTTCGGATCCACAGGAAAGTCCTAATTTATAAATATCCCGCCTCAAAAAAAGGCGGGATATTTTATTTATCATATTTCTTGCCTGTCCACAATAATTATTATCATGGGGGTGTGGACAATGTTGAGCGCAGGCGTAATTGGACTGGTAATCCTGTTTCTGGTAGCACTGTCGGTGCGTGAAAGGGTAAGACGGCAAACGTTGAGAGAAAAGATTTTGAGCGAGAGCAAAACCAGTCCACTGTCACAGGCTCTCAGCAACTTGATCGGTGTAGCGGGAGGAATCTACCTGTCCCTCGACGTCATTTCTTCATTTTTGGAACTGAATATACCCGACCGTGTGCAGATCGGATCATTTTGCCTGGAGCCGCTGGCTGCTTTGTCGATATTGACGGCGATTGCGCAGCCCTATATGCTGCGAATCATCGACGGATGGAAAGGATTGTAGGGCAAGAAACATAACCGGGAGGTGCTGTCATGAGGATGGGCGAACTTTTTGGAAAAGAAATTGTGAATATTTACAATGGTGCGCGTCTTGGAGTAATAGGAGAATCTGACATTGCCATCGACACCGAGTCGGGTGAGATAAAGTCCATTATACTTCCGAAAAAAAGCAATTTTATCAACTTCTGGTCAGAAAGGCTGGATCTCGTGATACCATGGGAAGCGGTCAGGAAAATAGGTTCGGAAGTAATAATTGTAGACCTGAATCAAACCTTTTCCGGTTACCACCGTTACTCGCTCTGAGAATTCAATGCACATGTGTGCGCAGCGGAGTAAACGAAGCGGACGAATTTACTGGATGAGCGGCAGGAACGTCCGACAAAGCTTCAACTGCTACAGCATTTGAACGGCGATCCCATATCGCCCGAAGCGGGCTCCTCCGCTCCCCCGGCGCGGATCGCTCAAACTGGCGTTTTAACATCAAGTTGTTTTTAAACAGCCTCATACCATGCAAAAGCATGGATTTTTTATTTTTAATTAAACATACTAAGCATGATTATTGAGATACGGAGGCAAAAGATGTCGCGTCAGAAAAGGCTGGAACTTTTGAAAAAAATCGAAGAGATCAGAGGATCGTCAGTGTTGTGTTATATAACCGGAGACAGGGAAAATGTAAATACAAGAATTGCGCCTGATGTGACACAAGTATTTTTCAGGCATCTGGAAATGTTCAAGGAATGCCGGCAAATAGATCTTTTTATATATACACGCGGCGGGGACGTTTTGACGCCGTGGAGACTTGTTCACTTGATGCGGGAATACGCCCCCCGTTTCAATGTCCTGGTCCCTTTCCGCTGCTACAGTGCGGGGACCCTGCTCTGCCTGGGGGCTGATGAGATAGTGATGGGTAAAATGGGGGAACTTGGACCTATCGACCCTAGTGTCGTTAATGCCTTTAACCCTCAGGATCCCAACAATCCCGCGGCCAGGATCCCTGTAAATATCGAGGATGTCTATTCGTACCTGGCGCTGGCCGGGGAAAAAGCGGGTGTTTGCAGTACCGACCAGCAGGTCAAGGCTTTTACGCTGCTTGTGGACCGTATTCACCCGCTGGCTTTGGGAAACGTGCACCGCAACTATATGCTGATCCGTTCACTGGCAAAAAAGCTGCTCGCCATGCACCATCAGCCGATGCGTGAAGGCAGGATAGAACATATCGTCGATAATCTTACCGAGAAGCTTTACGCACACAATCACATGATCTCACGGCGGGAGGCCGTTGAAGAGATAAACCTGACTGTAACGATCCCCGACAGCAAGCTGGAAAAGTTGATTTGGGCACTTTACACGGACTATGCTGATGAGCTGAAATTAAACGATCCTTTCAACCCTTCTGAACAATTATACGGATCCAGAAGCGAATTTGAGGTTGTAAGCGGTATAGTGGAAACGGTAAACGGGCTCGATGCTTTTGTTTTTGCGGGTGTTGTGGAAAAAAGGGATTTCCCGGAGCCCGGAAAAGTAAGCGTTACTATATTGAGACAGGGATGGAAGACGATCATCTGAAGATATGATGAGCAGAAGAAAGGAAAGGAGAAATGCTTTGTTCAAAAGAGAAAATATTTCATTTAACTACAAAAGCGCTGAAACAAAATACTATCTGTTGACGTCCGGATCTGGCTATGCCCTGGCGGAATTCAATTTTCCGCACCTGCCGGATGGCGGCTGTTGTGGCATTGTGATTCCGGAGATAAGAGAATAAAAATGTAAATTCCTGGATGAACAAGATTTGATTCTTGACTTCTCAAACCGCGGGAATTGATATTGACACGGGTAATTATATGTACGAAAATTAACTTTATAGTTGGCAAGGGTATTTTTCAAGTAAAGAGGGGGCGGAAAATTGATTGGAGTAGTGGTAGTGGGAGCATATGGACGTATGGGCAGGGAAGTGGCAAAAAATGTTTTCAACGCACTGGATATGGAACTTGTCGGAGCTGTGGACGGCCGGGGCGAAGGTACAGACGTTGGTTCCCTTTGCGGATCAGGAACAACAGGTATCGTTATAGAGAGCAATCTTGAAGAAGTGCTTTCAAGAACGAAGCCGGATGTAGCTGTAGATTTTACGGGCCCTCATTCGGTGTACGAGAACACATTGACGATAATGCGTAAAGGAGTGAGGCCGGTTATCGGTACGACGGGCATGAGCCGGGAGCAAATCAGGAATATAATTGAGATGTCGGAAAATAAACGGATCGGCGGGTTGATTGCTCCCAACTTTGCCATCGGCGCACTGCTGATGATAAAGTTTGCGGGCGAGGCGGCAAGACATTTTCCCGATGTGGAAATTATCGAACTCCATCATGATCAGAAACTGGACGCCCCTTCAGGGACGGCGATTAAGACTGCCGAGGTTGTTTTTGAAAACAGGGAAAGCGGATTTCAGCAGGGTCTGCCTTATGAAATCGAAAAAATTGAGGGAGTAAGAGGCGGCAAATATGCGGGAGGAATACGGATTCACAGCGTAAGGTTGCCCGGATTGGTTGCGCATCAGGAAATCATTTTCGGGGGATTGGGACAAACCCTTACCATAAGACATGATTCTATAACAAGAGAGTCGTTCATGCCGGGCGTATTGCTGGGCATCAGGAAGGCAATCCGTTTGGAAAGGGTGGTTTATGGCTTGGAAAAGCTGTTGTTTGAGGAACTTTAATTAAATATTTGACAAGCACCTCCGTTTTGGAAAACTCATATACTGATGATAAGCGTGAGACGAAGGCTTCGGGAGGCCTTGGCGGTTATGGGACCAAACCTGTACGGTATAAAGGCTGCCGTTGTCGGAGGAGACAAGAGGGAACTGTTTTTAATAAGGGAACTTGTCAATTTGGGTGCCAGAATAAGAGTAATGGGACTTCCTTTTGAAGAGAACTTGGACGGAGTTGAAATATGCCGGGTTCCCGAAGCGTGCCTCGAGGGTGTTGATGCAACAATCCTGCCCGTACCGGGTTTTAATGAAGGGGGTATTGTTTATAGTCCCCTTTCTGATCGCCTGCTTGACATTAACAGTATGAAAGAGTGGATCCCCGCCGGTTCTTACGTTTTTATCGGAAGCGCCAGGCCGCTTCTTTATGAGCTGGCCGGCCGTAAAGGTCTTCGCATTATCGAACTGATGAAGCTAGATGAGATAGCTGTTTTGAACTCCATCCCTACAGCCGAAGGGGCGGTGCAGTTGGCGATGGAGCTGATGCCTTCAACAATTCATGGCTGCAACGCTTTCGTTCTGGGCTTCGGACGGGTCGGCATGACACTCGCGCGACTGGTTGGTGCAATGGGAGCACGGACGCTGGTTGTTGCACGAAGATTGGAACAGCTTGCCAGAATAACCGAGATGAAACTCATACCGGTTCCGTTTGACAAAATGGCCGGGTATTTGGATCAGGCTGAAGTAATTTTCAATACTATACCCGCGCCTGTGCTGACCGGGAAAGTTCTGGAAAAAGTTCCGCCGGAAGCCGTAATTATTGATCTTGCCTCGGCTCCCGGCGGAACGGATTTCAGCCGGGCGGAGAGTCTCGGGATTAAGGCTGTTTTTGCTCCCGGACTGCCCGGGAAAGTGGCGCCTAAAACAGCGGGAAAGATTCTGGCAGGGGTGATTGCCAGGATACTGTCGGAGGAAGCAGGCGTTTGTTGATTTACCTTCGATGGAGGTGCTTTTTGTGATTTTGAAAGACGTAAAAATAGGCTTTGCTTTGACCGGATCCCACTGTTGCCTTGAGTATGTTCTTCCGCAGGTTCAAAGGATGGTCGAAGAAGGGGCTGAAGTTTTTCCCATAATTAGCAACTCCGTTGATTGTACCGATACGAAGTACGGCACAAATCAAAAATGGAAGAGCACGCTCCGTGAAATTACCGGCAGGAGCGCTATCCGCACTATGGTGGAAGCAGAGCCGATAGGCCCTCAAAAAATGCTTGACATTATGGTTGTTGCACCTTGCACGGGAAATACCCTTGCCAAATTGGCCAACGGAATCACTGACGGACCTGTGTTGATGTCCGTAAAGGCCCAGCTCAGAAACCAGAGGCCGGTGGTTATCGCGGTGTCCACCAACGACGGGCTCGGTATGAACGCAAAAAACATAGGGCTGCTGCTCAATGTTAAAAATATCTATATGGTACCTTTCGGGCAGGACAATCCCACAGGAAAACCGAATTCATTGACGGCAAAATGGGAAATGATCATCGATACCGTTGTTGCGGCCCTGAGCGGTAGGCAAATACAGCCTGTATTAATAACATACTGATGTTTGGCTTGTAAGTGTTGAGATTAATTATTAAAATGTTATAAGAGAATAGTATGGAATAGCCCCGCTATTTTATATAATTATAATTTTTTTTGTTTTGGAGGGTTGTAACTTGGGAGTATACAACGTGGTTGTGGTAGGTGCGAGCGGAGCTGTAGGACAAGAGTTGTTAAGAATTCTGGAAGAGCGTGAATTCCCGGTGGGAGAGCTTAGACTATGTGCGACTGCCCGCTCGGCGGGAAGAAAGATGGAATTTCGCGGCAGTTCTTTTACTGTTGAGGCAACCAAACCAGAGTCATTCGACGGGATGGATATCGCCCTTTTTGCCGGCGGCGCAGCAAGCAAGGAATTCGCTCCTGCAGCGGTGGAACGCGGATGTGTGGTGATAGACAACAGCAGCAATTTCAGGATGGAACCTTCAGTGCCCCTGGTGGTTCCTGAAGTCAATCCTGATGACGTGAAATATCATCAGGGCATTATTGCCAACCCGAATTGCTCAACCATTCAGATGGTTGTCGCCTTGAAACCGGTTCACGATGCCGCAAAAATAAAAAGGGTGGTGGTAGCTACTTACCAGGCGGTATCAGGCGCTGGCAGGGAAGGCATAGATGAATTGACAGATCAGACAAGGTCCTTGCTGCTGGATGAAGGGGAAATTACTCTCAAAGTATTTCCTCATCAGATTGCGTTTAACCTGATACCGCATATTGACGTTTTCGCAGATATGGACTACACAAAAGAAGAGTGGAAAATGGTAAAAGAGACCCAAAAAATTCTGCACGACGAAACAATAGCCATTACTGCTACGACAGTCCGCGTTCCAGTATACCGGAGCCATTCCGAGGCAATAAATATTGAAACCGAAAGAAAATTAACCGCTCCAGAAGCGAGAAAACTGCTGAGTGAATTTCCGGGTATTGTGGTAATTGACGATCCTGCTGGAAAAGAATACCCGATGCCGCTTTTCGCCTCAAACAGGGACGAAGTGTTTGTAGGAAGGATTAGAGAGGACAATTCCATTCCAAACGGCTTGAATATGTGGGTTGTTGCAGATCAGCTGCGCAAGGGCGCGGCTACCAATGCCGTTCAAATTGCAGAGCTTGTTGTAAGACACGGATGTCTTTTAAAAAAATAGCACGGCTTTTTATTTCCGCAGCTAAAGGTTACAAAAGGGGAACTGGCCAGTGAGGTTCATTGTTCAAAAGTTTGGCGGAACCTCTCTCAGGGATGAGGACTCCAGGGAAAAAGCAGCTTTGAAGGTGATTCAGGCAAAGCAGGAGGGATATTGCCCCGTTGTGGTGGTATCGGCCATCGGACGAAGGGGAGACGCATATGCCACCGATACCTTGCTTGACTTTGCCGGGCACGGTAAAAGTGAGATATCTCCGCGCGAATCCGATCTTCTTATGGCCTGCGGAGAGATTATTTCTGGTGTGCTCATGTCCGCTATTATTAAGAAGGCAGGCGGTCTGGCATCTTTCCTGACCGGTGCCCAGGCGGGGATAATTACTGATAAAGAATACAACAATGCCAGGATTCTGAGAGTGAATACGGAGAACATAATAAAACTTGCCGGCGAAGGGAAAATTGCGGTTGTAGCCGGTTTTCAGGGAATTTCCGAGGATGGCGAAGTGACCACTCTCGGCAGGGGCGGCAGCGATGTAACTGCCGCTGCACTCGGTGTGGCGCTTGATGCCGAGTGGATTGACATATATACCGATGTAGAGGGGATTATGACCGCAGACCCGAGAATAGTGTCTGAAGCGCGTCCGCTTGAAAGGGTTACCTACAACGAAATATGCCAATTGGCCCGCGAAGGTGCGAAGGTTGTTCATCCGCGCGCGGTTGAAATAGCGATGCAAAAAGGCATACCAATCCGCGTGAAATGCACGTTCAGCGATGCTCCGGGCACTATTGTCGCTTCCCGTGGAAAGGTTTACAAGGGAATCGTTGATATTAAAAGAGACCGTACGGTGACAGGTATAACTCACATTCCAGATATCGCACAGTTCAAGATTCTAACGAAGGATTCGGACGGCGTGACGGATTTTCAGAGAAGAGTTTTTAAAGCGCTTGCTCTGGCCGGAATCAGCGTCGATTTTATCAATGTGCATCCTGAAGCGGTCTTGTTTACTGTAAGTAATTCAACCTGCCAAAAGGCTTTAGAAGTACTAGAGAACATGGGAATTACTCCGGAGGTTAAAAAGGACTGTGCAAAGGTAGCTGCCGTGGGTGCCGGCATGACCGGAGTGCCTGGGGTGATGGCAAAGATAGTGGAAGCCCTTGCGTCTGAAAATATTCAAATTTTACAATCCGCAGATTCTTATACGTCAATTTGGGTGCTCGTGAGAAAAGAAGATATGGAAAACAGCATCCGGGCCCTTCACCGGTATTTCGGCCCCGGTGAGTAATCTTTTTCAAAAAGAAGGTGAAAGACTTGACAACTGATTTCGGGCGTGTTATTACCGCAATGATAACACCATTCAACAAGGACCTGAGTATAAATTTCAGCCAGGTCAGAAAACTCGCCCGCCATTTGGTTCAAAACGGATCCGACGGTCTGGTGATAGCCGGCACGACCGGAGAATCACCAACACTTACAAAAGACGAAAAAGTTGAGCTGTTCAAGGCCGTTGTGGATGAAGTGGGAGGAAAGGCGACTGTTATTGCAGGGACCGGCGGAAATTCCACCGAGGAGAGCATCGACCTGACGAGGAAAGCGCAAAAAGCAGGCGTGGACGGGGTTATGCTGGTGGCTCCGTATTACAACAAGCCCTCCCAAGAAGGTTTGTACCGGCATTTTAAAGAGGTGGCCAAGAACACAGACCTGCCGATCATGGTATATAACATTCCCGGAAGAACTTCAGTTAATATAATTCCACAAACTATGGCAAGGATCGCTGAAATTGACAATATCGTAGCTGTAAAAGAAGCAAGCGGAAGCATGGATCAGGTCAGCGAAATGCGCAGTTTGCTGCCGGACAGCTTTGCAATATACAGCGGTGACGATTCCCTGACGCTTCCGGTTCTCGCGCTCGGCGGCAAAGGAGTCGTAAGCGTTGTTTCGCACCTTGCCGGCGGACGCATACAGGAAATGATAAATGCTTTCACCTCGGGCAACACCACGCTGGCGAACGAGATACACATCGAACTTTTCCCGCTTTTTAAAGGAATGTTCATCAACACCAATCCAGTACCTATCAAAGCGGCCATGAATATTTTGGGATGGCAGTGCGGCAGCACGCGCCTGCCACTTGTTGAGGCTACCGTTGCGGAAAAAGAGACAATCAAAAAATTGCTGCAGAACGCAAAACTGCTATAGATCTTTTAAAAAGGGCGTTACGGGCTCCCTGAGGTTGTTGACAAAATAACTTGAGGTTGAAAAACGCCAGATCATATGCTTTGCGTCGAATCAACCGGGACAGCGCCATATCACCGCCCACTTCCTGTGCTTCGCGCCGGCAGCGCTTGTGTTACATCGGTAGAAACCGGGCCAACTTCAACTCACATCATGCCTCAATGTCTTGGAGAACCGCTGCGATTATCTCAATAAATCGCATTCCGGCAGCCTACGGGACCTTGAGGTTCTTTTATTTGCCGGTGAAGCACATGTTTTACGGCATTATGCCCGTTCTCTAAGGCTGGTGTTACAGGGGAATCCGGGTTGTTACCGTCTACAAAATAAAGTATAATATAATCTGAATGTCCGAACGGCTCTCGAAGACCGTCAGTCAATTAAATATTTTCCCACCTTCTCCTTTATAACATCTCACCAGTAAATATGCTTTTTATGAACAGCACAAGGAAAGGCAAGGAGGTGCGGATTTGTCAAAAGAACCCAAATTGTCTCTCATTCCTCTCGGAGGGCTGGGGGAAATCGGCAAAAACATGATGGCGGTGAGATTTGGGGAAAATATTTTAATAATCGACTGCGGTTTAATGTTCCCGGAAGAAGAAATGCTGGGAATTGATATCGTAATCCCGGATATAACTTACCTGTTGGAAAACAGGGAAATTGTTCGGGGGATAGTGCTCACCCACGGGCATGAGGATCATATTGGAGCCCTGCCCTACGTGCTGCGTCAGCTGAACGTGCCGGTATTCGGAACAAAACTTACCCTGGGACTGCTGTACGGAAAATTAAAGGAGCAGAACATAGCCGGGGAAGCCGTCCTGCATACGGTAAAACCAAGGGACATTGTTCAGGTGGGGCCATTTAAGGTAGAATTTATCAGGGTTTCACATAGTATCCCGGATTCGGTCGCGATAGCTGTGCATACGCCGCTGGGAGTTATTCTTCACACTGGCGATTTTAAAATCGACCAGACGCCCGTAGACGGACAGATAACTGATTTTCACAGACTCGCCCAACTGGGAGAAAAGGGTGTATTGGTACTTCTATCCGACAGCACGAATGTGGAAAAACCGGGCTACACCTTCTCGGAACGCTTTGTGGGAACGACGTTCGACGATACTTTCCGGATGGCACAGGAAAGGGTGATTGTCGCTACTTTTGCATCAAACGTGCACAGGCTGCAGCAGGCGATCAACACAGCAAAAAGATATGACCGGAAGGTGGCTGTGGCCGGCAGGAGTATGGTCAATGTAGTTAACGTCGCGCATGAACTGGGCTATATGACAATCCCCAAAGGGACGTTGATCGAACTTGACGAGGCCAACCGCCTGCCCAGGAACCGCGTGGTGATATTGACCACCGGAAGCCAGGGAGAGCCGATGTCGGCCTTGACCAGGATGGCCTTGTCGGATCACCGTCAGGTTGAGATCCTGCCCGGCGATACCATAATCATATCTGCCTCGCCGATACCGGGCAACGAGAAGATGGTGGCCCGTATCATCGACCAGTTGTACAGACAAGGTGCGCGTGTGATAAATGAATCGGTTTCCGGCATCCATGTGTCCGGTCACCCCAGTCAGGAAGAGTTGAAGCTGATGATTAACCTGACGCGGCCGAGATATTTCGTTCCCATTCACGGGGAATACAGAATGCTGATAAAACACGCCGAACTTGCCAAAGACCTCGGGGTTTCGCCTGAGAACGTGTTTGTGGCGGAAAACGGTCAGGTGCTGGATTTCACCCGTCGTTCCGGGAGAGTCGCGGGCAGGGTTACCGCCGGTAAAGTGCTTGTTGACGGTCTGGGTATAGGGGATGTAGGCAATATAGTTCTGCGGGATCGCAAACTGCTTTCGCAGGACGGCATATTGATAGTGGTTGTGACCATTAATCGAGAAACAGGCCTTGTCATGGCCGGACCGGATATCGTTTCCAGAGGGTTTGTATATGTGCGCGAGTCTGAAGAACTTCTAGAGGAAGCTAAAATAAAGGTGAAATGCGCTCTGGAAAAATGTGCGAGCAAGGGTATGTCCGAATGGTCTTCAATAAAGTCACAAGTACGGGATGCCCTGGGCAAGTTTTTATATGAAAAAACCAGGAGAAGGCCGATGATACTGCCGATCATCATGGAAGTGTAAAAAGTACACGGGCGATTAGCCTGTGTATTTTTTGTGAAAAGCACGTTTCGCCCATACGTTCTCAAAGATCGCGGATATGCCATTATTGTGTATGCATTTGTGTTACTGTTACATATAAGTTCAGCCCTTCCGGTCAACTCTCTCACTTTTAGTCCAAATGAAATTATTATAACCATAGTTTGATGAAGCATTGGAAAAATAATACTAAATCCCGTCCACAGCGAGAAAGAGTAAAAATATACAAGTAATACGGGCAATTAGCCTGTGTTTTTTTTGGGGAAAAGAGCATAATAAAGACTGTACAATTAGACGCGATTGCTTGCCGGGAGTGAAAAAAATGAGCCATTTCGAGCTTGAGCCTTTAGAACCCGATGTTTTTCCATACGATCCGGATACCATTCCCGAACCGGACCTTCCTCCTGTTCCCGAACGGCGGGTTGAGCCAGATCCGGACGATAATCCCAATCGTGACAAGCATGGGAAAAAAATTGCCGGGAAGGCCAAAGGAACAATGGAAGCGATGAAAGAAATGGGTGCGACACAGATACCAGAAGTCAAATCAAACATTCACTGCCTTACAATCGTCGGGCAAATAGAAGGCCATCTTGTTTTACCACCCCAGAACAAGACAACCAAATATGAGCACATTCTACCGCAGCTTGTAGCCCTCGAACAAGCTTCGGAAATAGAGGGAGTTCTGATTGTCTTAAACACGGTGGGCGGGGATGTTGAGGCAGGGCTGGCGATTGCTGAAATGATTGCCGGAATGTCCAAGCCGACAGTTTCAGTAGTGCTGGGTGGCGGGCATAGTATCGGGGTGCCGATAGCCGTCAGTACAAATTATTCGTATATAGCCAACACTGCTAGCATGACCATCCATCCGATACGCCTGAACGGATTGGTTATCGGCGTTCCACAGACCTATGAATACCTGGATAAAATGCAGGACAGGGTGGTCAGATTTGTAACGGAACATTCAAAGATAACGGAAGAAAAGTTCCGCGAATTAATGTTCAGGACCGGAGAACTGGCAAGAGACATAGGAACGGTATTGATTGGCAAAGAGGCGGTAGAACTCGGACTAATAGATGCAGTAGGGGGGATTGGAGATGCCGTCCGGGAACTTAAACTGATGATCAGAAAGTGGAAAAACGATCAAAAAGAGGTGCCCCATTAATGATATTATATACACCTATGCAATTGGAACTTGTATTGGAGGGTTTTGAAGAAATGAAATTCCCCCAGTGTAAGGAGGTTGAATACAAAGGGGTACCCATGCTGGTGGAAGATGTTGGGTATGGGCGAAAAAGAATAATAAAACTTTTAAGCACTTGTCCCTATGATTATTTAAAGGCAGAACTGTTTCCTGGACAAGTGATTGATTGCAGTTACTATTAAAACCGTCAATAACAGTAAAATAAAAGGTTAAAAAACCCCCAAAAGGGGTTTTTACTTTTGTTAAAGTAACGGGTAAGACAAGTGCTGCGGAAATGATGTGAAAATGAAACAAAATAATGTCTTGCCCGCGGAGGAATTTGCGGTAGTGCAGCGCAAATAAAGAATTACCTGTTAAAACAAATTTCGTATATAATATAAAAATACGAAAATGTTTTTCGGGGGTGCTGGGATTGACCGTATTACAGGCTCTGGTACTTGGGGTTGTACAGGGTCTTGGCGAATTTCTTCCCATATCGAGTTCTGCTCATCTGGTGCTTGTTCCCTGGGTGTTCGGATGGGAGTATGCCGGTCTTACCTTTGACGTAGCGCTTCATATCGGAACTCTTTTATCGGTTGTCGCTTTTTTTTGGAAGGACTGGTTTTCACTTATACGCGGCGCATTGTCGCGCAAGAATAGGAATGAAAATGAAGCCCGCCTGTTCTGGTGTCTCGTAATAGCAACAATACCAGGGGCTGCGGCGGGTTATTTTTTTGAAGAACAGGCCGAAACTATTTTCAGAAATCCTCTTTTAATCGCCGTTTCGCTAATAATTATGGGGATAATACTTTACTGGGCCGACAGCAGTGCCGCTGATAGAAAAGGTATATGGGGCATTTCGGTGGCGGACAGTATTATTGTCGGACTGTCGCAAGCTTTTGCAATTATTCCGGGAGTTTCCCGTTCTGGTGTGACTATGTCGGCCGGCAGGGTTCTCGGCTTGACCAGGCAGGCTTCAGCGAGGTTTTCATTCTTGATGTCCACACCGATAATAGTAGGCGCGGGACTGTTCAAAACAAGGGAAATTACACCGGGAGACATCAATGCAGCATTTGTTGCGGGCGTGTTGTCATCGGCGTTTGTCGGTTTTATTGCAATAGGGTTCCTTCTCAAGTATCTGTCGGAACGGAGTTTTGCATTATTTGCCTGTTACAGGTTTGTTGCCGGCTTGGCAGTAATTGTATTGTATTTATTAAGGGCTTAAAAATACTATAACATTAAAACTTTTGCATCTGCAGGCGACTGTATTTGATCAGGTAAATTACCAGCTACATAATTAGTTAAACCTTTTTGCATACTTTTAGTATCAATCTCTAATTTTATTAATAAAAATAATTAAAAATATTTGTCATTTAAACCCATTCAACCCTTTAAAGGGTTGATTTTCGTTGGATTTTACAGGAAATTTTAATTTTTTTGTGGTATATTATTTCTGGGAGGGTAAAACATGGCAACAGCAAGTAAGCTGAAGGATGAACTGAAGTATGAAATCCTGGGAATTATCCTTGTTTCCCTGGGCATTCTTGCCATCGTATGCCTTTTTTCTCCTTCCTCCGGTATTGTCAGCGAATTTGTCGACAGAATACTGAAAAGTATTGCGGGAGAAGGACGTTACATTTTTCCGGTTATTCTGGTAATGACCGGCGTGCGCTTTGCAAGCAGGCGAAGCCGTACAAAGATCAATGAGAGAATGTATGGGGCCATGCTTTTGTTTTTGGTGGCGCTTGCATTCTTGCACCTGGTCGTGCCGGTCAATGATTCCTTCAAGGCAGGGTTGGCCGGTGACGGAGGAGGATTGCTGGGTGCTCTGGTAAGCTTTGTGTTTTTAAAATCCTTCGGACTTTTCGGAACCTACGTGATTCTTGTCACCGCATTGATTGTTTCAATCCTGCTGCTGACTAATGTCTCTTTTTTTGCCGTGGTAAAGAGCTTTACGGGTAAAATACAAAGTATTTACAAAAGAAGCGCGCAGGGAATATCAAATTTTATTTTTACGGAAGTAGAAGAGGAAGGCGGAGTTGATTTAAAACCCCCGGTAATTATTGATCGAGCCGGTGAACAGTTTTCCATTGTTGAGAATTCAGATACAAAAGCAGGTCCGGATGAGGAGGACGGTGAGAATCCGGACAAAACCGGCAGAAAGGGCGGCGCCGGACAGTCCAGGAAAGAAGAAAGCCGGGAGGAAGCTGTTACGGATGAAGAACAGATAACATTGTTTTCACAGGATTATAATGCAGACGGTTTCAAATATAAACTGCCGCCGCTATCAGTTCTTTCGCGCCCTTTGAGGGTGAAGAACGTACGTATCAGCAAAGACATAAACGAAAATATCAGGATTCTCGAGGAGACACTTGAAAGTTTCGGTGTGAAGGCAAAAGTAATTCAGGTCTCTAGGGGACCGGCCATTACCCGCTATGAAATTCAACCGCCTTCAGGTGTAAAGGTCAGCCGTATCGTCAGCCTCGCAGATGATATTGCGCTTTCCATGGCCGCACCAGGTGTCAGAATTGAAGCCCCGATTCCCGGTAAAGCTGCAGTCGGGATAGAAGTGCCGAACAAAGAAATATCAATGGTTCATCTGAGAGATCTCCTCGAAACACAGGAATACATTCAGTCCGGTTCAAAACTCACCATGGCGCTGGGGAAGGACATAGCCGGCAATCCGGTTGTGGCCGATTTGGTCAAAATGCCACACCTGCTTATTGCAGGTGCGACTGGTTCCGGGAAAAGCGTATGCCTTAACACTTTAATCGCCAGTATTCTTTTCAAAGCCAGGCCGGATGAAGTAAAGTTCCTCATGATCGACCCAAAAATGGTGGAACTGGCTACATACAACGGTATACCGCATCTCGTCACGCCCGTGGTGACAGACCCCAAAAAAGCTGCAACATCATTGCGCTGGGCGGTAAAAGAGATGGAACACCGTTATGAGCTTTTTGCAGCGGCCGGAGTACGCGACATTTCACGTTACAACAAGCTGTTCAAGTCGAGGGAAGCAGAGGGCGGCGGAAAGCCCCTGCCCATGATCGTAGTTATTATCGACGAACTGGCTGATCTGATGATGGTCGCTCCGGCGGATGTGGAGGATGCCGTCTGCAGGTTGGCCCAGATGGCCAGGGCTGCCGGCATACATCTGCTTGTGGCGACCCAGAGACCTTCAGTGGATGTTATCACCGGCCTGATCAAAGCAAACATACCTTCGCGTATTTCTTTTGCGGTCTCCTCGCAGATTGACTCGCGAACAATTCTCGATACGGCCGGGGCGGAAAAGCTTCTCGGAAAAGGGGACATGCTCTTTTTCCCGGTTGGCGCGTCCAAACCGGTGAGGGTGCAGGGAGCCTACCTTTCAGACCGGGAAGTGGAAGATCTGGTTGCTTTTCTCAAAAAGCAGGCCGAACCTGTTTACGATGAAAAAATTCTTGTTGAAACTCCCAGAGAGGAAAGCAGCCAGAATCTTGAGGACGAACTTTTGCCGCTGGCTGTACAGATACTGATAGAAACGGGGCACGCGTCCATATCTATGTTGCAGAGAAGATTGCATATTGGATACGCCAGGGCGGCCAGGCTTATCGACATCATGGAAAAACGAGGCATAGTCGGCGGATACGAAGGCAGTAAGCCCCGCGCCATATTAATGACACTCGAACAGTTCAACCAGGCTTTCAGAAAAAAATGATAAAAACTGTGCACATTGACACCATATTAACCTTATGTTATATATTTGATGGAAACAGGTGACCATAGAAAAGCGTTAAAGACTGATTTTAGGTGCAATATGCAAAATGTACAGAAATATTAACGTAAGGGAAGCCCTCGAGTTGGATGATGCCGTTTTGATAGACGTGCGATCCGAGGACGAATTTTTGGAGTCTACAATTCCGGGTGCGGTCAATATACCGTTGTTCAACAATGAGGAAAGAAAAGATATCGGCATAACTTATAAAAATGTTGGACCGGATTTTGCCCGCAGGCTGGGTCTGAAAATTAGCCTGCAAAATCTTTATGAAAAAATTGAAAAAATTGATAAGATTGCCGGCGGTAAAAAAAATCTTGCAGTTTTTTGCTGGCGGGGAGGTCAGCGGAGTGAATTTATGGCTTCCGTTCTGGATGCCGTGGGATACAACGCGTACCGGGTGGAAGGAGGTTACAAGGCTTACCGCCGCTATGTCAACGAATATTTGAACAGGGAGGTACTGCCTCAAAAGGCTGTCGTTCTGCACGGGCTGACCGGTGTCGGCAAAACCGAGCTGATCATATTACTTGGTCAGAAAGGCATTCCCGCTCTGGACCTGGAAGGGCTTGCCGTTCACAGGGGTTCCGTTTATGGTGGGATCGGGCTTCCCCCGTCACCATCGCAAAAGGCCTTTGAAAGCAGCATTGTTCAATTTTTGACCGGGATCGGGGAATTCGGGCTGTTTGTAGTAGAGTGCGAAAGCAGGCGGATAGGAAATCTAATACTACCGAAATCTTTGCTGAATACTATGAAAACAGGTTACCGGGTTCTTCTTTACACTTCACTTTCCAACAGAATAGAAAGAATCAAAAAAGCATATACGAACGGTCCCGGACAAAACGTAAAGTTGCTTCAGGAAGCAACCTCGTCGCTGGTGAAAAGGATCGGCAGGACAAAAGTTGATGAATTGAACGGATTGCTCGAAGAAAGAAAATTCGACGCTGTTTTTGCCCACCTGTTAAAAAAATATTATGATCCCTTGTACAGATATCCGGAATGCCCAAGTGAAGACTATGACTTGAGCGTGGATACGGGACACATTGATAGGGCGGCTGATGTTGTTTTTGATTTTGTAACAAACCTGCCGGAGTACAAAAAAATGGTGGTGGGAGGCAGTCCTTATGGAGATCGGCGAAAGGCTTAAAAAAGCCAGGGAAGAGAGAGGCCTTACCCTGGAGGCGGTAGAGGAGGAAACAAAAATTCGCAGGAAGTACCTGCAGGCGATGGAGGAAGAGAGATTTCAAATTTTGCCAGGACCAATATACGCCAAGGCTTTTCTCAAAAATTACGCAAGGTTTTTGAATCTCAATGTAGAAGAAATAATGGAGTCCTACAAAAACCTGTTTAGTCCGGAAACACCTGCGGAAAACACGGAAAAAGCAGAACCCGAAAAAACGCCTGCCAACATTCGCAAAAAGCCCCGTTACTGGCTTTATCCGGTAATTGCAGCAATACTGGCTGGTTTGGTATTCTCGTTTTATTACGGTGCATTGGGAACCGGCCGTTACAATAAAACCAGCGGGGAAGCCGGCAGACAGACTACGTCGCAGCCCGGTGAGCAGGCTCAGACTCCCGCCGGGTCGCCTCAAACAGATGTCCGTGAGCCTCAAACCCCTGAGCAAATTCCCGGAGTAAGCCTTGTTTTAAATGTGAAGGAGAAAAGGTGCTGGATGCTGGTAGTTGTGGACGGCGATACTGTTTACCAGGGGGAGGTTACAGCCGGTCAGTCTAAAAGTTTCAGCGGGCAGGAAAAGATTTCTATTACGCTAGGGAACGCAGGTGTGGTTGAAGTCGTATACAACGGGCAGAACGTGGGGTTCCTGGGCGGGGACGGTGCGGTTGTCAGCAGGGAATTTTTAGCCCAGCAAAGGTAAAAAAATAAGGGGCTGTTTCAAAAGCAATTTTTTACCAATGACCGATTCACTAGTAAAAAACAATTTTAAAACATAAAGGGGCGTACTTTTGAGTCAGCCCCTTTTCCGGCTTACTCGTGGGCTAAAATGATGCCAAGGACTTTTGGTCCCGCATGTGTTCCTACAACAGACCCTGCTGTGGAAACGACTGGTTCCCCACAGTTTAAGCGTGTCTTTATTTTCTGAAACAGTTGAGAGAGCCCTTCGGGATCGTCGCCGTGCACCAATGAGCATTTGACTCTCCTGTTCCCGAACCTTTCTTCTACAATCTGTATCATCCTTTCAATTGCTTTTGTCCTGCCTCTCACCTTTTCGTAAGGGTAAACGATACCATCTTTTATGCAAAGAAGGGGTTTGATATTGAGGATGGTACCCAAAAATGCCCCGGCCTTGCCAATTCTGCCGCCTCTCGACAAATACTCCAGGGTGTCAACAAAAAAAAACACTTCCGACTTTGCAATCAAGTTATTGACGATTTGGACAATTTCCCTGCCGGTTTTCCCTTTTTTTGCTGCAATTGCCGCCTCAAGCACGACCATTCCCAGTCCCATGCTGACTAGTTTGGAGTCTATAACCTCGATGTCGGCTCCCGGCACCATTTTTTTACCCATAATGGCAGATTGGAATGTACCGCTCATTTTTGATGAAATGTGAATGGAGATTACTGAATATCCATCTTGCGCAAGCTTTTTGTAAACTGCCGCGAATTCGGACGGCGACGGCTGCGAGGTGACCGGTATTTCCTTTTTTTCTGAAAGGAGCCGGTAAAACTGTTCACTGTCGATATTTACACCGTCAAGAAAAGCTTCTTCGCCTTGAAAGGTCACCTTCAACGGAACGACGGTGATTTCATTTTTTTCAACAAGTTCTTTTGGGAGATCTGCAGTGCTGTCCGTTACAATCCGGATTCGGCTCATAATATCATCCTTTTTGCTGAAATTGGAGTCACTCGACAGAAATTATCAATTCGTAGACAGGTTGTCCGCCGTACTGAACTTCAAAATCCTGCCCGTGAAATTTTTTGCTGATTTTATCAGCCAGGTCTTTTGCTTCGTTTATTTTCATATCCTTTCCGCAGTACAGGGTGATGACATGACCCTCGCCGTCTATCATGAACGTTATAAGGTTTTCCAGGACACGTTCGATGTCATTGCCGCAAACCTTTAAATCCCCGTCGAGAAGTCCTATAATGTCTCCTTTTTTGACAGAAAAATCACCGCAAGCCGTATCCCGCACGGCAGATGTGATTTCTCCCGAACGCACGGATTTGATTGCCCTGTTCATTTTGGCTGTTGCAGACTGAAAGTCGTCAAACGGGTTGAGGCTTAGAAGGGCACTGAAGCCTTGCGGTATGCTCCTTGTCGGAATAACGGCCACTTCCTTCTGGGCAAGGACGCCCGCCTGTTCTGCGGCAAGAACAACATTATTGTTGTTCGGCAATATGATAATCCTGTCCGTATCCACGTTGTTTATTGCGTTCAGTATTTCCCCCGTGCTGGGGTTCATGGTTTGACCGCCCGAAACGACAGCATCAACGGATAGGTTTTTAAAAATTGCTTCGATACCTTCTCCCGCGCCGACGGCAACAATACCGAAAGGTTTGCCGGGTTCAGATACGGTTTTCCCCCGCCGGACCATAACAGAGTTCTGTTTCAGCATGTTGTTCACCTTAACGTCGTGAAGGGCTCCAAATTTAAGGCAGTGTTCAATAATCAGTCCGGGATGGTTGGTATGGATATGCACTTTTACCATATCCTTATCTCCGACAACAAGCAGGCTGTCACCGAGAGGAGATATTCCGGCCTTGATTGCTTCCAGTTGGGTGACGCAACTTTTTATTAGCAGTTCGGTGCAGTAAACGAAATCGATTACGCTTGACGGTTTGGGAGAGTCCGGAAATATAGGCAAAAAGACCTGGCGTTTTGCTGCCGGTGGGTACGGAGGAGTTGTTTTGGCCGAAGGCGAGGCTGATTTCAGCACCTGTATAATTCCCTCAAGGATCACGACAAAACCTTTGCCGCCTGCGTCCACTACACCGGCCTGTTTCAAGACGGGCAACAGTTCGGGCGTTTCATGGAGGGCGCTCATTGCGTTTTTTAGTACGGAAACAACCACTCTCAACAGATTCCTGCGCTTACGCTGCGAGGAGGCCCCCTCAGCGGATTTCCTGATAACAGTGAGGATAGTGCCTTCAACCGGGCTTAACACTGCCTTGTATGCCGTTTGAGCACCGTCTTCGAGGGCTGTGGCGATATCTGCGGCGGAAGCTCTTTCGCTGGCGCTCAGTGAGCGTGCAAAACCGTACAGAACCTGTGACAGGATCACGCCGGAATTGCCCCTGGCGCCCATCAGGCTTCCGCGTGCGGCGGCTTCTGCGATGATTCCGATATGATTGGAGTTTACCGGCAAGGCTTCATTCAATGCCGCCGAAAGGGTTTTATACATGTTTGTGCCCGTATCTCCGTCCGCTACGGGGAAAACATTGAGGGCGTCGATTTCTGTCTTCGATTGTTCAAGTGTTTTTACCGCTCCCCGGAGCATCACCTTGAGGTCGGCGCCGTCAAAAAAATAAACTGCCACAGTATCCTCCACTCTAATTTTCTGCAGATTATTCGACATTGATAACCGGTTTTCCTCTGGTTCGGTTGCGATTGTAAGCGGTATTAAAAAAAGATCATGCAAAAAAAATATTGGCATTTTATTAATTTAACTTCCCCTGTCTTTGACTTTTTAACCTTCAGGTTGTAAATTTAGTTAAAGGCGGTGTTTTTCATGTCAAAAGAAAGTTCATTCGATATCGTATCCCGGATAGACTTGCAGGAGGTTAAAAACTCCGTCGACCAGGCGCTGAGGGAGCTTAGGACAAGGTTTGACTTTAAGGGAAGCAGGAGCGAAATAATGTTTGACGGGCAGCAGATTACGCTGATCGGAGATGATGAATTCAAGCTGAAGAATGTAATTGACATTTTGGAATCGAAGATGGTTAAAAGGAGTATCAACTTAAAGTCCTTGAGATACGGGAAAATCGAACCAGCAGCCAAGGATACGGTCCGTCAAAGGATTGATCTGGTGCAGGGGCTGGACAGGGATACGGCGAGAATAATTGTCAGGCTTGTAAAGGAAAGCAAGCTTAGAGTGCAGGCTGCCGTACAGGAAAATCAGATCAGGGTAAGCGGAAAAAACCGCAATGATTTGCAGGATATAATAAAAATTATCAAGGAGTATGATTTCAATATCCCCTTACAGTTTGTGAATTACCGTACTTTCTAGTTTGAACCTGCGATAAATGACTGAATATTTATTATAAGGTGTGGGTTATGCCTTTTAAAGTGGGAATGATTAGTCTTGGTTGTCCGAAGAACCTGATTGATTCTGAAATAATGCTGGGTATTTTAAAAGAAAAAGGATTTGTAATCACAAACCTGGAAAAAGAAGCTGATGTCATTATAATCAACACTTGTTCGTTCATCGAAGATGCAAAAAAAGAGTCTATTGAAAATATTCTATCTGCAGCACGTTTGAAGGGCAGCGGCAACTGCCGCGCCTTGTTGGTGTCTGGTTGCCTGGCACAGCGCTATCACCGTGAACTGCTTACGGAGGTACCGGAAATTGACGGATTGATCGGCACAGGCAAGATTCCGGATATTGCCGCTGCGGTGGAAAAAACCCTGCAGGGAGAGAAGGTATGTGTTACCGGACCACCCGGCTATTTGCACGGCCCGAACAATAACAGGATTCTGGCGACACCGGGATACACCGCATATTTGAAAATTGCGGAGGGCTGCGACAATCATTGCTCATATTGCATTATCCCGGAAATAAGAGGAAACTACAAGAGCAGAAGTATTGAAGACGTAACCGTGGAGGCGGCAAGACTGGTCCGGCAGGGTGCAAAGGAGTTGATCCTGGTGGCCCAGGACATTACCAGGTACGGGGCTGACATTTACGGCAAACCTGTTTTGGAGAAACTTCTTAAAAAATTGCTTGCGATTGAAGGCATGATCTGGATAAGATTGCTTTACGCCTACCCTTCGTTGATCGGCGACGAATTGATAGAACTGTTGGCCCGTGAAAGAAGAATTTGCCGCTATCTGGATATGCCAGTTCAGCACGCCTCGGACAGGCTGCTGAGGAAGATGAACAGGCGAGGCAACAAAATGGAAACAGTGAAACTGGTGGAAAAGCTGCGCTCCGCGGTACCGGGAATTACTCTGCGCACATCTTTGATTGTCGGTTTTCCCGGTGAATCCGAGGACGATTTTGAAGAGCTTCTTGAATTTATGAACGAAGTGAAGTTTGACCGGGTAGGGGTTTTCGCTTACTCGCAGGAGGAGGGAACGCCTGCTGCGGCAATGTCCGATCAGGTGCCGGATGAAGTCAAGTTAGAGAGGCGCGGCAGGGCAATGGCACTTCAACAGGAGATTTCCCTGGAGAAAAACAGGGAAAAAATTGGCCGGATCATGACGGTTTTGACTGAGCGGCGCAGTTCAGGAATGAGAAGAAGTTACGCCGGCAGAAGTGAAGGCGATGCACCTGGTATCGACGGAAATGTTTTTTTCAAATCCGATTTGGAACTGAAACCGGGTGATTTTGTCAGGGTAAGGATAAAGAAGGCACAGACATACGATCTGTTTGGAGAGTTGTTAAAATGAATTTACCGAACAGGCTGACTGTGATCAGGCTGCTCTTAATTCCGGTTTTCCTGGTAGTGGCGACGATGGAAAGCCGTTATGCGGATTACGCCGCCGCAATTGTGTTCGGGGTAGCTGTTCTTACCGACTGCCTTGACGGTTACTTTGCCAGAAAAAAAAAGCAGGAAACCGTTCTGGGCAAGTTCATGGACCCGCTGGCAGACAAAATTCTAATTTCGACCGCCTTGATTATACTGGTGGAAATGGGGAGGATTCCCGGATGGGTGGCTGCGGTAATAATCGGCAGGGAGTTTGCCGTCACCGGTCTCAGGACTGTAGCAGCCTCGGAGGGATTGATCATACCGGCAAATCTTCTGGGAAAGGTTAAAACCGTAACTCAGGTTGTCGCAATAATCGCATTATTTATAAAAAACTATCCTTTCAGTCTGATCGGTTTTCCTTTTGGAAATCTTTCCATGTTTGCGGCAGTTGTTTTTACCCTTTGGTCCGGTACAGTGTACTTCACAATTGCATGGAAACAGCTTGATAAAAGCGGGCGATGAATGTCCCGGTAATAGCTGTAACCAGCTATTTACTAGGGAAATGCGGTTGGCTTTTGTGCTATAATTAGGGCGCATATTGCGCTTTTTTTATTTATTTGGAAAGGAAGATCCTTTTGCAGTGGCATGGTCTGAAAATACAAATAATTATCTTATCACTGCTGGTCGGAATTGCAATAATCTTCGGAATTCAGCGGCTTTACAACAAATACGCGGTTCAAGATCCGCTTAATGCAGTTTTGAGCCAAAGCGACGCTGTGCAGTCTTTTCAGGTAACCAGAGAGAAAAGGGTGATAAAAGTAAGCGTCACCTTGAATTATAATGCCGATATTATGGAGGATTACAATGAGATAAAAAATGAGATCAGCCGCGCACTTGGAAGCAGGCCTTTTACTATATCTCTCAATGACAGCAGGGACGAGGCGCTGAAGAGGGTCTGGTACAAAAGCCAGTATGCCGTATACCAGTCGTTGGTGCAGGGGAACTACCGGGATATGGCGGAGGCAGTGGGCAGGGAAGCGCGGACCGAAGGCGCTGAATCCACAGTCTATGTCGACCGGGAAAACATTTATATCAGATTGAAGCATCAGGGAAAAACCCTCGATGAGATCATTCCGGTTGATATGAGCCGGTTAAAATCCTCCGCCGGAGGTGGATCAATTGTACAGGGAGATTAGCATAGGGCTGGGACTCGCCGTTGCATTGTCGCTAGCGGTGATGGGTTACGATATCATCCCGTACCTTTTTCTGGCGGTGGCTGTTTCTGTCGTTTATTACATCGTCAAGTCAAAAGGTCTGATCAACGCCAGGAGTTTTGAAAAGGCCGGCAACGCCGTTCGCAAGGAGGTTTCCTTCAGGGACATTGGCGGTCAGGAGGCGGCTATCAAAGAGTTGCGGGAAGCGCTTGATTTTATTAAAAACCATCAAAGTATAAAATGTCTGGGAATTCGCCCGCTTAAAGGAATTCTTCTCACAGGCCCGCCGGGCACCGGAAAAACGCTCATGGCAAAGGCTGCGGCAAGTTACACTGACGCAGCTTTTGTTGCCGCTTCGGGCTCGGAGTTTATTGAGATGTATGCGGGAGTCGGCGCCCAGCGGGTGAGAAGGCTTTTTCAGACGGCGAGGGAATCCGCGTCAAGACAGAATAAAAGTTATGCCTTGATTTTCATTGATGAGATTGAAATATTGGGAGGCAAACGGGGCAAAACCACCAGTCATTTGGAATATGATCAGACGTTGAATCAGTTGCTGGTGGAGATGGACGGCCTGGGAATGGACGACAGGGTGCGGATTCTGGTTGTTGCGGCAACAAACCGTCCGGACATGCTGGATCCTGCGCTTTTAAGGCCGGGTCGGTTTGACCGGAGAGTAAAGGTCGATTTGCCGGACAAGGAAGGCAGGCTGGAAATATTGAAGCTTCATACCGGAAACAAGCCACTGGCGGATGACGTTAAACTGGAACATATTGCAAAAGAAACCTTCGGGTTTTCCGGCGCGCACCTGGAAAGCCTGGCAAATGAAGCAGCCATACTGGCAATGAGGGAAGGATGCATGGAGATCAACCAGCACCATTTCAGCGAATCAATTGACAAGGTGATGATGGGCGCAAGGCTGGACAAACGGCCTTCGAAGGCGGAAATGAAAAGGGTGGCGGTACATGAGAGCGGACACGCCCTGATCAGTGAAATGATCCGTCCCGGTTCCGTATCAACCCTTACGATTACGCCGAGAGGCGATGCCCTTGGATATACACGACAGGTTCCAGAGGATGATGCTTACCTGTATACCAAGGACTATCTCGAAAATCAGATTGCCATTATGATGGCGGGCGCTGTTGCCGAAGAGACCGTGCTGGGTAACCGGAGCACCGGTTCGGCAGGTGACTTTGAGCAAGCGATGCGGACGGCTGAAACAATCCTTAAATCGGGAATGTCTGAACTTGGAGTGGTGTGCTTGGAAACGCTACCGCAAGATCTGAAACACAGAACCATGACCGGTATTGTGAGGAAACAGGAAGAGAGGGTTAGAGGGCAAATGTCTGAAATGAAAATGATCTTGATTAAAGTGACCGATGTACTTCTCGAAAGGGAAAAAATTAGCGGGGAATATTTCAGGAAGATTATCAGCGATGCGCCCTGAAAAACCGCCCCGGTTGTTGACCGCTAGGCGTAACAGAACCCGGCGGTATTTTTTTGTTTTATTATATTTGCAGCTATGTATGATATAATTCAATAATGGAAGTGATTTCTGGCATGAAGACCGAATTGATATTCACAGGTACGGAATTGCTTTTGGGTCACGTTTTAAACACCCACGGACAGTACCTCGGGATAAAGCTTTCCGAACTGGGGATCGAAGTATTGTATCATACGGCAGTAGGTGACGACTGGGACAGGCTCAGGGGTGTCGTCAGGCAGGCTTTGGAGCGGTCGGAATTAATCATAGTTACTGGGGGTCTCGGCCCGACTACCGACGATCTCACCGTTGAAGCGGTTGCGGACGTTCTCGGAATAAAGGTCGTTCTTGACCGGAAAACCCTCGATAGCTTGTATGCTCTATACCGTAACGGGGGACGGGCCATGCCTGAGAGCAATATTAAGCAGGCATATTTTCCCGAAGGGGCGGTCATTTTACCGAACACGCGCGGTACGGCACCGGGTGCGCTTGTGGAGAAGCAGGGAAAAATAATTGTCTTGCTTCCCGGTCCGCCCTTTGAACTCACCGCCATGTTCGAGAATTCGGTAATTCCGTATCTAAACCGCAGGATGAGCGGCAGACAGGTTATGCGTTACAAAGTTTTAAAACTTACCGGAATTTCCGAGTCTGCAGTGCAGGACCGGATTAAAGATCTTGGCGGCCGGGGAAATCCGTGTATTGCTTATGTAGCCAGGCTAGGTGAGATTCAGGTCAGGGTTGCTGCTTCAGCCGGAAGTCCGGAAGCGGCGGAAAAAATACTGGGGGATTTATTTGAAAAAGTTTGCAGCCGTCTGGAGGAATTCGCCTTCGGATATGATGACGATTTGCTGGAAGAGGTTTTGGGAAAGCTTTTGAAGGAAAGCCGCCTTACCATTGGGGTGGCGGAATCTTGCACCGGCGGGCTGATAGGCTCGAAACTGACTGACGTACCCGGCAGTTCTGAATATTTTAAAGGCGGATTGATTGCATACAGCAACGAAGTCAAAACGAAAGTTCTGGGAGTGCCACCGCAAACAATTGAAAAGTATGGAGCGGTGAGCAGGGAAACCGCTATTGCCATGGCTGAAGGCGTGCGCAAATTAACCGGCTCCGATCTCGGACTTGCTGTGACGGGTATAGCCGGGCCGGGTGGCTATACGGAGAAAAAACCGGTAGGGCTGGTTTATGTATCGCTAAGTACGGAAGAAGGCAGCGAATGTTTGGAGTATCGTTTTCCAGGAAAGCGTGCCGGTGTAAGACACGGTGCTGCAAATGCGGCAATGAACATGGCAAGAAGGTATCTGCTTGCTAATAAGTCTGGGCGCAAAACCGGAGAGAGCGGATCTTGAAAATGGCTGAACTGGTTTTTTATGTTGACACGAATATAAAATATAAACTATAATAGAGAAAACGAACGTGTGTTCAGTCCAGAAGTTGGAGGGGGATCACGTTGTCCGACAGGAATAAGGCTCTTGAACTGGCCTTGACTCAGATCGAAAGGCAGTTTGGCAAAGGCTCCATAATGAAGCTTGGAGAAAACACGGCGAAATTAAATGTTGAAATTATTCCAACAGGCGCTTTGGCACTGGACATAGCGCTGGGAGTTGGAGGGGTGCCGCGCGGCCGGGTCATAGAAATATTCGGGCCGGAATCATCCGGAAAAACAACCGTTGCCCTGCATGTAATAGCCGAAGCTCAAAAGATGGGCGGCACGGCAGCGTTCATCGACGCGGAACACGCCCTGGACCCGCTGTACGCAAAGAATCTTGGCGTTGATATCGAAAACCTGCTGGTGTCCCAACCGGATACCGGCGAGCAGGCGCTGGAAATTGCCGAAGCATTGGTGCGCAGCGGAGCTTTGGATGTTATAGTGATTGACAGTGTAGCCGCACTTGTTCCAAGAGCTGAAATTGAGGGTGAAATGGGAGACGCTCACGTAGGCCTCCAAGCCAGATTGATGTCGCAGGCGCTGCGAAAGCTTACTGGAGCTATCAGCAAATCACGCACTACGGTTATTTTTATCAACCAGATCCGCGAAAAGGTGGGGGTAATGTACGGTTCTCCCGAAACTACTACGGGAGGCAGGGCTTTAAAGTTCTACGCTTCCATCAGGCTAGAGGTGCGAAAACAGGAAAACATAAAACAGGGCACGGAGATAATAGGCAGCAGGACAAGGGTCAAGGTGGTAAAAAATAAAGTCGCCCCGCCTTTTAAACAGGCTGATTTTGATATCATGTACGGTACGGGAATATCCAAAGAGGGCAGCATACTGGACATGGCAACCGATTTAAGCATAATAACAAAAACAGGCGCCTGGTATTCTTACGGCGATGACCGTCTGGGACAGGGCAGGGAAAATGTGAAGGAGTACCTGAAGGAGCATATGGAAATTACCAGGGAAATTGAGCAAAAAATTCGCCATGCCCTCAATGTCGGGAGCCTGAAGGTTGCATCGGCCGGTGTTGCCGATGGAAGCGCGGCGCTGGAATAATCATCAAAAAGTTGCACTGATGCGGAAAAAACGGGATGAAATGGTAAGTGCAATGGAATATACATACAGGGTGCTGTCATACCGGCAGCATTCCCGACTTGAGATGGAAAGGCTTCTGGAAAGGGAAAACTTCTCCCCGCAAGTTGCCGGACAAGTCCTGAAAAAACTCGAAGATTACGGACTAGTCGACGATCTGGTTTTTGCAAAACACTGGGTAGAAAGGAGAAAGAACAGGAGAGGGTGTTTCGGATTGAGAGCGGAGCTGCATGACAAGGGCGTCGATCCGGCAATAATAGAAAAAGTTCTGGACGGCATGGATCCTGCGGATGAATTTAATGCGGCGATGAGACTGGCCGAAAAAAAAATGAAACGCTCGGGGAAAAGATTCAATTTAAAAAGTCTTGCCGGATTTTTGAGGCAGAGGGGCTTTTCTTTTGAAATCATAGATAAGATATGCTCTCAAATTTTTGACGAGGATAGCTGAGCTTGACAGTTGTAAAAAAAAACTGTACAATTATTGCTGGGAGAAAATAGAATTAGATACTACTCTGTTTGGTTTTATTATAGATAAAATTCTATAATTGGAAGTTGGGAGTTGGGACTGCATTTGTCCGCCAATTCTTGAAATAGCAGATCTTTTCTGGAGATGCTATACACTTACAGTTATTTGAATAATAGTAGTATCTGATCATTTTCTGCCGAGTTTTGCTCGGTGTTTTTTTTGTTAAAATACAGAACACAGGAGGTGAACCGCGTGGATGTTACAACAGTTGCAATAATTGCCGGCATTTCGGTGATAGTGTTTGCCATTGGCTACTTGTTGAGGAAATACCACGCCGAGGCGAAAATAATATCCGCCGAGGCTGAATCGAAGAAAATAATCGAAGAGGCAGTGAAAGAAGCCGAGGCTAGAAAAAGAGAAGCCATTCTTGAAGCGAAAGAAGAATGCCTGAAACTTAGAAACGACATGGAAAGGGAGATCAGGGACCGCAGGTCGGAATTGCAGAGACTGGAGCGCAGGCTGGTACAAAAGGAAGAAACTCTGGACCGCAAAGTCGATTTGATTGAGAAAAAAGAGGACACGTTAAGCCGTAAGGAAACGGAAGTAGAAGCTACACAGGCGAAGCTGAAGGAACTTTACAACAAACAGTTGAACGAACTCGAGAGAATATCCGGACTCACATCCGAGGAAGCAAAAAAGATTTTGCTCGCGGATATTGAAAAAGAAATCCAGCATGAAGCGGCCCTAATGATAAAGGAGATGGAGACCAGAGCCAGGGAGGAAGGAGAAAAACGCGCAAGGGATATAATTTCCCTTGCTATCCAGAGATGCGCTGCAGATCATGTTGCTGAGGCAACAGTTGCCGTCATTCCGCTTCCCAGCGATGAGATGAAAGGACGAATTATTGGAAGGGAAGGCAGGAATATCCGGGCTTTTGAAACTCTGACAGGAATAGACCTGATTATTGACGACACTCCGGAGGCCGTGATACTGTCGGGATTTGATCCGATCCGGAGGGAAGTGGCCAGAATATCCCTTGAAAAGCTTATTGTTGACGGAAGGATCCACCCCGCCCGGATTGAAGAGATGGTGGAAAAGGCGCAGAAGGAAGTGAGCAACCAGATCAGAGAAGCTGGTGAACAGGCAGCCTTTGAAACGGGAGTGCACGGACTGCATCCGGAACTGGTCATGCTGTTGGGAAGGCTTAAATTCAGAACGAGCTACGGTCAAAACGTTTTGAAGCATTCCGTCGAAGTAGCTCATTTGGCTGGTTTGATGGCGGCGGAACTGGGCGCCGACATGCAGATGGCCAAGAGGTCCGGTTTGTTGCACGATATTGGCAAAGCGGTAGACCACGAGGTGGAAGGGCCTCATGTCGCCATAGGAGTCGATTTGGCCAAAAAATACCGTGAAGCACCTGAAATAATTAATGCAATAGCCTCTCATCACGGGGATGAAGAACCCAAATCCACCATCGCAGTTCTCGTTCAGGCAGCTGACGCCATATCGGCCGCTAGGCCCGGAGCTCGCCGGGAGACTTTAGAAGCATATATTAAGAGGCTCACAAAACTGGAGGAAATTGCCAACTCATTCGAAGGAGTGGAGAAATCCTTCGCCATACAGGCCGGGCGCGAGGTCAGGATAATGGTCAAGCCGGATAAAGTAGATGATCTTGGTGCAATCCGTCTGGTAAGAGAGATTGCCAAAAGAATTGAAAACGAACTGGATTATCCGGGACAGATAAAAGTGGTCATCATCAGGGAAACGCGTGTGGTCGAATACGCAAAATAATACTCCAAAAATATAAAAAAACGGCCTTTTATAGAGGCCGTTTTTATGTCCGCCCAGGCGACTGCGCTGCTGCGTTAAAACAGGCCCTGCAAGTCTTCGGGCAAAGAGGTCCAGTGGACTGGAGCCCCGCCTGGGTGCGCCGGCCAGGACATTCTTTACGAACCTTACGCCAAGAAAGTTAAAAACGCTTTGGTTAGGCGGACGCTAAAATAGGTTTCATGCGCTATTTATGGAAGATATTTTTAAAAGGCGGTGCAAACAAAAAGAAGGAATAATGTCCTGGAGAAAGAATCCCTATTTATTCAGCGGTAAATTGGGAAGGTGAAGAACTGGTGTCTCGCTGCAAAAATAAAAGGAACGAAATCACAGATAGTGTCGGACTTCTAATTTCAATTCTGGTAAGATACCCGGAAGTGGCGACAATAAATTTCGATCCGGAAAAACAACTGCTTAAATTCACTTTTATTTATTCACAGGTAATTAAAGAAAGTGAGTTTAACTGTATACGCGAAGAGCTTATGAACAGCATTGAGGTATATAACCTTCTAGAAAAAAGAAATACAAGTTTTATATCGATAGAGCATCAGGTTTTTGACAACATTACGCTGATAGAAGTTGAGCGTGATGTAGACACACTTGCACAAGAAGAAATAACCCTGATAGTCGAGCTGTTCCGCCAGAACCTGGACACAAACCTTGTTACGGAAGAAAGCGAGCATCTCTTTGAAGAGGACTTGATAGCTCAGGAGGAAATTATTGAGCACATGCTTGAAAGTATAAAAAGTTCCACGCAAGACAAGTACCTTTTTGCTTTTCGCGAGGAAGGAAGGGTTCTGGTATTTAACAAATAGCGGGAGGTTGCTTGATTGCGCCTTTTATTAATAGGTGATGTTGTCGGTCGATCGGGGCGGCGGGCCGTTAAAATAAACCTGGCCGAACTGATACGGGAATTCGATCTCGATCTGGTGATTGCAAATGGTGAAAACGCAGCCGGCGGGAAAGGTATAACCAAAGAAGTAGCCGAAGAACTTTTTTCGTCCGGTGTTGATGTGCTTACCATGGGTAATCACGTCTGGAACAAAAAAGAAGCCTTCGATTATATAGGCAGGGAAAAAAGAATAATCAGGCCTGCCAATTACCCGCCGGGTACTCCCGGTGCGGGAGCAAGAATCTTCGAAACCCGCAGGAAGGTTAAGACGGCAGTTGTTAACCTGGCCGGGCGGGTTTTTCTTCAACCGCTGGATTGCCCTTTCCGTGCCGCCGATGAGATGATTGAGAGATTGAAAAACGATGCTGCAGTTGTGGTGGTGGATTTTCATGCCGAGGCCACCTCGGAGAAGGTTGCTATGGGCTGGTACCTGGCCGGTCGCGTCTCCGCCGTTGTCGGAACGCATACTCATGTACAAACCGCAGATGAACGGATACTGCCGGGTGGGACGGCTTACATCACTGATTTGGGCATGACGGGCCCGTGCAATTCGGTGATCGGGGTTAAAAAGGAAATAATAATTGAGAGATTCACAACTCAAATGCCACAGAGTTTTGAAGTTGCTACAGGTCCTTTCCAGTTCAACGCCGTTGTTATCGATATCGACGAAAACAGCGGAGAAGCCCTGTCAATAAAAAGAATACAAAATTATGAGTAATATTTTAGAAAATTAAAATAATTATGTTAAAATTTTTCGAAATCTCTAAAGGAATTTTCCAACCTTTAGAGAATATATTTTCTTTACAGGGACAACAAATCTCTACACAGTAACAAAGGAGGTTGCTTAAATGGACGTTTTAAAGGTTTCAGCAAAGTCCAATCCAAATTCTGTAGCCGGTGCCCTGGCAGGTGTGCTCCGTGAGCGCGGGTGCGCCGAACTGCAGGCGATTGGGGCAGGCGCACTCAACCAAGCAATAAAGGCCGTGGCCATAGCAAGGGGATTTGTAGCACCCAGCGGAGTAGACCTGATTTGCATTCCAGCTTTTACCGACATTGTTATCGACGGCGAAGAAAGGACTGCAATAAAGCTTATCGTTGAACCGAGGTAAAAATACTGACGGCAAAGGATATTAGACGAGGACCTGTTTATTTTAAGCATAAACAGGTTTTATTCTTGTTAAGGAGTGTGGCAAGTTGGGATTTCGAAAATTCAGAATGGAAGATATGAATCTCAAAGACGCACTGGCAGATGCACATTGCGATACAATTACAGCGATGCTGAAACAAAACAGAAGGTTGTGCGAAGACAAAGGAACAGGGCATCTTGATCTGCCGCGCATGCAAGCCGGCGGAATAAAACTGCAATTTTTTGCAGCATTTATCGCCCCGGAGTACAAAAGAACCGCGGTTAAAAGAGTGCTCGAATTAATCGATTTGTTTTACCGGGAAATTGAGGAGAATAAAAAAAATATAATTGCCGCAAAAAACATAACTGACATAAAAAAAGCCGTATTTTCAAAAAAAATTGCGGCCCTGCTTGCAGTGGAAGGCGGTGAGGCGCTGGGAGGAAGCATCGGGATCTTACGATGCCTGCACCGCCTGGGAGTGCGGTGCCTGGCGCTGACATGGAACGGACGCAATGAGTTGGGTGACGGTGTCGGCGTGAGGAACGGGGAAGGCCTGACCCCGTTCGGCAAGTCGGTGGTGAGGGAAATGAACCGGATAAAAATGATCATAGACGTTTCACACCTTGCTGAAAAAGGTTTTTGGGACGTAATAGAGCTTTCGGGCCATCCCGTAATTGCCTCACATTCGAATTGCAAGGCAGTTTTCAGGCATCCCAGAAATCTTAACGATGATCAGATTAGAGCTGTTGCAGAAAGGGGCGGTGTGATAGGAATAACCTATGTGCCGGATTTTTTGGGCGGACGGTCTGCATCGGTGAGGGAAGTGCTTGATCATATCGAACACGCGGTCAATGTAGGGGGAATTGACTGTGTGGGGCTGGGATCAGACTTTGACGGGACGGAAACTCTGCCGGAGGGATTGGAGGACTGTTCGCGTGTGGGAGCGGTTTTGGCCGGATTGGAGGAAAGAGGTTACAGTGAAGAGGAAATAAAAAAGATTGCCTGTGGAAATATTTTAAGACTAATCGGGCAGGTATTGGGATGATCCCGTCGAAAAACATCAGAGGAGCATATTTATGCCTGTAGATTTACATATCCACACGACCGCTTCAGACGGTGCCGACAATCCGCAGGAAGTGGTGACAAAAGCGGTAGAAATCGGTCTCGAAGCGGTTGCAATAACTGATCACGATACTGTGGAAGGTCTCGCGCAGGCGTTTGCTTCGGGGCAAAAGGCTGGGATAGAGATCATTCCAGGCGTTGAGTTGGGATCGGAATTCAGCGGAAGGGAAATACACCTGCTGGGATACTTTATCTCGGCCGGCAGTCATGAATTGAATGAAAAGCTCGAACTGTTCCGCATCACCAGAATAAAAAGAATGGAAATGATGATTGAAAAACTCCGGAGGTACGGATATGCAATTGATCTGGAAACGGTGATCAATATTGCCGGTCCCGGCACGGTGGGAAGGCCTCATCTGGCGGCGGCCATGGTACGGGCCGGCATTGTCAGGAGCACTGCGGAAGCGTTTGAATATTATATCGGAGCGGGACGCCCGGCTTACGTACCGCGTTATAAAATTGAACCTGCCGAGGCTGTCCGTTTGATACGCAGGGCTGACGGCGTGCCGGTGCTTGCCCATCCGGGATTGAATGATTCTGATGAAATAATCGCTGAGCTTATCGGGGCCGGTCTTGCCGGATTGGAAGCTTATCATCCCGCACACTCGAATGAGCAGGTGGCTTATTTCAGAAGGATTGGAAAAGAGTACGGGCTTGTAATAACAGGAGGATCCGATTACCACGGACCCGCTCATAAAGCTGGTTGCAGGCTTGGCATGGAAACTGTGGGCTATGATGTGGTGGAAAAACTAAAAAGCATGGTATGAAGCTGTCTTTTTATTTTAACGGGAGGAAAAGATGAAAACGGCAAAGCGGCTTGAAAGTCTGAATAAAGGCATTTTCAACGAAATGAATGAAAGTAAAAAGAGAGTTGAATCGAGTGGAACAAAGGTTATCGACCTGGGTGTGGGCAGCCCCGATCTTCCACCAGCGCCGCACATTATCGAGGCTTTGCGAAATTCCGTGGAAAAACCTGAAAATTATTCCTATTCCCTGGGAGGTACGGCAAAACTTCATGAAGCCGTAGCGTACTGGTACAAAAAACGTTTTAACGTTGATCTGGAACCTGCCAGCGAAGTGCTCGTCCTGATGGGTTCACAGGACGGCCTGGCTCATTTGTCCATGGCCTTTATAGATCCCGGCGATTTGGCGATTGTTCCCGACCCGGGGTATCCTATATACAGCTTCAGCATTTTTATGGCTCAAGGAAAAATTTATCCGGTACCGCTGCTGAAAAAGAACAATTTTCTGCCCGATTTTTCAGCAATACCCGAAGGAATTGCAAGAAAGGCAAAGCTGATCTGGCTGAATTACCCGAACAATCCTGTTGCAGTTTCTGCAAATGCAGATTTTTTCAAGAAGGCGGTAGATTTCGCACGCAAGTATGAAATCCTCCTGTGCCACGATGTTGCTTACGCTGAACTTGCGTATGACGGTTTCAAACCGTCGAGCCTGCTCGAAACTCCCGGTGCAAAAGAAGTCGGAGTAGAGTTTTATTCTCTTTCCAAGACTTACAATATGGCCGGCTGCAGAATCGGTTTTGTGGTCGGCAACAGGGAAGTTTTATCGGCACTGGCACTGATAAAATCAAATATTGACTACGGTGTCTTTTACGCCGTACAGGAAGCAGGAATAGCGGCGCTGACAGGGCCCCAGGACTGCGTTGCGGAAACGGCAAAAACTTATCAAAGACGCAGGGACGTCCTCGTTGACGGGCTGGCATCTTACGGCTGGCATATTCCAAAGCCGAATGCTTCAATGTTCTTATGGGCTCCTTTGCCGTCCGGATATACTTCGTCAACTGTATTTGCCGCCGAAATGCTGGAAAATTCAGGTGTTCTCGTCACCCCGGGAATAGCTTTCGGCAGCAGGGGCGAAGGTTATGTCAGGATTGCCCTTGTCAAGGACGAGTCCACACTTGCCGAAGCCGTTGAGCGCATAGGCAGGGCTTTCAAATTTGAATAAGGCCTTCCTGTCTTGCATCTGCCGAAATGTCTATTTAAAACACGCCGGGCATATACTATCATTGAAATGCCCGGTGAGGTGATCAGTATGGATGAAAGTTTTGAAGTCTCTTTTCTAAGGTGCAGGGTGCGGGAGCTTGAGGAGAAAGTTGAACAGCTCAGGCTGAGCAGAAGGGTCTTGATGAATCTGGTGGAAATAATTGAAAGAGACAGAGCCAACTTTTTGAAGCGGCTGGAAAGAGAAAACCGGAAGCTGCACATGAATAACCACCGCTATGCTCAAAGACTTATGATAAAAAACCGGCAAATAGTTGAGCTTGAGTCCAGACTGCAAAATAATTCCTAGACATTTTATGAAAAATTATCCACAAGATTATACACAGAATGCCATTATCTGTTAATAATAGCTATATATGTCATATCAATTTGCATGCGAAAAACCGCGCGGTTTTTTCTTGTTTTATATATAAAAAAGTTAGAAGGGCATTTTAATTTCAGTATTTTAACGAACGCTATTTTCCCTGCAGGATTTATAAAAATCAATGTAGAATAAAAACTATTATATCTGCGGGTTACCTTGAGTGTATTAAAAGGGGAATCAGGTGAAAGGCCTGAGCGGTCCCGCCACTGTAACCGTATGCCGTCCAACACCAGTTTGACGGTTATACGGGAGCCAGGACGCCTGCCTGCAGTTTTAAGGCCGGATATCCTTCGAGGCAAAGGAACGGCAGTTACATTGCCCGGAAATAGCCCGGTCCTGATGGACGGGTTTTTAATTTGTTCAGGCAGGTTGATTCATGTGAGAGGAAAGCTTTTTCTAGTACTGGGGGGAACCAGAAGCGGAAAGAGTGAATTTGCAGAAAAAATCGCAGGGCAATTGGGACAAAGAGTAGTTTACCTGGCGACCGCTGCAGCGGAAGATGATGAAATGGCTGAAAGGATTAAGCTACACCGGAAGAGGCGTCCGAAAAACTGGGAAACTGTAGAAGAACCGAGGGAAATTTTGAAAGTGCTTCAAAAAAGTCGAGCCGGGGACGTTTTCCTGCTGGACTGCCTGACCTTTTGGATTGCAAATTTGCTTGCTGAAAACGATTTGAAGAATGGAAGAAAAAAACTTGCTGACGACAGGTCACATATAATCGATAGAGTAAACGACCTTGCCGGAGTTGTGGAAAAAGGCGTCAACATGGTGGTCGTGTCAAGTGAAGTGGGTCTCGGGCTGGTGCCGGAAAACCCGCTAGGCAGGAAGTTCAGGGATTTGACCGGCAAGGCGAACCAAATACTGGCCAAAAAGGCCGACAAAGTGTTTTTCACTATCGCTGGGATTCCTGTCGAGTTGAAAAAACTGGCGTCTGAAGGCGGGATGGAATGAAATGGCTGCAAAAACGATCATGATTCAGGGAACGGCTTCACACGTCGGCAAAAGTGTGCTGGTGGCGGCTTTGTGCAGGATATTTTTACAGGACGGCTACAAAGTGGCTCCTTTCAAATCACAGAACATGGCCCTGAATTCGTTTGTCACCAAAGAAGGCGGAGAAATGGGCCGCGCCCAGGTGGTTCAGGCCGAGGCAGCAGGTCTGGAACCTTCGGTCGACATGAACCCGCTCTTGCTGAAACCCACCGGGCAATCATCATCCCAGGTAATAGTTCTTGGCAAGCCTGTAGGCAATCTTTCCGCGGTGCAGTACCACAGGGAATACGCGCCGAAGGCGCTGAAAATTATTGAAGAGGCATTAAGCAGACTGCGCTCTGCTTATGACATTGTTGTGATCGAAGGAGCGGGAAGCCCGGCCGAAGTGAATCTCCAGGACAAAGAAATCGTAAACATGCGCATAGCCAGGATGGCGGACGCGCCGGTTTTGCTTGTCGCCGACATCGACAAGGGAGGAGCTCTGGCCGCTGTCGTAGGAACACTGGAGTTGATTTCCCCGACGGACCGGGAACGTGTCGCCGGAATACTGATCAACAAGTTCAGAGGGGAATTGCAACTGTTCCGGCCGGCAATAGACTTTCTGGAAAAAAAGACAGAAAAACGGGTTTTGGGAGTCGTGCCTTATTTTCATGGGCTCCGCATCCAGGAAGAGGACACTGTTTCCGAGGACAGAGACAGGGCTGAGCAGGTGGAAGAAAACGGCTGGGTAGAAATTGCGGTAGTACACCTGCCTCACATATCGAATTTTACCGATTTCGACCCGTTGGAAAGCGAACCCGATGTGAAGCTGCATTATGTTGGAAACGGCAGGAGGCTGGGCAATCCCGATCTGATAATATTGCCGGGAAGCAAAAACACTATCGGAGACCTGGCGTTTTTAAACCGTTCGGGACTTTCCGCTCAGATAATTGAGTGCAGCCGGAGGGGCGTGCCGGTAATAGGCATTTGCGGCGGTTTTCAGATGCTGGGGCGGGAGCTTAACGATCCCCTCCATATGGAATCTGAGATTCCGAGAGTGGAAGGGATGGGTTTACTGGACGTAACAACAATATTTGCTGCGGATAAGGTAACCACCCAGGTCGAGGCGGAAGTGGCCGGTGCGGGGCTGTTTTTGAGCGGATTCCCGTCTCAAAGGATCAAAGGATACGAAATACATATGGGCAGAACGGAACTGCACTCAGGTGCAAAGCCAGCGTTTACCATACTCGTGAGGTCGGGTAAAAAGGTGTTTTTTCCCGATGGTGCAGTCAGCATGGACGGTCTGGTATTTGGAACATATATTCACGGTATTTTCGACAACGATGAATTTCGCAGGCATATCGTCAACACGCTGCGCAAAAAAAAGGGGCTTGAAACCCTGAAAAGCACTTCTTCGATCACCACTTCCGAACAGAGACACCGGGACTTTGAAAAGCTTGCGGCTATTGTAAGAGGCAGCCTGGACATGGCCAGGATCTATGAAATAATGGGAATGGAGCAGCCGGCGAACGCCGGGTAATTTTATGGGTTTAAACTATGGATTTCCGGTTTTGGCAGCATACATCTGCGATCTTTTACTTGGGGATCCGCAATGGATACCGCATCCCGTTGTGCTTATCGGGAAACTGATTTATCTGCTGGAAGCGATTTCGCGCCGTATTGCAAAAAACGGTTTAATGCTGAGAATCGCCGGTATGCTTACAACTGTTTTTGTCGTGGGCTCCAGTTGGTTTATCACGAACTTTTTGGCTTACACTTTTTTTCAAATCAATTACTGGCTAGGATCGGCAATTTCCGTTCTTCTTATTTCTTCAACCATTGCCGCGAAAGGATTGGCGGAAGCGGCGGCGGAAATCTACCGGTTGCTTGAAGCAGGCAATCTGAAGGAAGCCCGCCTCAAAGCAGGATTGATTGTGGGAAGAGATACCGGAAATCTCGACAAAAAAGGTGTTACCAGGGCCACGGTTGAAACTGTGGCTGAGAATATTGTTGACGGTGTCGTAGCCCCAATTTTTTACGCCTTTATCGGAGGCGCCCCGCTTGCTATGGCCTACAAAGCAGTCAATACGCTGGATTCGATGCTGGGATACAGAAACGAAAAATATATCGATTTCGGAAAGTTTCCTGCCCGCTTCGACGACGCTGCTAATTACATCCCGGCGAGACTGACTGGATTTTTTATTGTATGCTCTGCTTTTTTGCTGCGGCATAATGCGTTCAGGTCGATAGCAGCCATTGTGAAGTATGCTTCCGGCCACCCAAGCCCAAACAGCGGAATTCCGGAATCGGCGGTAGCAGGTGCTTTGGGAGTGCGATTGGGCGGGTTGAACCGCTATCACGGCAAGGAATCATTCAGGGCATATATGGGAGAGGAACTGATACCGCTTGAACCTGCGCACATACTAAAAACGGTGCGGATCATGTACGTCTCTACAACCCTGACAGTGCTGACAGGGACGCTTGTTTCTTATTTAATCAGTCTTTCTTGAAGGAAAAACGTCATGAAAAAACGTCCGAGAATATTGATTGCCGGCACACAAAGCGGTGTGGGCAAAACGACTATATCGGCGGCTGTCATGTCCTGCCTCACGAAACGGGGTTATAAAGTGCAGCCGTATAAAGCGGGTCCGGATTACATCGATCCGGGATATCATTTTGCCGCCACCGGAAGGACTTCACGCAACCTGGACTGCTGGATGATGTCCGAAGATACGGTAAGAGAGGTTTTCTTGCGCGCCTCGTATGACGCTGATATATCAGTAATAGAAGGAGTGATGGGGCTTTACGACGGCGTTGGTTCAACCGCACTTGGCAGCACCGCGCACGTGGCCAGGGTGCTTGAAATACCAGTGTTGCTGGTGCTGGATGCGCGTTCTATGGCCAGAAGCGCCGCAGCAGTTGTGCTTGGATATATAAAAATGGATCCCGCGATTAGAATAGCAGGCGTAATTTTAAACAAAGTCGGCAGCTTCAGACATTATGAAATTCTCAGGAAGGCAGTTGAAGAGGTCTGCAATGTTCCGGTGCTGGGTTATGTACGCAGGCAGGAGGCGGTAGAACTGCCGGAAAGGCATCTGGGTCTTCTTCCGGCCGCTGAAAAGGCAGAACTGGACGAACACATAGAGGCGATGACCGCAGCTTTCGAAGAAGGCGTGAATATCGAAAAAATTGTTGAATTGGCACGTTCGGCGGAAAACTGTCGGGAACCGGAGGATAAAGTTTTTCCCGATAAGAAACTGTTAAGAAGGGCAAGGATTGGGGTTTTTCGCGACAGGGCATTTCACTTTTATTACCAGGACAGTATTGATCTGCTTGAAATGATGGGCGGTGAAATTGTAGAATGCAGTCCCCTGAACAGTACGCAATTACCGGCAGATTTACAGGGAATCTATGCAGGCGGTGGCTTTCCGGAGATGTTTTTGAACGAACTGTCTTTAAACGGGCCGTTCAGAAACGACGTCAAAAGGGCTGCTTCAGACGGCATGCCCGTTTACGCGGAGTGCGGCGGATTGATGTACTTGTCCTCGTTTATTTGTGATTTTGAGGGAAGGGAATATCCGGCTGCCGGTGTCCTGCCCGGACGTTGCAAAATGGGAAAGAGAAGAGCCGGATTGGGATATGTGACTGCCAGGTCGCTTTGCGACAGCATAATCTGCAACAGGGGAGATTTGCTGCGGGGACACGAGTTCCATTACTCCGTGTTCGAGTCTGATGCGGAGTTAACCTACGCTTACCAACTGAGCAGATGGGGAGAAAGAAACAGCAAATACGAAGGCGCAGTTTTGGGCAACATTCATGCGTCCTATGTGCATCTTCATTTTGCAGGTTGTCCCGATTCAGCCGGGAAGTTCATAGACAGTTGTGAAAAGTTCAAATAAACACCGGAGCGGCAATGACGGAGAAATCCTTTATTTTTTTACTTGGCAACAGGAGCGGTTGTTTTGAAAACTTTTTTGTTTGCCTTTTATCAACTAACAAAACTTCCATTGCCTGTATTAAGATTTGATGAAAAGGCGTGCGGCAGGTCTACAATTTTTTTTCCGGCCGTCGGACTTGTTCTGGGTTTACTTCTGGTTGCTCTTTGGTGGGCTGCGGGTTTGATCTTTCCGGTTTTCGTCCAGGCTTCGCTGTTAATTGCCGGTATGTTCTATCTTACCGGAGGCATACACCTGGACGGTTTTATGGATACCGTTGACGGTATCCTGAGCGGCAAACAGAGGGAACGCAAGCTTGAAATAATGCGGGACAGCAGAGTTGGGGCATTGGGAGTTGCCGGCTTCTTCTGTCTTTATATATTGAAATTTGCCCTGCTGTGCGAAATGCCCGGCCATCTCATGATAAAGGTACTCCCAGTGGTCTTCGCTTTAAGCCGGTGGGGCATGGCGGTAGCTGTAGCAGCATTTCCGTACGCCAGGGAAGAAGGGCTGGGGAAAGTGTATTCAGTATATACGGGTGCTAGGGAGGCGCTTGGCGCCTCGATAATTGCAGCAGCGGCAGCGGGTGTAGTTATGGGCATGGCTGGTATTTGTCTAATGGTTTTAAGCGGAGTCGTTACAGTCCTCGCCGGCAAAAAGCTTTCAAGGGAACTGGGGGGTTTGACCGGAGATACTTACGGATTCATAAACGAGTTTATGGAAGTGTTACTGCTAGCTGCTGTCTTTCCATTACTCAAAATTAATGAGGTTTTACAGGTATTTTCTCTTTTATGAGGGGAGCACCAGATTTGAAAAGATTTGAACACGTTCACGGCGGAAACATTGCTCGGGCGTCAGTAAAATACGGAATACCGAAGGATAAACTGATCGATTTCAGCGCCAGCATAAATCCCCTTGGGCCCTCGAAAAAAATGATAGAGGCCGTGCTTAAGAATTTGAAATATATTAAAAACTATCCAGATCCGGAATGCAGGGAGCTAAAAAGCGCTCTTGCCGCCTATTTATGCATCGACGAAGACTTTTTGGTATTTGGAAACGGGGCGGCTGAGCTTATCTACCTCATTGTGCGCGTAACCGGATGTAAAAAAGCGATTATACCCGTGCCAACATTCTGCGAATACGGCCTGGCTGTCTTGAGCAGCGGCGGGAAAATCATTGAGATATTGACGGATGAAAGGGACCGTTTCAGACTCCCTGTAGAAAAAATTGAGGACCAAATGCCCCAGGCAGATATGTTGTTTTTATGCAATCCAAATAATCCTACCGGACGTGTCGTGCACAAAAGAATCATCGAGAGGGTTGTCAGGAAAGCTGAAACTCATGGTGTCATGGTTGTAGTTGATGAAGCGTTCATGGATTTTGTTGCATATAAAGAAAATTACTCCTGTACGTCAATGCTGGAAAAGTACGGCAACATCGCATTGCTTTATTCCATGACAAAGTTCTTCGGCATTCCCGGACTTCGCCTCGGAGCCCTGGCCGCACCCAGGGATTTGGCGGCTGTGATAAATACTTCAAAAGATCCATGGAACGTTAATATTCTTGCTCAGGCAGCGGGAACAGCCGGGCTGAGAGATAAAAATTTTATAAAGGAGACCAAAAAGGTAGTTATGGAAGAAAAGAGATTCTTGTTCAAGGGACTTTCAGGCATTGATGGAATCAAACCGCTGCCGGGTGCGGCCAATTTCATGCTCGTAAATATTGCCGAAACAGGCTTCAAGTCCTGCGAATTAACTGAACTGCTGGGAAGAAAAGGCATACTGGTGAGGGATTGTGCCGGTTTTAAAGGACTTGAAGAGGGGTATCTGAGAATTGCTGTCAAAAGGCGTCAAGAGAATGAAATGCTGCTGGACAGCCTGAGGGAAATAACGGAGGGGAATAAATAAATGAGTTGCCGTATTTATTTGGTCAGACATGGCGCAACGAAATGGAATGAAACAATGAGATTTCAGGGCCAAACCGATATTCCACTATCGGAACTCGGACGCAGGCAGGCCGAACTTCTTGGCAGGCGCCTGTCTGCAGAGAAATTCGACGGTTTTTTTTCAAGCGACCTGAACCGGGCTGTAGAAACTGCGAAAATAATTTCCAGGTACCACGGTCTTGATGTGGTTACCATGAGTGAACTAAGGGAAATGAATTTCGGTTTCTGGGAAGGTATGACATTCAGTGAAATAAAAAAGGCTTTCGGCGAAGAGTTTGACAAGTGGTGGGAAAAACCGCTGTCCACCAGGATACCGGGTGGTGAATCCTTGAGTGAAATGGTGGAAAGAAGTGTCTCCGCAGTGAGAAGGATTGTGAAATCCCACCCGGACGGGAACCTGGTTGTCGTGACACACGGAGGCGCAATCAGAAGCATAGTGGGCAGCATTATCGGAATGGATTTGAATAAATACTGGAGGCTGCGTCAGGACAACGCATGTCTTAATATAATAGATTTTCCGGAATGGGAGAAGGGGATTTTGACACTTCTAAACGATTGCTCACATCTTGAAAATATTATAATTTCCTAAAACATACCTTTAAGTCAAATGTTTTTACGGTATATAATCCTGCCTCCCGCCACAACAAGACGCGGGGTCAGATCCGGGTCGAAAATCATTATGTCCGCATCAAACCCTGGAGAAAGTCTACCCTTGCGGTTAAGGGACAAAATTCTTGCCGGATTCTCCGTGGCAAAATAAATCGCCTGGGGAATGGACAGTCCGGACAAAACCATTGTTTTCACGCAATCCAAAAGGGTGGCGGTACTGCCGGCCAGTATTCCGTCACCTGCAATCGCCCTGCCTCCTTTTAATGAAATTTGCCGCCCCGCAAGACGGTATTGACCGTCAGGCATGCCCGCAGCGGCAATACAATCGCTAACAAGAGCAAGGTTCCGTTCTTTAGTCTGCCAGAGCAGTTTCAGAAAAAACCGGTGGACATGCAGACCGTCCGCGATGACTTCCACTGACAAGTCTTCCGACGAGAGGGCTGCGCCTGCAGGTCCCGGTTCCCTGTGGTGCATGCCTCTCATTGCGTTGAAAATGTGGGTGACATGCCTCAGGCCCGCAGCTTTCGCCCTTAAAGTTTCCTCAAAACTTGCGGCTGAATGGCCAATCGATACCACAATACCGCTGGACGAAAGGAATTCGATTAGCTGAAGGCATCCTGGAAGTTCGGGCGCAACCGTGACTATTTTTATATTTCCACGGCCGGCTGCGAGAAGCTCGCCGGCTGCTTTGCTGTCCGGCATAAGAAAATGCGAGCTGTCAAGCGCCCCGCAAAAGCAAGGATTGAGAAACGGACCTTCAAGATGAAATCCGATAATTGCCGCGCCGCTTTCCATTCCCCTCACGCAGGCGGCTCTTTCGAGCGCAAGAGCGGTACGCTCGAAGGATGACGCTCCCAAAGAAAGGATCAAACCGGTAGTGCCCCGTTCGCCGTGAAAGACTGATATGCGGTCGATTGAATCATGACTGCAGTCAAATGAATCCGCACCGTTTCCGCCATGAACATGGAGGTCGATCAATCCGGGGGAAATGAAAAGACCGTGTGCGTTAATGCACTCGCGGGCGTTATGTTGGCAGGAGGAGTCGATCAAGCTGATTTTGCCGTCTGACACGGCAATACAGTTGTTTTTTCTTAAAGACAACCGGTCGACAAGAGTTCCTCCGCAAATTATAAAGTCATGCATGGTAGCACCTGACTTGCAAAAAGTCATTTAGATATTTTTACTTCCTTTACAGGTTATTTGTCAATAGAGTTATCTCATATTGAATTATTCATTTGCATCTGTGTAAAAATAATCGAAAAGTGTATTTGCTAAACTAAAAGTGTACCAATTTTAGCCCTTTGATCAACGAAAAGT
>DAOOVD010000001.1:0-211539 GCA_035369845.1 Bacillota bacterium | reverse complement strand
GGGAATACACGGAGTGGCAGCCTCTATCAAGCTGGTATTTCATGGCTATATTGTATCAACAAAACCTGGGTAGAACAATGGTTCCCAGAAAAACAAGGCCCGCCTCTCATCCCTGTCCTTCGCCCTCGCTTAGCGAGTAAGGAAAGCGGAAGGCGCGGGGACTTCCCGGCGGGAAAGTTAAATTTAAAAAAAATTGTCAATTTCTTTTAACTGAGTCCTGCCAGCGCCGGCGAAAAACAAAACGGCCGGCGTCTGTTTTTCGGAGTAAAAACATATTTATAATGCAAATAAAAACTGGTATTAATATTATTGAAACATCGATTCTTGAAAGGGAGGCAGTTTTATGAAACGGGAAGGCGGAAGGTTCGACATGTGCCGGGCCGGGCAAGATGCTGAAGTTCGGTTTGACCCGCCCCTCAAGGCGGGCGGGGACCCGGTCTGGGACGTGATCAGGAGGCGGCGCAGTATTAGAAAATTTACGGACGGCGCTATTTCTAAAAAAGAGCTCTCCCAGTTGCTCTGGGCGACCCAGGGCATAACAGCGGAAGGTTCCCGGTCCGGTTTCCGGGCAGCTCCGTCGGCAGGCGCCCTCTACCCAATCGAAACGCTCGTGGCCGTCAACCGGGTTGAGGGAATGGAACCGGGCATCTATCATTATAAAAACGAGCAGCATTCCCTGAACCGGCTTAAAAAAGGCGTCTTCGGCGATGAGCTGGCCGGGGCGGCGCTGAACCAGGCCGCGCTGGGCAAAGCTGCGGCGGTCTTCGCCTGGGCGGCCGTGTTTGAAAGATCCACACGGATTTACAAAAAGAGAGCCTACCAGTACATTTATCTCGAAGCCGGCCACATCGCCCAGAACCTGGCCCTTGCAGCGGCGGCCATGGGCCTGGGCAGTTTTCAGGTCGGAGCTTTCGTGGACAGCATGGTAAACGAACTGTTCGGGCTTGACGGAACAAGTGAAAGCATCATCTATCTCTCTCCGGTGGGAAGGACGGGTGATTCTCAAAAAACCTCGGTTTCCACGTCCCAAAAACCGGCAGAGTCACTTTAGGAAGGTAGCACGGAGCACAATTATTAAGGAAAATACCGGAAATATTTTGGCATGAACCTTCTCCTCCCAAGCCAATCTATATTTTTCTGCTTTATTTTGTTCCGAAACCTAAGCCGGGGTTTTTACAGCCCCGGCCCCATCGCTTAAAAATATTTGTCACCTTTTTAAGGTAAGCAAAAACTCATCTCCCTGCTGTTCCACCGAGACTTCCCATTTCAGGCTCCCGGCCAGTCTAGAAATATTTTCCATAGCCGCCGCAGTGTCCACCAGCACTTGAAAGGTCCCGCGGACCAGCCTCTCCATCTCCTTCTTTGCGATCAAAAGCGGCTCAGGACACAGAAGACCCCGCGCATCCTTCGGTTCTGCCACCGGCCTGCACCCCCTTCTTCAATGCCAGCTTGCAGTTTAACAAAGCGATCAGGAATATTACCGCAAAACCCACCAGGACGGCCGCCTTGCCCTCAGCCGGAACTCCTTTTGCACTCGCCGCAATGCCGAAGTTGTGGGCGAATGCCGCTCCTGCGGCAAGTCCGAGGACGGTAACCGCAGAATCGGTATTTCCTTCGGCAGCCGACACCAGTTGCCTGAGAGGACACCCGCCCAGGAACACCGAACCGTAACCGGCTAAAGCCATCCCCAGGAAATTCCACAGGCCGTCGCTGTGAGCTATCGGCTGACCCGTAAATCCGATTTTAAAATTGCCTAGGATCAAATTTCCGGCCAGGACAGTCAAAAATATTGCCGCAAAACCGTAGAGCAGGTATAAATCGCGGAAAATAATGAAGTCTCTTATCCCGCCGACAAAACATAACCGCGAACGCTGGGCGAGTATCCCGGCCAGTACCCCGGCCGCCAGCGACACGTAAACTGGGGCATGCAAGGAAGCCGGACCCTGCTGGCTGAAAAAAAAGTAAGCCGGTCTGGCCAGCAAAAGAACCATCAGGGCGGCGGCAGCGGCCGGGAAAATATACAGGTTCGACCTGTTCAATACAGTTGCCCTGCCCAGGGAAAATCCCTTCCGCAAAAAAGCAATCCCCAAAACGACTCCCGCCACCAAACCGAAAAGTCCCACCAGAGCGTTGAGATCACCGCCCGCCATGCGCAGCAACATCCTGAGCGGGCAACCTAGAAAAACAAGCATGCCGGTCATGGTAAAAAACGCCAGGACAAACCTGATCAGCGGGCTTGAACCGCCGAGCGGCCGGTACTCCCGGGTAAAAAGGGAGGCAAGAAAGGCCCCCAAAACCAGGCCCGGTATCTCCGGCCTTATGTACTGCAAGGTATCGGACCGTTGCAACCCCAGCCCGCCTGTCAGATCGCGCAGGAAACAGGCAATACAGAAGCCCATGTTGGGGGGGTTGCCCATTCTGACAAGTATGAGTGCCGTTACTCCGATCACTGCGCCTGCAAGAATTATCACCGCTTTTTTGTTCAACAAGACCACCCTTTCTCTTTTCATTTCCCGGCATGATACATCTTCTATATATTCATATAATTATCCTTTATAGTAATTATTTAATTTTGTTATATACTCCCGGCAGGGAATAGGATAAATTTATAAAGAAAACCTGCCGCGGCAAATCAGCAGGTTGGGCTGTTGAAAAAACACCTTGAGGTTGAAACAACCGCTCCGGTTATTTTTTTTATGCCCTGCACTCTTTCGGGCAGTGTCCTGCCACCGCTCACTCCCGGTGCTTCGCGCCGGGTGAACCGGGGGCTCGCATCACGCGATATTGGACCGCCTTCAACTCGCATCCTGTTGCGGTTCAGGCTTTCGCGGACACAAATTGGGGACATTCCTTCGAGGGAGGTGTGTCCCCCAACCGCTGTCCCCGCTCATCCAATATCGCATCCTCACTTCGCCCGGTTCACCTTACTGCACTTTCACATATCGCTTGCTTCCTTCAAAACCCCAAAGTCCCGAACAGTTTGTCAGCAGTCCGCGGCAGGTCCGTTATCCGTTACCGGGAAAGCACAAAAAGAACTGCGCCGCTAATCCACGGGTATCTCGATCTCAAGCAGGGGGGCGTGCTGCTGGGCTCCGTAAACGTCGGTTTCCCCCGGCCCTCCCGACTCTACAGGACGCACTATGGTCGCCTTGATGGCGTTCGCCTGCTCATACTCAATCACGCTTACCACCCTGTCTTCCTCTATCCCGTATTTCTCCGCAAACAGTTCCCTGGTGAACAGCCCCGACTTCCGGGCTATTTCAAAAGACCGTCGGTCCTTGAAAATAATGTCTAAAGTCAGTTCGTACGGGCCGGAATTTTTACTGCGGATGACTTCTGCGAGTTCCTTTATTCCAACTTTTTCCACTGTCTTCCCATCCTTTAAATTTCTATTATTTCCAGCGGAAATAATTCGAAAGGATCTCTGACTTTCATAAGATGGTAAACACTGAAACGATAAACTTCCCCGCCCCTGAAATCGGACGGTGAAAACGGAAAGGCCAGGTTACCGGCAGTAGCCTTCCGCCCGGGGTAACTACAGTGCAGCATGGTGGAACGAGCGAAGCTGCAGATCGTATCCGCAACATCCTGGGTCTCCGCCACCGCCTCAATGATTATTCCAAGTTCGCGGGGAACATCGTCCGCGGTCGGCTCCAGGCTGCCCATGACACCGTTGATCCCATACAGTCTGAAGTCGAGGAGGTAATTGTAGCCGCGGCCGGAAAAATTGTCCCGGGCTCTTTCCCTGACCAGGCCGATAACGCTGTTTATTTCCCTGATCATGACGGGGTCACGGCAGCCCGCCACGCTGACAGTCCTGTAACCCGCCTTTTTTACTCCTTCCAGCTTGACCCGGTAGCTGTCCGAAGGCATAAACCTGCTCCCCGTAACCCTTACCCGGTTATCACCGGCCTGTTCGAACTTTGCACCGCTGAGCACCAGCATCCCTCCAGGGCCTGGAAGCAAAACGGGGTTTGACTTTTCGTAAAGGGTATGGGCTGCTACCGACGCAACCGTACACCGGCGACCGGGGTTTAACGGTTCAACCTCGAAGCAGCCCGGGCGGAGGTATCCCATAAGGCAATCGCTACCGCTGCCGGGCGTGGCTGCTATCGCTCCGCACTCCAAGATCTTGCCGAGGTGAATGGCGGGCCCCGGCCGGAAGCCTCTCAGCAAGGCCGGCGCGGCAAAAACGGAAGGGTCATAGGCGCGTCCGGCCAGCACCACATCCGCCCCGGCTTCCAGGGCACCGATTATCGGTTCGACTCCCATCTGCCCGACAATCCTGACTGTCCCGTCCAGGACATCTTCCGTCAAAACCGGCGCCGATCCGAGCGGGGTAATTTTATCCAGGTGGATGGCTCTCCTGACCAGTTCACGGTCCACCTCGGAGTGAATTAAGGCGATCTTGAAATGAAGCCTCCGCTCACCGGCAATCTCCCTTATAACGTCAAGGTCTCTTTTCAGGTGGGGCTCTCCCCCGCTGCCTCCAGCGGTTCCTATCAACACAGGGATCTTTTTCTTCACCGCCGCCTCAAGTATCAGTTCAAGGTCGCGCTTGACCGCATCCCGGTGTGTAAATGACTCTCCCGAGCCGAGGTAATAGGGACCCGGATCGGTCGATCCCGCATCGACCGCTATGGCGTCCGGCTGCCGGCTCAAGCCTTCTTCGAAAGAGTCTGCCGGGAACCCGTACCCGAGTATGGCCGTAGGTGACAAAATGCGCATTTCTCCCACCTGAGCACCGCCTTCTTTTTTGACCATTTTATCATTAGCTGTGATAAAATCAACGAAAAAATTTTTTGACCCGCTTCGGGCGAAATTTGCCGTTTTTAAAAAAATTGATAAATATAATGGATGCTGTGGGCAAAAACAATATTTTTGACAAAATTGAAGGAATCGCGGAACTGCGCGAGAATACAATTTCCGAAAATATTTAAAAGGAGTACCTGAAAGGATGAAATACCTGGTTCTAATCGGAGACGGCATGGCTGATGAAAAGATTGTCGAACTGGGCGGGAAAACCCCCATTCAATACGCCAACACCCCCAATATGGACCGGATAGCGGCCAAAGGAACGCTGGGCATGGCGGCAACCGTCCCGGAAGGGTTCCCACCGGGCAGCGACGTGGCAAATCTCTCGGTCATGGGATATGATCCCCGCCTGTATTATTCCGGGCGTTCCCCGCTCGAAGCAGCTAGCATCGGCGTTGAACTGGACGATGACGACGTGGCGTTCCGCTGCAACCTGGTTACCCTTTCGGAAGAAGAAGTCTACGAAGAAAAAACAATGGTGGACTACAGTTCCGATGAGATAACCTCCCAGGAATCAGGGGTGCTGATCAGGGAAGTAAATGCCCGTCTGGGAAACGATGCGCTGCACTTTTACCCGGGCTTCGGATTCAGACATCTGCTTGTCTGGAAGGGCGGTCCCGACGGCAGCAGGCTCACGCCTCCGCACGATATTTCGGGACGGGTCATTGGACCGCATCTTCCAGAAGGGGAGGGCGCCGAAACTTTGACCCGTTTGATGAAGGAAAGCAACAAGTTCCTGCCCGGACATGCCGTCAACGCCAAGAGAAAGGAATCGGGCTTGAGGCCGGCCAATTCCGTATGGTTCTGGGGCAAAGGGAAGAAACCGGCAATGCCGGGATTTTACGACAAGTACCGAGTATCCGGTTCAGTTATATCCGCGGTCGACCTGATTAAGGGCATCGGAATCTACGCCGGGCTCGACGTGGTTGAACTGGAAGGCGTTACCGGAACCGTTCACACAAACTACAGGGGAAAGGTGCGAGCGGCCCTTGAGGAGTTTGACAAAGGCAGAGACTTCGTCTACGTCCACGTTGAGGCGCCTGACGCAGCCAGCCACAGGGGCGAGTTGGACACCAAAATCAGGGCCATTGAAATGGTGGACGAAATGCTGGGTATGCTGCTGGAAGGACTCGACCGCCGCTTTAAAAACTACAGGGTGATGCTCCTGCCGGACCATCCGACGCCGCTGGCTACGCTTACTCACTCGGACAGCCCGGTTCCGTTCGTCGTGTATACAAAAGGACTGGACAAAAAAAATGAAAACGCGGCCTACGATGAAGAAGCCGCCGAAAAGACCGGCTTTATAATAAAAAACGGACACGAGCTTATGGATTATTTCATCCACGGCTGAAGCACGGCTCCAAAACAACGGGTAATGAGACAGGACGGGATTCATTGCTTGCAAGACGTAAATTCCGCTAAAAGGGAGTCTTTCTGGCTGCCGCTGCTGGTAGTGGTTGTCGGCGCCTTTTCGGCAATTCTCAACAACAGTTCTATAAACGTGGCCCTGCCAAAACTAATGGCCATTTTCGGGGTTACGGCCGATGAAATTCAGTGGGTGCTGACGGCATACATGCTGGTATCGGGCATGATCATCCCGGTTACTGGCTTCGTCACAGATCAGTTCGGCGCCAAAAGGGTATACCTGGCTTCAATGGCCGTCTTCGCTTTCGGCTCCGTACTGTGCAGCATAGCCTGGAGCAACGGAACAATGATAGCGGCCAGGGTCATCCAGGGTATCGGCGGCGGCGCAACAATGCCGGTGAGCATGGCCATAGTTTACAGCGTGGTGCCCAGGGAAAAAATCGGCACGGCCCTGGGGGTGTGGGGAATGGCAGCCGTATGCGCCCCGGCAATCGGTCCGACGCTGGGCGGGTACGTGATCGACCATTTCAGTTGGCACTTTCTTTTTACCATGAATATCCCGGCGGGAATTGTCGGAATCCTGCTCAGCCACCTGCTGCTTCCCGAAATCCCCCCCCGCAGGGGCACAAAACTCGACACCTGGGGATTCACCCTGTCTACCGCCGGCTGCTTCAGCCTGCTCCTTGCTTTAAGCCAGGGCCACAATAAAGGATGGTCGTCGTTCTACATTGTAACCCTTTTTATAATTTCGTTCTTTTTACTGCTTCTTTTCGTTTTGGTAGAAATAACTCACGAACAGCCCATGCTCAACCTGAGGCTTTTTAAAAACACAATTTTTTCCATAAGCGTCTTCGCCGGCAGCCTGATTACAATCGGACTCTACGGAGGAGTGTTTTTAATCCCTCTTTTCGCACAGAACCTGATGCTCCTCACACCGTACCAGACGGGGCTCCTGCTGATGCCTTCGGCCCTGGCGACAGCCGTGATAATGCCGGTCAGCGGCCTGCTGTTCGACCGTTTCGGGGCAAAAGGCCTTGCCGTCGCCGGTCTTTCGGCAATTATCCTGGGAACATGGAATTTAAGCAAAATCAACCTGTCTACCAGCAACGCCGACATCATACTCAACACCACCTTGAGGTCCGTCGGCATAGCTCTTGCAATAATGCCAATAACTACAGCCGGTATGAACACCGTTCCGGTCAACCTCATCGCCCGGGCTTCGGCCCTCAGCAATGTAATCCGGCAGGTCGCGGCATCTTTCGGCATTGCCATGCTTACTGCGATCATGCAAAACCGGCAGGCCTTCCATTATGGCGCGCTGTCGGAATCGGTGTCAATCGATTCTGCCGCTTATTATTCTGCGGGAGCGATCCAGGCTTTTCTCGCCAACGCCGGGGCGTCCGGCACCAGCATTTCGGCTGTATCCGTTTTGGGGGGAATAGTGGCAAAGGAGTCCATAGTCCGGGCCATCGACGACACCTTTCTGGTTGCGGCCTTATTCATAGTATTTGCGCTTCCTTTTTCAGCTTTTCTGGGCAAAACCAGGACAGAGGACGGAAAAACCCAAGCAGTTCCCGGGATCCTTTCCGGACACGGGCCGCCGGCAAAACACCGGGGTTAGTCAAGATCGACAGAACCGCGCCGGGCGGGGCCATACCCTCCGGACTGGAGAAGCACAATTCCGGCTACGACAAGGAAGGCACCGAGAAATTGAACCCCGCTTAAAGCCTCCGAAAATACGGCTATCCCCAAAACCACCGTGGCAACCGGTTCGAGGTTGCTGACGATGGCGGCACTGGACGGCCCTATTTTTTTCATGCCCATGAAGAAAAGGAGCACGGGCAGAACTGTCGCAAAGACCGCAAAATTGACCATCAATAGCCACAATCCGGGTGTCAGCCGGTATGCCAGGCACCCTGCGGCAAAACCGTAAACGGTAAATGACAATGCGGCCGCGGAGCAAACATAAGCGGACACAACCAGAGGATCGATGTCCTTCAGCAGCCGGCTGCTGAAAATGATATAGCCGGCGTATATTAAGGCCGATACAAATGAGAGAAGCACCCCATCAGGACCTGCGCCGCGAACGGAAGTATTCAGCAGTACCGCGAGCCCTGCGAAGGCAACCAGCATGGACGCGATTTTGCGCGGTTCCAGCCTTTCCCTGTCGACGACCGAGCCGGCGAGGGTCACAATAATCGGGTAAATGTAGACAATAAGGACGGCAAGAGAGAGCGGTATTCTCTCCACTGCTGCAAAATATGCCGCGGATGTCCCCGCAAAACCCAGGGCTCCGGCCGCCAGTAACGAAAATAAGCCGGCTGTCTTGACTCTCGCGGGAATTTTTAAAACAAAAAGCACCATCCACAAAAATGCGGACGCCAGAACAAAACGTACGGATCCTATTGTAATCACGTTCAACCCGTAACCAAAGGCAATCTTTACAAAAGTTGTCACGCACCCGTAACCCACCGCCGAGAGAGCCACCATGAGATAACCGGCTCTGTTGTTCATCGGTTTGCCTCCCCTAAGCCCGCGACAGCAAAAAGCCGCCGACCGGTCGGCGCCAGCAGCTTCAAACGATCCATTACCCAAAACAAGCCGCGGATTACCGCACACAAGAAAATGAAAGGAGCGTTTCCCCCGTTATCCGTCAAGGCCGGGTTCTTCAGCCAAGTTGAATTTCTTATGCAGAACCCTGACCGCCTTTACCGCGTCATCCTTGTTAATTATGCACGAAACCTTTATTTCCGAGGTACTGATCATTTCTATATTGACGTTGTTTTCAGCCAGGGCTTCGAACATCGTGGCCGCCACCCCCGGGTTGCTGACCATACCCGCGCCTACGATGGAAACCTTGGCCACCCCGTCGTCGCCGTTATAGCCGTCCGCTCCCAGTTCTCCGTGGAGCCTTTCTACAACTTCGAGCGCCTTTTTCAGATCCCCCCGGGCACAGGTGAAAGAAATGTCGTTTTTCCCATCGCGCATTGAACTTTGAACGATCATGTCCACATTTATTTTTTCACCGGCCAGGACCTTAAACAGCCTGTAAGCGATGCCGGGCTTGTCGAACACATTGAAAACACCTATCTTGGCCACATTTAAATCATATGCCACGCCGGTTACCACGAGTGCTTTTTCCACGCTTTCAACCTCCTTTATTACCGTACCCGGGTAATTGTTGAAGCTTGAACGCACATGCAGCGGAATGCCGTACTGCATGGCCAACTCCACCGACCGCGGGTGCAGGACAACAGCGCCCAGATTGGCCAGTTCCAGCATTTCTTCATAGGAAACTGCCTCAAGCTTGCGCGCACCGGGCACAACCCGCGGGTCGGCCGTATAAACCCCTTCGACGTCGGTGTAAATCTCGCACAAGTCCGCTCTCATGGCGGCGGCCAGCGCCACTGCGGTGGTGTCGGAGCCGCCCCGGCCGAGCGTCGTTATATCACCTTGCGCGTCAACGCCCTGAAAGCCCGCGACAACTACAATATTCCCATCTTTCAACTCTTTTTCGATGCGGGCGGTGTCTATCTTCAAGATCCTGGCCCTGGTGTGAGCGCTGTCGGTCAAAATGCCTGCCTGCACGCCGGTCAAGGAGACCGCCTTTTTGCCCAGATCCTTAAGGGCCATGGTTAAAAGGGCTATGGAAACCTGCTCCCCGGTAGACAAAATTACGTCAATTTCCCTTCCCGGCGGGTTGTCCGATACTTCTCCAACCAGTTGAACAAGATCATCGGTAGTGTCACCCATAGCCGACACCACAACCACCACATCGTTTCCCCCGTCGCGGACGCCCGCAACGCGGCGGGCCACCCGCCTGATCCGGCCGGCATCGGCCACCGAACTGCCACCGTATTTCTGTACTACGAGCACTGCAAAATCTCCTTCCTCACTATGTCGGACAATCACTGCCAGACTTTGTTTGTCTTTACGCAGACAAAAGAACCAAATTATTTTACTTCCAGAGCCCTGGCGCCAACCGGGCTCGGTTTCAGCACGAGAACCCTGGACTTGACGCCGTTCTGGCGGAAAGTGTCGCCCATTACCCGGGCGATCAGATCGAAATTTGTGTCGGCAAGCGCCACCACCGCCGGGCCCGCGCCGCTCAAGGTAACTCCCCTGGCCCCTGCCAGTTTTGCTGCTGCAAGAACTTTTTTGAGACCGGGAATAAGCGATGAACGGTACGGCTGGTGAAGCCGGTCCTCCATGGCGGCCCCCAGGAGAGTGAAATCCTCCTGCTGGAGTGCGGCAACCAGCATGGCCACGCGCCCCAGGTTGAAAACCGCATCCTGGAAAGGAACCTGCGCCGGTAACACCTCCCGCAGGGCTTTTGTCGCCAGAGGATAATCAGGAATTGCAACTACTCCCTTTAAACCCTGCGGGGGCTGGATTTTTATGTGCCTCACCTCGCCGTCGATCTGTACGGAAACAACTATGCCGCCAAGCATGGCCGGCGCAACATTGTCGGGGTGCCCTTCAAGCGAGCAGGCAATGCCCATTATCTCTTTGATTGAAAGCCTGCCGCCCGCCAGAAGGTTGGCAGCGATCACCCCGCCCACTATTGCCGCGGCGCTGCTTCCCAACCCCCTGGCCACGGGGATCTGGTTGAACAGGCGCATTCTTAAACCGGGCGGCGAATAACCAGCCTGACAAAACACTTTCTGAGCAGCCTGATAAACCAGATTCTGTCCGTCCCTGGGAATGTCGGCAGCGCCTTCACCCGACACCTCTATGGAAAGACCGCGGGCGGCCGGTAACATTTCCACCACGTTGTAAAGTTCGAGGGCCATGCCGAGACAATCGAAACCCGGTCCGAGGTTTGCCGCAGTTGCCGGCACCTGTACTCGAATCATCAGGGACAACCCCCCAGCTAGTCTCCTTCTACCCTGATTACGTTTGAAACTTCATTTACCGTCGGAAGGCCTTTAATCGTGTTGAGGGCCGCCTGCAGGTTGTGCTCGAGAACCCGGTGGGTAACCAGCACGACCTCCGCCTGCTGTCCGGTCGTATGCTTCTGGATGACGGACGCGAGACTCACCTCGTTGTTGCCGAAAACAAATGCAATGCCCGCAAGCACACCCGGTTTGTCGGCGACATTAAGCCGGATGTAGTACTTGGTCGAAGTGAGGCCCATCGGTTTGACCGGCTTATCCTCAAAACAGGTGCAACTTATTATCCCCGGAACGTTTTTGATCAGGTTACGGGCCGCATTCATAACGTCGGCCGCCACCGCGCTGGCCGTCGGCATCTCACCGGCGCCGCGGCCAAAGAACATCACGTCCCCGACGGCGTCGCCGGTTACAAAGATCGCGTTGAAAACGTCATTCACGCTGGCAAGCGGATGGGTTTTCGGGAGCAGTGCAGGATGCACCCGCGCTTCTATTCCCCCGTCCCCCTCCTTGGCTATGCCGAGAAGTTTTACGACATAGTTCAATTCGGCAGCATAGGCAATATCTTCGGCGGTAATACGGGTTATTCCTTCTACATACACCTGCTCCAAAGGCACTCTGGTGTTAAAAGCGATGGAAGCCAGAATGGCAAGCTTGCGGGCGGCATCGAAACCGTCGACGTCCGCGCCCGGATCCGCCTCGGCATAACCCCGTTCCTGCGCCTCCTCAAGTGCGGTCCGAAAGTCGCACCTTTCCCTGCTCATCCTGGTCAGCATGTAGTTTGTCGTACCGTTGATGATACCGATAAGCTGCCGGATCCTGTTTGCCGCCAGGCACTCTTTCAGCGGCCTGATAATAGGGATGCCGCCGGCAACGCTCCCTTCAAAAAGCAGGTCGCACCCGTTTGCCCCGGCGGCTTCAAAGAGTTCCTTACCATGCACCGCCATCATGTCCTTATTCGCGGTGACGACGCTTTTTCCTCTGCCCAGCGCCTCAAGACAGTATTCCAGCGCGGGGTGAATTCCACCCATCACTTCCACGACAATATCGATACAGGGGTTGCTGAGAACCTCTTCAATGTCGGCAGTAAGAACGCCTTCATCAATTCTTATCCCGCGGTCTTTCGCGACATTCCTCACAAGTATTTTTTTTATTTCAACCGGCACTCCCACTCTCTGTTCTATCATGTCACTGTTCCCAGTCAGGATCCGGTATACCCCCCTGCCGACAGTACCCATTCCAAGCAATCCTATGCCGATAGGTTTTCTAGACATTTTTGACCCTCCTCTTCTCAATAGACGGCGTTATAGCCCACGGGGCTGACCTCCCGGACGCCGTCCAGTTCCGCAAGCCGTCCGGTTATCTCTTCCGCACCGCTTTCCATACCAGCCGTTTCAAAGGTAACCGCCACGCTGGCCAGACCGTGCACGGGTATGTTCTGGTTGATGGTCAGTATGTTTGCTTTGGCCGCGGCCAAAGTGTTGAGAACTCTCGAGAGAACACCGGGACGGTGTTCCAGCACAAGCGCAAGGGTGATCGTTACCCCCGGTCTCCACTGGTAAAAGGGGAAAACCCCGTCCTTGTACTTGTAAAATGCGCTGCGGCTTAAATTTGCCTTCTCAACCGCCTCGTTGACGGTGGCCGCATCCCCGCGTAGCAGCAATTCTTTGGCCAGGACCGTTTTCAGAATAGCTTCGGGCAGAATATCCTCTTGAACGAGAAAAAACCTGCGCTCTTTTCTGACCATCACCGGTAACTGTCCTTTGTTAATGGATAAATTTCCACTCATGGTAGACATTATAACACCGGACAGCAGTAAAGGCAACACCGGGGAAAACTATTTTAAAGCAGAACGCCAATTAGTTTCGCACAGCTTCACCGTTTCCGGCCGGCCTGGCGTCTACGGCAGCGGGATGGAAGAAATTAACCTCAATATATCTGATATCCTGTGTAAAAAATAAGGAAAGAAACCAAACCCGGCGGGGGTAAGGCTGTTTGGACAAGAACACGCGTGCAAAAAATCCGCGTTATCCTTTTTTCAGCATGTCTCCATACACAACGAACGTAATTCATCTCAGAAATCCCTGGGTGACGGCCTGGTGGGCGGCGGCGTTCCCCGGATTCGGGCATATTTTGCTAGGCAATTATATCATCGGATTTGTCTTGATCGGGTGGGAAATTCTTGTCAACTTTCATGCAAATATAAACACCGGAATCTTATACTCGCTTACCGGCAGGTTTGATTCGGCCAAGGAAGTTCTCGACAGAAGGGAACTTCTTATTTATATTGCCGTATACGTTTTCTCCATCTGGGACAGCTGGCGGAGAACCGCGGACTATAATAAACTCTGCTTTCTCTCGGAAAAGGAATTCCCGCCGGTTGCCCTTGTCAGCATGAACCCGGCGGAAATAAACTGCCTGGACAAAAAGAGTCCGTGGACTTGCGCCCTCTGGTCGCTCCTGATGCCGGGGCTAGGCCATCTCTATATCCACAGGCTGGCCACAGGTTTTTTAATCCTCATCCTATGGATTGCCGCCACTTGCCATTCCCACCTGCTCGAAGCGGTCCACCACACTTTCACCGGAAATTTCAGCGCAGCCGCCGCCGTAGCCGATCCGGAGTGGCTGCTTTTTATGCCTTCCATTTACGGGTTTTCCGTCTATTGCGCTTATGTTTACGCCGTGGAGTTCAACAAAGTATTCGACAGGGAGCAAGCAAGATTTTTAAAGGAAAATTACCAGGAGCCCGGCTTCCCCATGCCTCTATAACAGAAGGACGGTGGTACGTTGTACATAGTCGCTGCCTTTGAACACTCCACATATCTGGAACTGGCCCTCGCCGAACTGGAGAGAAAAGGTATTGCCAGAGAAAAAATTCTGGCCGTACCGCTCGATCAAAAACTTGAAGAAAGAAAGGCGCTGGACTCCATCCACCGTTCCGACGGGTTCAGCCTCCTTGACGGAAGCGCTATCATGGGAACTGTTTTTATGCTTTTGGGTACCATTTACGGCTTCGTATTGAAATGGGGACCGGTGTTGTGGGCTTTAATCGGGTTCTTTTTCGGGGCTTTTCTGGGTTTTGCACTTGACTTTTTCGTCGGCAGGAACCCGCGCGGTAAAAGAAAAAACAAGAAAAGGGCGACGGAAGTAGTTCTTATTATAAATTGCGGCGCGGACAAAACGGAAATTGCGGAAAGTATCCTTCAGAAAAATTTTGCCATTGGAGTCGGCAGGCTCGTACGTTAAGAAATCGGCGCAACAACCTGGCAGATTATAAAACCGGGGGTATGGATATTGCAGTTTGAAAATCCGTTTTTTGAGGAGATTCAAGAGATTCAGGGCAGGTCAATTGAAATGCAAATTGACAGCTGGATCCACCATGAAGTATTTTCATTTCAATGGTGGCTTCTATTGATTGTCTTCATTGCCCCCTGGTTTATCTGGTGGAAATTCGTGGACAGAAAGCGGCTCAAGGAAATCCTGTTATTCGGGTTGCTTGTCATGACAGTGGTGACCATCGTTGATGAAATCGGCTGCCAGTTAAATCTCTGGGAGTATGCATTTGATCTGGAGCCTTTGTTTCCGCGGTTGATCCCGGTAAATTTATCGGCCTTGCCCGTTATTTACATGCTTTTGTACCAATATTTCTCAGAATGGAAATCGTTCACTACAGCCACCGCATTGGCAGCCGCCGTCTTATCCTTCATCGGAGAGAACTTGCTTGAATTGACGGGAATCTATCTGTTGTTTAAATGGAAAAACATTTATTCCCTTCCTGTTTATGTTGTTATAGGGATACTTTTGAGGGGACTACTTAAAACGCTCCTGAAAACGGAGGATGAGGCCCGCGAGTTCCGGTAGAAAAATAAAAACCGGCCTGACGACCGGTAACAGTTTTATATTATTATGCAGATCAGCCCACCCGATCCCTCGTTGACGATCCGGGTGAGGGTTTCCTGCAGCTTCAACTGGGCGTTTTCCGGCATGCGGTGGAGTTTGTTCTGAATGCCTTCCCGCACCAGGTCGTTGACGGATTTGCCGAAAATCTCCGAATTCCATATCTTCTGGGGATTTTCCTCAAATTCTTTCAGCATGTATTGCACCAGTTCCTCGCACTGTTTCTCGGTTCCGATGATCGGGGTCAGTTCGGTGGTGATGTCCGCCTTGATTATGTGCAGCGAAGGAGCGCTTGCTTTAAGCTTAACACCGAAACGGCTGCCCTGACGGATGAGTTCCGGTTCCTCCAGGACGAGTTCGTCCAGAGTCGGCGTAACGACACCGTAGCCGGTTTCCCTGACCTCGGCGAGAGCCTGGGCAACCTTGTCATACTCCCGCTTTGCCACACTGAGTTCCCTGACCAGGCGGAACAGTTCCCTGTCACCGTCGATGGTGAAGCCGGACTGTTCGCCGAGCACCTGGTAAAAAAGAGACGGGTTGGCCGTTACGTCGATCGCGGCCGAACCGGTACCCATATCCATGCTGCGCAGGCTTACCCTGTCCACAAAGTCGTAATCCCCGAGGGATTCAACCGCACCGTCCACATCCCTCAAACGACGGACATTTTTAACCGTATCACGGACCGTCTCTTCAAATTTCCGGCGCAGCCAGTGCCTGACATCCAGTTCTTCCACCCAGGACGGCAGGCTGATGTTTACCTCATTAACCGGGAATTCATAGAGCAGTTTTTCGAGGAGATTTAAAATATCGGCCTGGGTCATCTGGGCGCAGTCAACCGGAATTACCGGCACGTCATATTTTTCGCTGAGTTCGGCGGCAAGCCTTTGAGCATCCTCCCCACCCGCGTCGGTACTGTTCAGGAGTACCAGGAAAGGGCGGTTGATATCCTTCATTTCCTCAATGACCCTTTCCTCCGCCTCCACGTAATTATCCCTGGGTATTTCGGTAATCGACCCGTCGGTAGTTATCACCAGACCCATTGTGGAGTGCTCTGAGATTACCTTCCGCGTTCCCACCTCGGCTGCTTCCTGGAACGGGATCGGCTCCTCAAACCACGGGGTGGACACCATCCTTGGCCCGTCTTCCTCTTCGTAACCGAGCGCCCCCTCGACCCGGTATCCGACACAGTCAACCATGCGTATTTTTACGTTTAAATTGGGCGTTATTTGAATTTCCACGGCTTCGTTGGGAACAAACTTCGGCTCGGTCGTCATCACAGTCCGTCCGGCCGCGCCCTGGGGCAGTTCGTCCTTGGCCCGTTCCCGGTCATAAACGTTTTTCATGTTGGGGAGAACCATTAATTCCATAAAGCGCCTGATAAACGTGGACTTTCCAGTGCGAACGGCCCCGACCACACCGAGATACAGGTCGCCGCCGGTACGTTCCGCCATGTCGCGGAAAATGTCGTTCCTTTCCATGTACACACTCCCTCCTCAATAAATTTTTAGAAGAAACATATATATCAAATACCTGCATCCCTCCTCCGTTCACAGGAAACAACGGGTTGCCCGCTTCGGCCGCAAAATCCGGTCCACGTCTATTTTTTTCCAATGGCATACAATAACAGTATATATATATTGATCCTGCCTGGCGAATATAACCTGCCGGGAGAAAAATGAAAAAAATAACCAAGATATCCTTATAAAATAAAAACACCCGCAGTCCATAGCTTACGGGTGTTAATAAAAATATCAACGGGTCTGTGTCTGTGCTTCAACCGGCCGCCGGCCGGCTTCTAAACTCCTCAGGTACCCCCGAACCCGATTTTTACATCCCTGCCGTCTACGATAACCGGCACTTTGCGGTTGCCTCCGGTTATCTGGAGCATTTTTTCCATAGCAACGCCGTTCAATTTTACGTCGTAATACTCGTACGGTACTTTGCGCCGGGTCAGGTCTTCCTTCGCAGCCAGAGTGTACGGTCAGCCGTCCTTGCCGTATACAACCACTTTACCGGACATAGTTTTTTACCTCCGTTCCCTGTCATTACCAACATTTTATCAAAATGTTTTATATATTTCCAATCCGGTATTAGTGAACTGCCCCTCCCTTCGCTCCGTTCAGGAAGAGGCGCTCCCTGGGGTATCCAGGTGTTTCTCCATTCTTTACCCGACGGAAGAAACCGCTGAAGGTTCTTTCTACCCGGAACAGCACTTCCTGGGCCACCTGGGAAGGCGGAAGGCGCGGGGACTTCCCGGCGGGGGAGTTAAATTTTATCGCATTTTGCCGTTTCCAGATTGATCTTTCCCACGGCAACGGCAGCAACCGCCACTTCTTCCATCTCGTGCGTCTTTCCCCTGGTCATCAATTTGCATACGGCAGCCGCGGGGGAAAGGCCTTCAAAGAGCACCTGATAGATTTGCCCGGTAATCGGCATCTCTACAGAACAAAGCTCCGAGAGCCGGTTTACCGCCCGGGTGGTACGCACACCCTCAACTACCATCCTCACTTCGGAGAGCGCCTCATCGAGCGTCTTTCCACGGCCAATGGCGATTCCGGCCCGCCTGTTGCGGCTGTGCATGCTTGTACAAGTAACAATCAGGTCGCCCACGCCAGCCAGCCCGGCGAAGGTCAGCGGATGGGCGCCCATCGACATGCCCAGCCGCGATATCTCGGCCAGTCCCCTGGTCATTAGCGCTGCTTTGGTATTGTCTCCAAAACCCAGCCCGTCGGCAATTCCGGTCCCGAGAGCGATAATATTCTTCAGCGCCCCGCCAATCTCCACTCCGATAACATCCGGGTTGGTGTAAACCCTGAAATTCTCGCACATAAAAAGATCCTGTACGTATTCGGCCATTTCGAGGGAAAATGAAGCCGCCACCACCGCAGTGGGCATGTCCCTCCCCACTTCTTCCGCATGACTGGGTCCGGAGAGAACCACATATCTTTGAAGCATAACTTCACCGGCCACTTCGGCAAAAACCTGCGACATGCGGCTGTGACTTTCCTCTTCAATACCTTTGGCCGCGTTGACAAGCACCGCTCCTCCGGGCAGGTGCGGCACGGCTTTTCTCAGCACCTCCCGGAAAGCATGGGACGGCACTCCGAAAAGCACTGTCCCGGCATCATCCAAAGCCTTTTCCATGTCCAGCGTAACTTCAACATTATGAGGAAGCAGCACGCCGGGCAAGAACTGGCTGTTCTCCCTCGTTTCGTTTATTTCCCTCACCTGATCGGGAACAACCGACCACATGACAACGCGGTGACCTTTTCCGGCAAGAAGCCTGGATAAGGCGGTCGCCCAGCTGCCGGCGCCGAGAACTGCTATTTTACTGCTCAAAACAGGCTTACCTCCATATATTTATTTTTAAGTTGACTTTCGGTTCGGTCCCGTTCGCCAGTCTCTTGATATTCGGGATATGCTTGTATGATGAGAAAAGAGCGGTAAGGAAGCCTACTGCCAGATATGGCCAATCAAGGTGAAAAATGAACATTAATACCGGTATTGAGACGGCGGCCGCGATAGAACCGGCGGAAATATACCTGGAGGCAAAGACAACTGCCAGCCACACGGCAAAAGCTGCGGCGAGAACGGGCGGTGAAATGGCGGCTATCACACCTGCACCGGTGGCAACAAGCTTCCCTCCCTTGAAACCGAGAAAAACCGGCCAGCCATGACCGGCCAAAACCGCTAATGCGGACACGGCCACCAGCAGAGAGTCGCCAAAATGACGGGCGAGAACAACCGCCAGCAAACCTTTGGCCACGTCTCCGGCAAGCGCCGTAATACCGGCAAGGGGACCGGCGCTTCGCCAGACATTGGTGGCGCCCACGTTCCCGCTGCCCACTCTTCTTATATCAACACCTTTCCAATACCGGGCAACCAGGTAACTCACCGGTATGGAGCCGATTAAATAGCTGACCATGACAACCCAGTAATTTGCCATCTTTCCTCACCTTCATTGTCCGCAAAATTTTAAACAGGTGTCTTGTCAGGTTCTTTTTTACAACCATTGCAACATCTTTAAAACTTCCTGCTTCTTGCTTTCAGCGGTTTTAAGCCTTGCGGGTTCTGGCTGCGCCCGGCATACTTTTTCCACACCTTTCGCTCACGACTGCTGTTTCGTTCTCTTCTTCCGCATCACGAACCGGAGCGGCGTCCCTTCGAACCCGTAAGCCGACCTGAGCTGATTTTCAAGATAGCGGAGATATGAGAAGTGCATAAGCTCCGGCTCGTTCACAAACAAGACGAACTTCGGCGGTTTCACACCGCCCTGAACGGCATAAAGAATTTTCACGCGTCTGGCTTTGTCCGACGGAGGCGGGTTGTGTAAAACCGCCTCTCTGAACAGATCATTCAGGTTCCGTGTGCCTATGCGCATGGAATGCCGCTCTGCTACAAAATCCACCAGTTCCATGACCTTTAAAACACGCTTTCCCGTCAATGCCGATATGAACAGCAGGGGCGCATAGTCCATGAAAGCCAGTTCCCGTCTTATTTTTTCCGTATAGCGATAGACGGTCCGGTCGTCTTTTTCAACGAGATCCCACTTGTTGACCACCAGCACTGACGCCTTGCCGGCTTCATGAGCATAACCGGCTATCCGCTTGTCCTGTTCGGTTACACCCTCCACGGCGTCAAAGACCATCAGCACAACATCGCTCCGGTCTACCGCCCTCAGAGAGCGGATTACTCCGTATTTTTCCGTAGAATTCCCGATACGGCTCCTGCGGCGCATGCCGGCAGTATCGATAATTACATAATGCCTACCCTCCCTTTCAAAGGGAGTGTCAATAGCGTCACGGGTAGTCCCGGGAATTTGACTGACTATCACCCGCTCCTCGCCGAGGATTCTGTTTACGAGGGAGGATTTGCCCACGTTCGGCCGCCCGATTACGGCAATCCTGATCACGTCCGCGGGATATCCGTCCTCCGACTCCGGCGGTAGAAGCTCCACCAGCCTGTCAAGAAGGTCCCCGGTATTCAGCCCCTCGGCCGCTGATACCGGAATGGGTTCGCCCAGGCCGAGGCGGTAAAAATCAAAAATATCCGCCGGCCGGTCGAATCTTTCAACCTTGTTTGCAATCAGAAGGGCGGGCTTTCCCGCCCTGCGGATAATTGCGGCCACGTCCTCGTCGTCCGGGGTGAGACCAGCCCTTGCATCTACAACAAAAAGTACCACATCCGCCTCCTGGATGGCAAGTTCTACCTGCCGCCTCACCCCCCGGATAATCTCACCATTTTCCTGAAAATCAAGCCCTCCCGTATCGACAATGGTAAAATTCCGTCCCGCCCATTCCGTATCCTGGTACAGGCGGTCCCTGGTTACACCCGGCTCGCTTTCCACTATGGCCACCCTGGCCCCGACGATGCGGTTGAAAAGGGTGGACTTGCCCACATTAGGCCTGCCGACTATGGCGACAACAGGCTTGGACACAGTCTGTACCTCCCTCTCCAATTATTATTAGGGGGGACGCAAAGCGCCGATGCTCAACATCCTGCCGGAACCCGCCGGCTTTCAGTCCCCGGCTCTGCGTCTTCGACCCGGCTTGTGCTTGCGCCTCACAACCGCACATAAAGGTCAGCTTTCTCCGGCCCTTCCAGCAAAACGTCAACCATCTGCCGCGGGCCTTTAACAGCTGCAATCCCGGTATTCAGCCAGCAGGAGACGTCTTCAACGGTCACGCCGTCCAGAAAAACGGATTCCCCTCTCTTGAGCATTACGGAGGGAATTATCAAAAGGTCACCGGCTTCCCCCGGATCGATCTGCCCGATCAAATCCTTTCCCGTAATGAGTCCGGCAACGGTAACCAGGCTGCCGAAGAAATCATTCCGGACTGTTTTCAGCCGGACATTCAGACCCTTGATTTCGTTCAGCCGGGCAACGACCGGGGAAAGCACCGTCTCTCCCAGAACGCCTGTCGTCAGGGTGACTTTTGCGGGAAGCAGCACGGCCGGCAGTTTTCTTTTGACGGCGCTCCATTCGTCCAGAAAAATACGGACAAGGCCGACGCCATTTTCAGTCTGTGGAAAATCGGCGTACCTTTTAGCCTGGGGAACTGGCGTTTTGGAAATGAGGTACAGTTCGTCGGAAGCAAAAATGAATGGATATTTGAAGCGGGAAATATATTCGTTTTGTTTTAAACCGACCCAGTGCACGGTCCGGCGCGCTTCCTCCCCGGTTACAGCACGGAGGGGGACAAGGCCCCGCCTGAACCTGGTAATCCCGACGGGTACCACTGCCACGGATTTTACCTGCGGCCACAAGCCTGCCAGGTCGGCAACCGTTTTCTCCAGTACTTTCCCGTCGTTCAGTCCCGGACAGAGGACAACCTGGGTGTGCACCGTTATTCCGGCTTCGGCAAGGTGGCGCAGTTGCTCCATAATCAAGCCGGCCCTGCGGTTTCCAAGCATCTGTATCCGCAGTTCCGGATCGGTGGTGTGCACGGAGACATAAAGGGGGCTCAACCGCTGCCTGACAATCCTTCTCAAATTATATTCACTGATATTGGTCAGGGTTATAAAATTGCCGCTCCAGAAGGAAAGCCGGTAATCGTCGTCCTTTACATAGAGGGTGTCGCGCAGGCCGGGCGGCATCTGATCCACAAAACAGAAAACGCACTTGTTCGCACAGCGGCGGGTGCGGCCAAAACCAAAGCTCCCGAAGCTTATGCCGAGGTTCTGGTCGTAATCTTTCTCCACTTCGAGCATCCATTCCTCACCGCTGGCTTTTTTTACCGCAATATTCAAATTCTCTTCCGCTTCCAGATACCGGTAGTCAATTAAGTCGCCAACCGGTTCACCGTTTATCGAAACAATCCGGTCCCCCGGCTCCAGCCCCAGTTCACCGGCGATACTTCCCTCTTCAACCTGAAAAATGGCCAGACCACGACTATTCATGCGAAATTCAACCTCCCCCGCCATTCCTACCCCATTATCTAAAATTTACATAATACAGTCAAGGGAGATTTGCCGTGCCGCACCTGACATCTGATACGAGACGGGAAAGACCGGCGTAGGACTTCTTGATGCCGGCATAGGCAAAAAACCGGGCGACGGGAAGCAGGAAGCGGAAACAGAACAACGCCCTGCCTGCGAGCATGTAAAGGTTGTCCTTCATTCCCGTGTCCACCAGTCTGAAGCCGTCCTCCGGTATCCCGTATATTTCGAGAAAACTCTCGACCAGCCGGTGAGTCATGCCCCGCTCGCCTTTTACGGAAAGCGCGTAGATCTCGTTACCGCGCTCGTCACTTCCGAGTGAGAGGATTTTTCCCTCGTCGCATCTTTCAATGTTCAAAGACTGCAGGCCCCATATTTCGCTTGCTTCCGGCTCCCTCCCCAACGGAAGGCTGCCGGCGTGAATCGCGCCGGCCAGCCCGGCCAGGGGAAACTTGCTGTTACTGAAGTACAGTATTTTTTTCATCGTGCTCCCTCAGCCTTCTTTTTACGTCCTCCACCAATTCAACGACCCGGAAGTAAGCGTTCTGTGTCCCCAGGGTGACGATGGGACGCCCGATTCCTGTAAAACCCCAGCGCCGTGAGAGAAAACCCCCGAACCTCATTGTCAGGTTGACTTTGTGCATAACGTTTACCAGCATGTACGTGTACCCGGGAATATTGAAAATATCGGCAAGCCCCGTAAAAACTCTTTCCAGAACATCCGGCCTGCTGCGCCTCGCCGCAACATATACTTCGTGACCCGCCTCATCCGTACCCATGAAAAAAATATGCCCGTGCTGGTATGTCTCCTGCCGGTCAAAGAGGGATATCTTCCAAAACATTCCCCGGTCCGGAATGCGGTCTGCAGGCAGAAGGCTCAAGTGTACGGCAGCCGCCGTCACCGAAGAATGAGTTCCGCCGTAACAATGATAAATAACTTTTTTCATCGAGGGATCACCTTTTTGCCATACGCGAGTGAGCACTGCTTTTTCGACAGCGGCTAGTATAATATCAGTCTGCCGCTTCGCCCGCACTAGTGTCTTACAATGATGTAAGCGCCATTCTCCAGATCGTGCACCACAGCGTCGAGTATTTTCGACAAGTGCCGCGCCGTTTTCTCCTGTTCATCCTCATCGCGGGCAAAAAAAATCGGGGCTCCCCCGCCGACTTTATCCATATTGAGGGTAACAACGGCCAGAATCGCGCCTGACTGTCGGGCATCCAATCCTCATCACCTTCTTTTGGCCTCCTTGATCACCGGTCCCGCCTTCAGCGGCTTGCTCCTCGCACTTTCCAGAACGGGAGTGAGCTTGACGGCGGCAATTAACTGCTCCATATCCTTTTCGACAGGCAAAATAAAAAGTCCGACCTCGCCGGTATCGGGATTTTTTCTCGCCATGGGCGTCAGTTCGGGGGTATCAACATCCTTCTTCGTCCCGACGATAACCGCCGCGGTAAAAGCAACAGCCATTCTCTGGCCGATGTCGTGAACGGTCGCCCTGGCATTGCCGTCCCTGGGCTTAATCTTCACCGCCAGTCCTTCGGCCAGAATCTTCTCCCGCATGGATTTCAAGCCGACATTCATCAACCCTATTTCATCGACCATCAACACACTGCCCCGGAAGGAAAGATCGGCCGGAACAACATCGCAAATGTCACCCAATACCTCCCCCGACATGAAATAACTGCATGCCATCAACAAAACGGCTGCCGCTACGCACGCGGTTGGCAGCCCTCCGAACTGGGCGGCGAGACTGGTGAAAAAGGAGGTTCCCATAACCAGGTAATTTCTTGCTTCAAAAGTCCTGGCAATCCCCTCGATATAATCGAGACCTCTTTTCACCAGTTCGGTTCTTTCCAGGCTTTCAAGGGTCCTTCGCTCCATGTTCCTGATCTCGCGGAATTGCTGTGCCGCGAGGGCCAGAAAGGTAACCGCCGTATAGTCCGGTTTGAGTATTGCCGGAACGGCCACCGCTCCCAGCGCGGAAGCAATGAAGCCCAGTGAAACATGCGAGAGGTAGCCGTGCGGGTAACCGGGGTACTGCCGGTAGTCTATGCGCAGCAAGATTATCCGGGCCGCAGTGCCCGCCAATACACCGGCAAGAATCACCGCGAGGTAATCGGGCAATAATTCCTGCATCGCCGCCTCCTGCCAAATGTGACTTGTCCTGGCACCTAGTCTTTCTTCAGTTCATCCTTGACCTCTTTTATCACTTCATCGCCCCTTGGGTCGTTAATCCTGTCCGCCTCCCCGCAACTGCCGCGCAGGATGGTATTTCCCCGTTTGCGCACCGGCCGGCGGGGCCCGAAGAAGCTGGTAAACTCCTTGCCAAAGCCCGCTATCCTCTTCCTGGCGTTCTCCCAACTGCCCGAACTGATCAAGAGAAAGCCCAGCCCTCCCACCACGGTAATGCCGAGTATCCAGCCGAGAGCCTTCCATGCGCCGCCCGCCGCTTTACCGCCCGCTCCGGGGGTTGCGGGAGCCGTGGGCGCTGCGGGCGCAACGCCGGCTACTACCGGAATTGCATCCGAAAAAAGCGACACGCCCAACGCGGCTTCTTCTCTGGTGTTCGTGTGGGTCCCGGCCTCAATCAAGAGGGCGGTCGGGGTGAGATCCTGGTTGTAGTCCCCCTTGCCAACGAAGATCTCCTTGACAATCTTCGGGTGGAGATTGTTTGCAGCCGCCATCATTCGCTTGGCAAAGTCCATGTTTGCATCCATCCGGGGATTCTCCCTGCCAATAACCAGCCGGAGCTTGGCGACACTTTTACCGTCGACGGTCGCCCGGTAGTAGCTGGCATCGGGAACACCGTCGCGGTGCACATCGAATATGGCGGCGGGACTGGTTTTTATCAGGCTGGCGGCAGTCCGCCGGGAACGGTTATAGGCGTTGTTGTCGTGCGGATCGTGGGGAGTCTGATCGTAATGGACCTGTACTCCCTTCCCCTGAAGTTTGTCCACAAGAGACTTGCCTACCTGATAGATGCCTCCCTTAAACGGTATCGCTTCCGAACCGTCGGATGGAACGTAGGATTCATCCGAGTGAGTATGGTAAACGGCAACACTGCCCTGTTTCTGTTCGGCCAGGTTCTTCAATACGGGTGCTTCCTGTCTGGCATAGAAATCGTTATACGCCAAAATCTGCGGGTCCATACCAAGAAATTTTGCCGTGGCCCGGCTGCCCTGCACTTTTTCAATGCGGTAGCTTCGTCCTTCAGCCGTAATAAGCTGATCCCCCACATGAGTGATTCTGGACATCAGGCTGATCATTTCCCCCTGGTCGTCAACTATCGTGGTGAACGATCCCGTAAGGTGGTCCGGCGCATCCTTGCCGAACAGCCCGGCCGCGGCAACGGCCGGTTTGAAATCCGGTCCGGCTAGCCCCATAAAGGCGGACAGAGACACCGCTCCTACAGCCAGCAGCATCACCAGCGTTTTCTTTAATTTACTTTTATTCATCCCGTTCCGCCTCCTTTCTTAGATCTCTTAGATCAGACCCTTTATCGCCGCCGCGGAAATTCACTACAGGCTTTTTAAGGGCTTTTACCAGTTCGGGGGAACGTCCCTTATCCCCGGGACCGCCCGTAATACGTTCGAATGATTCCCCGATAATTTCAGCCAGAAGCACGGCAATGATCCCGGCAAGGACGATGGTGTCGAAAGCTCCCGCTCCTCCTATGCTCACGGTATAGTGCCCGGGCGCGCCCTGATACAACAGCCAGGCATAGTGGTAAACGTCAACAAGCAGTACCCCCAGTGTCGCGGCTATAAAGGCCGCCCTTCTCGATCTCCCGAACAGGTACGCGGTCACGCCGCCTGCCAGAGGGTAGAGGTAAATGACGTCCAGCACGGCGTAACGCCCCGCCGGTTCCGCCAATCCGGTATTGACGAGCGCGGCAACAGCATAAACAACCACGGCGGTAACCGCCGCCCCCGCCAATGCCCTGAACCGCTCCCCGGCCGTTCCCGCCCTGTACAGAAGATAAACCGCCAGCCCCAGAGGAGCAAGCGCCCCTCCGACGTTAACGGAAGTGTTGAAGGGAAGAAACGGCAGGGGAATATTGATAAAGCTGCCGATGATAATTGTTCCGATTACCGCAATCGCTCCCCTGTCCGACAGTCTCATCCGGTCAAGTGTCCGGTGAGCAAGGCCGAGATAAACAACTACCGAAACGATTATGAGAACTACGATACCTATGGGAAACTGCTGCAAAACTTGGACCCCCTTTTTCCGGGAAATTATTAGATAGATTGTCCATCCCGGCTAAAAATATACAAAAAAATAAACACCGCCCGCAGCCCTTTCGGTCTGTAAGCGGTACTTGTCATCATCTTGATGCGTTATTTATATTTATATATAATACCTCATTCAGAAATATCAAGTAGCGGATTCTTTATTTTCAAACAGGTCGCCTACCATATCGCCGATGGTAACCATATCGCCGGCTTCCTGGGGTTTTTCCGTATTGTACTCGCGGACTTCCCTATCCCGCCTTTCTCTGGCAACCTCTCTTATGGAAAGGCGTATCCGCTTTTCAGCCTTGTCGACGCTGAGAACCTTGACGTCTACTTCTTCTCCCTCGGCAACTACTTCCTCGGGTTTTTCCACATGCCGGTCCGCAAGGTGGGATATATGAACAAGTCCCTCAACACCCGGTTCAAGCTGGACAAAAGCGCCAAACGGAGCCAGCCTGACCACTTTTGCCTTGATAATGCTCCCCACCGGGTATTTTTCATCAACGGTATCCCAGGGGTTGGGAAGTAACTGCTTTAAACCAAGTGATATTTTTTCATTTTCGTGATCGACTCTCAGCACCGTAACTTCTATTTCATCGCCGACTTTTACAACCTCCGAGGGATGGTTGATCCGGTGCCAGGACATTTCCGATATGTGAAGGAGGCCGTCGATACCGCCGATGTCCACAAATGCGCCGAACTGGGTAAGGCGGCGGACAATACCTTTCACGACCTGGCCTTCCTTCAGGTTGTCAAGCATCTCCTGGCGCAGTCTGATGAATTCTTCTTCCATTACAGCCTTGCGTGAAAGAATGGCCTTTTTCCTTCCCCGGTTCAATTCAATCACCCGGGCTGTTATTACCTGGTTGAGGTATTTTGAAAGATCTTCAACGTAACCCCTCTCCACAAGCGAAGCCGGCAGGAAAGCGCGAACCCCCACATCCACCAGAAGTCCGCCTTTTACCACTTCCCGGACGGTTCCCTGGACGGGTTCGGCTGAATTAAAAGCCTCCTCGAGCTTTACCCACGCCCTTTCGGCATCGGCTTTTTCCTTGGATAGTATTAATTTTCCTTCGTTGTCCTCTGCTTTTAAAACATATACTTCTATCTCATCCCCGACCTTCACGACATCCTCCGGGGAGGTTACTTCACAGCAGGACAGTTCTCTGATCGGAATGACTCCTTCCGATTTCGCGCCCACATCAACCATTACCTCATCCTGGCCGACATGAACTACCGTACCCTTCACAATCTGACCATGCCTAACGGCCTTGACCTCTACGGCGTCTCTCATTCCTTCTTCCTGGCTGTTCACTTCATCAATCTGGCTCATACAATTCTTTACCTCCTCTATAATCCAGTCAGGCGTGGACGCACCTGCTGTTAACCCCGCTACCCCGGCTCCCCTGAACCAGTTGCGATCGAGTTCTTCCGCCCTCTCGACAAGATAAGTCGGCGTGCCTGATTCGCGGCAGAGGGCGGCAAGCTTTCGGGTATTCGCGCTGTCCGCACCACCGGCGACAATCATGACATCAACCCGCCCGGCAAGGTTCAGGGCGGCTTCCTGTCTCTCAGCCGTGGCATTGCAGATGGTGTTGCACGCTTTAATCTCATTTCCTTTTTTGCCGAGAATTTCAACAACCGACTCAAAATTTTTTAGAGTTTGGGTGGTCTGGGCTACCACTCCAATCTTGCCTTCCGTTTCCACGCAAGCAGCCTCGGCGGGATTTTCCACGACAATGGCCCTGCCGCCGGTCCAGCCCACTATGCCCTGCACTTCCGGGTGGTTTTTATCCCCGACCACAACCACCTGGCAACCTTCATCGGCAAGCTGGCGGGCGATAACCTGGGCCCTGCGGACAAACGGACAGGTGGCGTCAACAATATTAATCCCCTTTTCCCCGGCACGCGCCAAAACGTCCGGGCTGACTCCGTGGGATCTGATAATCAGCGTGCCGTTGTCAACATCATCTACGTTGTTTACTACGGTAACGCCAATCTTGTTCAGGTATTCAACAACCTGAGGATTGTGGATCAAAGGGCCCAGGGAAAAAATGCGGCCTTTTTTTTCACGGACCGTTGCCCGGGCCATCTCCATCGCTCTTTCGACACCGAAACAAAAGCCTGCTTTCGCTGCCACCCGCACTTCCACAACATCACCGCTTTATTCAACCTTGGAATCATTCGCCAAGGAGACCCGAATTTCCTTCTTAACACTGCAATTTCAGGACTTTCCCGTATTTTTTCCGGCAAGAAGCGAGGATATCTGATTCATAACCTGGCCGCTGGCTTTCTCAAGGTCCGCCTTCACGACCCTCGTTTTTTCACCGCTTTTTACCGGCTTGCCTACGAAAACTTTCACCTTGCCGAACACCCCCCTGGTTCCGCTGACGGCGACCGGAAGCATGGCAACTCCCGCTTTGCTCGCAAGCATGGCCGCGCCCATGTGAGGTCTTAGCAGTTCTCCGGTGTGGCTTCTGGTTCCTTCGGGAAACACGCCCACGATGTTTCCTTCTTTAATTATTTTAAGCGCGGTCCTGATGGCGTTACTGTCGGTTCTGTCGCGTCTTACGGGAAAGGCGCCGAGGGCGCGCAACAGCGGACCCAGCAGGGGTATTTCAAACAATTCCGATTTGGCCATAAAGTAGACCTGCCGGTTAAAAGCACATCCGATTACAACGGGATCCCAGTAACTGATATGGTTGGATACCAGGACCAGTCCCCCGCTGGCCGGGAGGTTTTCAGCCCCGTATACTTCCCAGCGTCTCAATAACACCAGGACAATCCGGCAGACAAACCGGGCAAACCCGTAAAACATCTGTCCTACCTCCCCGCTGGAACTCTGGCGGCAATCAGCTTTACCACCTGTTCAGCCGGCAGGAAGGAACAGTCGATGATATCGGCGTCCCCGGCGGGAACAAGAGGGTCCGTTTCTCTTGATACGTCAACAAGGTCTCTTTTGCTAATCTCTTCCTCCATCCGGTGCTGGTCGACCGCCTCACCCCTGGCAGCGAGCTCCAACGCTCTTCTTCTCGCCCTTTCCTGCACGGACGCGGTTAGAAATATTTTGACACGGGCATCCGGCAGTACCACCGTTCCGATATCCCGCCCTTCCATAACCACTCCGCCTCCGCTTGCCATTTTCCTCTGCAATTCAACCAGGTGTTTCCTTACCCCGGGTATCCTGGCAACCAGGGACACATTCCGGGTTACATCGGGAGTTCTGATCTCTTCCGTTACATCTTCACCGTCAAGGAAAATCCTGAGGCTACCGTCGGGCAAAGGCTGGAAATCAATCGACGTCATACCGGCCAGTCCGGCAAGCCTGTCACCATCCGTCAGGTCCACTCCTTCTCTCAGGGCTTTGAGCGTAACCGCCCGGTACATGGCCCCGGTGTCTATGTACAAAAAGCCCAGTTCTTTTGCCAACAGCCTGGCAACTGTGCTCTTACCCGCTCCGGCAGGGCCGTCTATGGCTATGTTGAAACTGGATTCCACATGCCCACTCCCATATAGCGTACTTCAATTAAAATTCACTTCATGTGTTCGACATTGTGCGTTTTTTCCCTTTTTTCATCCCGTTAAAAAAGCCTGGAAAGGGTATAATTCCTTCCAGGCGTATTATTTTACCTCTATTTTTTTTAATGCATCCCAAAAACCGGGGAAGGATATACTCATACACTCAGCCTTCCTCACTACGGTATCCCCATCTGCAAGCAGGCCGGCGACGGCAGCAGCCATTGCAATCCGGTGATCGCCATGACTTTCGCAGACGCATCCTTTTAAAGGCTGGCCGCCCGTTACCCTGAGACCGTCCGGCAGGATCTCCACACTGGAGCCAAAACTGGCAAGCAGCCCCGCCACAGTAGCAATCCTGTCACTTTCCTTCACCTTCAGTTCGGCAGCGTCACGAATCTCGGTAACGCCCTCGGCAATCGACGCCGCTACGGCTAAAGCGGGGATTTCGTCTATCATGCGCGGGATTGTTTCACCGCCGACCGATACACCGGAAAGCCTTCCTGCGTACCTCACCCTCACGTCCGCTACGGGCTCGCCGCTTTCCTCCCGGGGATTGAGCAACTCTATCCGGGCACCCATGTTCGACAGCACTTCAATTATGCCCGTCCTTGTCGGGTTTACGCCTACTCCGCTCAGGGTTATGTCGGAATCCGGGACGGCCGATGCCGCCACCATAAGAAAAGCAGCCGAGGATATATCTCCCGGAACCTTGATTTTCCTGCCGGCGAGCTTCGGCCGCCCCTTCAGCCTCACGGAAGTACTCTTAGCCGCGACGTCGGCGCCGAACTGCCTGAGCATGCGTTCGGTGTGGTCCCTGGAGAGGTGGGGCTCAGTTACGGCAGTTTCACCATCCGCAAAAAGCCCCGCCAGGAGGATCGAGGATTTTACCTGGGCGCTGGCAACGGGAGAATCGTATTCAATGGCCTTCAAGCCGCCGCCGCGCACGCAAAGAGGAGCGTATTTGCCGTTCTGCCTTCCATCTATCCTCGCTCCCATAAGAGTCAGCGGAACGACAACCCTGGCCATGGGCCTGCTGCAAAGCGAAGAATCCCCGGTAATAACACTGAAAAAAGGCTGCCCCGCCAGGATACCGAGCAAAAGCCTGATGGTGGTGCCGGAATTACCAGCATCCAGAACTTCAACCGGTTCTGCAAGACCGTCCCTTCCCCTGCCGGCGACCTTCACGGTACCGTTTTCGGGACCGGTTACTTCTACACCTAGTTTTCTTACGCACTCTATAGTGGAAAGGCAGTCCTGCCCCGGGAGGAAATTTTCAATTACAGTGTCTCCCTCCGCCAAAGCCCCCAGCATTATTGCGCGATGGGAGACGGATTTGTCTCCCGGCACGGTCAAACACCCGCGCAAGCCGCGGGACGGCTTGATTACCAGGTCCAAAGGCTCACCCCTTTCTGTCGGACTGCTTTTTGGTTAATATTTAAATGCGCCTCTTCAGACGCGTCTCCATCTTTTAACTTCGCGCCGGCAGTAATAAATCACCTCTTTCTTACGGTGTAACCTTGCGATTTCAGCACGCGGACAGCCTCCTCCCGCTCCCGTGCGGTGGCGAAACCCACCCTTACGGTGCCTCCCTCGCCCTCGCGAACCCTGAGAATTTCTATATCGCTGATGTTAATGCCGGCAACGGCCAGGTGAGATGCAAAACCTGCTATGGCCCCGGGCCGGTCCGGAACGGTAACCACCGCTTCGTACAGGCCGGGAAGACACCCCTTGGTTTTGCCGGGCAACCCCGAACGGATTTTCCTGGCCTCCTCCAATTCATTGTAAACGCCGTCGTCATTCCCGCTGGAAATCAGTTTTTCCAAACGATCCAGCCCGGTCCTGAAATGTGCAAGCACCTGCAAGACCTGCTCCCGGTTTGCAGCAAATATATCCCGCCACATTGACGGATTGCCGGCCGCAATACGCGTGACGTCCCTGAATCCCCCGGCGGCGAGGGGAAGAATCTGTTCACTGTCCGGCATGCGGGCCACCGTATTGACAAGTGCGGCTGCAAGCAGGTGGGGAAGATGGCTGACCGCCGCCACGGCCAGGTCGTGCAGGACGGGGTCCATTAAGACCACTCTCGCGCCGATACCTTCGGCCAGTTTTTCAACTGTTTCGAGTCCCTTTGCGGCAGTATCCGGAAGCGGAGTTACGACATAAAATGCGTTCTCAAACAGGTAGGGATCGGCGCCTCTCACCCCGATCTGTTCCGATCCGGCCATAGGGTGGCCGCCCACGAAAATTCTGCCGGGAGGCATTACCTTCGAAGCTTCAAAGACTATCCCTGCTTTTGTACTGCCTACGTCAGTGACCACAGTTCCCGGTGCGAGGTGGGACAAAACCTGCTTTAACACCTGCATCGTGACGCTTACCGGAGTAGCTATGACTACCAGGTCGGCCCCGGCCACCCCTTCAGAGAGGGAACCTGTGTACGTATGGACGGCGCCAAGTTCGGCCGCGAGGCGCAGGTTTTCAGCCCTTGAACCAGTCCCGACAATTTCGCCGGCGAGACCTCTCATATCAAGGGCCATGCCGATTGAGCCGCCGATCAGGCCGACACCTATTATTGAAACCTTTTCAAACAGGGGGCTCAAACCGTTTTCCTCCCCGACCCCATGAACGGTTTTTCAAACTTTCAACTACGTAAAGCCCGACAGATTCAATATTTCAAATACTTCAACACTGATTCTCCGAGTTTTGCCACCAAAAAGCCATAACTGAAAAATCTCAACGTCTTTCCGACCGTAAGCAGGGAAAACACCAACAAGGGCCTCTGCCTGAGAAAACCCGAAATGATCACCAGTATTCTGAACGGGAAAACGGGAAACATCGAGGCCACTACAAGCGCCCACGGCCCGTACATGGAAAACAACCTCGCTCCGCTTTCGATCTTCTTCGACGGAACGTACTTTTTAATCATAGTCTGCCCGCACAAATGGGAAAGATAATATGTAACCATTAAACCGAGAACTGCCCCAATAACGCAACAGGACGAATAAGGGAAAAATTTGCTGGGATTGACGATCAAGATGGGAATGAAAAACACTTCCGGGCCGACGGGAAAGAAAACAGCGTTGGCAAAAGAAATCACGAAAAGGAAAATTCCCTGGTCTGTATTCTGCAGCCACTCCCCAAATCCCACAAAATTCACCTTAAAAATTTTTTTATACGGATTCTATGTTCCGGTCTTTAAACCCTTCTTCAAATCAAAAAATGGGTTCGGTAAAATAAACGTCTTCGGCGGCTTCCGGCGGTGTTTGGGCAAAGTGCCGTGACACTGGAGTAAAATTGTCGAAAGCAGGCGCATGGAGCCGGACGCGAGACACAAAACGGAGGCAGCGCCTTCACCCCGGAAGCCGGCAATGTCTGGGGCCCTGGCGCTGCCGCGAGCATTCTTTTAAAAAATCGTGCGGTTATGACAATGGATCCGGACGTTACCGCCCTGCCAAATCCTCCCTTAACCGGACGGCCTCCTTTAAGTATACGTGCCTGATTTCCTTCTGCGACTTCCTGGTGTTGACATGAACCAGAACCCTGATGCACCTGTCGAGGCTGCCGGGTACGTTGATCTCCGTGGTACAGAGCAGCGGAACGTACTTCAATCCCAACTCTCTTGCCGCTGTGGCCGGAAATTCGGCGTCAAGGTCGGGTGTAACCGTAAAAAAAACACTCGCCATGTCCTCGGGTTCGATACCGTTCTCACTGATTATCGCCTGCAGGAGTTCCCTGGTAGCGGCGACTATCTCTCCGGCCGAATTCTGTTTTACCGTAATGGCGCCGCGTATGCCCCTCAAAACAGTCCCTCCCATGCTACCATCCTCCCCATGAAATTATCGCCCGGCCCCCGGAGCATCCCGGGGCGTACCAACCTTCCGAACATCATGATTGCACCGCTCTGTGACCCATTCCGACGGCGACCTCGTCGAGGTGCAACAACCCGACCCCGAAAAAAACAGCCACGCTGATATGGTCGTTTTTGCGAGCGATCCCTATCTTGCCGCCCACGTTGAAGCCCACAGCTTTGGGAATAATCTGGGACAGCGCTTCCCGGGTAGCTCCGGCTACGGCGCCCTCATCAGCATGTATCTCTCTGATCACGCCTTCTCTTTTTGACGCCACAACCGCCCTTTCAATAATCTTGTTTACCGATGAAATAAAATCCCCACCGTAGTCGACTGCAACCGCCCTGATCCCTTCCCTGGCAAAACGCTGCTTATACTCTTTTTCTTCCTCCCTGCTTTCGGTCATGGCCATTTCAATCGCCACTCGGGCTACTTTGCGGCTTCCGTATAGGGTCATCGCGTCATTACCCCCTGCAAATTAAAATACACTCCGCTTCAGGAGTGCCGACAGCCACTTTTGTATAACAAGCCAAGCCCCCGAAATAATTATATTGAAGAAGACTTCAAAAAGCAATATCGGACGACCTTCTCACCTGCCCCGCAGGCTGACCTTCCCGATTGAATTGATGCCGCTCCCCACCCTTATCTCGGTGCCGGCGGGCGGGTAGTCGAGTTCTTTGGAAATGTCCAGGACTTCAACCTCAAAAGGAAGTTCATAGCGGGTGCCGTCGATCTCCAAAAGGTCTCCCTCCTTGACGTGCAGCGTTACGTAGCGGTCTTTGAACGTCCCCCGGGCCTCGCCGTTCACCAGCACCCTGGCCAAAGGAAGAGAGGAAAAGTCTTTTAATTGCAGGGTGACAACGGGATTATGTAAAATATCTTCCGACTCGATGCGGTTTTTTACAGGTTCGGACGATATGGCCGGCACTGCGGCCTGCTCCCGGTAGTTCCCGGCGAACAACGCCTGAACCAGCATTACCGCGGCCGCTGAAACGACAGCAAGCCTGATGAGAACCCGTTCAAACCGTTCAACCCAGGTTTTGCCGGCCGGTTTTTTCATGAAACTCTCCCCCCGAACTCATCCAACCAGTACAATATATAAACCCGGCGGTTAAAATATGTGCGGGGGAAGCGCCGCTGCATTTTTAAAGCTGTTACTTCAAATTGTACTTACGATCCAGGCGGCTCCTGTATTCCTTCATTTCTTCATACACCTTGAAGAGAACTCTTTCAACGTCGGAGTGGCTTAAAGTGACAAAAGCCGGGTCCAGGATTTCAATTTTCCTGAATTCCTCCCTGGCAATAAACCGGACCAGCCCTTCCAGGCCGTCCGCCTTTACGGTAAGCATGAGAGGCGCAAAGGCAGTCTCGCTGTTCGCCAGGTCGTCATATACCGTATATACTTCATTGCTGATGTCGATATCGACAATCTGCACTCCCTGCAGCGGCACATTGCGGAGAACGGCAACCTGCTGCTCCCTCGCCTCTTCCGCAGCCTTGTCCGTCGGTTTGCCTCTAAACAAAAAACGGCCGGGCTTACCGGTGCCCCTGAAATCAAGACGGACCTTGGCCAGGATCCCGTCCCTATCACCCAGGCTGTTCTCACCGTGGCTCTTCGGCAAAAAAATCCCTCCTGCATCGTTCGTGTCATGATCAGGATTCTACCCCCGGAATAAAAATCCTGCTATCCTACCATTCTATGTTATTCGAGCCGCAAAGAGGGCAAACGTCGAAAAAGCGTGCGGGTTCGGCAAAAGCTTCTTCAGCGTCTCCCAAATCCGCCCCCTGGCACTCCACGGTGGCAAGCGCGCCGTTTTCATCAAAATTTGCCACCAGGCCGTATGGCGGGGCGTTTGCCGCCGGCGCGGCAGGCGGCACAAGCGTGCTTGCCAGACTCCTGGTGTTGCCGCAATTGTTGCAACGCGGCACCTGCAATACCTCCTACCTTTTGTTCTTTTTCTCCAGGCCTGCTTTCTTTTTCAGCACCCTCAACTCTTCTACCGTGAGGTGACGGTATTCGCCGGGCTCGAGACCGTCGAGGCTCAAGTTGCCGAGTTTTATCCGCTTGAGCCGGAGAACCGGGTGCCCTATGAAGTCGCACATGCGCCTCACCAGCCGGTTGCGGCCTTCATGGACGGTTATTTCCAGAAGGGCGTTTCCCTGCCGCTGCCCGACGACCCTCACCCTGGCCCTGGAAGTAACTCCTTCTTTGAGCGGAATCCCCTTTTCCATCTGCTCCAGCTTCTCCGGCTCGGGAAATCCGGAAACTCTCACAAGATAGGTTTTATGAACCATACGCCCGGGGTGGGTAAGCCCATAGGCAAGGTCCCCGTCATTCGTCATCAACAGCAGTCCCTCGCTGTTGTAATCAAGCCTTCCGACAGGATAAACACGCTCCTTGATCCCTTTTAAAAGGTCGGCAACTTTTTTTCTTCCCCTTTCGTCGCTAAGAGTCGTCACATACCCGCGGGGCTTGTACAATAACAGGTAATATTTGCGTCTGGACGGAAACACAACTTCATTTCCCACTTTTATTTCATCTCTGACCGGATCGACCTTGACACCTGGTTCGGTTACAATCCTGCCATTAACTTTTACCAGCCCGGCCGCAATCATTTTTTCGCAGTGCCGCCGAGACGCTACACCAGCTCTCGCCATCACTTTTTGCAGGCGTTCCACCTGGTCCACCTCAATATTGACTTTTATAAAAATTTTAAGGGGTGAAGAACTCCGATGTCAACAAACACCGCACTCATGCCTCCAACACAGACTTCCAATTACACAGCGGGCGTGAACTCGCAGTCCCGGTCCTGTTCAGGTTTTCGCGGACGCCCTTGTCCGCTCATCCAATATCGCATCCTCACTTCGCCCGGTTCACCTTACCCAGCACTCAGGTTTGTAATCCCTTGCCAAAAGGCAATGCGCTCTTGGGTATTACCGGACGGAAACCGGGATTTTTTCAATGAGTGCTGGGCAATATCCCTCGCTTCCTTCACCCTCAAGGTTTCGGACAATTGTCTGCAGTGTCCGCGCCCCCGGTTTCGCAGCCTCGTTGCGCAAAAGTCTGCTGCGGCGCTGTGCAATGTCGTTCGCCGCCGACTAAGGCGCTGCCCTCGTTTTACGTTCCGGCCGCTTCCAGAGCCGTCCTCGTCCGCAGGTTTATAACGGCAGATCATGTGCACTTGCCTGTCCGGCGGCAAGCTTATTTTACCCTAGAAAAGCGACCTTACTACAAAAACTGAAGCCGCCAGGGTGGTGAGATCTGCCATGAGGCCGGAAATTATGGAGTAACGGTATTTTTTTATGCCAACCGAACCGAAGTAAAGAGTAAGTACATAGAAAGTGGTATCACAACTGCCCTGCATGGTGGAAACCAGCCGTCCGAGAAAACTGTCCGGCCCGTGAGTTTTTATTATGTCGGCGGCAATGCCGAGAGCGGCGCCGCCGGAAAGCGGACGCATGACCGCATGGGGCAGGACCTCTGCCGGAAGGCCGACGGCGTTGAGAAACGGCGAGAGTGTCGCCACGAGCACATCCATGGCTCCGGACGCGCGGAAGATGCTGATGGCCACAATCATCGCCACGAGATACGGTATGGTTTTGACGGCCGTGGCGAATCCCGCTTCCGCTCCATCCACAAAAGTCTCATATACCTTGATTCCCCTGAGAAAGGCAACCAGCGGGACCACCAGAAGTAATACCGGTATGGCCCAGCGGGAAAGTTCCGATATAACTTCAAACATAATTAATCATGCCTGCCTTCTACCGCCTGCGTACAACATGCGCAGCAGCCTGTCGACGGCAATAGCCACCGCCATGCTGAAAGCCGTGGCTATGATGGTGGGGCCTACAATTTCCGTCGGATCGGCGGAACCGTAGAGAACGCGTATGCCGATAACGGTCGTCGGGATTAAGGTGACGCACGACGTGTTTAGGGCAAGAAAAGTGCACATCGCCTCGGAAGCCGAATCACGGCCGTGATTCAGTTTCTGCAGTTCCCTCATCGCGATTAACCCCATGGGGGTGGCAGCGTTCCCAAGTCCCAGGATATTTGCGCTGAGGTTCATGACTATAGCTCCCATTGCGGGGTGGTCCCTGGGCACGCTGGGAAACAGAAAGGTCATTACTGGCCTTACCAGCCAGGCAAGAGCCCTCACAAGACCGGCTTTCTCCGCCAGTTTCATAATGCCCAGCCAGAAAGTGATAATGGCGATCAGGCTGATTGAAATCTTGACCGCACTGTCAGCCCCGTCCAGTGCCGCCCTGGTGACAACTTCAATGTCTCCTTTCGCGCCGGCGACAATTATTCCGAACACGATCATGAAAAGCCATACGTAATTTACCATATGGACACCCCCTCAAAGGTTGTCTACTGTAACTGTATGAGAGGGGGTGGACAAATAGTACAAATTATGGAAACAGCAAATCTTATGCACCGGCGGGTTGAAGCGGGGAATTCGTCTTTTGCAACGGCCGGTTGAAAACGCCGGCTAAACCTGTCGCGGCCACTCTTTTCCTGATCACGTCCAGATTGGTTGTATAAAGGCCCAGTTCCTGCATCCGCTCGAAATAAACCGAACCGGAAAAGGTATACTTCTTGCCCATCCCTTCCGGAGTTTTCATCTCTCTGTGCATAAATGAAATGATATCCCCGCAGGCCAGTTCCGGAGGCAAAACCACCGGTTCCCTGCCAACCAGGAGTCTCACGGCGTTGTGCCCCGCCAGGAACCCCGTAATTATCGCCTCGGTGTGGCCGACCAGCAGCCCGGTCTTTTCACCGGCACAGAAAAGGTTACCGGTTCCCGTGACATGGAGACTGTCACGGCACGGGGCTATTGCCATAAAACGGACTGAGTTCCCCATGCCGCCGGAGTATGGATCTGCATAGCGGGCGTCCTGGAAGCCGTCAATGGTGCGCAGAATTTCCAGCGGAAAATACGACGTCATCAGCTTGGCGTGGCCCGTATCAAGAACGACAAGGTTTTCGGCAAATTCGCTGGATGCGTATTGCTGGCATGCTTTCCGGGAGAGTTGTTCCGCTTTTTGCAGGTGTCCGGGCAGGGGTATGATCACTACGCCTTTTTTTTCCAGTTCCTTCACCAGACCGGGCGACAGTGATTTCTTTTCAAGCTTGCACGATCCGCTCATCGCCTCAAACTGAGGAAACCCTTCTCCAGCCCTTATTTCGGCTATGCCGGCTTTCTCCGTCACGCTCACCCTTGGACCGAACGTCGGGCACCTCAATATGCACATCGCGCATCCCGAGCCGTAGCGCATACAGTTTTTCACCGGACCGGCCGTGCCCGTACAGTCTATAAAAACCTCGCCTTTTATGATCTCGCCATCCGCCGTGTGCACTTCACCGATATCGCCGCCGCCGGACATGGAAACCCCGGTTACCCTTTTTCGCAGTTTTAATTTTACTCCCGCGGAAAAAAGCGCCCCTCTTATCACCGGCTCAATCCTGGTGACGTCATAGAGCATTGCATGGCGGTGGCCGGGAAAATCAAGCCAGCGGTGGGTAGCCACCCTTTCGATCAATTCAACAAAGCGTCCCGCGCCCAGTTCCCGGATTTCTTCCAAAGCGGTAAACCGGCCGTTGTTGCGCATTATGCCCCCCACCAGACCGGTACCCAGAAGCATATCCGTTTTCTCGATCAAAACCGTTTCGGCCCCCGCCACCACAGAAGCGTATGCGGCAGCACACCCGGCCCATCCGCCGCCTACTACCACGACAGACATAGAAAGCCCCCCTCATCCTCATTTTATGCGGGGGCGGGGATAAAAGTCTCAGTAATACCAGATAAAGGCATATTCTTATAAAAACTTCTTGCTTCCTTTTTCTCCGTTATAAGAAAACAATACCGGCTTGCCGTTCAGTTCCGTCTCTAGATGTACCGGACGGCCCCAAAGGGTATAAACATGCGGTAGAGTATTCTCCAGATAATAAACATCCAGTTCCGTCCCCTCAAAAACGTGTTTCAGGTAGAGTTCACCGCGTTTGTTGAAATCCCCGTCCGCCACGACGATATAGGGATAACCGCAGTTGTTCAAATTTTTGATCAGACCGTCCCTGACCTTTTCCCATTCGACCTCGGTTATCTTCCAGTCATTACCGGTTTTTTTGTATATATATATGTCCATTTCCTCTACAAGCTCCCTGGTAAGATAATTGCGGATGAAGGAGATGTCATTTTCAGCGGCGCGCACCTCAAATATTTTTTCTCTCCCCTCCCCGCCGGGCCTGCCGTATTTCATTTTCTCCCCGGGCTCGGGATTGTCCCAGCGTTTCTCGATATCTTCAAAAATTTTCAGGCCGAGTATGTACGGATTGAGCCGGACACGCGAGGTCTGGATGATTCCCGAATGCATCTTGGCAAATTCTACGACTTCCGCCTCATCCAAATCCATTTCACGTATGATTCTGAGGTGCCAGTAAGTGGCCCATCCTTCATTCATTATTTTTGTCTCCATCTGCGGCCAAAAATAGATCATTTCCTGGCGGATTACCGACATGATGTCTCTCTGCCAGTCTTCCAAATCTTTGCCGTGCTCGATAATGAACAGCATTAAGTCTTTTTCCGGCTCCGGCGGAAATCTCTTTACCTGTCCGGCATCGTCCGGCTCCGGCTCATCTTTTCTGTCAAGGGACCACAGATCGTCATAAGGGTTTTCATCCAGCCTGTTCTGAAGACCGTGCCTTTTTCCTTTATCTTTGTTCTTCGGTTTGGGTAGCGGGCGCGGCTCAATGTTTTCCTGGATGGATATAGCTGCATCGATAAAAGCTTCCACTTTGAGGCGTCCATACTTGAACTCGTAATCACGAAAGCGCTCCGCCGCGGCGGCCATTGTCTCAACCATATCCCTCGACGTTCCTTTAAAATAGGCGTTGTTTTTAAAAAAATCGCAGTGGGCGAGGACATGCGCCATTACCAGCTTGTTCTGGATCAGGCTGTTTCCTTCCAGCAGGAATGCGTAACACGGATTGGAATTTATTACCATTTCGTAAATCCTGCCCAGATTGTAGTCATATTGCGTCTTCATCTTGTGATACGCCTTGCCGAACGTCCAGTGCGAATAACGGGTGGGCATGCCGTATGCGCCGAAAGTGTAGATTACATCTGAAGGACATATTTCGAAATAGGTATCATAAAAATCGAGCCCGAATTCCTTTGCCTTGGCTATGATTTTCTCCAGGGCTTCCTCCAGCAGGCGCATTTCTTCCTTTGTATTCATGACAACCCCCAGCTTCGTCGCGGCGGAAAGCAAAACGGCGTTCCCGTTTAATAGGGAGGAGCCGGCACGCAGACCCCCTTGCGTTTATTTCCGCCGGGCAGGCAAAGAATGTAATAAAGTCTTTTTTACAGAAAGGCTCCCCTCCCCCGGCGGTCAGCCGGACGCCCGGTCTGTCTCGCCGCCGGCCGGGTAACTGAAAAACTTCTTCAATGCCGGGTAGACTTCGCTTTTGTCCCTTATAGTGACGCAGGTGAATTTCGGATCCTTGATTCTTTTATAAGCTGTGCGCAGGGTGCTGGTATAGTAATACGGCCCTTCAATTTCACCATACCCCACCAAATTGCATACCTTGAGCAAATCGTTGATCAGCTTTACGCAGGTTTCGTTGTCCGAGGCCAGGTTGTCGCCGTCTGAAAAGTGAAAGGCGTAGATATTGTAATCCTGGGGGCTGTACCTGCTCTCCACCACTTCCAGAGCAAGCTTGTAGACCGAAGAACAGCGAGTTCCGCCGCTGGCCCCCTTGGTAAAAAATTCCTCTTCGGTAGTTTCTTTTGCCTCGGTATGGTGAGCAAGAAAAACAATCTGTACATTGTTGTATTTTGTACGGAGAAAGCGAACCATCCAGAAAAAAAAGCTGCGCGCTATGTACTTCTCAAAAGGCCCCATCGACCCCGAGGTATCCATCATTGCCAGCACAACGGCGTTTGATTCGAATTTATAAGTAGTTTCCCACGTCTTGTAACGCAGGTCCTCAGTCTTGATCCTGGGCAGTCCCGTATCCCCTCTCATCGCGTTCCTCTTGATCGCTTCCAGAATGGTGCGCTTGCGGTCGATGTTGCTCGATATTCCTTTTTTCCTCACGTCCTTGAATTCCACCGAGGAGGAAGAAATTTCAGGCTTCTTCTTCGGATCGAGATTGGGCAGACCCAGATCTTCAAAGATCATCTCGGCCAGTTCGTCAATTGTTATGTCCGTCTCGTAGTAATCCACCCCCGGTTCCTCTCCCGCCCCCTTGCCCTTGCCCTGCCCCTGCTGGGGATCGGAATAGACGACGTCTCCCGGCTTGCTGCCCCCTCCGCCTTGACCGGCACGCTTTTGCTTTCCGGTGTCAAAGCGGAAATGAAACTCGTCCAGGGAACGGATGGGAACTTTGATCACCTTGCGGCCGTCGTGCATGATGATGCTTTCTTCAGAAACAATGTCTGCAAGGTTTTTTTTAATGGCCTCCCGGACTTTCTCCTGGTGCCTCTGCCTGTCAATTTCGCCCTTGCGGTGCAGGGACCAGTCATCGCGGTTGATGATGAATTTCTCCCCGGCCATGGGACTTCCCCCTAACGGTTGAGCAGACTGCCTACATATTTCAAAAGCTCGTTGGCGCAGATCGGGCAATAACCGTGCTCGGCAATCAGCCTGGCGCTCACCTCGTTGATCCGTTTCAACTGCTCGGCATCCGGCGTCTTCGTGGACGTTGTGATTTTCACTACATCCTTCAGGTCGGCAAAGAGCTTTTTCTCTATTGCCTCCCGCAGGCGCTCGTGCGAGTTGTAATCAAATTTCTTGTTCTTTCGCGCGTAACTGGAAAGCCTGATCAGGATTTCCTCCCGAAAGGTTTTTTTGGCGCTTTCAGATATGCCGATCTGTTCTTCGATAGAGCGCATCAGTTTTTCATCCGGATCGATCTCTTCATCGGTAATCGGGTCTTTCAGCTTGCTGCCGTTACAAAAAGCCTCGACGTTATCCAGGTAGTTGTTGAAGAGAATCTTGGCGGACTCTTCGTAAGAATACACAAAAGCCTTTTGCACCTCTCTCTTGGCCATCTCGTCATATTCCTTGCGAGCTGCGGAAATAAAGTTCAGCAGCCGGTCCCTTTCCTCTTTTGTGATGGACGGGTGCTGATCCAGGCCTTCCTTCAACGCCCGCAGCACGTCGAGCGGGTTGATGCAGCGGGTCGAGGTCCTGATTAACGCCGAGGAAAGGCGGTTTATCACATAACGGGGATCGACGCCGCTCATGCCCTCTTCAACGGCCTCCGTCTGAAGTTCCTGCAAGTCTTTTTGCTTGAAACCCTCCACGTCTTCACCGTCATAAAGCTTCATCTTCTTAACGAGGTCCATGCCCTGTTTTTTTGATTCCTTCAACCGCGACAGGACGGAAAAGATGCTGGCCACCTTCAGAGCGTGGGGAGCTATGTGAATATTGCGCAGATCGCTCTGTCTGATCAGCTTTTCATATATTTTTATTTCATCGCCCACCTTGAGGTTGTAGGGAATTTTCATCACAATAATACGCGACTGGAGCGCCTCGTTCTTTTTATTACTGATAAAACTCTTGTATTCATTTTCATTGGTGTGGGCGACTATCATCTCATCGGCGTAAATCAGGGCAAAACGCCCGGCCTTAAAGTTGCCCTCCTGGGAAAGGCTCAACAGATTCCATAGAAACTTTTCATCGCACTTGAGCATTTCCTGAAACTCCATAAGACCCCTGTTGGCTATGTTGAGTTCACCGTCAAAGCGGTATGCCCTCGGATCTGACTCGGAGCCGTACTCGGCAATTGTAGAAAAATCGACACTCCCGGTCAGATCGGCTATATCCTGCGATTTCGGGTCCGAGGGAGTGAACGTTCCGATGCCGACCCGGTTGTCTTCAGACAGAAATATTCTCTCGACAGGCACTTTTTCAATTCTCCCGCTGTATTCAGTCTCCACCATCATGCGGCACGACGGGCAAAGCTCTCCTTCAATGTAGACATTGAATTCCCTCTGAAAGTCTTCCCTGAGTTCTTTCGGAATCAGGTGAAGGGGCTCCTCATGCATCGGGCATCCTTTTATGCCGTACAGGGCGCCATCGTCAGTGCGACTGTACTTTTCCAGACCCCTCTTCAACATGGCTACAAGGGTGGATTTTCCACCGCTTACAGGACCCATCAGAAGCAGGATGCGCTTGCGCACGTCAAGCCGGCGGGCGGCCGGGTGAAAGTATTCCTCCACCAACTTTTCCAGGGTTTTATCAAGTCCGAAAAGCTCGGAGTTGAAGAACTCGTATTTTTTAACACCCTCAATCTCTTTAACTCCGGCTGACTTAATCATGTTGTAAATCCTTGCATGGGCAAGCTGTGTAACGCCGGGATTTTTCTTGATAATCTCAATATAATCCTGAAAAGTCCCCTCCCAGGCAAGCTGCCTCTCCAAGGATCGATATTCTTCCAATCGTTTGAGGAAATCCATCGTCTCACTCCTTTCTTTGGTAAAACTCGTCAGTTTTCAAACCGGTTCCACGGCTCAAGGAGTAATATATTATATGCGAAGATGGCAAAAAGAAGAATGGACCTTGAGAACCGGAGAGAAACGGAGTAAATTATGCCGAATGCTCTGGAAACATCAGGATATAATAGAATATTATGTTGAAATAAAAAATGCCACAGAAAAACTCTGCGGCTTAAAGAATGCCTGGGGGTTGCGACAAAGCACCTTGAGGCTAAAACGCTCACCCGGGGGTTCGCGCCGGTTGAACCGGGGGCTCGTTCCGGACGTTATCGGACCGGCTCGGACGGAAACTGGGAAGTCTTCACCGAGTGCCGGCAATATCGCCCGCTTTCTCCAGCCCCCAGGTTCCGGACAGTTTGCCGGCGGCCTGATGCCTGCGGTTTATTACATAAATAACAGTTACCAGACAAGCGGCACAACGATTTTATCCTTTTCACTGCCGTCCTTCGGACTTATCCAGAAGACCTCGAGATTACCGCTCCCGGGAGAGGAAACGTCAAAGAGAAGCGATAGAACATAATCACCCCGCCCGGGTGCGCCCCGTTCGGCAGTTGTAAAACCTTCAGCCAGGGTTTTTCCGGACTGGTCTTTTAGCCTGCCGTTTACGGCAGCCTCAAAAACCCTCGCGCTGCCCCTGACTTCCAACGGGCTGCCCACTTTTTGCCCCGAAACGGGGGACGTCACCCAGATGGGCGGCTCATAAACCTTTGAAACGTCCCTTTCAAAAGGCTGGGAATACAGACCTACGTGCCCCCACCAGTCCATAGCCTGATTGTCCAGTTTTCCTTCGACCAGGAAGGACACTTTCTTTATCTCTGCAAACTCGGTTAGGGTGTTGACGATGCTCTGTATGCCCAGTGCCTCCCCGGCGGCGCCGACGTTCGCATGCAGTACCTCGCGGGAGAAATCGACGGTGGCCAGGCCGTCTTTGACGGTGATTCCCCTGATTTTGGTCCCGGGAGGCAGTACCCGTTCGGCTCCGGAGGTGGACGGGTTGACGTTGATCAACTCCTCCAGCGAGGCTTTTGCCGCTTCGGCAGTATGCGGAACCTCGTGCACTTCCCGCACGAGATAAGCGTCATCCGCCGTAATTTTAACGTAATAAACGGCAAGGTTCATTCTCTGCGGGACGACCCCGGCAGGGCCCTGCTGGACACCAGGAGTTTCCCCCGCCGGGGGCTGCTTCGACAGAAACGCATAAGCGGTTGCAATTGCAAAGACCAACACTGCAGCGGTAACGACTGCACGGAATGTTCTGCTGCGCCGCCAACTCATAGCAAACCCTCCTAAAATGCTGATGATTTATTGTTCCACACAAACTTAAAATATACCTGCCGGAAAAATAAAAAATGACTGCTTTTAACAGTCCTTGAAAATGCTTAAAACTTATACGTATATTTCAATTTAGTTGGGAATCCCGGCAATAATGTATTCCTTGTCGTCTTCTATCAATTCCTCGATTTCTTCTTCGGAAATAAACCGGTAATATACGTCCTCTCCTTCAACCCATGTAACAATATATTGCACTGCTTGTTACCTCCTGAATAAGGTATACAGAATTCTTTACCGTCAATTATATTCTAAACAAATATCCGTCTGCTTTTGAAAGAAAAAAAAGAGCAAAATTCAAACAATATTAGCAAAAGCCCTTTTAAATGTTCATTACCTGGCCGCCGGCCAGAAAATCTAAATAAAAAAAGTAAAAAGCCGTACAGAAAACGGCTTGAGGTTACAGGTAAATTTACCTTGAAGTTGATACGTTCGCCTTTGCCGCCGGGACAATATGCACTCAAGTATAGCCTCAATTCTTTATTTACCCCGGAAGATACCCAGGCGCTTGAGCATCACCCCGCGGGCAAGCTCCTCGAAACCGTCGTCCAGGGGCTTGAGACGGACATCCATGCCGCGTCTTTTCAGGGAAAGCGCGATCAACAAATCAGCCAGTTCGGGATTTTTCGGAAGCAGCGGCCCGTGCAAATACGAGCAAAAAACGTTTTTGTACCTCGCCCCTTCCGTACCATCCCTGCCGTTGTTGCCGTTTCCGCAAAGAACTCTTCCAAGAGGTTTTACCTCCCCCAGGAAAGTATGTCCGGAATGGTTTTCGAAACCCAGAATTTTTACGTTCTTTCCCCCGATGTCCATCTCAAAGGCCGCATTTCCAAGAAGCCGTCTGTCCCCGGCCCTGGTATGCAGGTCAAGAATTCCCAGCCCGGGGATAATTTTACCGTCACGGCTAAGGTAATACTTGCCGAGAAGCTGATAGCCGCCGCAGATGGCCAGGACCACGAGTCCGTTTTCCACAGCTTCCTTCAACTCATCCCTGTGCCTGGCCATGTCGGCTGCGATCAGGTTTTGTTCCCGGTCGGACCCGCCGCCGAGGAAGACAAAATCATATTCATGAAAGTCAACCGTACTGCCGAGACTTACGTCCCGCACGGTCACGGGAACACCGCGCCACCGGCAGCGCATTAAAAAGGCAGTGATATTGCCCCTGTCCCCGTACAGGTTCAGAAGATCAGGATACAGATGGCATACTTTGATCATCGGCGGCCTCCTTGACGGCCATCCGTTCAATTATTTTATGGACGGCCCACAGGGCGGTGTAGGTGGAAAAGAAGCAGTATCTGTCGGCGCTCCCGGATAATACCCTTTTTACGGCTGTACGCATGTCCCGGTTAACAAATATCTTGTTAGCCGGAACACCGGCGTATTTGAGCCGCAACGCCATCTCCTCCCCCCGGCTGCCGGAACAGACAAAGCATTTGTAGGAATCATGGGCGGAACCGATTGCCTCGAAATCGACATCCCACAGCCACGAAATATCCCTGCCGTCGGCGTCGTTATCATTGACGGCAATAAAGACGTTCTTCGTACCGTCCGCTGAAAGCAAGACCTCCAGTTCCTCATTAAAGCCGGCCGGGTTCTTGACCAGGCTCAGCACAACCTGTCTGCCCCTGAACACAAATCTTTCCATCCTGCCCAAAACGGACCTGTATTTACCGAGGCTTTCCAGAACCATCTCCGCGTCGAAACCGAGGAGCATACCCACCGTAAAGGCAGCCAGGGCATTATACAGGCTGTAAAGTCCCTGTGCCTGGATATCCAGAAAAAACTCCTTCCTGTTGTAAAAAAGCCGGCAAGCTATTGTTCCGCCCGTGCCCCCCGGGTCCAGTGCAACTGCTTTCGGACCCGGTCTCTCAAACCTGCAGCCCGGGCAGCGGTATTTTCCAAGCTGGCCGTAATAAAAACAGTCATATTTGAGGGTGGAACCGCAAAAGGGACAAAACCTCGCCTCTCTGATTTTCAAGTTCGATTTGTCCGGCCTGTCATATTTTTCCATACCGAAAAAAACAGCCGGCAGCGATGTTGCCTTCCCCAACTGGGCAACCAGGGGATCATCTGCGTTTAAAACCAGGGTGCAATTCTTTTGCTTCTTTAGAGAACTGCCGATAATGCCGATAATCTTGTCGATTTCCCAGTAGCGGTCCAACTGATCCCTGAAGAAATTTGTAACTACGACCACCCCTGGTGACACTCTTTCTACAACGCCCGGCATGGAAGCTTCGTCGACTTCGAGCACTGCATAGTCACAATCGAGTTTGCCGGTTATCCCAGCCTTCATTATAAAGCTGGTAGTGACACCGGAAATCATATTGGCCCCTTCGAGGTTTGCCACGGTACTAAAACCGGCGTCTCGAAAAAACCCGGAAATCATGTTCACGGTCGTCGTCTTTCCGTTGGTACCCGTAACAACAACTATCTTCTTGCGCACCTGGGCGGCCAGGTCGGACAGGCAGCCGGGAAATATTTTCATTGCTATCAGGCCCGGCAGCGAGGAACCCCTGTGTCCACGCCTCCGGCTGAACCAGCAAGCCATTTTCCCGGCCAAAACCGCAGCTGCGAGTCTCAGTTTCAATTGAAAAATCTCCTTTTGCCCGGTACCCTCCGAATCAAAATGCACTCCGGTAAAATGAAACCCCGCCGCGCTCTTCACGTTTTATTACCCCCCCGGCAAGAAGGAAATCAAGGTGGGCAAAGACCTCCGAAATCCCGAGATATATCTGGAATCCCCTGATTTCCGGATAGAGCACCCTCATTACCTGATAGGCGGTAAAGCTGCCCCCTCCCGCCAGAATGGAGGTCACCGCCTTGAGCCGGGTCGCATGGTGTTTTTCGGCTTTATCGGCCGCTTCCCTGCTATTATCTATATTTTTCCCATGTCCGGGCAAAATTAGCCGCACATCAAGATTTTTCAACCCATTCAGACCATCCAGGTACTGTTTCAGCACCGGCAACCTTTTGCTCAAGTCCGAAGGATCGGGTTCCATCACCGGGTTGGGAGTAATATGCCTGAGAATAAAGTCCCCGGCCAGAAAGATCCGTTCAGCCGGCTCGTACAGACAGAGATGGCCGCAGGCGTGTCCGGGAAAGTGCATAATCCTGAGGGGGCCTTCTTCAAAATCGAGAGTCTCCCCTCCGTTAAGAATCTCAACACCGGCATGGTCAAGGTAAGGTTTTGGAACCGGGTCGGGATCGTCAAACAGTTCCTTCAAGGCCCCGGGCGGCAGTCCCGCCTCTATTAAAAAAGGGAGCCTTTCCCCGTAATAATCATAATCGCGGGCAAGTTTGCGCAGCTCCAGCCCGTGAACGTACACAGCCGCACCGCAGAGGCCGGCCAGCCACCCGGCCAGCCCGCAGTGGTCCGGATGGCTGTGGGTGAGCACTATCCTGGCAATATCGGCAACATCCACCCCAAGGGATGCCAGACCCTCCACCAGTGATTTTCTTGCAACCTCCGTCTCCGGACCGGGGTCGACAAGGGTATACGGACGGTTCATAATCAGGTAGGAGTTGAGGGGTCCGGAAAGATACGGGGTGGGTACGGGAATTTTGCATATTTTAAGCATTCTCTCACCTATAATATATTCAATATAAGTTAAATACTTCCTGTGTTACTATATTTTATTTTTTTATGTACTGGTTGATCAAATCCATTTTTGTACTCCAGACTTTTTCACTTAAATCGACCGGATAGTTCTCCGGGTTGAATTTTCGCAGGTAGCCCGGCCAGAACAAGGCAACCTGGTTTTTGTGATAAGCCCTGAGCTCTTCCAGGGTGGGCAGATCGGCAACCTGCTTCCCGTTTACAAAAACCGGTTCGAGCAGTTCGATCGCGTCAAAATCGGTAACGTACTTGTACTTCCAGGTGTGAACGGGATCGAACATTTTGATGCACTTCCTGTCCTTTACGTTCTCGCTTATATCAGCTATGTAATCCCCTTCGGATTTACCGGTTTTTCTGTCAATAATCCTGTAAACGGTTTTAAAACCCGGGGTGGTGATTTTTTCCGGATTGCCGGAAATCTTGATAACGGGAACATACCCTCCGTTGCCTTCCTTTGCAACGAGCTTGTATATGCCGCCCAGCGCCGGGTCGTCCGCGCATGTGATCAGTTGAGTGCCTATGCCCCAGAGGTCTATCCTGGCTCCCTGCGTTTTCAGGTCAAAGATCTTGTTTTCGTCCAGGTCGCTGGAAGCCGCAATTTTGACGTAACCCAGCCCGGCTTCGTCCAGCATCCGGCGGGCTTCAACCGACAGAAAGGCAAGGTCGCCGCTGTCGAGCCTGATCCCTTTCATTTTTTTTCCGACCGTCTCCAGATATTTTCCTGTCTTAATAGCGTTTGGCACACCGGATTTCAGCGTATCATAGGTATCGACAAGCAGAATGACATTGTCCGGCAATGCGTCGGCAAAATTTTTAAAAGCCTCCTCCTCGCTGTCGTGCATCTGCACCCATGAATGGGCAATGGTGCCGCTGCATGGGATTCCGAACATCTTCCCGGCTTTCATATTGGAAGTGGAATCGAACCCGACGATGTAGGCCGCTCTCGTTCCCCATACTGCCGCATCCGCCTCCTGCGCCCTTCTCGTGCCGAATTCCATTAGAACGTCATCTGGCGCGACCAGTTTTATCCTGGCGGCTTTTGTGGCAACAAGGGTCTGGTAGTTCATGAAATTCAATATAGCCGTCTCGAGAAGCTGGGCTTCGAAAATCCTTGCTTCCACCTGGATAAGCGGCTCGTTGGGAAAAACAAGCGTCCCTTCTCTTACCGATCTTAAATTTCCCGTGAAACGGAAACTCCTGAGCGCGTCAAAAAATTCCCGCTCGTAATTCTCCTCCTGCCGGGCAAGAAACGCGATGTCTTCATCGGTAAACCTGAGGTTGTTGATATAGTCGACTATCCTTTCCAGGCCGGCGAACACAGCAAACCCGTTGCCGAAAGGATTCTTCCTGAAAAATGCTTCAAACACACACTTTTTGTTATGTATGCCGCTTTTCCAGTAGCCGTACATCATATTAATCTGGTATTTGTCTGTATGCAGGGACAAATTTTCCCGCACGGCAGAACACCCTCTTTCCTTTGCCAAAACTTTACGGCTGGCATATCGACGGATTATTTGCCGCGTTCGAAACTCCGACTGAAGTATTCATGTCATATGCACCTGCGGTGCTTTACGGCCTGGCAGGCGGCGATGAAAACCGCCCGCGGCATTGCAATGCGGATCTATTCCGTAATGCTTCTACAAAGCTCAACCCCGTTGCCCATCATGTTGAAAAGGGCCATGACATGCATCAGATCTCCGTTATGGGGTTCGAGATCATAAGTGTCGACGGCGTCGACAGGTACGATTACCCTTCTTCGCAGATTCTTCCTGATGAAGTCCGCCTTGAGTGTCGTTGCAAACTGCTGAACGCATATATCCGTGCAGTCTCCGACCACTATGAAATTTTCCGTCTGCGGATTTGCCCCGAGCCAATTTTGAAACTCCTCTTCCAGAAAGCCGTTGGTCGAATTTTTCGCCATAAGGATGTATCCGCCGGCCTCCTTTATCTCATCCACAACCTCACTCTCAGTCGTTCCGGCCATTGCATGTACGGGGTATGAATCAAATTCGGGCGATTCGTCCGTATGCCTGTCGGCAAAGGCAATCGACCTGATCCCGTACCTGCTGCAAAGCCCCATAGTTCGAACAACAGCCGGTATGATTTCACTTACCCGCGGACTCTGCAGCATGCCCTCCCTGGCAAACGCATTGATCATGTCGATAATGACCAGTACGGTCCTGTCGGGCTGAAAGTCCTTCAGCCGCAAAACCGGAAGGTTTTCCAAAATATCGAAAATTCTGCCGAGCGTATCGACGCTTTTTTTCAAAAAAGCCTCTTTTTGATGATTCACCTTTGCCTCCCCCTCTTACAGGAATTAAAAAGCAATTTTAAAACCGGTGAATTCCCCCGTAAAATCAGACCAGTCCGCGACGACATCAGTAACTTCCGCCATCGGCGGACCCTGGCGGCACCATTCGATCAGCTTTTCTACCTGTTCCCTGCCGCCCTCCAAAACCCCCTCCACGGAACCGTCCGGCCTGTTCTTTACCCAGCCGCAGACTCCAAGGGCAAGCGCTTCGTTTTTCATGCTGGATCGGTAGTAGACGCCCTGAACGCGGCCGGATATGATTACGTGCGCCCTCACCTTCACTTTTCACGACCTCCGGTAAAAAAATAATTATTTCCCTTACATTATAACAAAAATAAGCGTTTGGGCTCCAACTTTCGACAGATGGCATTCCCGCCTCAATCCAGTGATGCCTGCAAACCGGACCATTCACAGCCTGACTGAGACCCCGGCGTCAAAAAAGTACAGGTGTTTTTCCTTGACCCTGACTCCGAGAATCTCCTCCACAGCCCTGGCGTAAAGGCTTATCTGTCCGCTGTGTTTTGCCGCCGCAAGCCCCGCTTCCGCCGGCGCCGTCCTGTCGGTCTTGTAATCAAGCAGCAGGCCGCCGTCCCCCTCGTCTACCAGACAGTCAACAACTCCCTGCACCAAAACCTTCTCGCTTACGTTTGCGCCGATATCGGGGTAAATCTCTTCAGCGGGCAGGACCAGGGTGAAATGGAGTTCCCTGAATACACGGTTGCCCGCCAGTACGCGACGGCCCAGCTCTCCCCGGAAGAAGTCCGCAATCTTCCACGCCTGAACAGCTTCAGCCTGCTCACTGGTAAGCAGTTCCTTCTCCACCATGACGGCGATCTGCCTGTTTATCGACGGCAAATCCAAGGCGTCTTTCAAATCGAGGTGCTGCATGACAAGGTGCACCGCCGAGCCCGCTTCAGCGGCGGTAAGCCCCTTGTATTCCTGCAAAAACAACGGCCTTTTGCCGATCGGCATCCGGTTCCCGCGAAAGATGTCCCCATCTTCCGCCTCCCGCAGTTCAAACCTGTGCGCCAGGTCTGAAACAGTAATTTTAGCGGCCTTGCCCAACACACAGCGAGCCGGGTATGTCCACTCCAGCCTGTTTTTTACCGTTTTCGCCAGGATGCCGTCGGCGCCAAGCGGCTCCGTCCGCCGCACAAAGCTCCAAATCTTTGGGGCTGGCGTCTGAGCCTTGCCGGCTCCGGCGCGGCCGTCGGCAATAACGATCTTCCAGCTTGATGCGTCGCCTGCAATCTCCGGAGATGGGCATTCTTCACACAGTCCCATCTCCCTCAGCGCGGCAGCGTCTTTGTGACTCATAACTGCAGGAACAAGCCAGTCAAGATATGTTCTCGCCCCGGCCAGTTCACCCGGCGGCAAACGCCAGCCGTCCCGGCCCACCTGACCGCACCAGCGCCTCACACAGTCGGCCAGGTTTCTGACTGAGCCGACTAAAATCAGTTTTTCGCGCGCCCTTGTCATGGCAACGTAAAGGATCCGCAGTTCTTCGGCCAGCGCCTCCATTTGAAGCCTGTGTTTCACAGCCAGTTTCGCCAGCGTCGGATATGTCGCCCTGGACTCCAAATCCACAAATTGCGGGCCTATACCAAGTTCGTTGTGAAAGATTATATCCTTGTTCAGATCTTTAAAATTGAACTTCCTCCCCAGTCCGGCCAGAAATACCACCGGGAATTCAAGACCTTTGCTTTTGTGAATGCTCGCAATTCTAACCACGTTTTCCTTTTCGCCGAGGATGCGGGCCGTGCCCAAATCCCGCCCGTTCTCCCGTATCCGCCCGATATAGCGCAGGAAGAGAAACAGGCCGCGGAGCGTCGTTGACTCAAATTGCCGGGCCCGGTGGTAAAGCGCCCTGAGATTGGCCTGTCGCTGCGCACCGCCCGGCAGGCCGCCGACAAAGTCGTAATAGCGGGTCTCCCGGTAAATGTGCCAAACAAGGTCGGCCAGGGAACCCTGCCTTGCGGCAGTTCTCCACCTTTCGAGCTTCTCGAGGAAATCCGCCAGTTTTTCCGATAATTCTCCCTGCCCCGACTTTGCCGCGGCTACAACCGCATCGTAGTAATCGCCCCGGCGCGCAGCCATCCTGACCGTAGCCAGGTCTTCCGCTTTCAGGCCCACAACAGGCGACCTCAACACCCCGGCCAGAGGAATGTCCTGCCGCGGGTTGTCGATTACCTTGAGCAGGGAAATGACGGTTTCCACCTCGGTGGCTTCAAAATAGCCGGTTGCTGTTTCAGAATAAGCCGGAACCCCTTCCTGCCGGAATTCATCCAGAAAGGTATTGGCATAACCGGCGGTAGCCCGCATCAAAACCGTCACGTCCCGGTAGGCGACAGGACGCAGGGCGCCCAGTTCCCTGTCGTAAACGACAAAACCCGGCTTGCCTCCGGCACCTTCCACCATCTCCTTTATTTTTGCCGCAATCAGCCGCGCCTCCCTTTGAACGGCTTCGGGTTCGTCTTCAACTTCCTCTTCCACCAGTTCGCCTCCGTCCCCCTCGTTTCCCTGACCGTTCTCCAGATTCCGTCCTTCCGCCGCTTCCCGCCGCTCGACAAGGCACAGTTCCACGCTCCGCCCATCCTCAAAATCTTCCGGCAGGGATGGATAATCGGCGCCGTAAACCAGTTCCGCCTTCCCGCCGTACTCTATTTCACCCAGGGCCGGCGTCATCAGTTGCCGGAAGACAAAATTCACCGCATCAACTATACATCTCCGGCTGCGGAAATTTTTGCTCAAATCGAGGCGGCGTTGCCTGCTCCCCCTCCCGGTATCGTAAAGCCTGTACTTCTCCATAAAAAGTCCGGGCTCGGCCAGCCTGAAACGGTATATACTTTGCTTAACGTCCCCGACCATAAAGAGATTAGGCTTTTCTTCCCCCTGCCGCGACACCATTCTGAGGATAGCTTCCTGGACGGGGTTTATATCCTGGTACTCGTCCACCAGCACTTCCACATACCTTTTCCGCAGTTCCCGGGCCGTTTCCGAGGGAACAGGCCCGTCGGGACCGGATTCCTCCAGCAACTTCAGGCAATAATGCTCCAAATCGCTAAAATCCACCACTCCCCTGGCCGCCTTGGCCTTCCGGTAAGATTCAGCGAAATCCAGGACCAGACCGGCAAACTCGTTTACCAGGGGCGCTATCTCAATGAGATCTGAGCAGGCTTCTTCCGGCGAGCGGGAAAAGTATTCCTTTTGCAGGCGACCGATTTTTCTTCTCGCCACGTCTCTCAGTTTCCTCACCCGATCCGCCAGCCACCTCTCTGCGTCATTTCCCTTGAAACTCTTCAGCCTGCCGAAACCGGCTGCCTTGAAGGCTTCATGCAAATCCGCCCACGAAGCGCCCGCGGAACATTTTCTGTACAAACTCAATACCAGATCCCTGTCTTCTTCAAGAACAGGCAGGTATACCGACGGGCCGCCCGGCCCGCCTGCCAGCTTCATGCCGGTTTCCAGGGCGGCTGCGGCGGCCGCCAGCTCGATTTCCAGAGATTTTTTAAGCACTTCAATCCAGGGCAGCCGGTCCAACGGCTCATCCCCGGCCGAATAAAAGTGCCCGGACAATTTTGCCAGCCACTCTTCAGGCCTCGGAGTGCTGCGGGCAAACCTGAAGGCCTCCTGCACCAGTTCCTGCAGCGCTTCGTCACCCCGCTTGCCGCCGTAGCTGTCGGCCAGGACCGTAAAAAGATGGTTTTCTTTCGAGGCAAAGCGCCTCTCAAACAATTCTTCAAGCACTTCGGCCTGAATTATGAACTCTTCCGTTTCGTCCGCAACCCGAAAGCCCGGATCGAGATCGATTCGGTAAAAATACTGGCGGAGCAGGTCCAGGCAAAACGAATGGATGGTGCAGATGCTTGCCCTGCCCAGCAGGGCAAGCTGTCTGCCGAGATGTTTGGATCCGGGCTGCTGCTTCATTCTTCCGGCAAGGGCCCTCCCTATACGGTCCCTCATTTCCGCCGCCGCGGCGTTGGTGAAGGTAACCACCAGAAGCCTGTCGACATCTACGGGACAACCGGGGTCGGTTATCCTGCGGACAATGCGCTCGACGAGCACTGCCGTCTTTCCCGTTCCGGCAGACGCAGACAACAGAAGGTTGCCGTCCGAACCGGATACCGCTTCAAGCTGTTCCGCCGTCCATTCACCGTTCAACATTCTCACCTCCGGCCGCCGCGGTAATCCTGTCCCAAATCTTTTCCGCTTCTTCCGCCTTGATGATGCGGTACGTGTTCCCGTCGATCAAAATATCAAACTGGCAGACGGGTTTGTATAAACAGGCCTGACAGGACCGCAAGGACCCCTGCCTGTACGGAGAAATATCGACAACTCCGTCTATGATGCCGCTTCCGGCAGAGATCAGCAAACGGCGCAGATATGCCCGCAGCAGACCGAATTGTTTCACGGTCAGCACAGCGGAACGGGCACCGATATCTCCACCGCTCTTAAAATACACCGGTATCAGGAACGAGTCTCCATCCCGGCTGCCGTCCATCAACCGCACCACCTCGGGATCCGCCAGGACCATGCCGGTCATCCTGAATTCCTTCAACACTCTCTTTTCCATTTCTTCCTCAGGCAGCGCCACCCCGCCGGTGCTGATAAAGGGGTCATTGACCGTAAAATAGAGAATGCCGCCCGGCAGCCCTCTCCTGCCAACGAGAGCCTCGGCATGCTGGAGAGCGACTTCAAGGTAAGCCAGAATCTGCAGTTTTAGCCCGTGGTATATATCGGAAAGGCTTATCTTCACCTTGCTTGACTTGTAATCAATCACCCGCAGGTAGATGCCATCCCCGCTTTCTGCGGCGTCTATGCGGTCGATCCGTCCGGTTAAGAGCATCTCACTTCCATCGGCAAGAACAAACACAACCCCGGGCAGATCCCCGCCCGGTCCGAAAGCAAGCTCCAGGCCAACCGGCCGGAATTTTCCCCGTCTTGAATGCTCGGCAAGAACTATGGCGGCCTGCTGAACGGTATTTTTAATCTTCCCGGCAAGGTAGCGGTGGCGGGCCGAACTGAGCAGTATCTCGTTTAACAGGCGCGGCGTCAGCAGCTCCACCGCCTCGCCGGACAGCCTGCGGCACTCCTCCCGGTCCAGATTGCCCCAGTCAAGCCCGCACTCTTCTACCCTGTCACCGAAAAGCTTCAGGGCGGCGTGAAGAAACTGGCCCAAATCGGGAGCTCCCAGCCTGAATACGGGACGTTCCCGCAGCTTGAGCCCGTATGACAGAAAATGGGCAAAAGGGCAGGCGTGAAATTTTTCAATCCCCGAGACACTCGTCTTCAAGGGTGTGCCGTAAAGTCTCCGCCCCAGTCCTGAAGAAAGCCTGGCTTCACGGTTGCTATGGAACAAGCCGGAGAGTACGCGTGCGCATTCAGCCCGGTATTCCCCCCCCGCAAACCAGGAATAGACATCGAACCACAGCGGGTATACGGGGCGGCCGGCCTTCAGTTCCCGCAGACGGGCGGCGAGGTAGGACAGAGAGCGGCGGGGGTTGGATACAAATTCCAGATCACCGGCCGCTGTGGCACCCTCCGGCTCCACCGGCCAAACCCGTTCCTCCACACCGGGCAGCAGTTCCTTCAGCCTGGATACCGCCGGGGAAGGCATGACAGCCCCGCCTTCTTCGTCCGCCAGCGGGTAGCTTATGTACAGCCGCTCGGAGGCGCGGGTAAGAGCTATGTAGACAAGATACTGCTCGTCAAATGTTCTCCTGCGGCTTCCGGGCGCCAGTTTGAGACCGAACTTTCCCAACAGTTCCCTTTCCGCTTCAGAAAAAATACCCTTGTCAACAACTCTTGCCGGCAGCACGCCGTCACTGACACCCATGAGAAAGGCCGCCTTTGCTTCCGGGCTTCGCGACCTGTCGAGGGAACCTGCCAAAACCAAATCGAGCCCCGGGGGAATCAATCCCAGCCGCAAACTCTCAAAACCGGCATCCAAAATCGCAGCGTATTCCTGAAGAGTCAGAGTTTCGTCCCCAAGCGACTCCACAACCTGGTCCAGAAGGCCGGTTATACCGTCCCATACCTGGGCGTGCTCGCGGGCCGCCTCAAGCCGGCCTTCCTTTTCCGCCAGCAGGCTCCACGCCTCCAGCCGTTTGCTGGCCTCAAGCCTGTCCAGCAGGTTGAAAACGGCAGCCGTCATGTCCCGGACATTTACGGCCCGTGTCAGCTCCTGCTGGAAAAGATGCAGCGCTGCAGCGGCCTGTCGCCTGATCCGGTTGATCTCCGTCAGATCTTCCGCTTTTCGCCCGGAGACGGCGGTATCTTCCTCCAGAGTCAGGCTCCTGCGGTAATCCCAGGGTTTTTCATCAGTCCACCTGCTTCCCCGGATGCCGTGGGCAAGCACGTAGTTTTCCAGAACATCTACATCTTCCCTGGAAAGAGGGATCAAATCCGTCTTGAGGTAACGGAACACGGATTCGAAGGACCATTCCTTCGCCGCCGCCTCGAGAGCGGATCGGATCAGTTCCACCACCGGATGGTGCATCACCGGACGTTTTTGGTCTATAAATACTGGTATGCCGTGATCGGCAAAAATGCTCGATATAAGGTGGGCATAAGAACCGAGATCTCTTAAAAGCACCACTATGTCCCGGTAGCGGTATCCCCTGTCCCGGCAAAGCGCCGTTATCTCGCGGGCGACACCTTCGACTTCCGCCGTCGGGTTTGCCGCCGCCGCCAGGAAGACTCCTCCGCCGGGCAAGGCATGGGAACCAACGGCGCCATGGTTGAAGAAGTTTTTTTCCAGAAAAGCTATCTGCCGGCTCTTAAAACGTGGCGGCGTTTCACAATCAAGAACGAGCGGCCTTTCAACGGGTACCAGTTCCCGGGCGGCTGCCTCACAGAGACGGTCGTATGTTTCCCGGACAGGGTAAAAAAGATCGGTCTCATCGCTGCTCCCGCTCAGAGAAGCAAGGTCGGCGCACAGGGTTATATTGACCCGGCCGGCGGTGCGCAGCAGAGCCGCCAGCACCCGGTACTCCTGCGGAGTAAAACCGGAAAAACCGTCAACCCAAACCACCGCATTCCTGACTGACGGGGAATACTCCAGACGATCGGCCAGCAGGTTGAGGTAGTCGTCCGGATCGGTAAAACGGCCGGCCAGGCAGGATTCCAAATCAACGTACAGCAGGCGCAAATCGTCCAGCTTTCGGGCAAGCGAGCCGGTCTCCTCCCCGCCATGCAGGAATGAAGAAACTGCGGCAAGCTCATCCGGACTTATGCAGTAAGTTTTCATTTCCCCCAGGATACCGGCAACCGTGTCGGAAAAGCCGGGAAGGTTTGCACTGCGATTGAAAATCTTCAGTTCCCGCCTTCTTCGTTCAAGCAAGCGGCGCAGCAACATTCTCTTTCCGAGTTCTCCGATATGAGAGCGGGCAGCGCCACCCACTTCCTGCAGCACCCGGTGGGCCAGGCGTCTGAAACTCAGCACCTGGGCCCGGATGAACCCTTTCAGGCCGGGTGTGGCGGCCAGGGAATACTCCATTTGAAACGTGGCCTGCTCCGGCACAAGAATTATCAGCGGGGGCCCTTCGCGGCGCGCCGCCAGTTCTTCCCGCACGGCCTCCAGGCAGATGTGTGTCTTTCCGGTGCCGGCCCGGCCAATGATGAAACGAAGACCCAAAATTTGTTAACCCCCTGCAATTATTTATACAATAACCAGTTTCCAGCCAAACCGTCAAAATCCTCTCAGTTCTCTCCAACAAATCGCCCGCCGGCTTGCGGCTTTGCCGTGGCAAGCCTCAGCTTCAATAAAAAAAGGGTTTTGGGGATTTATGAAGAATTTTACGCCATCAAAAGCAAAAACCTGGGAGGCGAACAGATGCGAATCCTTGTGATAGGACAGGCGCCTTTCGGCAGGGACTGCCTGCAAACCTTGATCAACCAGGGGGAAAACATAGTGGGGGCTGTAACCGTACCGGACGTCACCGGTGCAAAAAAAACCAACCCCTTTAAAGAGTTGGTTCTGGAAAAAGGCTTGCCGCTTCTTCAGCCCGGACGGCTGCGCGACCCGGAAGTTCGCCGGTGGGTAAAGGATCTGGCTCCCGATCTGCTTGTGCTGGTCTTCGTCACCGACTTTGTACCGAAAGAAGTGATCGATCTGGCTCCTCTCGGCGGCATCAATTATCATCCGTCCATACTCCCTAAATACCGCGGGGGCAATGCTATCGCCTGGGCGATCATATGCGGCGAAAAGGAAACAGGTGTTACCATCCATTATATTGATGAGGGCGTGGACACCGGGGACATTATCCTTCAGGAAAAGGTGCCGATAGAACCTGAAGACAATACAGTCACCCTGTACTACAACAAGCTATACCCTCTGGGAGTGAGGCTCACTGCCGAAGCAGTAAGGTTAATCAAAGAGGGCCGCGCCCCGCGCATTCCGCAAGACAGCCGCCTGGCTTCCTACCAGCCGGTGCTGAAGGAAAAGGATACGGTAATCGACTGGCGGCAGCCTGCCGGCAACATTTACAACCTTGTCAGGGGAAGCATGCCTTTTCCCGGTGCGGGGACAACCTTTCGCGGAGAAAAAATAGTGGTACTTGAGGCATTCCTGCCGGACGAACGCATTTCAGCCGCCGGAGCGGTACCGGGGGAGGTGGTGGACGCAGTTTCCGGCGAAGATCCGGTCGTAGCTACCGGCAGGGGAGTCCTCAAGCTGAAAACGATTCGGGTCGGGCGCGAAAAAATGCCTGCCGCCGAGTGGGGCGGCAAGATCCGTCTTAACAGAGGCGATTTTTTGGGCCGCTAGGAACGGTTCATGCCGTCACGGCATCCGGAAAACCGTCAAACAACCATGCCGGCAACTGCCGCTGCCTCTGCAGCAAGCTGCTGTGCTAACAATTTTCGTTTATTTCTTTTATATTCATCACTTCTTCGCCGGGCCGGGCTGATTTCAGGGCAATAAACCTGTAAGCGGGCTTTGCGGCCAATTCCATGTATAATATCTGGGGCCTGCGGACAAGTTCCTTTCTCAGGTTGGTAAGGCGCGCCAGCGCACCGGGGTTTAAAAAAAACTTGTTGCCGACGATTTCGTGATAGCCCAGATGGGCATGCGCGCCCAGCGTGAAGTCGGCTTCAGTGCCGGCCACCTCGGAAATCAAGGTGCAGTAAACCCGGTCGGAAAAAGCCCTGGGCAGAAGCATGCCGTGCACAACGTGGACAGCCAGATCGCAGTGTTTCTTTTCAACAACGTAGTCACTGCTCCTTTTTTGTTTGTCCATGCCGCCGTAGAAATGCTGACCGCTGAGTTGAACAACGAAAGTGCCGTTATGGAAGTATACCTTCTCCCCGGGCTGCAGCAGTTTGATCGCCAAATCTCCGGAAAGACGCCCGAGAGCGGTTTCTTCGAGGCTTTCCAGTCTCTGTTCAACAAGGTCGTGGTTGCCGGCAACGCAATAAACGGGCAGGCTCAACTCTCTGACAAACCACTGAAACAACTCCAGCGACCTCTGATCTGGGTGAGGATTGTCGAACACATCACCCCCGTGGATGAGAATATCAACATTAAGCTGCCGGCAGAGATCGACCACTTCCGACAGCTTTTTGAAAATAGCTTCAAAAAAATTGTCTTTACGGTTGTCCGGCCTGCCGTTCTGAATATGTGTATCGCTGAGGTAAACCATACGCATAGAACAACCCCTCCCGCCGTCTGTTCAACCGACGGCAACCACACCTTGCAGGCCTAATAAAAAGCGCGGCCGGTATCCAATCGTTTTTCGTCATCCAGACCGACTGTCGCAAACAGCTCTTTGAACTTGTTGAAGTCCTCCACACTCATCAATTCCGTATTGGAATAAAAAATCCTCCCGGCGTTGTTCACGGCACCCCATGTAATTTTCACTATATCCTTGTTCACCCCTTTTTTGGTTTCCGTCCTGACAAAAAGCTTGACTGTCACGGGATGCTCACCCCACCGAAGAATTATGCTTTACCACAATTAATTATACCAGAGAATCTCATCAACTTTTTGCCGTTTTTGCTTGCGTCCTTTTGAGAAAACCTTCCAGCTTGACGATAAACCGCTCGTGAACGCCTTTTCCGATTATCTCCGCATCGTCATACGCTTCCACTTCGAAAAGAAGCCTCTTTCCGTCCACCTCGACGAGGGTCGAGCGCGCCACGACGTTCATACCCACCGGCGTGGCCGCCAGGTGCTTGACATCAAACCTCGTGCCCACGGTGGTCATCCCTTCCGCCAAATACGGCAGGACAGACTCAAGGGCGGCTTTTTCCATCAGCCCGATCATTGCGGGAGAAGCATAAACATTTACCACGGTGTTTCCGTAAGCAACCGCGGTGTTTTGATCGGTCACCCGGTCGGCAGCCTCCCCTTTGATACCCGCTCTTAATTCCTCCGCCATTCATTTCCCTCCTGTATCATTTTTTAAATTTTATTTATTCCCGCTTCCTTTAAAAAAACCTTCTGAATATTTGAAATTTGGCCGGAAACAGAAGATTATGCCGGGTCCGGAATGTAATAAAGCGGCCCTTCAGGCATAAATTATCAGTAGCAGTCATCAGCTCTTCGTTTGGCACCTTTTGCATGAAATACCGGCGGAGTGATCCGGTTTGGGCGGCTACTCCTGGATAACCCCCCCTGAATTGATTTTAATTACGCTCCTTTTCCTGGGCATCTTTGGACGGTCGAACCTCGTGGTCACTTCCTCCTGCATCCTCCTGAGTCTGAAATATTTCAACCTCGACCATGTCCTGCTGCCTCTCCTTGAAAAGCGCGGTCTGGAAACAGGGCTTGTCCTGCTCATGCTTCACATTCTTGCTCCGATAGCTACTGAAAAACTTACCGGGGAAGACCTGCAGTCGGTAGCTTCGGTCAAAGGCATCATCGCCGTGGCGGCAGGGGCTCTGGCCACCAGGCTGAACGGAGACGGACTCGCCCTGATGAATACGAGTCCGGAGATAATATTCGGCATGACCTTGGGAACGGTGCTCGGGATTTTTTTCATGCGCGGCACACCATGCGGGCCGGTTATGGCTGCCGCTGTGACGACGGTATTGCTTCAGGCGGCCGGTTTTTTCCGTTGACGAAAAAAATTTGACAACCAGGCAGGAAATCGTCTTTTGAAGTTGAATAAGTAAGTGAATTCTCCGAGCCTGGCACACCTGAGCAAAGTACGGCGGCCAGGCCGATAGGGTGCGGACGGGAAACCACCGCGCCTCCCGGTGTGGAAAGGAGAAGGCGCTTTTGGGTAAGAGCTTTGTCCTTTTTAAACCGGGCAAAGCTTTTAGCATTTTTATACAAAATACTCTCCGAGCCGCATGACCTAAAGCTTTCGAGCCACGGTCAGCCGGCCGTCAGGGTACGTCGGGAAACCTGCGTGCCTTCCACTGCGAAAAGGAGAGTGGGATCTCGGCAAAGTTTTTCCGGGCCAAACTCCATTCGCATAGGGTTTGCCCGTTATATTTTTTGTAGAAAACCCCCCTTTCTACTTTGTTGGTCATCCGGCCAACATTTTTTTAGTGTTGCGGAAGAGTAAAGATATATGCCGGACCGTCTTCGCTTTTCACGGCACCGGCCCGGCGCTTTAGTTTCGGTGATGCCGCCTGTCCTGATCTTGCGCCGCCCACCAGTTACTCACTGCGACGCTGGATTTTTTCATTTCTATCGGTACCACTGTTCTGGTTTTTATCATTTTTATCGACTTTTTTACCCCGCTCCGTGCGCAGGCCTCTCTCAGCATCCTTCCCGTCTTCTCTTTCCTTTTTCCCGGTTTGTTCCTCCGTTCCGCTTTTTCTTCCGCCGTTCTGCTTCCCGGTTTCAGGCGGATTGCCTTCTTTCTCCGCTCCGGAATTTTCCCGCCGGCGTCCTGCATAGATGCCCTTGATTAAAGGTCTGGCGTCACCAGCCTGCTTTAATTTCACCTTTTCGCCGTCCTCGTCAAAGAGCTCGGTAAAAGTGACTCTTTTCGCCTTTTCCAGCTTGCCCAAACTCTCAGCGGCAATTTCCCCGACGCTTACCGGAATACCCTTCTCCCCGGATTTTAAGAAAAGGAAGTACCTGCCGGTTGAGATTCCTGACTTTTCTGCCTCCTGGCGCAACCCGGGTTTTACCGGTTCGATTATAACTTCTGTGTCGATGTTTTTCGGTTCCACCTGGCTTTTGATGGCGTCATATATGGAGTCGAGGCTGACCAGCGGCTCAGCTCCTTCTTCCACCGTAAGGGTGGCCAAAATAACGTTGTCGTCTTCTTCCTTCAGGTACTGATCGGTTACAGCCTGGGCTACAATCAGCTCAACAGCGTCACGCAGGTTCATCTTCTCAACATTGATTTCGGCCAGTATTCTCTCACCGTCGCCGTTCAGTCCGCGGGCGGAAATAACTTTGCCGTCCGCCGACACCGCCAGTTCGATGCTGGGGTTTATATCGATGGTCAGATAGGCTGCAGCCGGCGGAGCCTGCTTGAAGCTGAGCAGTCCGGCAAAAAGGAAGACCAGTAGACATGCGGCAACCGTCAAATATCTAATGCTGGGAAATACCCTTGGCGACTTTAAAGGTATCTCCCGTCCAACCCCGGCCGTACCGCCCGCAGGCACGGGAATTTCCCGGAACTCGCCATCGGGCGTGATTACTATGCAGGATCTTTTTTTTGCCTTAACCACCAATCCGCGCGATTCCATCATTTACCCCCCTCAAACCGGGACGGCAACTTCAAATATGAACTGAGGTATATAAAATCTTCCCGCCTGTATATTAGAAGGGCCATGGCAATAATGTACTTCCGGCCCCTCTCGAGGGTTTTCCGGCTGATTCCGGTGTTCTTCTGCAGTTCCAGCAGCGGCAGTTTTTTCTTTTCCATGAACTCTTCCCGCAGGCCGCTGTTTTCTGCCAGCGACCGTGCCGCCAGCATCAGCGACAGCCGGGTATCACGGTGCCGCGGCGAGCACCTGACCAAATCGTCGAAAGTCACGCCGTAATCATTCAGCAGTTTCTCAAATTCATGAATTTCTTCTTCCCTTTCCCCGGCGGCCGTTTCTTCCAGGTAGATCTCCCAGGCTCGGGAGAACTCAGCCTCGTTCAGGCCGCCCTCCGGCGCGGACACCGGCATGCCTGCCGTCAGATTCCTGCTCTCGCGTCTCCGGAGGTCGGTAAGCCTGCTGTTTATCACAATCCTCGCAAACGCCGGAAAAGGGACCCCGCTCTCTTCACAGTAACGGTCTATGGCTTCGTTAAATGCAATCAGGGCCACGGCCAGTTCGTCGTCCCTGCCCCACTCAAGAACACGCCTGGAAAACTTGCAAGCCGCCTTAAATACAAACGGCTTGTTGTTTTCAAGAAAATCCTCCCTGGCCAATTTGTCCCCCTGTTTTATTCTTTTCAATACTGCTGCCGTATCCTGTGGAGGAAACAAGTTTCCACTCCCCTCAGCTACCGTTTGACCACCTCTTTCCGTATTTCAGCAAGTAGAGTAGGGGCGTTTCCCTACCACTTAATACGGAGAACAGCGTCTTTTTTAAGGGCTCCAGTTTGAAAAAAGAGAGATTTGGCGGGGGGATTTTTCAGACCCGGTCTATTATGCCGAACAGGCCGGCACAAAGTCTGCCGGGGCGAAAAAATATTGGAAGACGCATTTTATGTTGTTTACGGGGACTTTTTCTTGTAAACGAATCTATAGTAAACATAGGCAAACATGGCGTAAAGCGGTATGGAGAGCCAGAATTTGAACTCCGGATCGATAGGCAGCGCAAATATCACAAAACCGGCTATAACAACCGCCCATACCCGCCAGTCCCATTTTGACGGTTTTACCTTGCCTTCTTTTTTCATACCATCACCTGTTGTACATTTCTCTGCCGGGTATTTTTTTTCCTGCAAATGAGTTGCAGAGTGGCGTGAAATATCGCCCGCTGCCTTCAAACTCAAGGTCCCGGACAGTTTGCCGTCAGCCTCAAGAGCATGCAGGCTTTCAAAAAAGGGTGAAATGAATTGTCCTGCTCTTTTAACTGAAAGACACCACCAGCACTTCAAATTTTCCGATACGTTTTTCGTAATCGGTCAGGCGTCTGACAAGTATTATCTTGTCACCGAGCTTATCACGGACGATAAATTTAAAAGCAAGATTTTCATTTAAATTTTCCGCCTTTTTCAATTCTGCGATTACCGATGCAAGCATTCCGTAACTTCCTCGCAAAAAACCGTGTATATATTCTCTCGGCAACATAATCGCCAGCTTTATATTTCCACGACAAAAAACAAGAAAATATTACAAAATTGAGAAGGATTTTTTAACAGTTATTAGAATTGTCTAAAAAAACGCGGGGAGTTAATTACTTTGGGTAAAAAAATCATGGTCGTTGACGACAGCTTGAACATGCGCGCCATGCTCAGGGAAGTTCTCGAACACTATGGCTATAACGTGGCCGGTGAAGAAGAGAACGGCGAAAAGGCCTTGGAACTGTACGAAGCGCTCAGACCCGATCTCGTCTTGCTCGACATCAACATGCCGGGAATGAACGGGCTCGATGCCATGAAGGAAATCCTCAAGACCGACCCCGGCGCAAACATCATCATTGTCAGTTTCGTCAGCAACAGGGAAGTTGTGGAGCAGGCGCTGCTGGCCGGGGCAAGGGATTTTATCGTCAAACCTTTCCCTATAGACCGTCTGATCCAGGCTGCGAAAAAAGCTCTGTCCCGAAATGCCTCCGGGTAAGCGGGTTTTTTCCGCCGGCAGCGTGCGAAACTCAAGATTCGGGCATCCCAGCCGTAACATACTTATGCCGGAGTATTTTTTGCCCGGCTTCCAGGGAAACTTATATAAAAAAGCATGGAAAGGAAAAATAATATGAATGAAGCATTTTCGGCCGTGCAAAACAATCCCCTGCTGCTCGGGCTGGTCATTGCGTGGAGCGTCCTCTGGAAAGGAATCGCCCTTTGGCATGCCGCCCGCAACAACCAACTGGCCTGGTACGTCTTCCTGATCATCGTAAACACCGCCGGCATTCTCGAAATAGTCTATCTCCTTTTCTTCAGAAAAAGAAAAACGGGGTTCGGTTTTTAACGTCTTTTTACGGGGGTAGTATATTGTTTAAGAAAATTTTCGCTTTCATCCTGTCACTGATATTCTTATCCTCACTAGTTGGCTGCTCAAAACTGACAAAAAAACATCAGCAGGCGCAAGAAACGCCTGCAGAAGAAAGCGCACGCAATGCAGATGTTTCCGCTGCGCCGCAGCAGGCAGTTCCTTTTCTGCTTCAAGTTCCGGAAAAATCTTTCGAACAGAACCTGAAAATATCCGGCAAGGTATCTGCGGGATACAAAGTGTTCATAAACGGGGCGGAATTTTCTGCCGACCCGCAAGGCTCGTTCAACGCCGAGATAAAATTAAACCCCGGCGCCAATATTCTGGAATTCAAGACCGTATCTCCTGACGGGACCAGCGTTTATACAACAAGCAGGACCATTGAATACGACCAGAAACCGAAACTGGAAATAAAACAGCCGGGTGAAATCTCCGACACGATGATAACCGTAGAAGGCACCACCGAGCCCGACTGCGTCGTGGACGTCAACGGGTACAAAACCCGGTCGGACGCGAATGGAAGTTTTAAAATAAGCATTCCGGCAGCAGACGGCAACTCAATAATCGAGATTGTGTCCACCAACAAAGCCGGTAAATCCGCAGTCGTCCAAAAAACGATGACTCGCAACGGTTTTCAGGAAAGTCTTGTACAATAGTAAATTATTATTGAAAACCCGAGTGCCGGACCGGCCTGAACCGAGGCAGGACAGCGAGTTGAAGGCGGCCCGGTTTCGTCCGATGCAAGAAGCAGACGCCGCCGGCGCGAAAGCCATGGGTAAGCGGTCACAGACGCTACCCCGGTTCATTCGACGCGAAACATTTGAGCCGGCGTTTCAACCTGAAGGTGCTTTGTCAACAACCTTCGCTACTCGTAACTTCAGCCCTTTTATTATCAAACAGGAGAACTTAAATGCCTGGTAATTCGAAAGAAAGAATCTCTCTATATATCAGTTATTATCACGAAGAAGACCAGTGCTATTATGATGAATTCGTCCGGGCATATGCAGACGCTTATGAAATAACAAGAGACGACCCCTTTGAACGCATGGAGGACGGCGGCAATCCGGAGGCGATCGTCAACCGGATCAGGGGAAAATACATAAACAAAACCTCATGCACCCTGGTGCTTTGCGGACGCTTTACAAGATGGAGGAGATACGTCGACTACGAGATTAAGGCAACGCTTGAAAGCCATCGGGGGTTGATAGGCGTCAACCTTCCAAGCAATCCGCCCACCCCGCGCGGACTGGTAAACCTGCCCGAACGGCTCAACGACAATATTCACACCGGCTACGCACTGTGGGTAAGCTGGGAAAGCGCAGTTTCATCACCCGAAAACCTGCGGCGGTATATTGAGAAAGCGTTAACAAAACCGGCAAGACTGATCAGGGACAAAAGACCTCTGCGTATTTAGCGTACAGTGCCGTCCGTCCTGCCGAAACGCAACCACCAAAAACGGCAAATCCTCTCCCAAATGTTCACACCGGGATAATAAACCTTTCCAGCACCGTCTTTGGCGTAAAAGACATCGTACCTGTCCAGTCCGCGCATGTCACGGGCATCAAAATAAACAACGGCGGATTCCGACGGCATCAGCGTCTGACCGAGGGGCACGGCTTTACCCCCCGGCGGTTTCCGGACAGGGAAACCTCCTATGCCCACTTCCGCAATTTCCACCGGTGTACTGCCGGTATTCGTCACTGTAACCTTAAATTTACTTTCGCATGGTGTATCCCTGTCTTCGCAGCATAGAACCCTGGCAAACTCTACTTTCAATGCGCCCCTTCCAGGCAAAAGACATTTCATAAAACCAGAGGTGTTTTTCTTTCCCTGTTTCATATTAAAATCCACGCCCGTCCCGGCAGTAAAATTTTTTGCTGCTCTTACGGCACCGTTGTCGTCCGGCACATGTTGCCACCATTTTTGGTGACTGCGGGGAAAACGTCGCGCCGGCTGAGGCGAACCGTTCCACAACTCATGAAAAAGGCATTATTGTGCCAGAAACCTGTCTCTATCGCCTGAACAATCTAGGATTTTATCAGACAGTTTTTCTCCCTGTCCTTGACGAACCTTCCATCAGCAATCAATTCTTCCGCGATAAAAACAAAAGTGATGAAGTCTTTAATACCTGCCATCTCCATCGTTTTCCCGATATCCGCGGCACTCCCGAGCTGTTTTACCGCCTTGTACAAAGAATCTTTTTTCGACTTTATGAAACTGTCGGTTTCATCAATAAATTTTTTTGTCCTGAAGACAATGCCTTCCTTTCTGCCAAAATACCCTAGCTCAACCAATTCTTCGAAATTTTCCTCGTCCTCGCCTGCGAACAACAGGCGCTTAAACAGACTCTCATCCATCCGGCACCCTCCTTTTGTAAGAGTTATTCGCCAAAAACAGCTTCTCTCCTTTGTTTTTGCAGACCGGACCGGAAGACATTCCCGGCAGAAGTCTTCCCGACACATGACAACCTTATAAAAATAAATGATTTTCAAAACGGAAAAACAACTGTCTTTACAGTATGTTAAAATATAGTTAATTTAAACATTACCCGTCAAAAGAGGTGCGGCAGGTTGGTGGACGTTGTGGCGATAATCGCCGAAGGCAAAATACGCGAGGCTGTGCAGAGGGGGGAATTCAACAACCTGCCCGGCAAAGGCCGGCCCCTTGAATTCGACGGACTTCCGCACGTCCCGGAGGAACTCAGGGCCGGTTACATCATCTTGAAAAACGCCGGCGTACTTCCTGAAGAACTTGAGTTGAAGAAACAAATTGTCTCGCTGCAAAAATTGATTGACTGCTGCCATCAAGACGAAGAAAAACAATCGTTAATGAAAAAGCTCAACCAAAAGACACTCAGATTCGATATGCTGATGGAGAGAAGAAAAAACAGCAGTGCTTTAAGCTGCTATAAAAATAAAATTTATGCCAGGTTCGGCCGCTATTAAACAAAAAAACCGCCTGGAGCGGGTATGAAAAGGGGTCAATAAACAAAAATTTTTTTACCTGCCGTTATGCTTAATATTATATACGCATTCGAAAAAATCAATCGTAAATTAAAAAAACCTGCTCGCTAGAGCAGGCCGACGGATATGAGTGACATACACCTTCAGTTTGTCCGGCATTATTTTTTTTATTCACATACGGCGTGCTGGCCGGCATGAATAGAAAAAAACCGGCTGCCCAAGAATATGCACATGGGAGTATTAGCTGTCCACGGCGGACTTGACACCAGCAGGGAAAAGCAGTTCATGGAGACTCTCCGGAAAGCGGCTTCAAACGGATATCGATTGCTGTCCGAAAACCGCACCAGGGCTTTGGAAAAAGCTCTCAACATTCTGGAAGACTCTCCAAATTTTAATTGCGGTTTTGGATCGGTACTCAATTTCAACGGAGAGGTCGAAATGGATGCGGCAATCGTTGACGGGGCAACCGGCCGTTTTTCGGCAGTCGCCGCCATCCGCAACGTGCGCAACCCCATTTCGGTGGCCTGCAGGCTTGCCGAGAAAACCAACCTGGTTATTCTGGCAGGCCGGGGCGCGGAGGAATTTGCGCGGCAGCAGGGATTCCCCGAAACAAACTGTATTTCGGAACACCAGTTCAAGGCATGGCAGAAAACAATGGAATGTTTGGCCCGGGGCGGGATTCCAGTCCAGAATCCTTTTACGGGTCTTGAATATCACGGCGATACCGTAGGCTGTGTCGCATGGGACGGGAAAGGTCTTGCCGCCGCGTCCTCCACCGGCGGTTGTTCCTTAAAAACGCCAGGCAGGGTCGGAGACACCCCCTGCCTGGGCGGCGGGATTTTCGCCTCGCATTCGTGTGCAGTTGTGTGTACCGGGGTAGGAGAAGCATTTGTCGAAACATTGACTGCAAAATTCATCGACGAGAAAATCACCTCCGGCGCCCACCCCCAGGAAGCAGTGGAGCTTGCGCTGAAAAGACTCAATGAACTTAAAGGCGCCCGGGGCGGCATTCTGGCACTGGATTCGCGCGGGAAATTCGGTTCAGCTTTTAACGCCGGCCGGTTCCCGGTTGTTGTGGTGGTGGACGGCAGTATACTTGAAGACTACCAACCTGTCAACCTGAGTCTTTTTATGTAAACCCGCCGCTCTTTTCCAGCGGGCATTCTTCTATCGTTCATAAACCGGCAGTTATTATTGTTACATAAACGGTCGACCTCCAGCCAAACTCTTCCGGGCTTTTTGACAGGTCTTCTCCTTACATACCACTGATCATGCCCTCAAACCTCCCGCAGTAATATTCTTCCATGCGAACGCTTATAACATCACCCCACCGCATATAATTTATATTTTCAACACAAAACAGGGCTTTCCCTTTATTTTCCTGCCGCATATCCCGGACAGCATCAAAGGTCTTCGCACGCACAAGGCAAAAGCCTAATTCATAAGCTGGAATAAAAACAACAAAGAGGGGATGATTCGTGTCCAGCGCAATCCGCAATGAAGACTGTTTCGTGAAAGAACCTGTCCTTCTCGACAAGCCTGCGGCCGATTTCACTGCAGAAGCGTATTACAGGGGAGAGAGGGTTACTGTAAAACTTTCCGATATTTCAAACAAGTGGGTAGTTCTTTTCTTTTATTCAAACGACTTTACTTTCGTCTGACCAACCGAACTGGCAGCCGTGGCTGACCGTTATGAAGACTTCCGGAAACTGGGCGCGGAGGTTCTTGCAATAAGTACCGACAGCGTTTACTCGCACAAAGTTTTTGCCGAAACGTCCCCTTCCGCGCGAAGGGTGCAGTTCCCCCTCTTGGCGGACCCGACTCATGAAATTTCCAAGTGCTACGGCGCTTATAATCCGGATACTGGATCCGGATCACGCACCACCCTGATCATTTCACCGAAAGGCTTGATCAAATTTTACAGCAAATATCCGGGTCCGGTGGGACGCAACGTCGATGAAACAATCAGGGTTATCCAGGCCCTTCAGTTCAGCGAAGCCACCGGCCTCGGAGCGCCTGCCGGCTGGGTTCCCGGCAGGCCGGGCATTCGCCGTGAATGGCAACTGGTCGGAAAGATTTAAACCAAGCGGCGGCCGGTACGAGTTTATTCCTCCCCCATTTCAAACCAGGGCAGGGGGCTGGGGCCGTCAGGATGAAAAACAGTCGCGTAAACCCCGCCGTGTCTGATTTCAAACCAGGGCAGAGAACTGTGACCGCGTCCGAAGTAGTCAGTCGGGTAAACAAACTGACCCGTGATTTCAAACCACGGTTGCGGGGTCTTTCCTTGCGGGTGCATTTCAGCAGCATATACTTTGTTTCCTCTAATTTCAAAATAAGGAATTCCTGCATCCGCCTCGGGAAAATGAACAGTTGTAAAAAGCTTTCTCAAAACTTCCGCCCCCCCTCGCAAAACATTAAACCGTGATGCCCCAAAATTGAGCGCCGTCGGTTTCCGTAAAAACCACCGCCTGCGGCCGGCGGACTTAACCCGCAGTAGTCCGGATTCCTCCGTAATCGTCCGGTCCCTTTACCGCCGTACCGGCACTCACCGCTTTCCCCCGGCGGGAGTGAATCTACTCATTGGCAGAACATAAAAAGTGATTAATATTATGGGGGTTGTTTCCAAAAAAATTGCTTTTGGGACAACTCCGGGAAAATACGCTAAGAAATGTCGTTTATTTTCAGCCCTGAAATGACTGCGGTTTTCTCTATGCCGTTTATTATCTCCCTGATCGAATTTTCTATATTCCCTAAGATAGTGCTGATGTTTTTAACTGCAGAGGCGCTGTTGTCGGCCAGTTTTCTCACTTCGCCGGCTACCACGCCAAAACCCCTTCCGTGTTCACCAGCTCTTGCCGCCTCTATGGCCGCATTCAGGCTGAGAAGTTTGGTCTGGTCGGCAACTTTTCTGATGAAGTCGATTATTTCGTGGACATCTTCTATATACTTTTTTGATTCGTTTACTACTCCCGTCATATTTTTGATTTGTTCCTGGAGGTTCGTGTTCAAGTTCCCTTTTTCAACAGCTATGATATGCAATATTCTTGAAATTGCCGGGTCGGCCACGTGAACACTTGGCGGCTTGAGTTCGTGAATCATCTGATGGGCTTTCTCACTGCCTGTAACGTCCAGAATGATCTCCAAATTCGGTATGCTGAGTGATTCTTTCAGGTCCGTACTTGTCTTTATCTTGAGTTCCCTTGCCAATTTCAAGGCGGGCGCGTCGTTGTTTACATCGACAACACCAGCAATCTCTATGCCGCTGGTGCCATGCAGGCATTCAATCATCGCCACTCCGCCCCTGCCGCCGCCGACAATCAGTACCTTCACTTTTTTGCCCTCCCGTTAAATTAATTAATCATCACGAACATAAGACACCCAGCAGCGTATGGTGTTCACGCGACTTTTAAAGGGGCTATTTTTACTCATGACTAATTATACTACTTTATCCTCCTTTTTCCTCCTAACAAGTTACATCTCTTGACATAATATCTCGGATTTATTCTGACAAATTTTAGAGATTACATGAAAAAGCAAAAAAAAATACCGTTGACTCTTTTCGTCATGATCCGGCATAAAAAACTTTTTTGAATTGTCATCGGCACAGCAGCAAACAGGCACAACATGTTTTGACCGTTTACAAGCGCGACTTTCCTTCCACCCTGGCCAGCCTTTCATCCAGGTCCTGATTGACAAAAACGGCCAGTTCATGAGATTTCTGTAAGGCCTTCAATTGATCTTCCAGATCGCAAATTCTTTTACTCAGCAGATAAACTTCCTCTTCAAGCTGCTGAATTTTTTCTACTTGATACGTCCGGTCAACAGATTCGGATTTCTGGCCGCAGGAAACGTTAAGGAAAGTTAAAGCCGCCGCAACCGTGATTATCATTATGAGTTTCCCCATACAGGCAACCCCATTAATAAGAATATATGTTAATTATAACTATAATTACTATATATTACAAGTTCAATTTTTAAGAAGGTCAGCGGGAAAGCCTGAAGCGATTGCCTTCCAACGGCGAAAGGATTACCTGGGGAGGTTTCCCCGGCGGCCACGTGGTCAGACCGTTTTTTTCGAGCCAGCGCCCGATCGCCGCCCCCCTGATTTCTGGACTGGTCGTCCAGAAATTCTTGGACAGGCTAAAAGTGTGGAATATCCCGTCAATTTCTATTTCAACTGTGTCCCAACTCTTTTTGAAGTAAGTTCTCGCGTTTTCCTTGCCTACACGTATGCCGTACGAGGCTGACTTCCACCCACTTGCCTTCATAACAAGTGCCTCCCACAACTGTTTTATTATGGATATTCTGTTAATATCTAATAATTCCTTCCGGGTTTCCTGCTATTGGGCGAAATACTCGAACAAAAAACGGCTTGTCTCAAGTTATATGACGGCACACAATAATTGAAGGGAAAATGCAAAAAAATGCACGTTTATGCATTATTGTCAGCCATAGCCAAAAATATGGCAAAATCAGACATTTATAGGTATGGAATTAATATTCGCAGCGTGATAAAATAATTTAAAGCCATTCCAAATTTTCCGGTTATGTTGTCATATGTCAGGAGCAGCATCAGGAAAGGGCTGCGCCCCGTCCGGAAATGCCTCTTTCAACAGCCCCCGGGGCTCCCGCCGCCGATTTGTCGTCCACTGCAGTTCCCAAGAACACGGACTCTCGAACTCAACCGATGCCTGCCGTTAAAAAGGTTGGAGGTGATTGGTGTTGTACGCTGATAATCTACCTCCCGGCTACGACGAAAACGGGTTGGTTTTATTGATGCAGAGCCCGAATGTCCTTTTTGCTTACTGGAACCTTTCAGCCGGCCGGAGAGAGGCCCTGGCCGGTAAGGGCAAGCTGTTGCTCGGACTGAACGCGAAACATGATGGGCAGCGCCGCCTGTATGAAATAAAGCCGCAATGGGACAGCTTCTACTTTACTGATGTGGAAGCCGGGCGGGAGTACTACTGCGATATAAGCATAGTTTGCAACGGCTTTGAATATCCCCTTATGTACTCCAACAAAATTCGCACGCCTGTAAGGTCCGCAGAAAGGAAAAATGCCGCCGGAAGTCCCGGCTTCTGGGGTGCGGGCGAAACGGCCGGCGCCGGGGGCAAATGGAAATCTGCCAGCTCCGAAGTGTTCTACGGTTGACGCGACAACCGGGGTTTATTCTTCGCAGTTCCTGCTAAACTCGGTTAGTACACTTTTGCTTGATTTTTTTCGCATTCAAAAGTTCCACAAACCTGTTCACGAGATAAGGGTCGAACTGAATACCGGCATTTTTACGAAGTTCCTTTACAGCCTGATCGTGGGAGAGCGCCTTCCGGTAAGGGCGGTCGCTCGTCATGGCGTCGTACGCGTCGGCAATGGCCAGAATACGGCACTCCAGCGGTATTTCCTCCCCTTTCAGTTCCAGGGGATACCCTTTTCCGTTCCACCACTCATGGTGCATAAGTATCAGGTCTGCGATCGGAACGAGGTCGGGCGGGGACATGGCGATGAGGTGACCAATCTCACAGTGCCTTTTCATCTCAGAGTATTCTTCCGGAGTAAGGGGCCCCGGCTTGAAAAGGATGCTGTCGGGAATCCCCACCTTGCCGATATCGTGAAACTGGGCCAGGAGACGCAAATCAGCAATTTTGCAGTCCGGCAGGGACATTGATTCAGCCATTGCGGTTACCAGGTCCTGCATGCGGTCGGCGTGCCCTTCCGTAATAAAGTCCCTTGCTCCGAGGGCCTTTTTTAAAGTCTGAACGACTCCGCTCCGGGCGCTCTGGGTCCGCAGCAGCTTTTCCCGGTACATGTTGTTGTCCGCATCTTTATAAAGTTCGTCCATGGTTATCGACACGTCGGATCTCGTCGAAAAACCTATTGATATACTCAACGGCAGTCTTTCATTACCCTCATTGTAAGACTTTATTGAATTGCGCAGCCTGTTGCAGGCGCTTCTTACGGCACCCTTGCCGCTGTTCGGGAGCAGGACCGCGAACTCGTCTCCCCCGATGCGGGCTACCACGTCACCGTCGCGGAACGACCCTTTTATTACGGACGCGGCCGCAACGAGAAGCGAGTCGCCTGTCTCGTGCCCCATCGTGTCGTTTACAAGCTTCAGCCCGTCAATATCGCACAGAATTATGCTGACCGGGTCATAGCGCCCCGTTGACAGGCGGTGCATCTCTTCTTCAAAGTAAGCCCGGTTATACAGTCCGGTAAGATAATCATGAAAAGTCAAATACTTTACCCTTTCCTCCGTTTTATTGCGCAGGATTATTTCATGCAAAAGGTCTTCGTTTGCTGTTTCCAACGCTCTCTCCTGCCTTATGGAAAGGCGGTAGAACCAGGTGATCAACAAACTGTTGAGAACCGCTGCAAACAAAACGCTGATCAAAATCATCTCAAGCCCGGTCAGGTCCTCGAAGTAAATGTGTCTAAAATAGCCAGTTATCGCAAAACAAGCGAATATACCGAACAATACGAGCAGTATCAACGGCAGCGTAGAAAAAGGAGACGGCCTGTTGACGCGGCCGGCCGTCTTTTGACCTGTCTGCAAAGACTTCAGCTCATTCAACATTATTACTTTGAGCCCCCAAAAAAGAAGCCTCGAAAAATTTCGTTCACATCACAGGGCGAATGCAGAAAAACACATTTCGCTTTCAGGGTAGGAAAGTATGACGAGCTCTTTTACGGCACCCCTTTTGGTGATGTCGGAGTTGATAGCCCTCAAGGCGTTTACAGTCCTTATGTTGCAGCCTCTGTACAGCCTCCTGACAAATTCCGTGTCGGAATTACTCAGCATAACGTAACATCCCTTGTTCTTCAATTCTTCAAACACTTCTCTCAAGCGGCAGTGTTGTTCTTCGCCGAAAGAGCCGGGTGTGTAAGAGGTAAAATTCGAAGTGGCCGAAAGGGGTACGTAAGGGGGGTCCATATAAACGAAATCACCTGCTTGCGCATTCCTCAAAACCAGTTCAAAGTCACCGGAAAACAATACGGCGTGCTTGAACGCCTCGCTGGCATCCCTCAGCGCTTCTTCGTCCACAATCACCGGGTTGACGTAATCACCGAAAGAAACGTTGAACTGCCCCTTGCTGTTAACCCTGTACAATCCGTTAAAACAGGTTTTATTCAAATAAAGGATCCTCGATGCTTTCTCCGTTTTTGACAGAATTCCCGGGTCCAGGGATCTTATCTTGTAGTAATAATCCTTATCATATATGTGTCGTTTCGTAATTTCTATCAGCGTGTCAACATCATCTCTAACAACTTCATAAAGATTTATCAGCTCTTCAACGTTATCCGACAAAAAGGCCAAAGCCCCCCTGCTTTTTATATCTGGATAAAGATGAAAAAATACGGCACCTCCGCCCACAAACGGTTCATGATAGTTCCTGAAATCTGCGGGGAAGTATTTTGATAATTGGTTGACGGTTTTGCTCTTGCCGCCGGCCCATTTTAAAATGGGCTTGAATTTTTTGATAACACCCAGAATAATCACTCCTCAATCTATATTATTTAAAGCAAGGAAGCATTACAAACCTTGAATTAAATGATTTCAGATCATTTGCGATCACCGTAGCTTATTTACTAGGATCATCTCTTTGGTTCTTGATCATGATCTAGATAGATCCTCTTTTCTGCAATTCACACAAAACCCTGTATTTCGATCTTTTCACTACCTGAGAATGTCCAGATATCCCGGCGGATTTACACCCGACTCACAGGTTTTGCTGTTTTAAAGCAAGTTTTAGCGAACCATGCCGCTTATCTTACCCATAGTCATCAATAATTCATTTTAATTCTTTGACTTTTCGCCAGTTGCATGGTAACTTAAAAAAAACAGCCGGTCGGGAGTGAAAGAAAAAATGGCCCAAGTACAAATTGACGAGAATAGAATTGCATCATTCATGAAATCAAAAAACCTTGAACCCGTCCGCTTTACCGAAGCGGAGATGAAAAAAAACGGCCGCACCCCGGATTTCCAGGTTTACAAAGGGAGCGACCTGGTATTCTTCTGTGAAGTCAAGTCAACTTTTGATGACGGGCAGGAGGATTTATACAGTACGGTATACAATAAAATTTCGCAGAAAATTTATGATGCTGTGGAACAGTTCAACAGCGTCAACGCCGGCAGGAAATACGCGAACGTCCTCGCTCTCGTAAACCACGAGTTTCATATCGATGTTTTCGACCTGATTTCCGTCCTCAAAGACGGCGACTTCTACTTGAAAGTGGTTGACGGAGGCGAACGCCCTGTTTTGAAATTCTTCGAAGGGAAAATACGCGAGGTCAAATACGGCGTTGACCTTTTTTTGTGGTTTGATCCCCAAGATACCGAGGCAAAATTTGTTTTTATAGACGGCAGCCCCTTTAAAGAAAAACTATGCATGCTTCTCGGCATCGACAAAAAAGAGATAAAACCTGTGGATAATTGACAGCACCCGTCCCGTTGCGGCGATTTTTATCCTCCCCGGCAATCGGGACTTCAGTCCCAAAAAAATTGAGCAGCCCAACCCATGTCAATTTTCAACTGAAGTGCTATCCTTATAGTTGGAAAGGGGTGCATAACCGATGCTGCCTTATCAGCGCGAGCACTTTCAGGCAAAATTAACCACAATGGGTTGTGCTTCATACCTGGTTGAAAGAATGAAACCGTGGTCTCTGATAAGCTCCTACAGTTTTAGAATGAACCAGAAAGCGAAACAGAAAACCACCGGCAACACTATGGTATGGGACCCGAGGTCCAACAAATACGTATATGTAACTTCCGGAAACAGCGTTTACATGTCGGACAAAAAATTTGTTTAGGAAGCCCAACCGGCCGCCGGCAAAAGCGCCGTCCCTTTACGCCCCGCAACCGGCTTTCAACCGTATTCAACAGCGTCTGACGTAAAGCCGCGCCGCGGGCGGTCAATGAGATTGATAAAAAGAGCGGCTCCTCCGACAATCACTGAAAAAAACAAGACGGCCACCTAAAAAAGGGCGCCCTGCAGTTGTAGCAAAACACCATGAGGTTGAAACGCTCGCTCAAATGCTTTGCCCCGGGTGGAACCGGGAGTTTGCATCATGCGATGTTGGACCGCCTTCAACTCGCCGTACCGGCCCGGTTCAGCTTTCGCGGGCGCCCATGTGCGCTCATCCGATATCGCATCCCCACTTCGCCCGTTTCGCTTGCGACGCTGCTCAATATCGCTCGTTTCCTTCACCCTCAAGATCCCGGACAGTTCGTCAACAGTTTGCGGCCACCTTACAAAGGTGGCCGCAGTGTTTGGAGGTGCAGAAAAGACGGCAACCGGGGTACGCACTGCACCCGGCAAAATTTTCCGCGGAAAAAAAGGGATTTTGCTGGTACTGTCGAAAGATACAGAATTGACGGCCGCCTCAACAGGTGGTCGTTGTGGTTTGAGCAGGATTCGACAAGAAATGACATGGACATTCAACGGGGTTCGGAAGTGCGGCAAATCTTTTAAATACCGTTCTCCGGAGGCGCAAATGTTAGCTATCGTCAAAAGTATCGTACTCAACGGCCTGGACGGCCAAACCGTGGAAGTCGAAGTTGATGTAACGAACGGTTTGCCTTGTTTCGACATAGTCGGGCTGCCGGATGCTTCGGTCAGGGAAGCCAAGGACCGGGTAAGGGCTGCCATAAAAAACTCAGGTTTTGAATTCCCCGTAAAAAGAATAACGGTAAACCTTGCCCCCGCCGACATCAAAAAAGAAGGCCCCATTTACGATCTTCCCATAGCAATCGGTATCCTGGCAGCCACGGAACAGCTTCCGGGCGACCGTTGCAGCCTTTTCGTCTACCTCGGGGAACTTTCCCTGAACGGCTCTCTCAGAGGTGTCGCCGGCGTCCTGCCGAACGTTCTCGCTGCCAGGGAAAACGCGTTTAAGAAGATTGTCGTCCCGGCGGAAAATGCCAATGAGGCCGCCCTGGCTGGCGACGTTGAGGTATATCCTGCCGGAACACTTCTCGAACTGGCCGGATTCCTCCAGGGAAAAAACGAAATATTACCTTGCAAAATTGATTTAAAAGCGCTTGCGGATCGCTCCGCCGCCGGCAGTGTCGATTTTGCAGACGTCAGAGGGCAGCAAGCTGCGAAAAGAGCGCTTGAGGTTGCGGCAGCCGGCGGTCACAACGTAATTATGACCGGCAGCCCCGGCTCAGGCAAGACCATGCTTGCCCGGCGCCTGCCGGGAATCATGCCGGACCTCACCTTTCAGGAATCGATTGAGGTCACAAAGATATACAGCATCGCAGGCTTGTTGAGGCCAAACATGCCTCTCATAGTGCGCAGACCATTCAGGGCTCCCCATCATACCGCTTCCACCGTCGGCCTGGTCGGCGGGGGGAGAACGCCGAAACCGGGCGAGATAAGCCTTGCCCATCACGGTGTCCTCTTTCTTGACGAAATGCCCGAGTTTCAGAAAGATGCCCTGGAAGCCCTCCGCCAGCCTTTGGAAGAGGGAATAGTCACCATTTCAAGGGTCAACGCCTCCCTGACCTTCCCTGCCAGGTTGATGCTGGTAGGAGCTCTAAACCCATGCCCGTGCGGATACTTCGGCGACCCAACGAGGGAATGCTCCTGCACGCCCCACCAGGTCCAGCGCTACATCGGCCGCCTTTCAGGACCGCTCCTGGACCGTATTGATATCTGTATCGAGGTGCCCAGGCTGCCTTACGATGAGTTCTCGGCCGGTGAAAGGCCAGAAGGTTCCGCCGCAATTAAAAGGAGAGTGGAAGCTGCCCGGGCCCGTCAGAGAGAGAGGTTCGGTGCGGGAAAACGGGAGGATGGACAGCGGGCGGCCCCTGCCTGTAATGCCCAAATGGGGATAAAAGATGTACGCCGTTATGCCAAGCTGACCAAAGGAGCCGGTGCCCTCCTTCAAGAAGCTTTCAAACAGCTGTCTTTGAGCGCTCGGGCACACGACCAGATCTTGAAGGTGGCCCGTACCATAGCTGATCTGGACGGTTCTGAACTAATCGGAGAACCCCATTTGGCTGAAGCAATCCAGTACCGCTCCCTGGACAAAAACCTCTTGCGAAACTCTATTGTGTGAACTACCCCTCCCTTCGCTCCACTCAGGAAGGAGCTTCCTGTGTTGAGCGAATTCGTGGGTTTCCTGCTTCATCGCAACTCTGCCGAATTAGCTCCAAAGGCGTAAGCTCCCGTGGTCCCCACGGTGCCAACAATTTCCTTTGCGTCTACATTGCCATTGCTTTTGCCAAAATGTTCCGGGCGGCGTTTACATCACGGTCCATTACGGAACGGTTTTCCTGTTCCGGGGCTTCTCTGCGCTGGGCCGGGGCTTCGTTATATATCCACCGGCAGGTTTCCAGCCATCGCATAAGCAAAGATAATATGGATGTGGCGCCTGTCGGTTTCCTGCTCGAATCTGCACGCCACATTTGCCGGCTTGTCTTTGTTCGCCTTCTCTATGCACTTCGATATTTCCGGCGCAATCAACGGTTCCTGAAAAAATAAGGGCATCCTATCATCCCCGCCCTTCGCCCTCGCTTCGCAAGCAAAGGCGGAAGGCGCGGGAACTTCCCGGCGGGAAAGTTAAAAAACGGTCAGACATAAAACTCTTCCATGTCGTCCAGTCTGAGACACCCGATTTTACCGCCGTAGGCCCTCCCGCAATCGATGCCGATTTTATCCCCATATTTCTCATCGTGCCATATGGTACATCTGCCGTGAAGAATGAAAGTGGGCGTGTGACCGAAAATGATTGTTTTCCCCACCAAAGCCGGACTTCGATAAAAATCGCTTCTCACCCAGAGCAGGTCGTCTTTTTTCTGCCACTCCATTATCTCCTCAACCGTATTGCCACGTATATTCCCGGCGTTGATTCCGGCGTGGACCAGAATGAAATCGTCCACAATTTTATATAGCTGCAGACCCTGCAGGTAGCCGAGAAGGTTGTTTTTTCTCTCCGGCGGCAGCATTTCGTACTGAAAGAGGGTTGTCCCGCCCCCGTTGTCCAGCCACTGATTCAGTATCGAATCCTTCCGGTTGCAGAGGTAGGAAAGGAACATCTCCTCGTGGTTTCCGAGGAGCATCTCAATATTGCACTGTTCCAGAATAAACTCCAGGAGATATATTGGCTTTCTTCCCCGGTCGATTACATCGCCCAATACATACATTTTATCGCCGGAGCCGAAGCCGATTTTGTCCAGCATGTTCATAAACCCTTCATATTCCCCGTGAAGGTCCGACATTACGTAAAGCATGTTATTTTCACCGCCGAGGGATTTCATGTTGAATTCGGCGTTATTCTTCAAAACATATAAAATATCCTGCCCGATCGGCCTCCGACAACATGTGTCATGCTGTTTTCCACCACCTTCCCAGTTTGTCGGCCTCTCCATCCTCTTTTCCTCCGCCCTTTATTTCCCCGAGGGCAACCGGATTAAAAGCCGGCCGATCGCGTATGGCGTTTCTGAAATACAGAATAAATTCTGCAAAAGCAGGCTGAGAAATGCTTTAAGCCAAAGCAAAGTACACCACCTGACATAAAAAAGGGATATTAAATCTAATCCTGTCTTGTATTGTCGGCAGACAACGTACCGGGTAAAAAAATAAGCTCGCGAATGTCAAGCCCCTCTTCGACGCAGAGTTTGTACAGGCCGATAAACACCTTGGTTCCGCCCTTTTTGCTGCCTTTAACTATCCTGAAAAGGTAGGAATAATTGATCCCGATGCGGTTTGCAAGCTCGGGAACGGACCATCCCTTCTTTTCGGCTAGTTCCAGCAAAGCTTCGACATTTACCTGCATAAGGCCACCTCTTTTAGTTCCTTTTTAACATAATATCATGTCTACAGACAATAGTCAAGCATCTTTATCCAATTACAACATAATTTACAAATTTATTCATTGTCCTCGGACAATCTATTAGTTAGAATAAGGATATAATACTAATGGGGGTTTCTCATGACTTTCGATAAAAAGAAATTCGCAATGCTTCTGGCGCAGGCCAAGGGCAACAGGTCAATCAACAGGTACGGGAATCTTGCCAAAGTCGACCCCGGATACATTTCCAGGCTATTGCGCGAAAAAATCGAAACCCCACCGGGGCCGGGCGTAATAAAAAAACTTGCAGGTGTTGCCTGCCAGGGCGTTACTTACGAGGATATGATGGTCGCCGCCGGTCATCTTCAGGAGCCCGGCGGCGCGGGGCTTTATAGTTCCGGCAACAATTTTGAGAAAAAAGTTGCAGAAGCCCTGCAAAAACCGCTGGCTGAATTCTTTCCGGTAAAGAACATACCCCTGGTAAACCCTCTGCCTTACAGTGCCGGGGAAGCGGACATCGGCAGCATCGTCGGGCATATAAACGTTCCAAGGGAGATCGAGGCTGACTTCGCCCTTATGGTAAAGGACCACGCCATGATAGAAGCGGGAATTTTTCCGGGAGACGTGGCAGTGTGCAGGAAAAGCGGGGACAAAGCTCCGGACGGCAGTATGGTGGTAACCCGCGTAAACGGCGGGAATGTGAGCATCAGGTATCTTATCAGCGAATCCGGAAGCTACCGGCTGAAAGCAGCCAATTGTTTCGTCCCGGCACAGGCCGTCGACAGACCGGAAGTAATCGGCGTTGTACTGATGATCCAGAAGAAGGCGTTGAAATACGATCAGTACGAGAAACTGCGGGAAAGAGACAGGAATGAGGAAATCACAGAAGATTTCTTGATGGAAAAGCTCTCTGAAAATACCGGCATTCCGCTTTCAAAACTGAAAGAGGCGCTGGCACTCCTGAAAAAGAAGAGGTAACCGATCTCAAAAAGCGTTTTCAATGTGCTCGAGTCTCTTGACGTCACCGTTTCCGCCGAAAAGCACCGAAATTACGTCGAACCGGCAACTGCTGCCGGTTTTTCCTTCCGCTTTCAGGTAATGCCATGCCAACTGCCTGAGTTTCAACTGTTTTCGCCTGGTTATGCTTTCCTCCGGCGGACCGTACTTTTCGCCGCTGCACGAACGCACTTCTACAAAAACGAGGGTTTCCCGGTCCATAGCAACCATGTCTATTTCGCCGAAACGGCAACTGTAGTTCTTGCTGAGAAGGCGGTATCCGTTTCTCTCAAGATACTCTGCCGCCACTTCTTCGCCTTTCGCCCCGGTTTCCTTTCTGTGTCCCTTCATAAACTCACCTCATTTCAAAATTCAAAGGACTGCGAACTTCTCATAGTTTGTCTTCCCGGGCGGCATTCATGACCGGCCGGTAGCCCGCCCGGTGTATTGGACAGGGCCCGTGGCTGGCGAGCGCCAGCAAATGCTCCGGTGTTGCGTAGCCCTTATGACGGTCAAAGCCATACTGGGGATAAACCTTATGGTACCGGTCCATCAGGCGGTCCCTCTCCACCTTGGCCAGTATTGAGGCGGCGGCAATGGAAGCGCTGATGCCGTCCCCCCCGACCAGGGAGGTCTGGGAAATGTTCAGCCTGTCTATGCTGAAACCGTCCACAAGAAGATGAGCCGGTCTTGGCTTCAGCCCCAGCACAGCCCTGCGCATGGCCGTCATGCTGGCCTTGTGAATATTTTCGGCAAAAATCTCCTCCACAGTCGAGATTCCCACGGACCACGCCAAAGCGGTCTTTTTAATCACAACTGCCAGTTCCTCCCTTTTTGCCGCCGGGAGTTTTTTGGAATCATCCAGACCTACCAGCGCCGCCCTTTCAGGTAAAATAACAGCCGCAGCCACCACCGGGCCGGCCAGCGGTCCGCGTCCGGCCTCGTCGACGCCGGCCACGGGCGAAATCCCGCGTGAACCAAGTTCATCCTCATAAGCATACATTCTTTTGATTCTCTGCATTTCGGTGTTTCTGGCGCACTCCGCCCTTTTGATCCGGCTGTACAACTCCCTGACCCCGCCCCGCGGGTCTTTTGACAAAGCAAGAAGAAACTCTTCGCTCACCCCGTCCGGGTTGCCGGCAATCCTTCGTATTTCCGCCACAGACAATTTTGAAACGTCCAACGTGAAACCCTCCGGTAAAATCATAACAACGCATTAATATTTCGTTTCCCTCCGGATAATTCCCTGCCGCTGTCAGGAAACCCCGGATAAAACAACCGCGATCAAATAATTCAAAGTGTGTTCGGACGGTAAAGTCCGTCGAAAACGCATCGGGGCGTTTTAATAACGCCTGCAGCGAGCAGCAAACATTGCCGACGCGAAGCCGGGGACAAGCGGTGACAGTGCGCTGCCCCAAAGAGTGCGGAGCGCATTGAAACGACCGGAGCCGGCTTTTTAACAGCAAGGCGGTTTTCCAACAACCTCGAACCGGTTTTAAAATCAGTTTCTTGACAGTAATAATCAAAATGATATAATAGCTTCAGCCATTCAAGTAATCAATCAGGAAAGCAGGATAAAAAGAATGTCGGAAAAATTAATGAGACAGGCGCTGTTCGAATTTTATTCCGAACTGGGCAGGATACAATTGACCGGAGACGCTGTCAGCATCTCCAGCCCTTCTCCCTCAACCGCAGCCTCGGCGCAGGACGAAGCGATACTGCTTATCAATATTTATCAGCCAAGGGTCAAGACCGAAGAATTTTTCAGCGTCTTGAAACAGGTTGCCGAAGTCGTCAAAAAACATCACCCCGACCTCATTGAAGAAATCGTCCGGATAGAAGAAGCCCTGCCGGCCGGGCCCGATGCCAGGGATCTGTTTGTTTCGAGGGTCTTCGTACCGGGAATCAACCTGCTCAACTACCTGGAGAAGGAAGTCCCGCCGGACACATTCGGCTTTCTGCTCAATCATGCCGTAAAACCTTTCATGCAACTGTACCGGGAAAAGGTTTCCTCCTTTTACGACCCGGAACAATGGCTGCGGGGCAGGTGTCCGGTTTGCGGGAGCAATCCCAACATGGCCCTTTTGGAAAAAGAATCCGGCAAAAGAATTCTTTCCTGCGGGTTGTGCGAAGCCAGATGGCGGTTTCAGCGCCTCGGCTGCCCGTACTGCAACAGCGGGGAGTCCGAGTTCTTCACCGTGGAAGGCATGGAAAAGTACAGGGTTTACACATGTAAAAACTGCAACGGATATATCAAAACCGTGGACGAAAAACAAACCGGGGGTGAGGTCAACCTTTTCTGGGAGGATATAGAATCCGTGCAGTTGGACATAGTGGCCCTGCACGAAGGTTACTGCAACCGGCAAAGCCTGCCGGCCGCGGAAGGCACTGAAAAATAATGATTGCCCGGCAGGATTTTTAAGCAAGGTTGTCGTAATTAAACATAAGAATTGAAAGGAGTGTATTTATATGCCGCATATTGGAGCACCGGAATTGATTCTAGTTTTGGCCCTGGCTTTAATAATTTTCGGACCCGGCAAACTGCCCGATCTCGGCAAGGCTGTCGGCAAGACCATCAAAGAATTCCGCCGTTCGTCGCAAGAGATCATGGAAGATGTCGAGGCTTGCGCAAGCGGTGACAAAAAGGAAGAAAAGCAGTTGATCAAAGCGGCGAAAAGTTAATTTGATCACCGGTTGAACGAGCCATAATGTTTTTACTATAAGCAGGCTATATCTGGCGAGGGAAAAATATTGGCTAAAAAAACCGAGGAAATGTCCATTATAGAACACTTGGAGGAACTGCGTCGGGTGTTGATTGTGTCTATTGTAAGCACAGCAATACTGGGTGTAGCTTCTTATTTTTTTTGCGACCAAATTCTGGCAATATTAACGGAACCCCTCACCAAGATGGGCCAGAAAATCTTTTTTACCGGTGTTACCGAAGCAATCTTTGTCAAAATAAAACTGTCATTCTTTATCGGTTTTCTGGCTGCCCTGCCGATCATTTTGTGGCAGGCCTGGAGCTTTATTATTCCAGCTTTGAAAAAGAACGAGAGGATTTATTTCACACTGTTTGTCCTGATATCTTTTTTAAGTTTTGTCGGGGGGGTTGCCTTCGGTTTTTTCGGGGTATACAGGCTGGGCATCATTTTCCTGCTACAGTTTGCCGGCCCCCAGTTAACGCCCCTGTTGACCGTAGACAAATATATTTCGTTCACAATGTCTTTCTTGCTGCCGTTCGGAATTATCTTTGAGTTTCCCCTGGTAAGTTATTTTTTGGCAAAACTGGAGCTTATTTCTTACGCATTCCTGGCAAGAAACCGCCGGTTTGCCATACTGGCCATAGTAGCCATGGCGGCGATCATCACTCCCACTCCAGACATTATCACCTGCACAATTGTTAGCGGTCCCATGTACCTGCTTTTTGAAATGAGCGCCTGGGTTGTTAAAATAGTTGAACGCAGGACAGCCCGCAGGAAAAGGGAACAGGAGCTTGCCGAACTGGCTGATGCCGGGGCGGCGCACACTTGACAGCCAAAAAAATTCCGGCAGTTCCGGCGCCCAAGCGTTTCTGCCGGCATTTTTACAGTATATATAATCTATAAAATTAATTATAATCAGTGAACTTGGGCTTTTAAATAAAAGGGCTTTTTTAGTGAAAGGAGGGAGACTATCGTCTAACTGCAGGCAGGTTGTTTGAAACGTGTTAGATAGTTACGCTTTTGCGTAAAAGGGGGGTTAAAAGTTTTAATGCGTAAACTCAGTCGTCGTGATTTCTTGAGGTATTTGGGCTTAGGGACGGCTGGAACGGCTTTGCTTGAAGGTGTTAGCGCCGTGCCGGCCCTGGCGAGCACGGCGGAGGACAAGCTGCCTTCTTTTGATATGGGCCCGGTTAAAATCAAGAAGGCCAAAGAGACGCCGTCCGTTTGTGCTTTTTGCGGCTGCGGCTGCGGACTAATAGTTTATTCCGAAGGGGACAGGGTCATTCACATTGAAGGCGACCCGGACAACCCCAACAACGAAGGTTCCATGTGTTGCAAGGGCATTGCCCTTGGAGAGGCCAACACAATAGTCGACCCCAAGCGCAAGAGAACGCTCAACAAACAGCGGGTTACCGAGGTGCTTTACCGCGCCCCGGGAAGCAGCAAGTGGGAAAAGAAAAGCTGGGACTGGGCACTGGCGGAAATAGCCAAAAGAGTAAAGAAGACACGGGACGAGTCATTCGAGGAGAGAGACGACAAGGGGATCCCGGTCAACCGCACCCAGGCCATTGCTCACCTCGGCAGCGCCTCGGTCGACAACGAGGAAAACTATATAATGCACAAGATGCTGCGCGCTCTGGGCGTGGTCAATATCGACCACCACGCCCGCCTCTGACACTCCTCTACCGTGGCCGGTCTGGCCCAATCATTCGGCAGGGGAGTTATGACCAACAGTTTTACCGATTATAAAAACTCGGACGTGTTTTTAATGATCGGTGCCAACCCTGCGGAAAACCACCCGCAGGTTATGCGCTTTGCCGGAATAGCCGCGGCGAAAAGAGGGGCCAAGATTATCGTGGTAGACCCCAGGTTTACCAAAACGGCAGCCAAGGCGGATATTTACGCTCCCATACGCCCCGGCACGGATATCGCATTTCTTTACGGAATAATGAACTATGCTATTGAAAACAACCTCTATTTCCACGATTATGTGGTCAACTATACCAATGCCTCTTTCCTGGTCAGCCCCGAATACGGCTTCTCGGACGGCCTGTTTACCGGCCTGACCGAAAAAGACGGCAATTTCAGCTATGACACCAAGACCTGGCAGTACCAGACGGACGGGGCAAACATCAAGAAAGACCCCACCCTCCAGGATCCGCAGTGCGTCTTCCAGATCTTGAAAAGGCACGTGTCACGCTACGACATTAAGACTGTCTGCAACATTACCGGCACGCCGGAGGACGTTTACAGGAAGGTCTGCGAGCTTTACTGCTCCACCGGAAAACCCGACAAGGCCGGGAACTTGCTCTACGCCATGGGAATCACCCAGCACACTTACGGCGGCCAGAACGTCAGGGCTACTGCCATGCTCCAGTTGCTGCTCGGCAACATCGGCATCGCCGGCGGCGGCGTGAACGCCCAGCGCGGCGAGTCGAACGTGCAGGGCTCGACCGATCAGGCCATGCTCTACCACTACATCCCGGGCTACAACCCGTGCCCGGACGTCAACACCCCGACATTGAAAGACTATATTGAAAAACAAGTTCCAAAGACAAGCTACTGGTCCAACAGGAACAAGTTCATCATCAGCATGCTGAAAGCATGGTTCGGCGACAAGGCCACTGCGGAAAACGATTTCTGTTACGGCTGGCTGCCCAAACACACCGGGAAAGACCATTCCCACATGGCCATCTTCCAGGCAATGGCTGAAGGTAAAATCAAGGGGTTCTTTGCCTGGGGACAGAACCCGGCAGTAGGCGGACCGCTCGCTTCCAGGACACGCGACGCTCTGGCCAAGCTCGACTGGATGGTCGGTGTTGACCTTTTTGAGACTGAAACGGTTAGCTTTTGGAAGCGTCCCGGCGTCAACCCGGCAGACATCAAAACCGAAGTCTTCCTGCTCCCGACAGCCATGTCATACGAGAAAGAAGGAACCGTCGCCAACAGCTCCCGCTGGATCCAGTGGCGATGGAAAGCCGTTGAGCCGCCCGGAGAAGCAAAAAGCGACCTCTGGATTGCCGACCGCATTTTCAAAGCCATTCGCAAGGAGTACCAAGCAGGCGGCAAGTTTACGGATCCCATTTTGAACATGGTGTGGGACTATGACGTACCGGGGCACGACGAGCCGGACATCATGAAAGTGGGCAGGGAAATGAACGGTTACCTGGTAGCGGACGGCAGCCTGCTGGATTCTTTCGCCAAGCTGAAGGAGGACGGCTCCACGGCTTGCGGTGTTTGGATCTACGCAGGTTATATGTTCGTCGACCCGGCCCTGAAGGTGCCGGCCTGTCAGAGACGCAGCAGGGAGGACAAAACCGGTCTCGGTCTCTTCCCGAAGTGGTCTTTCGCCTGGCCTGCCAACCGTAGGATTGTTTACAACCGCTGCTCCGCAGACCCGGCCGGCAAGCCGTGGGATCCCGCAAAGACACTGGTGGCCTGGGACGGAACACAGTGGATTACCAATGATGTGCCCGACTTCGGATTTAAGGATGCCAATACCGGCGCCTTCATCCCGCCCAACATATCGGCCAGCAACTGCTTTATCATGAACACCGAAGGTGTAGGACGCCTGTTTGCCCCCACCGGTATGAAGGACGGCCCCTTGCCGGAGCACTACGAGCCAATTGAAAGCCCGGTGAAAAACCTTATCAGCAAACAGCAGAACAACCCCGTCGCTGCCAGATACAAGGGCGACTTTGCCAAAGTTGCCCATACTGCCAGCCCGGAATTTCCGTACATCGCCACCACCCACCGCCTGGTCGAGCACTACCAGAGCGGCGCGGTGACCAGAAACTGCCCGACACTGGCGGAGTTCATGCCTGAGATGTTCGCCACAATTTCACCCGGCCTCGCCAAGAAGCTCGGCGTAAAACCTGGCGATCTGATCGTGGTCAGTACGGTCCGCGGTGAAATAACCTGCAAGGCCAACGTTTTGCCGATCGTAAAGCCCCTGAAGGTAAACGGTTCGGAAATCGAAATCGTCGGCCTGCCCTGGCACTGGGGTTATCAGGGACTGGCTCCGGGCAGCACGGCAAACGACCTTACTCCCTTTGTGGGGGATCCCAATACAATGATTCCGGAGTACAAGGCCTTTCTTTGCAACGTAAAAAAAGCATCCGGCCACTGATTTGAGCGGTGTGATTATCTAACCCCAACAGGGAGGTGTAATGATGTCAAAAGGTGTTTTGGTGGACGTGACCAGGTGCATAGGTTGCAAAAGCTGTGCCGTGTCGTGCAAAACATGGAACGACCTGCCGTCCAAAACAAGCACTTTTACAAATAACTGGGACAGTCCGGGAAAAGTGACCGCCGACGCCTGGACTATCATAACCAGTTTTGTGATAGAACAAGGAGATCAGATCAAATGGCGCTTCGTAAAGAGGCAGTGCATGCATTGCAACGAGCCGGCTTGCGAGTCTGCCTGTTTTACCCATTCGTTTGTCAAGACAAAGGAGGGCGCCGTAATCTACAAGCCCACTGAATTAAAACAGGACTACTGCGTGGGCTGCCGTTACTGTATGATCGCCTGTCCGTTCGGCATCCCGTCGTTCCAGTGGGATAAAGCCTTCCCATACGTGCAAAAGTGCCGTTTCTGCTACGACCGGATGAAGGAGCAGGGCCTGCAGCCGGCCTGCGTGACCTCCTGCCCCACCCAGACCTTGCTATTCGGGGACAGGGACAAGCTTCTAAAAGAAGCCTGGGACAGAATCAACAGGGACCAGAGGTACGTCAAACATGTTTACGGGGAGAAAGAGTACGGCGGCACCTCGTGGCTGTATATCTCCGATGTTCCCTTCGACAAGATCGGATTCAGAACCGAAGCTTACGGCAAGCCTGTATCCCAGAAGTCCATACCGTCCTACACGTGGGACGTTCTCAAATGGACCCCGTACATCTTTTTCGGCTGGGGCGCAATTTTGACCGCCATGCGGGCGTATACCAAGAGGCGCGCGCAAGTGCATGACGAGTCGGAATTGTACGAACCGGAGAAAAAAGGTTAATCCGGTAATGGAGGTGAGAATTGATGGAAAGAACATGGAGCTTTAGATTTACCCCGTTCAGATTCATACTGGGGATTATCGTGGTAGTTGCCGTCGTGGCCGCCGTGATGCGATTCGTTTTCGGCCTCGGCGCGGTGACCAATTTGAGCGACGAGTGGCCCTGGGGGCTGTGGATCGGTTTCGACCTGCTTTGCGGCATCGCCCTGGCGGGAGGCGGCTTCAGCACAGCACTGATAGTCCACGTCCTGCATAGGGAGAAATACCTGCCCATTGCCAGGGCGGCTCTCCTGACGTCACTGATCGGTTACATCATCGCCCTGGTCAGCCTGTTCCTTGACATCGGGAGATGGTTCAATTTCTGGCGCCCCTTCTTCTACTGGGGTTATCACTCGGTTCTGTTCGAAGTGTTCTGGTGCATTTCACTTTATACCATGGTGCAAGTGCTGGAGTTCGGGGAAATATTCTTTGAAAAGATAAGGTGCGCCCCGCTGCAAAAAATCCTGCACTTCTTCATGCCCTTCCTGCTCATACTGGGGATTGTCCTGCCTTCGCTGCACCAGTCGTCCCTCGGCTCGCTCTATATCGTAACAATCGACAGGCTCAATCCGTTATGGTGGTCCATGCTTCTCCCATTCTTCTTCGTATGGTCGGCCTTCTTCCTGGGTCCCGCCATGGTAACCTTCGAAGGGACCCTGGCGGCCAGGTCCTACGGCAGGGCTCCCGAGCTTCCCGTTTTCCAGAGCCTGACCAAAGTAACCCTGTGGATGATGATCATCTACCTGCTTGTCAAAATCGGCGACCTGATTTACCGCAACGAGCTTGGCAGGGCATTTAACGGCTCTTTCGAAAGCAATATGTTCCTGATCGAAATGGTAGTGTTTGTCATCGCACCGATCGTAATGTACGCCACTCCGTCGATCCGGACGAACCTGCGCGGTGTTGTGACGGCCTCCTTCCTGGTCGTGGCGGGAGTCGTGTTCAACCGGATGAACGTGGTATTCACCGGAATGGCCGACGCTGCAGGCGGACACTATTTCCCGAGCATGTGGGAATGGATTATCACCGCAGGGATGTGGAGCGCCCTGATCCTGGCATACTGCTTTGTCGTGGAGAACTTCCCGATTCTGCCCAAGGAGGACCTTGAGCACCACGAAGGCGGCAAGGCTCACATTGAGGCCGGCAAGAGCATCCACGCTTAAGAACTTCATTAAGAAGAGAGTTTATACAAGCGGTCTTGGGGAATATCCCCGAGACCGCTTTAAAATTGGCAAATGGGGAAAACCCACTTTTATTTAATTGATAAAAAATTATAAACATTTTTTTTGAATTGTGTTAAAATACATGAGTATACATTCCGAAAACCTTTAAAAAAGTTTTTCAAGGAAGTGCTGTCAGGATGCACGAATGGGCGCTCGCCGAATCAGTCGTTTTAGCCGTCGGAAACGAAATCCGGAAAGAAAATATAAAGGAAATTTGCAGGGTAAAAATTAAAATCGGGGAACTGCAGCAAATAGATATGGAAATTTTTAAACTTGCTCTGGAAAATGTCCTTGGTATCCATCTTCCCGGTGTAGACATCAACAAAATAATTCTCGATATTGACGAATGTACGCTGAAATGCAAGGTGTGCGAGAACACCTGGAACTACCGGGATGCCTTGAAAAACCTTGAAGAGGATGAAGCGGAAGCAATCCATTTTGTGCCCGAGGTCTCCCACATTTATATGAGGTGCCCGTCCTGCGGAAGCCCGGACTTCAGCGTCGTCAAAGGCCGCGGCGTATGGATAGATTGTATTGAAGGAGAAAAATGATGGACCCCCGGGAAAGTATTATCAATCGGAGATTTGACAATATAAAAAGAATCATCGCCCTGTCGGGGGGTAAAGGCGGCATAGGCAAAAGCCTGACGGCCGCCACCGTGGCACTCATCCTTGCCGGCCGGGGCTGCCTTACCGGCTTGCTCGACCTGGATTTTTGCGGCCCTTCCGCCCATGTCATCCTGGGCGGGGCAGGCAATTTCCCTGAAGAAGACAAGGGCATTCTGCCGCCGGAGATCCGCCGCAACTTGAAACTCATGTCCATAGCCTACTTTACGGGCGGAAATCCGTCCCCCTTCCGCGGCAATGACGTGTCCAACGCCATCGTTGAAATACTCGCCATCACCCGCTGGGAATCCCTGGATTTTTTAATACTGGATATGCCCCCGGGGATCGGAGACCCGGCACTCGATATTCTGCGCTTGATCAAAAGGGTGGAATTTCTGCTGGTAACCATTCCTTCATTGGTGGCGGTCGAAGTAACCAAAAAAGAACTGCGGGTTTTAAATGAACTCGGGATTCCCGTATTGGGCATTCTGGAAAATATGAAACGGAATGACGGCGCAATGATAGAGGAAGAGGCTGTACGAAACCGGGTACCTTTTTTGGGAGCCGTCGATTTCGACCCCGACGTCGAGGACGCCCTTGGAAAACCCGATCAGCTTCTGAATACCCGGTACGCTAAACAACTCGGGGAAATAATAAACAATATGAAAGGGTTTGAGGCTTGCCGGTGAAGGAGATAAAACCTGAACCGAGGGAACCAAAAATCATCCGCTGCCGTGTTGAAATTAAAGGAACCGTTCAGGGGGTGGGTTTTCGCCCGTTTGTTTATAATCTTGCCAATTTATGGAATATAAAGGGGAATGTCTTGAATTCCAGCCGGGGAGTCGTTATCGAAGCTGAAGGAGAAGAAAGCGACATCCGCGGTTTTATAAACAGTTTAAAAAACAACCCTCCGCGGCTTTCAAAAATCAGCGGTTTCAAACAGATCGAACTTCCGGTCCGGGGCTATTTGACATTCGAAATACTGGCCAGCGAGCAGGATGATGACACAGAAGCGCTGATCCCTCCGGACATCGCTACTTGCAAAGACTGCAGGAACGACATCTTCAACCCGGCGAGCCGTTTCTTCGAATATCCTTTCACCAACTGCACCAACTGCGGCCCGCGTTTTACAATTATAAGGGAAGTGCCTTACGACCGCACGAAAACTTCAATGGCCTCCTTCCAAATGTGCAGGATGTGCTCCGGGGAATTTCACAACCCGAGTGACAGAAGGTTTCACGCCCAACCGGTAGCATGCCCCGCCTGCGGGCCGCAAGTCGAACTGGCAAGTCAAGAAGGAAAACAAACAGCTTCAAATGAAAACTGGCTGGAAGCTTCCTGGAACATTCTCAAGTCGGGCGGGATTCTGGCCCTGAAAGGGCTCGGCGGATTCCACCTGGTTTGCGATGCCAAAAATAAACGGGCACTTTCCTGCCTGCGTTCGCGCAAGGGCAGGAAATGCAAACCTTTTGCCGTAATGTGCAGGGATTTGGAAACCGTCAAAAAATATTGTCATGTTGACGGAACGGAAGCGGCCGTGCTGGAGTCGCTGCAGGCTCCCATTGTCATTCTTGAAAAAAAACCGGACGCCGGCCTGCCGGAAGAACTGGCCCCCGGATTAAAAAGCCTGGGGGTGATGCTTCCCTATACTCCGCTCCACCTGCTGCTGTTCAGCGGTCCGTTCGACATGCTTGTTATGACCAGCGGCAACTACAGCGGGCTTCCGCTTGTGAAGGACAACAGCCGGGCTGTTGGTGAGCTGGGGGGTATCGCCGATTACTTTCTCCGGCACAACAGGGATATTGTCAACCGCTGTGACGACTCCGTAGTTCAGGTAATCGACGGGGAAACGCAAATATTCCGGCGGTCGCGCGGTTATGTTCCCCGCCCCGTCCCGGTTTGCCGGGAAGACGGGGCGCCGGTAATTATGGGAGTAGGGGGCGAAATGAAAAACTGTTTCTGCCTCCTGAAAAAAAACCAGGCCTTTATGAGCCAGTATATTGGCGAAATCAGCTGTCTGGAAGGAGAAGAAAACCTGTTCTCAAGCCTCATCAACTTTCAAAAATTGATTGGCGCCACTCCCGAGATCGTGGCCTGTGACGCCCACCCGGCTTACGCATCGGCGCGGATAGCCCGGCGGATTCCCGCCCGGCACCTCGTTCAAGTGCAGCACCACCACGCCCATATGGCGAGTTGTCTTGCCGAAAACGGGCTTGAAAACGAAAATGTCATCGGCATTATACTGGACGGCACAGGGTACGGAACCGACGGCAACCTCTGGGGGTTTGAAATTTTAGCCGGCAATTTCACCGGCTTTAGGCGCCTTTTCCACCTCGCCTACGTACCGCTGCCGGGTGGAGAAGCCGCCATCCGCCAACCCTGGCGGACTGCGGCGGCCTACCTCATCACCCACCTCGGCGCTGAAGGGAAAGCCCTGGCTGCAGAATTTTTTTCCGGCAGGGAAACCGACGTGATAGAAAAAATAATTGAAAGAAGATACAACTCACCCCTTTCCTCCGGTTGCGGACGCCTCTTTGACGCGGTTTCCGCCCTGCTGGAGGTTTGTCTTGAGAACACTTACGAAGGACAGGCCGCCATAGAACTGGGGGAAAAGGCAACCGGGCCCGAAGGGGATATTTCAATTTATCCTTATGAGATCAAAGAAGGTGTGATTTTGCCGGGCGGGCTGCTCAGAGGGATCGTCCGCGACAAAAAAGCAGGGCTGCCGGTGGAAAACATATCGACGAAGTTTCACCGGACGCTGGTCAAAATTATTGAGGACGCGGTCGAACGCGCCTCTTCCGCCACCGGATTGAAGAAGGTCGCGTTGAGCGGCGGAACATGGCACAACCCCCGCCTTTTCAAATCTGTTAAAAATACTCTGGAATCCCGCGGCTATCAGGTGCTCCGCCACCGGCAGGTACCGTCAAACGACGGTGGTATCGCCCTCGGCCAGGCAATGATAGCGCACTGGAGGTGGAGAGAAAATGTGTCTGGGGATACCGGGCAGAGTAATTGAATTAAACCCGGCAGAAAACTGGGCCGTAGTAGAAAGCTTCGGTGTGGAAAAAAGGGTGAGCACCGCCCTGGTCGGCGATGAAATAACCCCAGGAGACTACCTCATGGTCCACGCCGGATATGCAATAGGCAAGGTGAACCTCGAAGAGGCGGAAAAAACCCTGAAACTGTGGGAGGAAATCCTTCTTGCTGAATAACCTGCTTGATCCTGGCTTGAGTAAAAAAATATTGAAAAAAATATTTCCCCTGGCTGAAAAAGCCTCGTCCCGCTTGGGGCGTCCGGCGGTTGTCATGGAAGTATGCGGCACCCATACCGTAGCCATATCCCAAAACGGCCTGAGGGCTTCACTGGCCGGTTATCTCGATCTGAGGAGCGGCCCGGGCTGCCCGGTATGCGTAACAGACCAGCTGGATATCGACAACGTGATCGCTCTGGCCCGCCTTGATAATACGGTTATCGCCACCTTCGGCGATATGCTGCGGGTTCCCGGAACGAAATCGTCCCTCGAACGGGAAAGGGCACGCGGGGCGCGGGTAAAGGTCTTTTATTCCCCTGAAGACGCCGTGCATTTTGCGGAAACGCACCCGGAAAAAGAAGTGATCTTTCTGGGAGTCGGCTTTGAGACAACCGCCCCTGCTGTCGCCCTGAGCATCGCAGCGGCTGAAAACAAAGGCCTTGAGAACTATTCGGTCCTCTCCCTCCACAAACTTGTCCCGCCGGTGATGAAGGCGCTTTTAAGCGACCGCGATCTCACCGTCGACGGATTTATCCTTCCCGGTCATGTCTGCACCATAACGGGCAGAAGGGCATTCGACTTTTTAGCGGAGGACTTCGGGATACCTGCCGTCATAGCTGGGTTTGAGCCGGTCGATATTCTGAAATCCGTTTATTTGCTGCTGGAGCTGATCTCGGGCAACAAGCCCGAAACTCTAAACGGTTACACGCGTCTGGTTCAGGAAGACGGCAACCAAAGGGCGCAAAGAATTCTGGGCGAGTTTTTTGAAACCGCAGACGCGTCCTGGCGCGGTTTCGGCAGAATACCCGCCAGCGGACTTTCCGTTTCAAAGCGTTATTCCCGTTACGATGCGGCCGCCAGGTTTCCCGTCGATATTCCCGAATCGCACCCTCCCGAAGGTTGCGCCTGCGGGGAGGTTCTCAAAGGGAAGATCAAATCTCCCGACTGCCCGCTCTTTGCCGGAGCATGCACGCCCCTGCGGCCGGTCGGGCCCTGCATGGTCTCCTCCGAGGGAACATGCGCGGCTTACTACAACTACGAATTTACAACCACGGATGCTCAGGGAGTGAAACCATGACCGACCACAACGACAGTGACATTATCCTGCTGGCCCACGGTGACGGGGGGCTGCTTACCCACCGGCTCCTGAAAAAACATTTCCTGCCCCGCTTCAACAACGAGTTTCTCAGCTCGTTGAGCGATGCCTCCGTTTTCGACTGCGGGGGGGGGTGTATGGCCGTCAGCACCGACTCTTTCGTAGTAGACCCGATCTTTTTCCCCGGGGGGGATATCGGCAAGCTTGCCGTCTGCGGCACGGTCAACGATCTGGCGGTGAGCGGAGCACGCCCGCTCTACCTGACCGCCTCTTTTATCATCGAAGAGGGTTTCTTGCTAAGCGACCTGGAAAGGATTATCATTTCCATGTCCGAAGCCTGCAGCGAGGCGGGCGTCATAATAATCGCCGGAGACACCAAGGTCGTCGGCCGCGGACAGGCTGACAAAATTTTCATCAATACTACCGGAATAGGAACGGTATTGCCCCAAGCAAATCTGGGTTACAGCCGGATCGCTCCCGGCGACCTCGTTCTGGTCAACGGATGTCTGGGCAACCACGGTCTGTCCATCATCCTCCAGCGCGAGTCGCTCGGCTTGAAAAGCCGGGTGTTGAGCGACTGCGCACCGCTCAACAGAATAACCGGGGAACTGGTAAGACGTTTCACCGGAATAAAATTCATGCGCGACCTGACCAGGGGAGGTCTTGCCACAAACGCAAAAGAAACGGCAATGGCAGCAGACGTTGATTTCTGGCTTGACGAAGACTGCCTCCCGGTGGAAAAAACCGTAAAAGCGGCCTGCGATCTCCTCGGACTGGACCCCCTGTATCTAGCCAACGAGGGGAAGTTCCTAGCTGTGGCCGAGGCCGGGCAAGCCGGGCAGGTTTTGCAATTTTTGCAAAAGGAACTGCGCCAGGAGGCCCGCATTATCGGCGAAATCAAAGCCGGGTCCGGCAACGTTTTTCTAAGGACGTCCTTTGGTGGCACGCGCAGGCTTAATTTGCTTGCCGGCGCGCCCCTGCCCAGAATCTGTTGACCATCGAAAATACAAGGGAAGACCGGTATGAAATCCAGCGAAAAAAGAATTGCGGTAATAGGAGTCGGAAACCTGCTGCTGGGTGACGAAGGAGTCGGAGTCCACACGGTAGCCGAGTTGAAGAAAAATATTCTTCCCCCTGCGGTAAAAGTCATCGACGGGGGAACAGCGGGGATTGATCTTCTGTATCACCTCGAAGATGCGAACTATGCCATTATCGTCGACTGTATTCAGGCGGATGCCGCAGCGGGAACGATTTTCCGCATTCCGTTCGAGGAACTGGCGACCGGTTCACCGGCAGAAACCGTCTCCCTGCACGACTTGAGCTTGAAAGACGTGCTGTTCCTGGCAAAATATCTGGGCAGGCTGCCGCCGACGGTAATCTACGGCGTCCAGCCGGAAACGGTCCGCTTTAGTGATCAGCCTTCGCAATCCGTACGGGGAGCAATACCTCGTCTTATAGAACTTATAAAAGAAGAAATTTGCAATTTGATGAAGGAAATATAACAAAAACGTTGAATATCAATTAAAAAAATATAATACTGTCTCCGAGCCTGCACCCTAAACCGTTGGTATGGATCAAGGCCGATAGGGTATGCCGGGAAACTGACATGCCTCCCATTGCGGAAAGGAGAACATTCAGCTTTGTTTGCTACATGGTTTTGTCCTTTTTTGCTCCGGGGCAAAGCTTTATTTTTTCAGCAGAATCATAAGGGGTGATGCTTTATGATTGAATGACGTTTCAAGGAATTCCGGTCAGGTTTATTCCGGCAAACGGCAACCATTCACAAACTAATCAGTTGGGAGGGGAAACAGACTTTGGGCTTTACAAGGAGGGAATTTATAAAGCTTTGCATGAGTTCCGCAGTCGGGGCCAGCCTTATCTCCCTTATCGGACCGGATCTGGAAGAGGCTTTGGCCATGGCGGCTGACGGAAAGCCCCCGATAATCTGGCTGCAGGGGGCCAGTTGCACCGGGTGCTCCATTTCTTTGCTCAACAGCGTTGACCCGGCGATTGAAAAAGTTCTTCTGGACGTTATCAGTTTGAGATACCACCCCAATATTTCCGCCGGTTCGGGACACCTGGTCACGGAGATCTTTGAGGAATTTTCGGAAAAGCATAAAGATCAGTTTTTCCTGGTCGTGGAAGGGGCCATACCTACCAAAGAAGACGGTGCCTACTGCACTATCGGCGAATACAAAGGCAGAGAGCTGACAATGCTGCATACGCTCAACGTACTGGGCAACGCGGCCAAGGCGGTGATTGCGGCCGGCCAGTGCGCCTCGTTCGGAGGCATTCCGGGGGCAGCCCCCAACCCCACGGGAGCGGTGGGGGTCAACAAGGTAATTACCAAGAAGCCGGTAATCAATATCTCCCTCTGCCCCATGCATCCCGACCATTTCCTGGGAACAGTCGTTTACGTCCTGAAGTACGGCCAGATACCCGAACTGGACAGGTACGGCCGGCCGAAAATGTTTTACCCCAACTATATCCACGAGTCGTGTGAAAGGCGCACTTATTTCGATTCCGGCAAATTTGCCCGGTTTATCGGGGATGAAGGGTGCCTGGCCTTGCTGGGATGCAAGGGCTTCGTAAGCACAGCCGACTGTCCGACACGTCTCTGGAACAACAAAGTAAACTGGTGCGTAAAAGCAGGCGCCCCGTGCCTGGGTTGCTCGGAGCCCACCTTCCCCGACGAAAGCGGGCCTTTTTACGGATGGTACCCTCTAAACAATAAGACCGGGGTTTCGTACGGGAAATTCGAACCGCAGAAAACCGAGTTTCCTGAGCCTGCGAAAAAGTAAAAGACAAGTTTGCCAAGCGAGGTGGAAAATAAGAAGTGGGCCAGCAAATTATCGTTGATCCCGTAACCAGGATTGAAGGCCACCTGAAGATCGAGGTTGACGTTGAGAACGGCAAGGTGGTCGACGCCAAATCAAGCGGAACCCTTTTCCGCGGGATAGAACTGATTTTGAGGGGCCGCGACCCTCGTGACGCCCCGCATATCGTCCAGCGAATCTGCGGCGTATGCCCGATTGCTCACGGTACGGCATCCATGCTTTGCCTTGACGACGCCTTCAAGGTAAGTCCTCCGGCAAACGGCCGCATCGTCCGCAATCTGATCCAGGGGGCAAACTACCTGCAGTCACACATCTTGCACTTTTACCATCTGGCGGCGCTGGACTACGTTAAAGGACCGGACACCGCTCCCTTTATTCCGCGCTACGAAGGGGACTACCGCTTGCCCAAGGATGTAAACGACAAGGCGGTGGAGCATTATATCCAGGCTTTGACCATACGGAAGAAAGCGCAGGAGATGCTCTCCGTATTCGGGGCGAAGATGCCCCACGTGACTGTCTTTACCGCCGGCGGAGTGACGGAAACTGTAACCCCCGAAAAAATTGCGCTATTCAAGCAATACCTGCGGGAGATTACGAGCTTCATTGACAACGTTTACATTCCCGATGCGGTTGCCGTCTCGACTGTCTACAGCGATTGGTTTACTATCGGGGCAGGCTGCAAGAACCTGCTGTCATACGGGGCGTTCAAGCTGTCCGACGACGATGATCCCGACGGACAAAACCGGTTATTCAGGCGCGGCCGCTATGCCAAAGGGGAATTCGCTTCAGTCGACTACCGCAAGATAACGGAGGATGTGAAGCACTCCTGGTTTGCCGACGAAACCAGCGGAAAATATCCGGGAGAAGGCGTTACCGAACCGGATCTCAACAAAAAGGACGCCTACTCATGGCTGAAAGCCCCGCGCTATGAGGGAGAGCCGCACGAAGTAGGACCCCTTGCCAGAATGGTCGTAAACAAGCACAAAGATGTCCTGGGTCTGGGCGATAAAGCTTTTTCGGTACTCGGGAGACATTACGCCCGTGCGCTGGAAGCCTCCATCGTCGCCCACGCAATGTCGGAGTGGCTTGATCAGTTGGTACCCGGTCAACCGGCTTTTACTCCCTTCGACATTCCCGAAGAAGGGGCCGGCGTGGGCCTGCACGAAGCCCCGCGCGGCGCGCTGGGACACTGGATTGTGATCAAAGACCGCCGTATCGAAAACTACCAGGCCGTAGTACCCACTACCTGGAACGGCGGGCCCAGAGACGACCGCGGCAAGCTCGGACCGATCGAGCAGGCGCTGGTGGGGGCGCCGGTCAAAGATCCCAATAATCCCATCGAACTGGTAAGAATCGTCCGCGCTTTCGATCCGTGCATAGCTTGCGCCGTACACATTCTGGAAATAAAGGGGGTTGCCAAGGAACCGAAAAGTTTTGTAGTTTGAGACCAACCTTGACATTTAATGTGGCGAAGGCTCCCACGAACCTGTAAATGGAGGTGTTTTAATGCCTAAAGGTGTTCTGGTAGATGTCAGCCGCTGCATCGGCTGCCGGAGCTGTCAGACTGCCTGCAAAAATTATTACGATTTGCCGGCAACACTGCCCGCTACGAAAGAAAGCTGGAACAACCCCCCGGAGTTGAGCGCGACCGACTGGACCCGGGTGAGTTATCATATGATCAAAAAGGACGGCAGGGTGCAGTGGCGATTCGTTAAAAACCAGTGCATGCACTGCAACGAGCCGGCCTGCGAATCTGCCTGTTTCACTCACGCCTTTTTGAAAACCGAAAACGGCCCGGTAGTATACAAGCCGACCGATTTGAACAAGGACTACTGCGTCGGCTGCCGTTACTGCATGATCGCCTGTCCCTTCAACGTTCCGAAGTTCGAGTGGGACAAGACTTTCCCCTACGTCAGAAAGTGCAAGTTCTGCTTCGAGCGCCTCAATCAAGGCCTGAAACCGGCCTGCGTTTCGGCCTGCCCGACGGAGGCCATCAAGTTCGGAGACAGGGACAACCTTCTGGCCGAGGCATGGCAGAGAATCAACCGTGAATCCAGATACGTAAAACACGTCTATGGGGAAAAGGAGTACGGCGGTACTGCATGGATGTATATTTCCGATGTTCCTTTTGAACAGTTGGGCTTTAAAACCAACGTTTCCGAGCGATCCATACCATCCTACTCCTGGAATGTTCTCAGGTGGACCCCGTACATTTTTGTGGGATGGGGTGCTATTTTAACCGCCATGCGCTACTATACCAAAAAACGTTCACAAACGCATGACGAATCGGAAATGTACGCTCCCGTTGACAAGGGTTGATTTGGAATCGGAGGTGAGATGGAATGGAAAAACAAAGGAACTGGACATTTAGAATTACCATATACAGGCTGATCATGATTGCATTTGTGTTTATCGCAGCGGGGGCCGCCCTGTACCGATTCAGATACGGACTGGGTTCGGTGACCAATCTTAATGATCACTGGCCGTGGGGCCTCTGGATCGGGTTCGACCTGCTCTGCGGCATTGCCTTGGCCGGGGGCGGCTTCAGCACGGCGCTGATAGTGCACGTCCTGCACAAGGAGAAATACCTGCCCATTGCCAGGGCGGCGCTTCTGACCTCACTGATAGGCTATGTAATTGCACTTATAAGTCTCTTCCTCGACATCGGTAGATGGTACAACTTCTGGCGTCCCTTCTTCTACTGGGGTTATCACTCGGTTCTCTTTGAAGTGTTCTGGTGTATCTCTCTTTACACCATGGTTCAGGTACTGGAGTTCGGGGAAATCTTCTTTGAAAAGGTTAAGTGCGCTCCATTGCAAAAGATTTTGCACTTTTTCATGACCCCGCTGCTGATACTGGGAATAATACTTCCCACCTTACACCAGTCTTCCCTCGGATCCCTTTACGTAGTGGCCGTTGACAAGCTGAACCCCTTATGGTGGTCGATGATCATCCCGTTTTTCTTCGTCTGGTCAGCCTTCTTCCTCGGCCCCGCCATGGTAACTATTGAAGGCACCCTGGCGGCAAAAGCCTACGGAAGGAAACCGGAACTCAGCGTCTTTCAAAGCCTAACCAAAGTAACCTTATGGATGATGATCATCTACTTTGTAGTAAAAGTGGCCGATTTATCGTACCGGGGCGTCCTTTCCACAGCTTTCAACGGTTCCTTTGAAAGCAACATGTTCCTGATTGAAATGATTGTGTTCGTCCTGGCGCCTATTTTTATGTACGCCGTGCCTTCCATCCGCACGAGGCTCTGGGGTGTGCTGACAGCCTCCATACTGGTGGTGGCCGGAGTTATTTTCAACAGAATGAACGTGGTCTTTACTGGAATGTCCAAAGGCATGGGCGGTCACTATTTCCCCAGCGTCTGGGAGTGGCTTATTACCATAGGCATGTGGAGCGCCCTGGTGCTGATTTACTGCTTTATCGTAGAGAATTTCCCGATCCTGCCCAGGGAGGAACACATCGAAACCGGCAGCCACACCTCGATTGGCACCGGCATTCAGGCTTGAGTCTTCAAGCAGTTGCACCATCTACAATCGGTTCCTGGATAAAAAATCCCCGAAACAGCCTTCCGGCAAAATCGGGGATTTTTTTCAAAAACAGAATTAACGCCCGGAGGCAAATAAAATTACGGGGATGTTGCCCGCTGCCCCGGAATAATGCCCTGCTACTGAACTGCTTTGGTGACTTTGTTGACTTCCTCTTTAATCTCATTGGCTGCTTCAGTTACTTCACCGAAACTTTCCAGCGATGCACGCCGGAATTCATTAAACGTTTTTCCAAGCGACCTGCCGATCTCGGGAAGTTTTTTCGGTCCGAAAACTACCAGTGCGATGACCAGAATTAAAATTACTTCCGGCATTCCAAGATTGGGGAACATTTGGGCACCACCTCTTTTCACAGCCTGCCTGTTGTTTATTTTTTAATTTTTTTTATGAATAATTCGCTGCCTTTATCAAAAACTCCTGCAAGAACCGGTAAAACCTTAAACGCATCCGGGCTCTTCAAGGGTAAAACGTCCAAGTTTTCCCTCCCGGAATTCCTTCAGTACCGTCCGGGCCGACGTGGTGACACTAACCGCGCCGCCCTGCACGTAAAACCCCCTCTTCCTTCCGATGGCTTCGAGCAATTCACCCGGTTCCCCGGTCAATTCATCAAGTTTATACCGCTCCCGGACCGACTGCGGGTATTTTTCCGCAAGCCATTTTACAAGTCTTCCGGCAACCTCGCAATAATCGTACACTTCTTCCTTTATTGCCCCGGTCACGGCCAGGCGGAAAGCCACCGCAGAATCGCCGAACTTCGGCCAGAGAATACCCGGCGTATCCATCAATTCAATGTTCTCCGCCACCCGTATCCACTGCCGGCCCCGGGTAACGCCAGGCCTGTTGCCGGTCCTGGCAACTTTTTTCCCCACGAGCCTGTTGATAAAGAGAGATTTGCCCACATTCGGAATACCCAGCACCATGCAACGCGCCGCCCTTGGCCGTCTGCCGGATGCCGCGAGAGATACCATTTTCGGCGCGGCCAGTTTCCCTATCAGGGCAGGGACCCCGTTAATGCCGCGGCCGCTGACCGAATCGACCGGCACCGCCAGACATTTCCGGGAATTAAAGTATCTTTCCCATTCCCCGGTCAAGCCGGGGTCAGCCAGGTCGGCCTTGTTCAACACCACGAGCCTCGGCTTTTCGCCGGCAATTTCGTTGATGTCCGGGTTCCGGCTGCTGAACGGGATTCTCGCGTCAATTACTTCTATTACCACGTCCACAAGCTTCAGATTTTCTTTGGCGAGCCGTCTGGCCTTGGCCATATGGCCCGGGTACCAGTGAATAACCATGAGTCACCTGTTTCAGTAAAATACCTGTACTTCCCGGGATTTTCTCAGCGGACGATGCCTGCCCGTCCCGGCGGCCAGTAAATAAAGATTTCCTTACCGACAATCAGGTTTCTCGGTAGAAATCCCCAGGCCCTGCTGTCATCGCTGTTGTTGCGGTTGTCGCCCAGCATGAAGTAACTGCCGCTGGGAACCTCTACAGGACCGTAATCGGCAAACCGCAGGCCCTGGGGAAGATAGTCCTCCTGAACAGGCTGCCCGTTGATGTACAGGCGGCTGTTTCTGAGGGCAACCGTCTCCCCGCCGACTGCAATCAGCCTCTTTACAAAATTCCGCCTGGGATCCTTCGGATATTTGAAGACGACTATGTCTCCCCGCTTCGGCTCCTGGAACCGGTAGGTCAGCTTGCTGACAATTATTCTGTCGTTCTCCTTCAAAGTCGGCTCCATCGAACCGGAAGGAATATAAAACGGTTCCAGGACAAAAAGCCTAATAATTACGGCCAGTATCACCGCTATTGCAACCGACTCGAAAATCTCGCTGAAAACGGAACGTCTGTCCGCTCTTTCCGAAACTTTTTTCTGCGCTCCCTGTTCCAACACACCGCCTCCTTGGCTGCAAGAAAGGAAAATCACCGGATATCAAAAAGGGACTGCGTTGGAGCCCAGTCCCTCATAACTTAACGCCTATCTTGAATCCGGGCGGCTTTACCCCGCAGTCCGCGCAAATAGTACAACCTTGCCCTGCGCACCCGGCCTCTTCTAACAACATCAATCCGGTCAATCTTGGGGCTGTGCATGGGAAATGTTCTTTCCACCCCGACTCCGTACGACACTCTTCTTACGGTAAATGTTTCGCTCAAACCGCTGCCTCTGCGCCTGATTACCACACCCTCAAATACCTGTATTCTTTCCCGGTTGCCTTCAATAACCTTGACGTGCACCCGGACGGTATCACCGGGCCTGAATTTGGCCGTGTCCTTCTTTAACTGTTCGTGTTCCAGTGATTGGACGAGGTTCAATGAGGCTCCCTCCTTCTCCTTATGCGCGTTGTTTCCGAAGCCGGTTAAACCTGCCGGGGTTTTCCTGCTCAACAGATGTAATTATAGCACAAACGCAAGTAAGCGGCAAGAATTTTCCCGGTAATGGCGATAACTGGCATCTAATCCAGCCGTAAACCTCTAAGCCCTTCGTATATTTCCTTCAGCAATTTCCTGTCCTCCTCGGTCAGCTCAACCTTGTAGAGTTGTTCGGGACGGCGCTCCAGAGTACGCAAAAGGGATTGCTTCCTCCGCCACTTTCTGATCTCCTCGTGGTGACCGCTCAACAGCACGTCCGGAACAGTCATGCCGCGAAAATCCCTGGGCCTGGTGTACTGGGGGTACTCCAGCAGCCCGGCGGCAAAGGATTCTTCCTCGGCTGAAGAGCTCTCCCCCAGGACTCCCGGGATAAGACGGGTAACGGCATCCACCACTACCATCGCCGGCAGTTCGCCGCCGGTAAGGACGTAATCCCCAATAGATATTTCATCGGCAACCAGGTTTTCCCGGACACGCTCGTCAATACCCTCATAATGACCGCAAATAAGCACCAGGTTTTTCTCCCTCGCCATATCCGCAGCTATTTCCTGGCTGAAAGGCCTGCCCTGCGGGCACATGAGCACTACCCGGCGCGGCGAGGTTCCGAGCTGTCCTGCTACGTATTCGACAGCGCCGAACAACGCCTCCGGTCCCATCACCATTCCCGCCCCGCCGCCGTATGGGGCGTCATCCACGGTATGGTGCCTGTTCGCTGAAAAATCCCTGACATTAACCAGGTTAATTTCCACCAGTCCGCGGTCGACCGCCCTCTTAATTATGCTCGTGGAAAAAGGGCCGGCGAACATTTCCGGAAAAAGCGTGAGGATGTCAATTCTCATCTCCCATCAACCCTTTTGGCAGGTCAACGACCATTTTCCTGCCCGGCAAATCAACCTCCCTGACCACCTGTTTCAAGGCAGGGATTAAAAGCGGCTTGCTACCTGTATCCACGACGTATACGTCATTGGCTCCGGTTTGCAGCACATCGGTTACTTTCCCCAGGCGGCGGCCTCCGGATTCATATACGTCAAGCCCCACGATTTCGAAAATGTAAAAACTGTCTGAGGGGAGTGCCACCAGTTCCTCCCTGGCAACCTTCAGCAGGCCCCCCTTCAGCTCCCCGGCTGTCTTCATATCGGTAATTTCTTTAAATTTTGCAATAATATAGTTTTTATACGGGTAAGTTTTTTCTATTCTCAGCTCCCGCCTGACGTTGCCGATAAAAACGTCCACCCGGCTCATCCGGTTAAACCGCTCCGGATAATCGGTCAGGGGGAGGATGCGGACAGCACCGTGCAAACCATGCGTATTCAGGATTTTTCCAATACTGATGTAGCGGTTAACCATTAAAACAGCCCTTCCCGGCACCTTTCCTGATTTCCTCGACCATACCGTCCCTGAGTATAATCTCCGTCCCGATGACACTGTCCCAATCGTCTCCGATTTTTAATTCAACCGTGCTCTCCATTTTACCGTATACCACTTCAGAGTCCAGGGGCAGCTGAACCAGGTCTTTGAGCCGGTTTATCAATTTCTGGCGGTTCTCGGCCTTGCGCTGACGCTCCCGTTCTATGTGCTGTCTCGCAAAAGAAATTTGCTCCCGGTTCTCCTTTTCCATTCCGGCAGTCAACCGCTTTTCCTGGAAATCGAGGTGCTGAAGCTCCCGTTCGATCCGCCGGATGGCGTCCTGGAGCTCTGCTGCCGCAGTTCTTTTATAATTCTCGGTTACCTTTACTTTTACCAATACGGGCCGGATCAGGTTAATCCTTTCCATCAGTTGTCCTCCAACTGGTATCAGTTGTCAACAAAAAAGCAGTTAAACGATTTCAACCGTCACTTTCTTCTTCTGCCTTGTCGCTGCGGCTTTGACCACCATGCGAATGGCTTTGGCAATGCGGCCCTGCTTGCCGATAACCTTGCCCATGTCTTCCGGGGCTACTTTAAGCTCGATCAGGATCTGTTTATCCTTTTCGACCAAATCGACAACAACTTTTTCCGGCTGGTCAACGAGGGCTTTGGCCAGAATTTCCACCAATTCTTTCATACAGCAGCCTCCCTAATCTACTAACCCTCTCCCGCTGTTTTCTTTAAAACCCCGGCCTTGTTGAATAAAGCCCTGGCGGTATCGGAAAGCTGGGCCCCCTTTCTCAGCCAGTCCAGGGCTTTTTCTTCATTGATTTTTATCACTGCCGGATCCTTCAATGGGTCGTAATAACCGATTTCCTCGATAAACCTTCCATCTCTCGGAGAGCGGGAATCAGCAACCACTATGCGGTAAAACGGGGCCTTTTTGGCACCCATCCTTCTCAATCTGATTCTAACAGCCACTCCTCCTCACCTCCTTTACCTGGTATAGTTCTTGCCCTTGTTCATACTCTTGCCCATACGGCCTGGGTCTCAAGGCAACCCCGGCCTAAAAACCGTCGCCGTCCGCCGCTGACCCTGTCCACATACGGGACAGCCGGACTGCGCCGGGGAATACTAACTGAAGAAAGGAATTTTACCGCCTTTTTTCAAATTTTTCTCCATATCCATAAACTGCTTCATCATTTTTTTAGTCTGCTCGAACTGTTTTAAAAGCCTGTTGACCTCCTGTACGGAAGTTCCGCTTCCTCTGGCTATTCGCCTCTTTCTGCTCCCGTTCAGGACCCGTTCCGGTTCGGCCCGCTCCTGGGGCGTCATTGAGCGGATGATGGCCTCGATGGAGACCAGTTCTTTCCCGTCAAACTGAAGATCCTTCAGCCTTTTGATCCCGCCCAGGCCTGGAATCATGCTCAACACCTGTTCGAGAGGCCCGAGTTTTTTTACACTGACGATTTGTTCCAGGAAGTCTTCCAGAGTGAACTCCATGCTGCGAATTTTTTTTCGCATTTTTTCCATCTGTTCAGCATCGAAATTCTCCTGGGCTTTTTCAATCAGGGTGAGCATATCTCCCATACCAAGAATGCGCTCGGCCATCCTTTCGGGGTGAAACGGCTCCAGCGCATCAAGTTTTTCCCCCACCCCGGCAAACTTGATCGGCTTGCCGGTAACCGCCCGCACCGACAGGGCCGCCCCGCCCCTGGTATCGCCGTCCAGTTTGGTTAGAACAATGCCGTCCAGACCAATCCGGCTGTTGAAAGTCTCGGCCACGTTTACCGCAGCCTGGCCGGTCATGGCGTCTACCACAAGGAGTATCTCATGGGGCCGGATTGATTCCTTCAGCCTTTCCAGTTCCTCCATAAGCTCTTCGTTGACTTCCTGGCGACCGGCGGTATCAATAACGACCACGTCACGGTTCGCCGACAACGCGCTTTCCACGGCGGCCAGGCATATGGCCGCGGGATCATGCCTGTCTCCCATGGCAAACACCGGTATATTCAACTGAGCGCCCAGAACCTGCAGTTGCTTGACAGCCGCCGGCCTGTAAACGTCCGCAGCCACCAGGAGCGGGCTTCTCCCCTGCTTTCGCAAGAGATTGGCGAGCTTGGCGGAAGTAGTGGTTTTTCCGGCACCGTTCAAGCCTACTACCATTACAACGGTGGGAGGTTTCGCCGCAAGATTGATCTTGCTGGTGGAGCTCCCCATAAGCCGGGTAAGCTGATCGTGCACGATTTTAATCACATGCTGGGTCGGATTGAGACTGGCAAACAACTCCTCGCCGACTGCGCGTTCCTTGACGCCTGCAACAAAATCCTTTACAACCTTGAAGTTGACGTCAGCCTCGAGGAGTGCCAAACGCACCTCCCGCAAGGCCTCGTTTACGTCGGCTTCGGTCAGCCGCCCCTTACCCCTCAGTCTCTTAAACGTTTCCTGCAATTTGCCGGCGAGGCTGGCAAACACGCAAAACCCTCCTTTAAATCCTTCCCAAGCCGAAATTCTCCGGAATTTATTTGGGCAGATCGATCATTTCACGTAAAATGTCCCTGGCCTTTTGAATCTTACCGCTGTCCCCGGCTGCCGCAACGTGCTCGTCAAGCAGCGACACAACAGCAGCAAGCTTGCTCTTCTCCGAGTTGAACTTGGCCACCAGTCCCAACTTCTCCTCATACTGACTGAGTACCTGCTCCGCTCTTTTCAGGGTATCATAGACAGCCTGGCGGGAAACCGCAAATTCTTCTGCAATTTCGCCCAGCGAAAGATTCTGGCCGTAGTAAAGCTCCATAAAACTCTTCTGCCGATCGGTCAGAAGCTGACCGTAAAAGTCATAAAGCATGTTCATCCAGGCTACCTTTTCCAGCAATATTGTTCACCCGGCTGTCAAGGCATTTAACTTAACAGAAAAATTTTACTTAATTTATAAGCATCTGTCAAGCAAATCCCGTAGTTTTTTCCCGGACCTGAAGGTTATTTCAGCCGCAAGGAGAAAATAGTATAAGTGCCCGCATCACCTTAAAATCAAGTGTGGAGGTATTCGCCTTGAAAACCGATAAAAGCAGCGGAAAGGGCAGTTACAAACCACCAGGTTTTCTCTCCCTTCCGGAAGCGATTGCACAAAACAGGGAACAAGTTGTAAAAAACCATAAAAAACATTTGAATTCCAGTCTTGTAATGATGATGGGGCTTTTAAACTTTGACAAACAGTTCGTCAAAGCGGAAGGTATAAAGGTCTTCGACAGCGACGGCAACGAATATATGGACTTCCTGGGAGCATACGGGGCACTGAATCTGGGGCACAACCACCCAAAGGTGATAGAAGCGCTGGGCACGGTCAGCGCCATGCCCAATCTTCTTCAGGCCTCGCTCGGCACACTGTCCGCCGCTCTGGCCAGGAATCTGGCTTTGCTGGCGCCGGGCAATCTTGAGCGTTCATTCTTCGGCAACAGCGGGGCTGAAGCAGTGGAAGGGGCCTTAAAACTCGCGCGGGCGTCTACGGGACGGCAGAAGCTGGTATACTGTGAGGGCTCGTTCCACGGTAAAACCATGGGTGCGCTTTCAGTCACCGGTCGGGGAAAATACCAGAAGGTTTTTCAACCCCTTATCCCGGAATGCATACCCATACCTTTCGACAGCCTCGACGCTCTTGAAAACTCATTGAAAGACAGAGACGCCGCTGCTTTCATCGTGGAGCCGATTCAGGGGGAAGGAGGCATTATTGTCCCGCATGACGGGTATTTGAAAGGGGCCAGGCAGATCTGTTCCAAGTACGGGACACTGCTGATTCTGGATGAAATCCAGACGGGCCTGGGCAGAACCGGGAAAATGTTCGCCTGCGAATACGAAGATGTCGTTCCCGACATCATGTGCCTGGCCAAATCTCTCGGAGGGGGAATAATGCCAATCGGCGCCTACATAACTACCGACGAGATCTGGAAAAGGGCGTACGGGAACATGGACCGGGCGCTTCTGCACACTTCCACTTTCGGTGGAAACACCTGGGCGGCGGCCGCGGCAATTGCCGCCCTGGAGGCGATCTGCGAGGAAAACCTGCCCGAACTGGCGCAAAAGCGCGGCGATTACCTGCTGAACGGTTTACGGAACTTAAAAGAAAAATATCCCCTCCTCAAAGAGGTGAGGGGACGCGGCCTGATGGTGGGCATTGAATTCAACCAGCCGGAGGGGTTGGCGTCGAAAGCTTCATTCGGCCTCGTCAACAGGCTTTCCGAGGAATATCTGGGCAGTCTGGTGGCCGGCGAACTGCTCAACAAACACCGGATAATTACCGCTTATACTTTGAACAATCCCAACGTGATCCGTCTCGAACCCCCGCTCAACGTATCAGTAGATCAAATTGACGCGTTGTTGCTGGCGCTTGAAAAAATATTTGCCACTTACTCCGGCTTTTTCAGCATGGCGGCATCGGGTGCGATAAACAAGATAAAAACATTATTTAAAAAGTAATTTCCGGGATCGCAAAGAAAGAGTTTCGTTCTTTTCCGGCTAAAACCGCAGGTTATCCCGCTTCACTGTTGACGGCCCCCGCTTCCGAAAGCGCCGGACTGACCCTGTTGCGGCCTTGCGCCTTCGCCCTGTACATTTCTTCGTCGGATTTGGCCAAAAGCCGGTCAACCAGGGTACCGCGCTGTTCGTCCGTACTGCCGTCATACGTGGCCACTCCCAGGCTGATGGTCAGCTTTAAAAAACCGTAAGTGGTTTCAAACGGCCACCTGCTGACAGTTTCCCTCAGTCTTTCCGCCAGTACAACAGCCTCCCGGATCCCGGTCAAAGGGGCGATTACGATGAATTCCTCTCCGCCGTAACGGCCTATTATATCCGATGTTCTAACGCTTTCTTTCAGAACATGCACAATTTCTTTCAGCACCTCGTCACCGACCTGGTGACCGTGCTGGTCATTGATGCTTTTAAAGTGATCGATATCAATCATTATTATGGACAGGGGGAGATTGTGCCTTGCGGCAATGGCCAACTCCTGCTCCAACTGGTTTACGATGTGGCGGCGGTTGTAGGCACCGGTCAACTGATCCGTTATAGCCAGCATCTCCAGCCGGATATTGGCTTCAGCCAACTGCAGGTTCCGGTTGGTAATTTCCTTTTTTTGTATCTCCAGGAGCTTGATCTGTTCCACCATCTTCGAATGACTTTCGCTAAGCTCGCCGGACATTCTGTTGAAGCTCTCCGCAAGAGCGTCTATTTCCCGGTTCGATTGCAAATCAACCCTGTAACCGTAATCCCCCCCGGCAATCCTGTCCGCTCCCTCCGCCAGCAGTTCCAGCGGGTAAGACAGCTTGCGCGACGTTATTACGACCATTGGAATGAACATAAGCATCGCCAGAGTTATGACAGCAGCGATATACCCGGTTTCCCTCCGGGCTTCTTCCATTATCTCGCTCAAATCTTTTTTAGTCACCAAGGCCATCTTTATGTCCGGCATCCAGCGGTAACTGCTGACCACCTCAACTCCCCTGTAATCCTCAAAAACTCCCGTGCCAGACCGCCCCTGTAAAGCCTCCTCCACATCAACCGTCTTTATTTTGAGTTCCATGGAGGTTTTTTCCCTGACCACCCCCCGGCTGATCAACTCGGGAGCAAAGCGCGATTCAGTCACCATTACCCCGTCCCGACCTACCAGGAATGTCTCACCGGTCTTTCCGCTGAAACTCCTGTTTATCTCCTGGTTGACCCGGCCGAGATCAACAATTCCCAAAAAAGCTCCGGCCACCCCGCTGTCTTTCTTAACCGGGCTTGCCATAACCACCACGGTTTTCTGTTCATAGGGATCTTCCAAAACCCCGGAGATGCACTCAAAGCCGTCAAGAGCGGCTTTTACGCAAGGCTGCACGCTCATATCCGCACCGGGTGGCCTTCTGGCGGCAGCCAGCGTTATTCCCCTGCCGTCCGTTACCACCAGGTCCACATAATCGGGGTGAGTATCCAGAGCTTTTTCGAGCAGTGGAATAATTCTATCCGCCTCCAGTCTTCCGGCTTCCTCACGGGAGGCCATATAACGAATGAAACTTGCTTTTTCAAGAAACCACGTTTCAATGAATCCCGCTTTTTCGTCGGCGATGTATCTGAGGTTGTCAAACGACATGCTCATAACGCTGCGCCCCGTAAAGTAATAGCTGACTGCAAATGTCAGCAGGGCCGGCACCAGTCCTACCGCCAGAAAAACAGTCAGCAGCGAATTTTTAATTTTACCCCGCCAGAACCATTCAAACACCAGTTCCACCACCAAAAGGCAGATCAATAAATGAAATATTTCCTGCAAAAATCAATTTTCCTTCTCAAAATTTAACATGAGGGTCAAAATATGTATTGCGGGGTAGTAATATCAAGAAATATGACGGTAATTTTTAATAAAGAAGAGCATCCCGGGCCTGCGGCCCGACAAGGAATTATTCAGCCCTTTTCCCCGGCCAGGCGGAATGCGTGCAGTTGAGCCCTGTTCATCACTTCGTCCTCGTCCATGGTCAAAACCTTTCTGCCTTCCATGACAATTTCCCCGTCGATTACAACGGTGTCGACGTCCGCCGACCGGGCCGAATATACCAGGTGGGCCATGACGTCGTGCCGGGGGCAGAGGTGGGGTTTATTGAATTCTATCATTATAAGGTCTGCTTTCATACCCGGTTTAAGCAGCCCCAGATCGGGGAAACCTATTGCCTGAGCACCGCCTGCGGTGGCCAGCTTCAAGGCGGTGTAAGACGGCAGGACCGTCGGATCCCCGGCGGTAACCTTTTGAAGAAGAGAGGCGCAGTGCATTTCCTCAAACATGTCAAGATTGTTGTTGCTGGCTGCGCCGTCAGTACCCAAACCCACCGGCGCGCCCGAGTTGATCAACCTGGCCACCGGGGAGACCCCGCTGGCCAATTTCATGTTGCTTTCCGGACAGTGGGCTATTCCCACCTTTTTTGAAGCGAGGATCTCAATATCGCTCTCATCCAGGTGCACGCAGTGGGCTGCAAGTACGGGTAATTCAAAGAGCCCCAGGGAATCAAGATATTTGACGGGAGAAGTGCCGTACATGCTTTTAATCTGCTCCACCTCATCCCCTGTTTCGGAGACATGCATGTGGATTCCCACCCCATAACGGCCGGCCAGCCCGATTACCTCTTTCAAATAATCGGGCGGGCAGGTATAAGGGGCATGCGGGCCGAACATCACTCTTATCCTGCCGTTCGCTCCGCCGTGCCACTGCTCAACTAAAGCCGCACTTTCCTCAACGGCTTTCCGGGCTGTCGGCGCAACGCCTATCATCCCCCTCGAAAGACAGGCCCTCATCCCGCATTCCTCCACCGCCCGGGCAACCATGTCCATTTCAAAATACATATCCGCAAAAGATGTGGTTCCCGACTTGATCATCTCAAGACAGCACAGCATGGTGCCCCAGTAGATGTCTTCCGGCTGCAGCCTTTCTTCAGCCGGCCAGATTTTTTCTGAAAGCCATTTCATCAAGGGCATGTCGTCGGCATAACCGCGAAACAGGGTCATGGCGGCATGAGTATGGCTGTTGACAAAACCGGGCATGACCACTTTACCCGACCCGTCAATTATTTTTTCAGGGCTGAACCCTTCGGGCGCCGAACCTCTCGGGCCTGCGGAGGCGATACGGTCACCGGCAATGGCAATTTCCCCGTCTTCAAAAACGCTGTCGCTGCTTTCCATGGTCAGAACCGTAGCTCCCCGGATTAAAATGTTCCCCACAGCAAACCCCTCCCGTGTTTATTCATTCCAATCGTTCATGTAGGCTTCCTGTTCCCCGGTCAGGCTGTCGATAGAAATTCCAAGAGACTTTAACTTCAGACGGGCCACCAGGCCGTCGATTTCCTCCGGGACGCGGTAAAGCCTCCTGTCCAGCTTCCCGGCGTTCTCCTTGATATACCTGGCGGAAAGCGCCTGTATGGCGAAGGACATATCCATAATCTCTGCAGGATGGCCGTCTCCGGCCGCCAGATTTACCAAACGCCCCTCGGCCAGCAGGTATATTTTTCGCCCGTCCTTCATGGTAAACCTCTCGACGTTTTGGCGGGCCAACCCCCGCTCCACCGCCATTTTTGCCAAATCGGACTTGCTTATTTCAACATCAAAATGGCCGGCATTGGCCAGAACGGCTCCGTTTTTCATTTTTTGGAAATGTTTGAGGGTCAGCACATCACGGCAGCCTGTAACGGTAATAAAAATATCGCCTTTCCCGGCGGCCTCCTCAGCGGGCATTACCTGAAAACCGTCCATACAGGCCTCGATAGCCCTTACCGGGTCAACCTCGCAGATAATCACCCGCGCTCCCAAACCCTTGGCCCTTATAGCCACTCCCTTTCCGCACCAGCCGTAGCCTAGAACCACAACGGTCTTGCCCGCCACAACCAGGTTCGTGGTGCGCATTATTCCCGACCAGACGGACTCACCCGTTCCGTAGCGGTTGTCGAAAAGAAACTTGCAGAAGGCGTCGTTTACGGCCACCATGGGAAACAACAGCCTGTTTTCCCGCTCCAGCGCCCTCAGCCGCCTTATTCCGGTGGTAGTCTCCTCGCATCCCCCCATCACCCCTGCTGCCAGTTCCTTTCGTTCGGTATGGAGCAGACCGACCAGATCCCCGCCGTCGTCGATAATGATATTAGGTCTGTTGTCAAGAACGCGGATAAGGTGTTCCCTGTAATCTCCGGCGGTCGCGTTGTGCCACGCGTAAACTTTCATTCCCGTTGCGGCGAGAGCCGCAGCCACGTCATCCTGCGTGGAAAGGGGATTTGATCCGGTTATGGCCACTTCCGCCCCTCCCGCCCGGATAACCTCGGCGAGATAAGCCGTCTTCGCCTCCAGGTGAATGGAAAGGGCGACGCATAAACCTTTAAACGGGCGGTCTTTCTCAAACCCTTCCCTGATCGAGCTGAGCACCGGCATGTGCGCCTTTACCCAGTCGATTTTCAACCTTCCTCCCGGGGCAAGGCCGATGTCTCTGACGATATAATCGGACATGGTTCTCCTCCTGGTTTAACGAGATAATTACCTGGCAAAAAGCAATTCTTCGGGGACACCCGGAACCGTCCCTTTGACAATCTCCGGCAGGGAGTTGCGGTAAGGCGGGCCGACAACGCCCCGGTCGGTAATGATCGCGGTAACCAACCTGGCGGGTGTGACATCAAAGGCGGGATTCCACACGTTCACCCCGTCGGGTGCTACGGGTCGTCCGGCCAGGTGGGTGACCTCCCGGGGATCGCGCTCCTCGATAGGTATTTCGGCGCCAGAATCAATGCTCAAGTCAACAGTGGAAAGGGGAGCCGCCACATAGAACGGCAGGCCGTGCTCTCCGGCCAGCACGGCGAGGCTGTAAGTTCCGATTTTATTGGCAACGTCGCCGTTAGCGGCAATCCGGTCGGCTCCTACGATAACCAAATCCGCTCCGCCCCTTGCCATCAGATAGCCTGCCATGCCGTCGGTAATCAGCGTCACATCGATCTTTTCCTGCATCATCTCCCAGACGGTTAGTCTTGCGCCCTGCAAAAGCGGCCTGGTTTCACAGGCATAAACACTCACGCTCTTGCCCGCCTCCCGGGCAGCCCTGATCACGCCCAAAGCAGTACCGTAACCGGCAGTGGCCAGTGCACCAGCGTTGCAGTGGGTGATAATCCTGGCGCCGTCCGGGATAAGCGCCTGGCCGAATCCGCCCATCCTGCGGTTGCCGGCCAGATCTTCATTATAGATGGCTTGTGCTTCGTTTTTAAGCTCAGCCCGCAATATTTCTAAATTTTCAGATTTTGTCAAAGCAATCTTTTTCAACAAGCGTTCCAATGCCCAACTGAGGTTTATCGCGGTAGGCCGCGTGGCGGCAAGCTGACAAGCGGCATTTTCGAGTTCGGCCGTAAATTCTTCCCTGTTTCGGACATTTAAGCTCAAAGCCGCAAGTACCAGCCCGTAAGCGGCAGCCGCCCCTATAGCAGGAGCCCCCCTGACAGCGAGACGCCTTATTGCTTCAGCAACATCTGTATATGTCCTGCACTTTATATACCTGGTCTCAGCGGGAAGAAGGGTTTGGTCCAGCAGTTCCAGCGTATCGTCTTCCACCCAGCGCAAAGTGTTCAAAAAAGAGACCTCCCTGCACGAAAATGCTAGCTTTCCGAAGTTTGATTCAGCGCGCAGTGGCACTCGCAGGCGCGTTCCGGATCGATCCAGGAAAGGGCCTGCATCAGCAGTTTCCTTATGTTTTCACTGTTTTGCGTCATAACATCGAGAACCTCCTGCTGGGTGAGGCGGGTCGGAGAAATACCGGCGGCGAAGTTGGTAACCATGGCTATGGTGGCATAACACATTTCGGCCTCCCTCGCCAACGGCGCTTCCGGCACGCTGGTCATCCCGACCAGATCACCGCCAAGCAGGTGAAATATTTTTATCTCCGCGGCCGTTTCAAATCGGGGCCCCTCGCAGCAGACGTAGGTACCGGCCTGATGGAACGCAAGACCGAGGCTTCTGGCTGCCCGGGCGAGAATTTCCCTTAATTGGGCACAATAAGGTCCAGTGCAGTCGACATGAACGACCCCGGAGTCTCCCCCCTCAAAAAAAGTATGTTTCCGGCATTTTGTAAAATCAAGAAACTGGTCGATAAAAACAAAGTGGCCCGGATGCATGGAAGGATTCAGGGAGCCCACCGCTCCAGTAGCAAGTACATTCTTAACCCCGAGCTTCTTCAAAGCGGCAATATTTGCCCGGTAATTGACCAGGTGCGGCGGAACAGAATGGTCCTCGGCATGGCGGTTTAAAAAAGCCACGGACTTCCCCTTGAAGCTCCCTATCTTCAGCCTGACGTCGCCGTAAGGTGTAACAACCGTTTCACTCCTGATGTCCGTTATTATATTCGGATCGTATACCCCCGTCCCTCCTATGACGGCAATTCTTACTTCCATGCCACAGTCCTCCTTATCATCCATCGCAACGTTTGGTTCCTTATATTCTACCTGTAGTTACACAATCCTCTTGAGAAACGGAATATTAATACTGGAGAATTCCGCGCCTTCAGTCCTCAAGATCGTTTTCATCGATTCTGCAAACCGCGACAGACACGCCGGCACGGCAGTGCCGGCACGAAAAAACATGAACGCAGTTTTTTTCGTCATGACACCTGTATCCGTCTTCATAAATGTTCATATCCAGATAGGGACTGTAATTGTCATAGAAATCCTGTATAACACCCTCGTCAGACATCGTACCGCCGCAAACCGGACACGCCTTTTTCATTTTTGCCAGGCTGTTGCACAAAGGACAAACCGGCAATCTTTCAATACCACCCTTAAATGTTTTTCTTAATTTATCTTGCCACACAAAACAGAGATTAACCTCACCGGCAGGCAGGCTTGCAGCAAAAACTGAACCCTCCCGGACCCGAACCTGTTTATCATAAAAAAAGCCTTTATAAAGGCTTGAGGCTGTTGACAAACTGTCCGGGACCTTGGGGTTGAAGGAAGCGAACGAGCGTTTCAACCTAAAGGTACATGTCAATAACCAAAGACGAAAGCAGCGCCTCGTCAGCGGCGAACGACATTGCGCAGCGCAGCAGCAGACTTTTGCGCAGCGAGGCTGCGAAACCGGGGGCGCGGACACGGACGTCCGCGCCAGCCTGAACCGGGTCAGGACGGCGAGTTGAAGGCGGACCGGTTTCGCCCGCAGCAAGCAGCAAGTGCTGCCGGCGCGAAAGCCAAGGAGTGAGCGGTGACAAGACGCTGCCCAAAAGAGTGCAGGGCGAAGAATGAAGTCGAAGTGAGAATGCGATCACACACCCTGGTCCGGTCAGGCAAACAGCGCCTCTATAAATTCCCCGGCATTAAAAGGCCTGAGATCGTCCAGGCGCTCTCCGATTCCGATCAGTTTTACCGGTATGTTCAGAGACTGTTTTACGGCGATAACAACTCCGCCTTTGGCGCTGCCGTCAAGCTTGGTGAGGGCGATGCCGGTTACCCCCACGGCTTCTCCGAACATTTTTGCCTGATTGACGGCATTCTGGCCGGTGGTGGCGTCCAGAACAAGGAGAACCTCGTGAGGGGCGCCGGGCATTTCCCGGCTCAATACCCTGCTAATTTTTTTCAGCTCATCCATCAAATTGCTTTTGGTGTGCAGCCTGCCGGCGGTATCTATAATTAAAAGGTCCGCCCGGCGTGCTTTCGCCGCGTGAAGCGAGTCAAAAGCCACAGCGGCCGGGTCGGCCCCTTCCCGGTGCTTGATCAGTTCAACCCCCGCCCTGTTCGCCCATACCTCCAGTTGATCGATTGCAGCCGCCCGGAAAGTATCGGCGGCGCCCAGAAGCACTTTCTTGCCCCGGGACTTGTAGAAGTGGGCCAGTTTGCCGATAGTGGTCGTCTTCCCCACCCCGTTTACTCCGATCACCATCACGACGGTTGTGGCATTATCGTTCAAATTCAGGGAAGTCGTTTCATCACCGAGCATTTCCCTGATGTGCTCCTTCAAAACCTGCTTCAATTCGCCGGCGTCGTCAATTCTCTTCTCTTTAACCGTCCTGCGCACCCTTTCAACCAGATCCACGGCAGTGCCCACCCCGACGTCGGCCTGAACGAGCACCTCTTCAAGTTCATCATAAAAATCTTCGTCTATGGTCCCGGAACGGTGTACCAGATGATCGATTTTCTCGACGAAATTTTGACGTGTCTTGGCAAGGCTCGCCTTTAAACGGCTGAAAAAACCCATTGGGCTGTACATTCTCCTTCTGTTAATGTCATGTGCGGGAAACAGGCGGCTTTAATGAAACGAGGACTCATGGATTAATATTGCCCCTGTATTTCAACAGTGCGGATTTGGCAGCCTGCTGCTCCGCATCTTTTTTGGAACGGCCGGTACCCACGCCGGTCATCTCGCCCCTGTATATTACGCCGGCTGTAAATATCTTATTGTGATCCGGCCCCTCTTCTTTCAGGATAACATATTGAACCGGCTCGCCGCCGCGTTGCTGAACAATCTCCTGCAGTTCTGTTTTAAAGTCCCTCTCCAGCCGCCCTTCCAGGACGTCTTCTATTACAGGGGCCAGAAATCTGATTGCCACTTCTCCGGCGGCTTTCAGCCCCTGATCAAGATAAACCGCCCCAAGCAGAGCCTCGAAAGCATCGGCCAAAATCGAGGGCCGCTCCCTGCCCCCGGATTTTTCTTCACCTCTACCCATATTAAGGCACATTCCCAACTCCAGGTCCAAGGCTACTCTGGCAAGAGAAGGCTCACAAACAATGGACGCCCGCAGCTTGGTCAATTCCCCCTCATCCCAGTTTGGCCTGCTGCGGTAAAGGTGGTCGCTGACAACCAGCTCAAGGACGGCATCCCCCAGAAATTCGAGACGCTGGTTGTTTTTCACACCGTTTTGACGGTTTTCATAAGTGAACGAACTGTGTGTCAGAGCCTGGCTCAGCAGTCTTTCATCGCGCCATGCCACTCCCAGCTTTTTTTTCAGACGCTCCAGGCTTTCATTGTGTCTAGGCATTTTATTCCACCTGATAACGGTAATACGTTCTCTTAAGCAAATTTTTTAAAGACCAGGGTCGCATTGTGTCCGCCGAAACCGAATGAATTCGAAAGCGCCACGTTAATGTCGGCCTTCCTCGAAACATTGGGAACAAAGTCAAGGCTGCATTCCGGATCGGGCTCTTCATAATTTATTGTAGGCGGCACAATACCCCTGTGAATGGCCAGGACGCATACCGCCGCTTCCAGCCCTCCTGCCGCTCCCAGAAGGTGCCCCGTCATTGATTTCGTGGAGCTTACAACAAGCTTGCCGGCGTGCAGCCCGAACACTTTTTTAATCGCTATTATTTCAGCCTTGTCCCCCAAAGGCGTGGATGTCGCGTGGGCGTTGATATAATTCACGTCGGCCGGTTCCATGCCGGCGTCAATTATAGCCTCGCTCATAGAAATTGCCGCCCCGCAGCCTTCAGGATCGGGAGCGGTGATATGGTACGCGTCGCACGAGCAGCCGTACCCGGCAATCTCAGCATATACTCTTGCCCCCCTGGCAAGGGCGTGTTCAAGGGTTTCCATAATGAGAATGGCAGCCCCCTCACCCACTACAAACCCGTCCCTCTTTGCGTCGAACGGCCTGCAGGCCTTCTCCGGCTCATCGTTGCGGGTCGACATGGCTTTCATGGAACAAAAACCAGCCATTGCGAGAGGAGTAATTGGAGCTTCAGCTCCACCGGTAACCATCATATCAGCCTGCCCTCTCTGTAGCACTTTAAAAGCATCCCCGATTGCGTTTGCACTGGAGGCGCACGCAGAAACGCTCGTGATATTGGGCCCCCGCAGGTTGTAGTTTATTGCAATCTGTGCAGCTCCCATATTGGCAATCATCATCGGGACAAAAAAAGGGCTGACCCGCCCGGGGCCTTTCTCCGCAAGAACCCTGGCCTGGTCCTCCAGCGTTTCGATGCCGCCTATTCCCGAACCCAGGATTACTCCTATCCGGTTTCTGTTCTCACGGCTGAGGTCCAGGGACGCGTCTTCCAGCGCCATCCCGGTTGCTGCCACGGCAAACTGGGTGAAACGGTCCATGCGCCGGGATTCCTTCCTGTCGAAATACCTGCCGGGTTCAAAGTCGGAAACTTCCCCGGCAATTTTTGTGCTGAAACTGTCCGGCTCAAACCTCGTCAACCGTTTTATTCCCGACACTCCGCCGGTCAGCGAGGACCAGAACTTTTCAAGCCCGGTACCTACCGGCGAGACTACTCCCAGGCCGGTGATCACAACCCGCTTTTGCAAATGCTACTCCTCCCTCGAAAAAGTCCCGTGGTTTTCCCCCCGGGACTCATAAGAAAATCTATTGATGGTCCTGGATGTACTTTACGGCCTCGCCGACCGTTCGTATTTTTTCCGCGTCTTCGTCGGGGATTTCCAGGTCGAACTCCTCCTCAAGGGCCATAACGAGCTCAACGATATCTAAAGAGTCAGCCCCCAGATCATCTACAAAGGATGATTCCATTTTGACCTCGTCAGGTTCAACCCCTAACTGCTCGATGATTATTGATTTTACTTTATCAAAAACTGACATGATTATCAATCACCCCCTTCCGGCACCCTATCCTGAACTTTTCAAACACATGACATTCCACCGTCGATCAATATCGTCTGACCCGTTATGTAACCTGCGGCGTCTGAAGCGAGGAAAGCCACCAACCGTGCCACTTCTTCAGGGCTGCCGAACCTTTCCAGAGGTACTTGCGCCAGCATCTTCCGTTTAACTTCCTCAGGCAGTCCCGCTGTCATTTCCGTAGTGATAAATCCCGGCGCAATGGCATTTACGGTAATCGATCTGGAACCCAACTCCCTGGCCATGGCCTTGGTCAGACCGATCAGGCCGGCCTTGGCCGCACAGTAATTGGCCTGACCTGCATTGCCGATTACCCCCACTACGGAACTGATATTGATGATACGCCCGTAACGGTTTTTCATCATGTGGCGGGAAACCGCCCTGGCACAGTTAAAGGCACCTTTAAGGTTCGTGCCGAGCACGGCATCCCAGTCTTCGTCCTTCATTCTTACAATTAGACCGTCCCTGGTAATGCCGGCATTGTTTACAAGAATATCGACCCGCCCGAATTCGGAAACGGCCGCTTTTACCAGCGCATCAGCCTGAGCGGGGTCGGCCACGTCCGCCCGGCAGACAAGCGCACTCCCGCCTGCCTCCCTGACGGCGTCGGCCACCTCGGCGGCCGCGCCGGAACTGGCAACGTAATTTACCACCACCCCGGCTCCTTCTTTCGCCAGGGCCAGGGCAACCGCCCGTCCAATGCCACGGGAAGCCCCCGTAACAATGGCAACTCTGCCGCAAAGAACCATTTTCATTTTAGCTAACCTCCCAGGTTAACGCAAGGACTTTTTCCAAAGAACTTTTATCTTCAATGTTGAAAACGAGGGCATCCCGGCTGATCTTTTTAATCAAGCCGCTGAGCACCTTGCCCGGACCGATTTCAACAAAGGTCTTTATGCCGGCCTGCAGAAGAAACCGGACGCTTTCCTCCCACCGGACGGGGTTGTATACCTGTCTGATCAGCGACTCTTTCACCTCTGAACTGGTACGTAAAAACCGGGCACTTACGTTAGCCACCACCGGTACTCCGGGCTCCTTTACGTCTACTCCTTCCAGATCCCCGGCCAATCTCTCCCCCGCCGATTTCATCAGGCTTGAATGAAAGGGCGCGCTTACAGGCAGTCTGAAAAAACGTTTCGCCCCGGCTTTCCTGGCCTCGTATTCGGCGGCCTTGAGCCCTTCCACATCGCCGGCGATCACGACCTGGCCCGGACAGTTCAAGTTTACCGCCTCCGCAATCCCAAAGGAGGACGCCTTTTCACAGACTTCTGCAACGGCATCGCCGGAAAGACCCATAACAGCGGCCATTCCCCCGGCTCCTAAAGGTACCGCTTCCTGCATGTACCGCCCCCTTTTCCTGACCAGCCGGACCGCATCTGCAAAGGAAATGGAACCGGCGGCGACCAGCGCGGTATATTCTCCAAGGCTGTGACCGGCCATAGCGGAGGGGACAGGCGCTCCCATACTCTTAAAAACCTCCAGGCAGGCAACGCTTGCAGTGAGAACCGCCGGCTGAGTATTGGCCGTTTTGGTCAGTTCTTCTTCAGGTCCTTCAAAGCAGAGCCGGGAAAGAGGGAACCCCAAAGCCTCGTCTGCGCTTTTAAAAATTGCCGCGGCCTCGGGAAAGCATTCACAAAACTCCCTCCCCATACCGACGTACTGTGATCCCTGACCGGGAAAGACAAAGGCAATGCCCATTCTCACTTCACCACCATATTGTTCAAGCGTGCGAGCACTTCCGCCGCGCCTTCCATAACATCCAGAATTATTTCCCGCGCGGTTTGGACCCTGCACACCATGGCACTGACCTGCCCGGCTGGTATGGTGCCGTATTCGATATCCCCTTCCACCATGGCCGACCGGATACTGCCCACTCCAAGTTTTTCAATCTCTTCCGGTGGAGCGTTGTTTTTTTCCATTTCCTCGTACTTCCTGGTCAGCTTGTTGCGCAAAGCTCGCACCGGATGCCCGGTGGAAGCTCCCGTAACCGTTGTGTCGCGGTCCCTGGCCTTGATCACGCATTCTTTGACCGCCAGCGGTATAATACATTCGGCAGCACACATAAAACGGGTCCCCATCTGCACTCCCACCGCTCCGAGAGAAAGAGCGGCGGCAAACCCCCTGCCGTCAAAAATACCGCCGGCTGCAATCACCGGAATATCAACCGCGTCGACCACCTGCGGCACAAGCGCCATGGTGGTGAGTTCCCCGATATGTCCGCCCGATTCCATGCCTTCCGCGATCAGGGCATCAACTCCCACCCGGGCAAGCCTTCTGGCCAAAGCAACCGAGGAGATCACTGGCATTACCCTCGTACCCGCTTCCTTGAGAGCAGGGACGTACTTGCCCGGGTTGCCTGCCCCGGTGGTGACCACCGCAACGGGCTGCTTGCGCAGCACAGCCATTACGTCCCCTACATGGGGGGAGTGAAGCATAACGTTTACGCCAAACGGCCTCGGCGTCAGTTGCCTGGCCTTCTCCAGTTGTCTTTCAAGCCAATCCGCAGGCGCATTGCCGGAACCAATAATACCCAGCCCGCCCGCCTCGGACACCGCTGCGGCAAGCTCGGCGGTAGATACCCAGGCCATGCCGCCCTGAATTATGGGATATTCAATGCCCAAAAGATCACATAGCGAGGTACGGATCAACACCTACCCCTCCTTCCAAGTTATGCGCTTTTTCGTCTTGTACCCCCACAATTGCAAAAATGTTTGTTACCACTTGATTACCATGGCTCCCCAGGTCAACCCGGCGCCAAAACCCATCAGGACTACGTTGCTGCCACTTTTAATCCGCCCGCCGTCCACTGCCTCTTTCAGGGCAAGGGGAATGGAGGCTGTAGATGTGCTGCCGTAGCGATCCACATTGACCACCACTTTTTCCATGGACAGACCCAGTTTCCTGGCGGCCGATTCAATAATCCTCATATTAGCCTGGTGCGGTATAAAAACATCCAGATCGTTTTTTTTCAGCCCGGCGGCGGCAAGCACTTCTTCAGACGTTTTGCCTATCACTCTGACTGCGAATTTAAAGACTTCGCGGCCGTTCATGTGAATGTAGTGCAGTTTCTTCTCGACGGTTTCTCTCGTAGCCGGCTGTCTTGAACCGCCAGCCGGCTTCATCAGGTAATGGCCTCCCGAACCGTCGGCCCGCAGCTTGAACGCAAGTATGCCGGAGCCTTTTTGAACCGGCCTCAGGACAACCGCACCGGCCGCGTCCCCAAAGAGAATGCACGTCCTGCGATCCTCCCAGTTGGTCACGCTGGACAAATGTTCAGCGCCGATTATCATCACCGTGCGGTAGGTACCGGAAGTAATAAACTGGCTGCCGACCGCAACAGCATAAATAAAGCCGGTACATCCGGCAGCCAGGTCGAACGCCGCTGCGTTTTTAGCGCCGATGCGGTTCTGAACCAGGCAGGCTGTCGCCGGGAAAGACATATCCGGAGTATTGGTGGCGACAATTAACAGATCCACTTCCCCGGCCTCCAAACCCGCGTCGGCCAGAGCCCGTTCCGCAGCAACCACAGCGAGATCGGAAGCGGCCTGACCGGGCGACGCAATCCTTCTCTCCCGGATGCCGGACCTTGCCATTATCCACTCATTGGTTGTATCAACCATCTTTTCCAGTTGGGCATTGGTGATAACATTGTCCGGCACATATATACCGATGCCGGCAATCCCTGCGTTAATCAGCCCCATTGACAAAGCCTCCTCCGATTTTCAGGTTTTCAATACTGTCCCTGATCGCATCGACCAGACAGTTGTCCACTGATTCCCTGGCAACCCTGACGGCGTTTTTCACCGCCTTGGCGGTCGAACTGCCGTGACATATAATCGATATCCCGTTCACGCCAAGCAGGGGCGCACCTCCGTACTCCGCATAATCAAGCCTTTTACGAAACCCCCTGAGAGCCGGCTCAGCCAGCACAGTACCGATCATCGCCATGAAGCTCCTGGAAATTTCCTCCCTCATCATCCTGAAAAGTGAAGACGCCAAACCCTCACAGGCCTTTAATACTATGTTGCCTATGAACCCGTCGCAAACCACCACGTCCACATTTCCGGTAAAAATATCCCTTCCCTCGACGTTGCCGATGAAATTGATTCCGGCTTTGGACAAAAGCGGGTAAACGGAAAGGGTGGTTTCGTTTCCCTTGGTATCTTCCTCGCCGTTGCTGAGGAGGCCGACGCGGGGATTATCCAGTCCGAATATCTTTTTGGCGTACAAATAGCCCATTATCCCGAATTGCAGCAGATGATGCGGTTTGCAGTCCACATTGGCCCCTGCGTCCAGAATAACCGTCAGTCCCTGTTCACTGGGAAGAACCCCGGCAATGGCAGGACGGTCGATTCCCTTGATTCTTCCCAGGCCGAGCAGGGCGGAAGCCATGGCAGCTCCGGTACTGCCCGCTGATACAAGGGCGCCGGCTTCACCTTCCTTGACAAGCTGGGTGGCCCTGACAATTGAAGAATCCTTTTTCCGTCTTACTGCAACAGCGGGATGCTCTCTCATTCCAATTACTTCAGGAGCGTGTACAATGCTGATCATCCCGTCCAAATCACGAACGTTCAGCTCTTTGCGGATGAGTTTCTCATCTCCTACGAGAATTACCGGCAACCCATACTCCGCCGCGGCCTGAACCGAACCTTTCACTATCTCCCGGGGGGCATAATCCCCGCCCATGGCGTCCACGGCGATTTTCACCGGGGTTTTACCTCCCCGGGAAGGGCGATGATCAGAAACCTGCCCACGAGAACCACCTCGTCCTCGACGTAAGAGGTAACTTTCACCAAATATTTATTTCCTTTTTTTACCTTAATTAACGCCTTTGCCAGAACTTTTTGTCCGCAGGAAACGGGCCGTTTGAAATCAACCCTGGCAATTCCGGTTAAAGCCGCTTCCGCGTCAATCACGGCCGCTGCCAGTGAGTTGGCCTGGGCGAAGAGGTGATGGCCCCTCAAAGTCCCGGTCCTGCTGAGAGTCATCTCCGGCGTGACATCCAGAATCGACATTCCCGAACTGCCCATTTCCAGTTCAACAAGTTCCCCCACCAGTTCGCCGGCCGATAGCGTCCTGAGTTTGGGCGTCCCCGTTCTGGCCGCATTTTTTAGCCTTTCCTTCAACTCCGGAATTTTCAGGTCGATTCTGTCCAACCTTATCGTCTGCACACTAACTTTAAGAATTTGCGCCAGGTCCCTGTCAGTGAGAAATGGATGGCAGTCCAAATACCTGATTAAACTTTTTTGCCTCTCGGCTTTGGAAAGATTTTCTTTGGTAAAACCCTTCGCCTTCACAGCCCTGTTCTCCTTGAAAAACTAATTTAGTACCAGGTGCTAAAAATAGTATAATGTACCTCCAATTAAATTGCAAGCAAATGAAAAAAAAATAAGCTCCGGCATCGAATCCGAAAGCTTATTTAAATATTTCAAAATATTTGACCTATTTTGTCGCTATGACTTCCCTTGCTTTATAATAACCGCATTCCGGGCACACCCGGTGGGATACAATCAGAGCGCGACATTGAGGGCAATTAACCAGGGCGGGAGGATTAATTTTCATATTTGCCGCCCGTCTTTGCCTCCCCCGCTGCTTGGAAGCTTTTCTTTTCGGTACTCCCATATCTACACCTCCTTCAGGTGAAAATAGAACACCGGAGGTCACTGTCCGTCTTGCAGCAGTTCCTTCAAAATACTCAGGCGGGGATCCGTATCCCTGCCGGCGCCGCCGCAGCCGCATTCATTCAAGTTGCTGCCGCATCCGGGACACAGACCGGGACAGTCTTCCCTGCAAACTGCCTTCATCGGCAAAGACATTAATACACTTTTTATTACTTCCGGACCGATGTCAATAAAATCTCCGTTAAAAACGACCGCTTCTTCCTCCATACCGCCTCCGGATTGCACATATGTCTCCTGAACCGGCACTTCAAAAACATGCTCAAAATGCTCCAGACAGCGGCTGCAGTTAAGGATCATTCTACCGGAGGCTTTTCCGTCAACTGCCAGAGCCGAACCTGTACTGGTTACAACCACGCTGACGCCAACCGGGCCGGAAAAGGACATCCTGTCGCCCGACAGTTCAACAGGAGGAAGTTCCGCCCGTAGATAAAAGCGGCCGGATTCCCCCGGAGACTTTTTCAGCCTGGCAACATCCAGTCGCAGCAGACTAACCACCTCCATTCAACACTTAAAAATTATATTAACGCCGTGGCATTTTGTCAAGAATTTTCCGGATTTCAGGATGTGCCCGGGTAAACCGCAAGCTCCCCGGTATTATTCCCGCCCGCCCGGACGTCTGAAACACTGCCCCTTCTTACGGTCTAAAACAATCTGAACGGACCATATATTAGTAAAAAACCGGCGGCAGGTGACGCACGATGAACCTCTGCAAAAAAAAGCCGCATATTCCCGAATTGCGGCGGCGGGATTTGCTCCGGCTGCTCTGGACCGCCTGTACGCTCGTTCTCGTGGCCGGCATGGTCATATACCCGCAAATTGTGTTTGAGGGAGCGGCTGCCGGCTTGAAGGCATGGTGGAATATCGTCTTCCCCTCGCTTTTGCCTTTTTTCATCGCCTCGGAACTGCTCACAAACTTCGGGGTCGTACATTTTATGGGAATCTTGCTCGAGCCGGTAATGCGCCCTCTTTTTAATGTTCCAGGCGCAGGATCTTTTGTCGTGGCCGTCGGTTACACATCCGGCTACCCGATCGGCTCGATGGTTACCGCAAAGCTGCGCTCCCGGGGGCTTTGCACCAGGGTCGAAGCCGAACGCCTGATCTCGTTTACCAACAACTCCAGTCCCCTTTTTATGCTGGTCGCAGTCGCAGTAGGCATGTTTGACAACGCAAGCCTCGGAGTCATCATAGCAGGCGCACATTACCTGGCAAACCTGACTATCGGCCTGGGTCTGCGCTTTTACGCGCACCGCGACACCGAACGCATCCCCGGACCGTCCGCCGCAAGAACGGGACTTGTAAGCCGCGCCTTCAACACGATGCTCCAGGTGCAGAGAGAAGACGGCCGGCCCCTGGGCAGGATTATGGGAGAAGCGGTCCGCAACTCCATAACAAACCTGCTCAACATCGGCGGGTTTATCATCTTCTTTGCCGTTTTTATCAAGATGCTTACCGCCGCCGGCATCATCGAAACACTCGCCGGCTGCCTTGGAATCTTTCTTCTCCCCCTCGGCTTTTCGCCGGAAATACTGCCGGCGCTGGCCAGCGGAATTTTTGAAATGACCATCGGCTCCAAACTGGCAAGCGAGGCTGCCGCCCCACTGCTCCAGCAGGTCGTCGCCGTGGGAATGATCCTGGCCTGGAGCGGCCTTTCCGTGCACGCCCAGGTGGCCAGCATGATCTCCGAAACCGACATCAGGATTCGCCCCTTTGTCATATCCCGCGCGGCACATGCCTGTCTTGCCGGAATCTACACCTGCATCGCCTACAAATGGGCGGAACCGCCGGAAGCATTGGCCGTTACGGCCGCGGGCGCCGTGCAGGCCGCAAGCTTTAGCTGGCTGAGCCTGAAAATGTTCGGTTTTTTTATTGCCCTCCTGGCTGTGTTAATTCTCCTGGCGCTGCTGTATCATCTGGCCGGAAGCCTGAAACTGCTGGTTTTCAAAAAAATACTTTAGTTTTGCATATCACCGCGTTGCTGGGCATCTGTCACCAAAAGCCGTATAGCCGTGATTTTTTTGCCATGCATTTACCCGGTGGATACCGGTAAAAATAAAAAATATTTGCTACGCAAATCAGACAAGAAGGTGAAAACAACTTGACCGATCTTACCAGCTTCTTCAACCCCAAATCCGTGGCAATAGTCGGCGCTTCGAAATCACCGGGAAAGATCGGCAATGTGATTGTCAAAAATATGATCAATTGCGGCTACAAAGGGAAGATTTTTCCCATCAACCCGAAAGAACGGGAAATAGAGGGCCTGCCTTGCTACCCGTCGCTGGACAAGGCTCCTGAACCGGCGGACCTGGTCGTGCTGTCGGTACCGGCGGCTTCAACGCTCGACGCTGTACAGGCTTGCGGCACAAACGGCGCTAAAAACCTGGTGGTAATCTCCGCGGGCTTCAAAGAAACGGGCAAGGAAGGTTTTGAACGCGAGCGCAGGCTTGTGGAAATCTGCCGCCGGTACGACATGAGGCTGCTTGGGCCCAATTGCGTCGGTTTCATGGACACGCACGTCCCAATCAACGCTTCTTTTGCCGCCGGATTCCCCCTGAAGGGAGAGATTGCCTTCATTTCGCAGAGCGGCGCCATGGTTCTGTCCATCCTGGACTGGAGTTATCAGGCAGGCCTCGGTTTCAGCAAATTCGTCAGCCTGGGGAACAAAGCCGATCTCACCGAGGCTCACTTTATCGGCGACGCTGCGGAAGACCCTTATACAAAAGTGATCTTGTGTTATATCGAAGACGTGGAAGACGGACCTCACTTTATGGAAGTAGCGAAACGCGCAAGCAGGAAGAAACCCATTATCATCCTGAAATCCGGTACAAGCCAGGCCGGCGCGCAGGCCGCATCATCTCACACGGGTGCCCTCGCCGGGAGCGACCTGGCCTATGAAACAGCTTTCCGCCAATGCGGCATAATCCGCGCCAGAAGCATGCCGGAACTCTTCGACCTGGCAGTTGCATTCGCGAACCAGCCCGTTCCCGAAGGGGAAAAGGTGGCGGTGATCACCAATTCAGGGGGTCCGGGAATTGTAGCCACCGACACCATCGAACTGAAGGATTTAAAAATGGCCAGGTTCACCAGGGAAACGGTGGAAGGGCTCAGAAACTACCTGCCCCCGGAGTCAAACATATATAACCCGGTGGATGTGCTGGGCGACGCAAAGGCCGACCGCTTTCGCTTTTCCCTGGAAAAGGTGCTGGCGGACCCGGGAGTCGACTGCGCCCTTGTCCTTGTCTGTCCGGCCGGAGTTACCGAACCTGAAGAAACGGCGCGAGTAATGATTGAAATGGCCGGTGCTTACCCGAAAAAACCGCTGTTTGCCGCGTTCATGGGCGGCGAGAGGCTGTCCGGGGGGAGCAATTTGCTTTCCAGAGCAAAAATACCCTGCTTTACCTTTCCCGAACCGGCCATCACATCGATTAGCGGCATGGTAAGCTACTCCCGGGCAAAAGATCAAATTTCTGACGAAGAGCCTGTACATTATGAAGACGTTGATCCCAAGGCGGTCAAAGCGGTTTTTTATGACGTAAAAAAGGACAATCGCCTGGTGCTGCTTGGCAGCGAGGCTGCAGAAGTCGTGTCGGCGTACGGCATCCCGTCAGCCCCGACCGTTTTGGCTGCACATCCGGAGGAAGCGGTAGAACAAGCGGAAAAAATGGGATACCCGGTCGTTCTCAAGGTGGCCTCGCCGAAAATATTGCATAAAAGCGACCTGGGAGGAGTGAAAACCGGCCTCGATAACCGGGAGGAAGTAAAAAAGGGATTTGTTGAGATAATAGAAAGTGTCCAGCGTTACCTTCCCCAGGTGGTGATCCACGGAGTGGAAGTGCAGAAAATGATGCCGCAAGGCGTGGAATTGATTATCGGCATGACCAGGGACATCCAGTTCGGCCCCCTGATCGCCTTCGGACTGGGCGGCATCTACGTGAATCTTTTGAAAGACGTCTCATTCCGCCTGGCCTCCGGTCTGACCGTAAAGGAAATAGAAAAGATGATAACGGAAACAAAAGCACACACGCTGCTCCGCGGTTACAGGGGCAGCAAGCCGGCCGATATTGCGGCACTGGTGGAAATAATCGGGCGGGTTGCAAAGCTCACAACCGACTTTCCCGAAATAAATGAAATGGATATCAATCCCGTTTTCGCTTACAATCGGGGCGCTTATGCCCTGGATACCAAAATTACCATATCGTGAGGTGCAAAAAGTGAAAAACCTTTATATTATGGGGACTCTGGGCAGCGGCAAAACAAGCGTCGCGGTCGGCCTGGCGCTCAAATTCCGCCAGGAAGGCTACCGTGTGGCATACTTCAAGCCCGTGGGCAGTGTCAAGGGAGCAGCTTCCCGCACTGACGAGGACGCGCATTTGATGAAACAAATCCTGCACATGGAACAGCCACTGGAAACCATCGTTCCTTTCACAGCAGGACCGTCTTACCTTTCCGGGCACAGGAACTCATGTGAATCGCTGAAAACAATCAGGCAAGCATATGAAAGCATAGCCGCCGGTTGCGACCTGGTGATCATCGGCGGAGCGGACTTCCCCCACATAATGGGCTGTCTGGGTCTGGACGCCCCCAGCCTGGCTTTGGAGTTTGATGCAAAGCCGCTGCTGATGATCAAGATTGAAAACGACTACAGCCTCGACCAGGCCATCTTTTACAACAGCTATATGGAAGCCAAAAGCATCCCGGTAATCGGTAACATTTTTCACAACGTGCCGCGGCCGCTGCTTTTGAAAACCGAGGGGGTGTACCGGCCAATCCTGGATGAACGGGGTTACCGGACCCTGGGAATCATACCGAGACACCCGGAGGTTACCTCTCCCACAGTAGCCGAGTACCACGAAGTGCTGGGCGGGGAAATCCTGGCGGGAGAAAACCGTCTCGACCGTTTGGTTGAAGACGTCGTCATCGGGGCAATGACTGCGGAAAGCGCGCTCGGCTACCTGCGCCGGGCAGCCAACAAAGCGGTCATTACCGGGGGAGACCGGTCCGAAGTGGCGCTCGCCGCACTGGAGACGAGCACCTCGGCCCTGATTCTGACCGGAGGCCTCTATCCGGACGTCAAGGTGGTGGCCCGGGCGGAAGAAAAAGGCGTACCGGTGATTTTAGTGCACTACGACACTTACACCACCATCGAGAGAATATCGGAGGTTACCAGGATAATCAGGCCGGAAGATCAAAAAGCCGTCAGGATGGCGGTGGAAAACATAGAAAAACACGTCGACTGGCGCAACGTGCTCAGGATGCTGCAGTGATGCTCAACCGCCCTACTTCATAGCCTTCAGCTCCGAACGGCCGTGTTCTATCTGGTTCAGGATCTTGCCCAGGCTTTCCTGGAGATTGGCCAAAATATCGTCGGCATAACCGCGTGCCCCCTCGCGCATTTCCCTGGCAACAGTCTCCGCCTTTTTGACAATTTCCTCAGCCAGCACCTTTGCCTGGCGGGTAATCTCACTGTCGTCCGCACGCTTTTCCAGTTCTTTCTGAGCGTCCTCGAGTATGCGCATGGCTTCTTTCTGCGAATCGTTAAGCACTTTTTCCCGCTCCTGAATTATCCACTTGGCCTGGCGGATCTCTTCAGGTATGGTCGTGCGAATGCGGTCGAGAAGATCGAGAACACGGTCCTCGTCCAACACCACCTTTTTGGTTAAAGGAATTTTCCCGCTGCTTTCTATTAACTCTTCCAGTTCGTTAAGGGCGCTCAACAGGTCCACTTGTATTTATCCCTCCTAATTTTGTCCAAGGCTTTCATATTTCCTCTTCAGCCTCTCTTCCACCAAAGGCGGCACGAGAGCGCGTACCGAACCCCCAAAGGAGGCAATTTCTTTAACGGTGGTGGAACTTATAAACGAATATTCCGCCCTCGTCATCAAAAATACGGTTTCGATATGGCAGGCCAGGCGCTTGTTGGTCAGCGCCATCCGGAACTCGTTTTCAAAATCCGAGATTACCCTGAGACCCCGGATAATCGCCCTTGCTTTCTGCTCGACGGCATAGTGGACAGTCAGGCCGTCAAATGAATCGACTTCGACGTTGTGGTAGCCGGAAAGAACCTTGCTCAGCATCTCCAGCCTTTCTTCTATTGAAAACAGGGATTTTTTTGCGGGATTGCGCAAAACTGCAACTATTACCCTGTCAAACAGCAAAGACGCCCTACTTATAATGTCAAGGTGCCCGAAAGTAACAGGATCAAAACTTCCGGGACAGATCGCTGTCCGCAAAACTTACACCCCTCCCGAATTTATCTGCTGAAAAAGGAAAGCAGGGTATCTCCATATCTCTCTGCGCGTGTCATTTTCAGACCGTCAATCTCTCCGGACGGAAGACCGTCTTTTCTGCTTTCCACGATTATTATCCCGTGCTGTTTGAGCAGGCCGAAAGCTGCAATGCCGGCAAGGGTGCTGGTTTCAAAACCTTTCGAATAAGGAGGGTCCATAAAGATAATATCAAACGACAACTCTTCCCTTTTTAGAAGATGCAGGGCGTCTGCCACATCCAGGTGCAAAACCCTCGCCTTTGACTCGAAGCCTGTAGTCTTTAAATTCTCTTTAATCACTCTGACATGCTTTATCTTGTTTTCAACAAATACCGCCTTATCCGCACCGCGACTTAAAGCCTCAATTCCGATGTTTCCGGTGCCGGCGAAAAGATCCAGAAAAACGGAACCGGGCACCCGCCCCCCCAAAATATTGAACAGCGCTTCCTTAACCCGGTCGGCAGTAGGTCTCACATCAACTCCCCGGGGGGTCTTGAGCAACTGCTTTTTTGCCGAACCGGAAATCACGCGTAAAATGTAAAATCCCTTCCTTTAGTCAAATATTATAGCATAATTATTCAAGAAAATCGATTTATTTCGGAATTAAGAAAAAACTTATGCCAAAACGTCTTATTGAATATTACGGCATAAACGGGACAAGCTAAAAAAGCTGATTGCCGCAAGTTACACTGCCGTAAAATCAAGCGGGGGAATGCGCGCAATCTCCTTAAAAAAACAAATATAAACCAATTTAATTTTTTTTAGCATGAGGGGGAATATACGTTGCATCCCGATTTTTACAAGGTATTCGGCATCAACATTGATCTGGCCGTCGAGGCCCATGATCTGATAAGAGGCCAAACTGGGCAGGAAATTCCGGGAGCGGTCGTCGACCGGGAAAAATATCAATACTCCTCTGTAACAACGGTGAGAATTGTAGAGGAGCAGGCCGAGAAAATGATGGGGAAACCGAGGGGGAACTACATAACTATTGACGCTCCCGCGCTTCGAGAAAACGACTATAACGCCGGGAAGGAAGTCGCCGAAATACTCGCCAAAAAGCTGGCATCCCTTTTCAATCTACCCGAAAACGCGGAAATCCTCCTGGTGGGGCTTGGAAACTGGAATGCCACTCCCGATGCACTCGGACCGAAGGTTATCGATCAGGTTATGGTCACGCGTCATTTGTACAAATACGCGCCCGAGGAAGTAAAAGGCGGAATGCGTTCGGTCAGCGCAATTGCCCCGGGAGTGCTCGGGATTACTGGAATTGAAACTGCCGAAATAATAAAAGGTGTCGTGGAAAAAATCAAACCGCAACTGATTATTGTGATTGACGCCCTGGCGGCGGGCAGCGCGGAAAGAATCGGCACTACCATCCAAATTGCCGATACCGGTATCAGCCCCGGTTCCGGTATCGGCAACAGAAGGGCGGGCATCAATATTCAAAGCATGGGTGTTCCCGTTATTGCCATCGGCATCCCCACAGTGGTTAACGCTGCCGTAATAGCACAGGCCACTATTGACAAACTCATCGAACAACTCCAATACAATCCGGCACTCATACAGGTTTTCCAAAACCTGCGTCCCGACTTTTCACATCAGGTTATCAGCAGCGTTTTACAGCCTTTCGCAGGCAACCTGATGGTAACTCCCAAAGAAATCGACGAGATGATCCTGAATACCTCCAAGGTGGTTGCAGAGGGAGTTTCCATGGCCGTTCATCCTTCACTGATCTCTTCAGAATACGGCATGCACTGAATTAAAAAAAGCGGAAAATATCCGCTATAAAAAATTGCAGGTGAGTGGCATCATTAATTTTTGACATTTCTGACCATAACACGTTGACGTTACCAGGCTTCTTGTTCCGGCGGGGCTAATACCGCCCGGGGCGCCGGATTATTCGAGCCCGGCGGCTCCCCGCGCCGCCTTGAAAACCAGGCCGCACGCCATGCGAAAATCCGGGCCCGGATTATCATCCCCGTACATTCCTCACCCCCGTTTTTAGAATTTATTTATATTATTTTTCGATAAAATGTCCGTATACCAGTATAATAATGTTTCAAAATCCAATTAATAAGATTGGCAAATAATTGCAACACGCAACCGCAGCCGCCTCAATAAGTCAACAAACCGGGCGCCTGATCCCAAAATCTTTTTTTGATTTCCTCCAGCATGATCATCGTTTCCGGTTTTGCCAGGTTACGGTCATTCTCAATCCAGCCGATTGCTTCCTGCCGCGCCGTTAGCAGAATTTCGTAATCCCGCACGGGATCGGCGATTTTAAATTCGGGCAAGCCGGACTGGCGGGTGCCGTAAAAGTCTCCCGGACCCCTCAGCCGCAGGTCCTCCTCGGCGAGCACAAACCCGTCTCCTGTTTGCGTCATCGCCTTCAGGCGGGCGCGGCTTTCATCCGTCTTCGGATCGGCGACGAGAATGCAGTAAGACTGGTGACCGCCCCTCCCCACCCGGCCGCGCAACTGATGAAGCTGGGCGAGGCCGAAACGTTCGGCGTCCAGGATGACCATCACTGTTGCATTGGGCACGTCCACTCCCACCTCGATTACCGTAGTCGATACAAGCACATCCAGTTCACCGCGGCGAAAAGAAGCCATGATGCCGTCTTTCTCGTCAGCCTTCATCCTGCCGTGCAGCAGCCCGACCCTGAAATCCCTGAACTCGTTTCGTGCGAGTCTGTCAGCCAGTTCGGACGCGGATTTCAAGTCGATCTTCCCGGATTCTTCCACCAGCGGGCAAACGATGTAGGCCTGTCTTCCCAGGCGCACCTGTTCTCCGATAAGACTGTAAACCTTTTTCATCGCGCCGGGCAGTACGGCGTAGGTTTTGACCGGTTTTCTGCCCGGAGGCAGCCGTCCGATAACCGAAATGTCCATATCGCCGTATAGAGTCAACGCCAGGGTGCGGGGAATCGGAGTCGCGGTCATGACCAGAGTATCGGGGAAGTACCCCTTGTACTGAAGGGCTGCCCGCTGGCGAACCCCGAACCTGTGCTGTTCATCCACTATAACCAGCCCGAGCTTTTTGAAATCCACGTCCTCCTGCAGCAGGGCGTGGGTGCCTATCAGAATTTTTGTTTCCCCCGAGCGGACCTGTTCGAGAAGCTTTTTCTTCTCCTTTCTACGCATACCGCCCGTCAGGAGGCCGACTTCAACGCCGGTTGAAGCAAGAGACTTTTTCATTCCGAGATAGTGCTGTTCGGCAAGAATTTCCGTGGGAGCCATCAGCACCCCCTGGAGGCTGTTTTCAACAGCCTTCAAAAGGGCCAGCGCAGATATTACCGTCTTGCCCGAGCCCACGTCCCCCTGCAGCAGGCGGTGCATCGGCGAAGGAGACTCCAGATCGCCGGAAATTTCCTTCCAGACTTTTGCCTGCTCGTCAGTGAGACGGTAGGGCAAGGCGTTTATAAAGGACAGAATAAGCCTGCCGTCGGGCATGTATCGATGCGGCTTCCTCAAGCCGGAAATATTCCTGCGGAATGCCGCCAGGGCCAACTGAAAGAGGAAAAGCTCCTCAAAAATGAATCTGCTCCTTGCCCTGCAGGCGTCCTCCTCTCTTTCGGGAAAGTGGATTGCGTACAGGGACTCTTTTAGACGGGGTAGCGATAACTTTTCCAGAAGGCCTGCGGGCAAAAAATCTCCGTCGATGTCTTTTATGTGATCAAGGCCGAATTTTACAGCCGTTCTGAGAACGCGCTGGTTGAGCCGGGCGGTCAGGGGATAGACCGGTACGATGCGTCCGGCGCTCAAACAGTCCGTGCCTTCGTCGAACTCATAATCTTCAACAACTACCTGGGTGGCGCCGAAGCCCTTTTCCGCCTTTCCAGTTACAAAGACCCTGGTGCCGGGCGGAAGGTTCTTTTTTATGTAGCCCTGGTTGAACCACACTGCGTAAAAAATACCACGCCCGTCATGAACGGCCAGCTTTGTAACCGTCAAACCGCGCTTAGGCTTTAAATCCTGTACTGCCAAAACAGTACCCCGCAGCGTGGCAATCTCCCCGTCCGCACAGGCCGCCGCGGGCTTCAACCGGGTCCGGTCCTCGTACCGTCTGGGAAAATGGTAAAGCAGGTCCCCCACCGTAAAAATTCCCAGCTTCTGCAAAGCCGCGGAACGGCGCGGGCCAATTGTCTTTATGTACTGAACAGGCTCGTCGAGAAAACTTTGCGGCATACCTTTACCCCTGCAAGACGCCGTTGTTAAAACGGACGGTTCCGCTTGTCACGATATGATTTAAAAAGGGCGGAAATTGACAAACCGGCCCTTGCAGCCCAAGACGTTTTTTGGTAGAATGAATAAGTGGCGTAAAGGAGGTGTTTTAATTAATGGCTAGAAGGTGCGTCATTTGCGGCAAGGGCGTTACATTCGGAATGAAGCTGAGCCACTCACATATCCGCACAAAAAGGACCTGGGCCCCGAACCTTCAACGCGTCAAGGCCATTATTAACGGTGCTCCGAGAAAGGTGCTGGTTTGTACCCGCTGCCTCAGAAGCGGAAAGGTTCAGCGTGCGATATAAAAAACAACTGTAAGGGAAAAACGGCGAACAGCCGTTTTTATCTTCTTTAATAAAAGGACCCGGCCCCGTAAAACCGGGTCCTTTTGTTTTATCTCGGTTCACTCCATCACTTTCAACAGGTTGGCCATTTCTATGGCGGAAACGGCCGCATCCCAGCCTTTGTTTCCGGCCTTGGTGCCCGCCCTTTCTATCGCCTGCTCTATGGTATCGGCGGTGATAACGCCGAATATCACCGGAATTTTGCTTTCAAGCCCCACCTTCGCTATACCCTTGGCAACCTCGCCGGCCACATAGTCGAAGTGTGGCGTAGCACCGCGGATTACCGCGCCAAGGCATACGACGGCATCGTATCTTTTCGCAAAAGCCATCTTCCGGGCAACCAGCGGTATTTCAAAAGCGCCGGGAACCCAGGCCACTTCAATATCCCGGTCCTCCACCCCGTGCCTGCCCAGAGCGTCCAGCGCACCGCTCAAAAGCTTGTTCGTAATAAATTCGTTAAAACGCGTAATTACAATCCCGAACTTCATTCCACGGCCCAAAAGGCTTCCTTCGTATACTTTCGGCATAGACAACCTTCCTTTCGAAATAATCTGCGCGCTTAACGCTCTCCTCCGCTGATATTTAGCAGGTGGCCGAGTTTTTTCTGCTTGGTGGCAAGGTAAAAACGGTTCGATTTTCCCGGCCGCACCTCGATGGGAACCCGTTCCACCACCTTCAGGCCGTATCCCTCAAGGCCCGCAATCTTCCTGGGATTATTGGTCATAAGCCGGATTTTTTTCAGACCGAGATCGACCAGTATCTGCGCCCCGATGCCGTAGTCCCTCAAGTCGGCCGGAAATCCCAGCGCAAGGTTGGCCTCAACCGTGTCCTTGCCCTGATCCTGAAGGTTGTAGGCGCGGATTTTGTTCAGAAGGCCGATCCCCCGCCCTTCCTGGCGCATGTACAGGAGAACCCCCGTGCCTTCCTCCGAAATTATTTCCATGGCCCTTTTCAGCTGGTCACCGCAGTCGCAGCGATCCGACCCGAAAACATCACCGGTCAGGCATTCTGAATGAACGCGCACGAGAGGAGCTTCCACCCGATCCAGTTCTCCCATTACCAGCGCTATATGTCCTTTTCCGTCAAGAACACTTTCGTACGCGACAGCCGTGAACTCACCGTACTTGGTCGGCAGTTTGGCGGTGTCGATCAGCTTGATCAGCTTTTCGGTCTTGCGCCTGTACTGTATCAGGTCGGCGATGGTGATGATCTTCAAACCGTGAATCTTTACAAACTCCAAAAGTTCCGGCACCCTCGCCATTGTTCCGTCTTCCTTCATTATCTCGCAAATAACTCCGGCAGGATAAAGGCCGGCCAATTTGGCGAGATCCACCGCGGCCTCGGTATGGCCTGTCCTCCTCAACACCCCGCCTTCCTTCGCCCTCAGTGGGAAAATATGCCCGGGGCGGCGCAAGTCGGAAGGTTTGGTATTCGGGTCCAGTACCGCTTTCACTGTCATCGCCCGCTCGTAGGCGGAAATACCCGTAGTGCACTCCTTGTAGTCTATGGAAACCGTAAAAGCGGTGGCGTGCGGATCGGTGTTGTGGGAAACCATCGCCGGCAGTTCCAGTTCGTCAAGCCTCTTGCCCGTTATCGGCAGGCAAATCAGTCCCCGGCCGTTGGTAGCCATAAAATTAATTGCCTCGGGAGTGACTTTTTCGGCAGCCATGATCAGGTCGCCCTCGTTTTCCCGATCCTCGTCATCGACGGCAACTATCATCTTGCCCTGCCTGATGTCCTCGATTGCCTCTTCAATCGTCGCAAAACCCATATTTCTGCCTCCTCTTTTTTAAGACCTCTATATTTATATAAAGCCGTGCTCGGCCAAAAAACCCATTGTCAACCCTGATCCCGCCGTATTGTTCTCTTTGCGGTTCAGCAGCTTTTCCACATATTTGCCGATGATATCCCCTTCCAGATTCACAGTGTCTCCTATTCTCTTGCGGCCCAAAGTGGTGGATGCGGCAGTATGAGGTATCAGGGAAACCAGGAACGAGTCGTCCGTCAAATCGACAACCGTAAGGCTGATTCCGTCCACGGCGACCGAACCTTTTTTAATGACGTAGCGCATTACCTCATCCGGCGCCTTTACGGTAACGAGCGTTGCAATGTCGTGTTTTTCCAGCCTTGATACAGTCCCCACCCCGTCAATATGGCCGCTGACGAGGTGTCCGCCAACCCTGTCGCCCAGGCGCAAAGCCCTCTCAAGGTTGACCCTGTCCCCGCTTTTCAGCGTTCCGAGGTTGGTTTTGTAAAGGGTTTCCGCCATCACGTCGGCTGTAAATCCCCTGTCGTCAAAGCGAACGGCGGTAAGGCAGACACCGTTTACCGCCACACTGTCCCCTATGCGCAGGCCGGGGATGATCTTTTCAGCCGCGATCACAAGCTGCGCCGAATCTGCCCCTTTCCGGACGGACCGAAGCGTCCCGAGTTCCTCCACGATACCAGTGAACATGTTTTTCACCTCAGATATTTTACTGACTCCCTGCAAACATACCCTTATTACCCTGCGGATAAAACGGGCGGGCGGCACCCGTGTCACAGCGGCGGTTTCATTCCGCTTCAGCCGGACTGCGGGCGGAGGGAACGGAAACAGACGTGCTTTGTCTCACATATCCCTCTATGCAAAGGTCCTCCCCCAGCCTGTGAACTTTCAACCGTTCAACTTTTACAGCATCCGTGAGATCTTCAACCCCCCGTCCCCCCACCGGTCCGGGCGCCGTCGTGCCGCCTATTATCCTGGGGGCGATAAACCAAACAACTTTATCGACAATTCCGGCGGCAAAAGCCGAACCGTGCACAGCCGACCCGCCTTCCACCAGAACGGACGTGATTTCTTTCTTACTCAACAATCTCATCAACTCAGCCAGATCAACCCGGGGACCCTCGTTCACCTCTAGAACCTCCGCCCCCGTCGCCGCAAGCGCCTCCGTTTTTTCCCGGGGCGCCGCCGCCGTCACCGCAATAATGGTACGGGCCGGTGACTGCCGGTTCAGCACTTTCGAATGCAAGGGAGTACGGGCTGCGCTGTCCAGGATTACCCGCACGGGATCGCGGCCGTCCCCAGCCGGCAGCCTGGCGGTCAGCAATGGATCGTCTGCCAGGACCGTGCCGATACCAACCATTACGGCGTCGTACCTGTCCCTCAACCGGTGCGCGTACGCCCTTGCCTCCGGACCCGTAATCCATTTCGACTCGCCGGCGGAGGTGGCAATCTTCCCGTCCAGGCTGACGGCCGCCTTGGCCACCACAAAGGGTAGCCCGGTCGTAATATATTTTACAAAGACCTCGTTCAACTCCCGCGCCTCCGCTTCCATCACACCGAGAGTGACTTCTATTCCGGCCCGGCGCAGTTTGTCAATCCCTTTGCCGGAAACCGCGGGGTTCGGGTCGACCATTGCCACAACCGCTCTCGCAATGCCCGCCTCGATTACTGCCTCCGTGCACGGGCCGGTACGCCCGTAATGGCAGCACGGTTCGAGCGTCACATACAGCGTAGCCCCCCTGGCTCCTTCTCCGGCTTCTTTCATGGCGTTTATCTCGGCGTGGGGCGTTCCCGCCCGAAGGTGGTATCCCTGTCCTATTATCTTGCCTTCCTTGACTACAACCGCCCCCACCGCAGGATTCGGGCTGGTGCGTCCTTGTCCCCTGGCAGCCAGTTCCAGGGCCAGGCTCATGTACTTTCTGTCCATATGCTCCTGCCTCGTAAGAAGTTTTGGACACCGGAAAACAAATTAAAAACCCCGGGGCTGCGCCTCAGGGTTATATATGCGGAAAAACAAATTAAAACATGCCTTTAGAAATCCTCAAAAGGCCAAAACCACCTTCTCCCATCCAGACTGTCACTGTCGGCCCCGGCTTTTCACCGGATCAACCTCGCAATAAGGCTCGCGGGCTCGGCTCCAGCCGACCGTAGAAAACTCTCCCCGGCTCCGGTCGGGCATCTCCGTCCGGTGTCCGTACCGCCCGGATACACTTCGCACCGTCCGTCGACGCCTTCACGCACCACTTCGTTTTAAACGGTCTCAAGAAACACCATACCGCCGGTAGGGGATTTCACCCGTCCCTGAAGGCCAGCATATTAAAATTTTATAGTGATATTATATGACCGGATTAGGTGTGTGTCAATGCCGCTTTTATCGTCATGGTTTTCCTTGAATTCCGCCTGCCGCAATATATGGCAGGGCATGGGAACAAATGCCGGCAATCCCATGCCCCTCCTTTTTAGCATCCGGTTTTCATCTGCCGAAACCGCTTGTTATAAAAGCTTTCTCAAGCGGTTTTTCCTTTCTGCAAAGCCCTGGTGTCTTCCGTAAAGTACATAGCGACAGCTCCGACAACAAGAGCGATTATGCAGAACAGGAAAGCTTTTTGGTAAGCTTCCACCGGAAACTTGCCCCCAACCTTGCCGTAAGCGTCAAGCACGCGCCCCATGAAGGTCTGGAAGAACGCTCCTCCGACAAAGTACCATATGTTTAACATCCCGTTCGCCGTAGCGATAAAACTGTGCGGTTGACCCTCGGCGACGTGGGCATAGTTTGGAACGTAACTGCCGCAAAAGAAGCCCATCACAAACAGAAGCGGATAGAAAAGTACAACGGGTATGTGTCCTGTCAAAAAGACCACCGGTATCCAGGTGAGAATATAGATGATCATCCCGTATAAAGACGTTCTGCGCCTGGACTTCAGCAGCCGGTCGGAAGCCAGACCTATGAAGAAACAACCGCAGGCCATACCGATGGGCCACATCATCAGCATGTTTGCCGCCGCTTGTTTGGAAAATCCGTAGACCTCCTGCGCGTAGGGAACAAACCAGAGACCCTGGAACCCCATGACCGTACCGTAAATTGTAAACGCGTATATCGCTATCAGCCAGTAGTTTTTCATCCTGAACAGCTTGCCGCAGTTCTCCAGGAAACCGGTTTTTTCGCCTTCGGCTGTCTTGTAGTAATCGATGCCGTCGATTTCCGAAACAGTGGGCAGCCCCATATCCTGCGGCTTGTTCCTGAGCAGGATGTAATTCAAAAGCGCTACTACGACCAGGCCGGCGCCGACATAGTAAAACGCTGCGCGCCAACTGCCCAGAGCTTTTACTATGACCGCCAGGGGCGCGGAGGCAAGTATCGCCCCAACGTTGCCGAGGGTGAGCATCAAGCCGGTCAAGGTGGCAAACTCTTTCGGCCGGAACCAGTTGGCCAATATCCGCATGCAGGGAATCCACACCACCGCCACGCCCACACCCATCAGGAAGCGGCCGAAGATGCACACCCCGAAGGTTTTCGCAATACCGAATATTATCGTACCCACAGCGGCCACAAGAAAAAACGTGCCCACTGAAAACCTCGGACCAAGGTAGTCCGACAATACACCGGAGGGAATCTGCATGGCCGCGTAAGGATAAAAGTACATGGAAGACAGAACTCCCAGCGCGGTTGCCGTCAAACCGAATTCCTTCATCAGCTCCGGCGCGACGACGGCGGGTGCGACGCGGTCGAAGTAAACAAAAACGTAGGTAAACAAGAGAATTCCATAGAACAACCACCGTATCCGAAGCATTTTTTTGGCAAGTTCGGAGATTTGCACTTTCGTGTTGCCTACTTCGGTGACAATCTGGCTCACTTCTAAAACCTCCTTGTTCCATGTTATAAATGTAAGACGGCTGTTTTAACGCTTTCCGGTTATCTGCAAATAGACTGCAGGCTAACAACCTCCCTTCCCAAGGTTTGAAACAAGCGGGAATTTTAACACGTTTCGTCCCCCTGACCTTTTACGATTCATCTGTTTCAACTAGCGGAGCAAACTTCCGGAAATGACCATTCTCATAACCTCCGACGTTCCTTCGTAAATCTCGGTTATTTTGGCATCCCGGTACAGGCGCTCGACTTTGTGTCCCTTGATATACCCGATACCGCCGTGAATCTGAACCGCCCTGTTGGTTTGGCGGGCGGCCGTTTCAGAGGCAAAGAGCTTGGCCATGGCAGCCTCCTTGCTGTAGGGCAGACCCTGGTCATAACACCAGGCGGCATGATAGGTAAGAAACCTCGCCGCCTCCACGCTGGTTGCCATGTCTGCGAGCATCCACTGAATCGCCTGAAAAGAGCTGATCGGCTTCCCGAATTGAACCCTCTCCCTGGAGTACCTGATCGATTCGTCCAAAGCAGCCTGGGCAATCCCCAGCGCCTGGGCGGCAATACCGATCCTTCCTCCGTCAAGGGTCATCATGGCAATTCTAAAGCCCTGCCCTTCCTGTCCCAGGAGGTTCTCCCCGGGAATACGGCAATCTTTGAACACCACTTCCGATGTCAGGGAGCCGCGGATGCCCATCTTGTTGAGATGCTCGCCTGTTTTCAGTCCAGGTGTGCCGGCCGGCACGATAAAAGCGCTGAGGCCCTTGGTTCCCTTGGATTTGTCAGTCATGGCAAAGACAATAAAGACACCGGCCACAGGGGCATTGGAGATGAACATCTTCGTGCCGTTGAGAACATATTCGTCGCCGTCCAGTACGGCCGTAGTGCTCGCCGCACCGGCATCAGTACCCGCTCCGGGCTCGGTCAGGGCAAAAGCCCCCAGCATTTCTCCCCTGCACAACGGTACAAGGTACTTTTGTTTTTGTTCTTCCGTACCGAATTTATACAGAGGATAGCTTGCCAGCGAGGTGTGGCATTCAAGCGTAAATCCCGTAGTGGCACAAACCCGGGAGAGCTCTTCCACCACAATCGTATAGGTCAGATAGTCCGACCCGGCTCCGCCGTACTCCTCGGGGTAAGGAATGCCCATCCACTCCTGCTCCGCCAGTTTTCTGACAACATCGGAGGGGAAGCAAGCCTCCCGGTCGATCTTGTCGGCCACGGGCTCAACATATTGCTGACAGAATTCCCTGACACTTGCACGTATCAACTGTTGCTCTTCGGTAAGCTTGAAATTCATGCTGATCTTCCCTTTCCATATTTTTTCAGGCGGTTGAAAGCCGCAAATACTTCAACCGCCTGTCATACGGCCCGGACTATTTCTTTTTCTTCTCCGGCTCCGGTATCTCTTCTGCAATACCGGCGATTTTACGGGCATAGTCGGCATACTTGTCCACGGGGGTGAAGGCCCTTACAACCAGTCTGGCACCGTCCGGCGAACCGCCGCCGTGCATGCACCCGGGGACACCGGCACCCAGTGTCAGCCACTCCGTAAGCCTTGCCGCGCGGGCCCTCGCTTCAGCGCTGAACTGCGGACTGGCCTTCACCGCCCTTTGTATGAACTCCCCATACAGTGGGTCGTTGAAATCCCTGTACGACGGGAAGCAGCCGGTTTCCACGATTCCGCCGCCGATGTCCTGGCAAATGCGTTTGGTTTCATACGGAAGAGTCGCCACATGAACCTTGTTGGTATGAGCCATCAGCGAATCAGAAACCCATGCCCCCGCGGGATGCTGCCTGCCCAGGGCCATGGCCCCTATGCCCACACCGTAGGTGGTTTCATTATTGACAGCCATATCGACAATCTTGTTCATAAATGTCGCCGCAGCAAGCCCGTTGACCCGGGCCATAAGCGCCGCCGCCCCTATCATCACGTCCCCCTGTCCGGCAACGCAGGCGCCGATGCAGGCCCGGTAGTTGGCGGTGAAGTACTCAATAATTTTGCCGCTGTATCTGTACTCCTTGCACATGAAAACTCTTTCTTTCGGAACAAAGCAGTCCGTAAAGATCAAGTAGGCCTGGGTTATTCCTGTTTCAGGGATGTCCCATCCCTCCTCGAACTCCCTGGTGTCGCTGGGCCGGCGCGTTTCCACGATTGTCAGCCCTTCAGTGTCGCGCGGCACCACACAGGCGACCGCGTAGTCCTGATCCTCCTCCCTGTACCCGCTGCCGGGGAGGATAAAAATTTCATGAGAGGCGGCCACACCGCAAATCATCGCTTTGGTACCGCTGATGACTATACCGTCTTCACGCACCTCTTTGACGCGAACGTTACTGTCCGGGTCAATTTGCTGGGATGGTCTCATGCTGCGGTCTCCCTTGGCGTCGGTAAGCGCCCCGGCCACCACCAGGGCTTTTTCCTGGGCGTTAATAATCCATTTCTTCAGACGTTCCTGGTAGCTGGTTCCATATTCCCTGTCAATCTCGTAGGTCACGTTCCACAGCACGTTCAGGCTGTTCCAGCCGACGCACAGACCGCCGGTACAGGTTCCGGTCAGCCTGTACATTGCCCTTTTTAGCTTCGAATTGAACATTATCTCATCGAGACTGGCCATAATAGAGGTCCAACGGTGAATTTTCACCCCCGTAAAGGAGGATGTGGTCGTAAAAATTTCCGCAAACTCCGGATCGTGCGAAACGTCAAAAGCGCGCGCATGGCTTTCTACAGTACGCCGGGTGGCCGGGTCGGTGGTGACGTCTTCAATTAGTTTCCCGAACTTGTATATGTTCGGCCGCAAGCTCTTGAGCGATTGAAGGTAATCCTCCCTGGTTTTGAGTCCCATTTGTTTTCCCCCCGCCTGAAATTTTTAGCTGTTGTTTTTGACCAGTATTTCCTTGTCTATGCCCATCGGCCCGTCCCTGAAAATGCGCGGGTCCATTTGTTTGAGATCCGGAGATATCAGCGGCTTGAACTCCATCTGCCCGAGCACGTCTCTCTCCAGGTCCACACCGGGCGCAATTTCAGTCAGCGTGACTCCCTCCGGACGCAGTTCAAAAACTGCACGCTCGGTTACGTAAAAGATCCGCTGTCCGCTCGTCCGTCCGTAGTCGCCGCTGAAGGTGATATGCTCGACTTTTCCGACCAGCTTCTTGATTCTGCCCTCATTCACTATTTTGAGCCTGCCGTCGTCGATCTCCAGTTTCAAACCGCCGGCCGTAAGAGTGCCGCAGAACACAACCGTCTTCGTGCTCTGTGTGATGTTGATGAATCCGCCTGCTCCGGCAATGCGGGGACCGAACTTGCTGACGTTGACGTTTCCGTACCGGTCCATCTCCGCCATACCAAGCACTGCAAGGTCCAGTCCTCCTCCGTCGTAAAAATCAAAACTGTACGGGTGGTCGATCATCGCCTCCGGGTTTACGGCAGTTCCGAAGTACAGCCCGCTTAAAGGCACCCCGCCGATAACCCCGGGCTCCACGGTCATGGTCATGGTTTCGCTGATGCCCTCTTCCGCCGCCACCGCGCCGACGCCTTCCGGCATGCCGATACCCAGGTTGACTACCGCGTTGGGAATCAATTCCATGGCGCATCTCCTGCAGATAACTTTTCTTTCATTCAGCGGAAGAGGTTTCACACTGCTGAGAGGGACCCTTAATTCTCCGCTCAGGCCGGGATTGTACGGATCCGCCATGGGAACCTGCCAGTGATTCTCCGGTTTTGCAACAACCACTGCGTCTACCAGAACACCAGGCACCTTGACCATCATGGGATGAAGCGCCCCGGCCCTGGCAACCCTCTCAACCTGAGCCACCACCTTGCCCCCGGAACCTTTTGCCGCAAGCGCAACCGCCAGGAATTCGAGGGATATGCCTTCCTTTTCTATGGAGATATTGCCGTTTTCGTCCGCGGTGGTTCCCCTTATGAACGCAATGTCAACCGGGAACGATTTGTAAAACAGGTATTCCTTTCCTTCAATTTCAATAAGTTTGACGTACTCCTCCCGGCTGATGTCGTTTAACCTGCCGCCCGTCTCCCTCGGGTCGACAAATGTTTTTAATCCCACATGCGTTACAATACCCGGCTTTCTACCGGCAATCGCCCTGAACAGATGCATCATTACCCCCTGGGGGAGGTTGTAAGCTTCAATTTTGTTTTCCACTGCCAGTTTGATCATATCTGGCTGAAGTCCCCAGTGGCCTGAAACAACTTTTCTAATCAAGCCTTCCTTTGCCCAGCGGTTGAGTCCCCAGTTCGACTTTCCGTCGTTCTGGCTGGCTCCGAAAGCCATGGTCAAACCTTTCGGCTGACCTGTTTCAAGAAACCTCTTTTCAACCGCCTTTGATATTTCTTCCGGGTGGCCCATACCGACAAAACCTGTAATTGCTACCGTGTCGCCGTCTTTGATCAACTTTGCTGCTTCATCGGCTGATATAAATACAGCCATCTCGCGCAAACACCTCCTGTTCTGAAAATTTGCATAATTTTTGTTTTAAACGGCATCGCTTTACCAACACTGCAAAACCGCAAATAACGTGCCAGACATTTTTTGTCGGCTAAAAAAGGCCGCCCTTTGATGTTTGGATGCATCAAGGGAAGCCTCTTGAATTTATGCTTTCAGTTACTATGCAGCTTTGCATGAATATTACGACTATTATCAATATTGAATCGCTGAGTCTATTATGCATCAGGCGCATTGCAATCCGGTGAAACTGCAAAGGCCCTGATCGCGTGCAACCAGAAATATTTGCAAAATAAAACACCGCCCGCGATGCAATTTTTAATCGAAATTGCGCAGCTGCGCCTCCGGGAGCACCTGCCCGGAGGCTCGGCAATAATGAACCGTATCTGCATCGCCGATTGAAATCCGTTTCGCTGCAGACGGATTAAAAAAGGCAAAAAAACCGGATTCCGGTCTGGTCCGGTTCAGCTTTAAAAAATATTCAAATCCGCATTTTTAAATTATCGTAGTAGAGTTCCGGCTCCTGTTCGGATTCCGGACTAAAGGAAAGACAGTATTTTTTTATTTTCCTCACCACCGTCGACTGGCTGACCCTCAGCGCCCTGGCCACTTTTCTCGTGCTTCTGTAGTTTTTCAGCGCCTGCTCGATGAGCTGCTTTTCCACTTTTTCAACAGCTTTCTGCAAAGGCATAAGCCCGGGAAAAGATATGTCTTCTTCTGAAGAAGCATAATTCTTTATCGAAACCGGCAAATGCAGGGACCGGATTTCCTCCTCCCTGGTCATTACCACCATTCGCTCGATAACGTTTTCAAGCTCACGAATATTTCCGGGCCACGGGTAACCGACAAACCTCTCGATCACCTCGGGTGAGAAACATTTATTCAAGCCGTATTTTTTATTGAGCTTCCCCAGAATATGCAGGGCAAGCAGCGGTATGTCCTCTTTCCGCTCACGCAGGGGCGGTATTTCTATGGATACCACATTGAGCCGGTAATACAGATCATCCCTGAATTTATCCATTTTAACCATTTTGAAAAGATCCTTATGAGTGGCCGCGATTATCCGGGCATCAACCGGTATGGGTTTCAACCCCCCGACTCTTATCACCTCGTGGTCCTGCAATACTCTTAAAAGCTTTACCTGGAGGTTCAAAGAAAGGTCGCCGATCTCGTCCAGAAAAAGAGTACCCTTCTCCGCCAGTTCAAACATGCCTGGCTTCCCCTGCTTTCTCGCACCGGTGAAAGCGCCCGGCTCATACCCGAAAAGTTCGGACTCCAGCAGATTTTCCGGGATGGCACCACAGTTTATCTTAATCAAAGTTCCCCTGGCTCTCTGGCTCAGGCGGTGGATAACATTGGCGATCACCTCTTTGCCGACCCCCGATTCGCCGGTAATGAGCACTGTAGAATCCACCTTGGCAACCTGGGCCGCCATTTCCAAAACCCTTTTTGTTTTGGTGCTGCTTGCTATCACATCGTCGAACTCCGCCTGCTGAACTCTCATCTGCTCGAGCTCGGCGGCGTATTTCTCATTGAGCTGCTGGGTCTCTTCCAGCTGATCCTTCAGATTGACTATTTCGGTAATATCTCTCACATTTACAACTACCCTTTTTATTTCACCCTTATCATCCAAAACCGGAATCCCGGTGGCCATTATCTTCTGGCCGACCTTGTCCCCTCTTGTCATTCTCAGCATAACGGTAACCTTTTTTCTTGCCCTGATCGCGGCCATTGCAGCGGATTCGGAGTAAAAACCCTGGTCAACCATGTCCTGGGCATACTTGCCGACGACAAATTCCCTCGATATTCCGCAGATACGCTCCCATGCGCTGTTGACCATCAAGACCTTGCCAAAGCCGTCGGTGATGAAAATACCGTCGTGAGAGGCTTCCAGGACCTGCTCAAACTCACTGGCAAAACGGCGCAATTCCAAAATTCCCAAATTATCCACATTTTCTTTTCCCAAACCCAGGGCAAAATAGTAAGGATTGTCCTGCATGCCGTTCAAGTTGCGATCCCTTTGAGTCTTAATCATGGTCAGCCACCTTCCAAAATTAGAAAATTGCAACGGTACCTGCCTGATTATTACCTGAAAGATAAGCAAAAATCGAACCCATATTGCCCAAAATAGGTTTTTTTAAAGAAAATTCTAAAATATATAAATTAAATAGTAAAATGTAAATATTGCTGTTAATAACAGCACTATGGTTAAAATAAAGGTGAGAAGGAAGGGATATGGAATAACAAGGGGAAAACAGGGCATTAAAGCATAACGGGAGCAAAAATGAAAATGAGGAAAACTGTTATTGCTTTAATAACAGCAATAATAATTATCCTGTCCATATTGGCGGGAACTCCCCGTCCTTCAGCGGCTTCCGGTGGTAAATCCGGCCTGGACAGCCGCCCGGCGAGCAGTTTCAACCCGGGCATGATGATTATACTGCACAGCGGTAAAAAAGAACAAACGCTGTTCGACCGTTACATACAGGGCCTGAAAGGGATCTTCCCTTACAGGGAACCGGCTTATATAGACTATTATTACTACATAGACACAGACGACAGTTGCGACTGGAGGAAATGCGTCCCGGCCGTGCCGGTGGTGTGTTTCATGTAAACGCATGCCTATGGCGGAACTGAAGCTAAATCTTGTGTTTCGCCGAAAGAAGACTCAATACATATTCCAGCAACTCCTCGGTAAGACGCTCGATGGCGCTGTTCAATTTGTTCCTTTCCTGAATAAGGGAGGACAGGTGAGCCTGCATTTCCTTGATTATTTTGTACTGACCCGACTCGGCCAGGTATTCGCGCGCCGCATCCAAAGAGTTGACAAGCACTCCCTTTCCGGGAACGACCATGACCACGCCCGCCTCCTGCAGCAAAGAAAGCGCGCGCCTTACGGTCTCGGGTGAAACGTTATACAAACCTGCCAGGGTGGAACGTCCTGAAATTTTTTGCCCTTCCTTGTAGTCGCCGTTAGATATTCTCTCGGCCAAATCCATAGCTATGGTAATGTAGCGTGCTATATGCAGCGGGGCATTGTTGTTTTCCATATTGTCAAAAACACCTGTTTTCCAGTAATTTTTGCAGTTTTTTATGCCTTGCACACCCACTGCGCCGGCGGCCCGGCACAAAACCCCTTATCTTTTCTCTCCTTTCTCTTTTACCAGTTTCTCTTTCGAAGCGCCGCATTTTTTGCATTTTCCAGGCTTGCAACGGGCTTCGGCCAGAGCTCCGCATTCTTCACATTTCCAAACGGCCATTATTGCTCACCACCTTTCGCCGCCTTTAATAATCCTTTCATTGCAGCGGCAATATCATCCTTCCGGAAAATTGCCGACCCGGCCACCAGCACGGTTGCCCCGGCCTTTACCACCGCGGCCGCCGTAGCAGGGTTTATGCCTCCGTCCACCTGAATTTCCGTCTTCATGCCGCGCCCTTCGATCATCTCCCGCACTGCCCGGATCTTGGGCAGAACTTCGGGAATGAAGTCCTGGCCTCCAAAACCGGGGTCGACTGTCATCAACAGCACCAGATCCACCACGGGTAGAATGTATTCCAAAACGGCGGGGGGTGTTGCCGGTTTTAACGCAACTCCCGCCAAAGCGCCCTTTTCTTTGATCGCGCACAGGGTTCTGCGCAGGTGCCTGGCAGACTCCACGTGCACAGTAATCAGATCGGCTCCCGCGTCAATGAACTGTCCTATGTATAATTCGGGGTTTTCAATCATCAGATGCACGTCAAAACACATCGCGCTTCCCTGCCGCAATGCCTTTATCACCGGGGGGCCGATGGTGATGTTGGGAACAAAGTGCCCGTCCATGACATCTATGTGGAGGTATTGGGCACCCGCTTTTTCCACCTTCCTAACGTCGTCCAGAAGAGCTGCGAAATTTGCGGAAAGGATTGAAGGCGCCAGCTTGATCATCAGTATCTCCTCCTGTTCATCAGATCTTCCAGAAACTCCAGGTATTGCCCGTAACGGGCACCGTCAATCCCGCCGGCTTCAACCGCCTCTTTAACGGCGCAACCCGGCTCCTTGTAGTGAAGGCAGCCTGCAAAACGGCACCTGCCGCTGTACTCGTCAAACTCCGGAAAATAATGGGCAAGCATCCCCGGCTCAATATCGGGCAAGTCGATAGTGGAAAAACCCGGGCTGTCTGCGACCAGCCCTCCTTCAGGCACCCGGAGCAATTCAACGTGCCGGGTGGTATGTCTTCCTCTCCCTATTTTTTTACTCAATTCGCCCGTTTTTAATTTCAAACCGGGAAAAAGCGCATTTAAAATAGTCGACTTTCCAACACCGGAAGGACCGGCAAAAACTGAAACTTTCCCGCGCAGGGTTTCACTCAACTGTACAAGTCCACGTCCGGTCTTGGCGCTGGTCAAAAAAACCCTGAAATTCTTTTGATACCTCGGCAAGAGTTCGACACGCCCGTCGCCGGAAAGATCGACCTTGTTAAAGCAGATTAACGGTTCCACCTTGTTTATGGAAGCCATGATCAGGAAACGGTCGAGCAACACGGGGCTTGGTTCCGGTTCTCTGACGGCAAAAACAATTACGGCCTGATCGACATTGGCAACCGGCGGACGGGCAAGGCGCGAATGCCTCGGCAAAACTTTTTCAATAACACCCGTGTTGCCGCGCCCGGGTCTGAATCCTACCCGGTCGCCCACCAGAACCTCCTGTTTCTCGTGGCGAAACCGTCCCCGCAGCGAGCATTCCCACTCCCGGCAGCCGTTCAGCACGTAGTAACGGCCGCCGTATGCTCTCACCACAATTCCCTCGACAAGGCCTTCCCCGCTATTCAAAAGACTGCTCACCCGCCAGTTTCTTGTCGATATAAACCTGAATTGTCGCTCTGCCGTAATAGGCAACTTCCCTGACCACCTTGTCGCCCGGCTGATGAATATTGATGTATGCCTCGTTGCTTCCCTTTGCGTCTTTCACCACAATTCTGAGCTCATGTTCCTTGCCGTCATCCGGCACTCCCGTTTCAACCCTGGCCAGGCGCATGGTGGGACCGGGACCGTTGCTGACGGTGACCTGAACCGCCGTTCCCTCCTGAACCTCGGTATCTTTTGCCGGACTCTGGCCGATCACCTGGCCGGCAAAGTAAGCGGTACTGGTTGCCCTGGTAACGTTACCGTCCAGTTTTAATTTTACCTTTTCCAGTTCCGCCCTAGCCCTGTCCACAGTCAGCCCGATCAAATCCGGAACTTTGACCGCGGCAGGCTGCGGCCCCTTGCTTACAGACAAAACGACTCCCGAGCTTTTTAAAAGTTTGGTGCCGGGTTTGGGATCCTGATCCATAACGACACCCTGCGGATATTCGTTGCTGTATCTCTCCTGTAAAGGCTCGGCAACATTCAAGTCGTTTTGATTGAGCTTTATTTTCGCATCGCCGACGGTAAGGCCCACAACGTCCGGAACGTTGCGAAATTCCGGCCCGAGGCTGACTGAAAGAGTCACGTTGCGCGTTACTTTAACCTTGGTTTCGGGAGGGGGGTCCTGAGATATGACCCTGCCGGCCGATACAGTGGGATGAGCGTTCCGGGAAATCTGAATGTTTTTTATCCCCTTCCCGTGCAAGGCAGCCTGGGCATCTTCCAGCGTCAAACCTTCAACGGCGGGCATTATTACCTCGGGTACGTTGACGTAATACTGGAAGGCCGCCGCTCCGGCCATCAGCATCACAATCACCGCAAGAACCGTCCACAGCCATGGGGAGCGGCGCTTGCCGGCCTTTTTCCCGCTCGGCGGGTGCAGATCTTCCTCTGGGGACCCGAAAGAGGGAATTACCCTGGTGGCAAATTCATCAACGGGAACGGCCCCGGTCAATCCGGCCCCCCCGCCCGGCGCTCCCAAATCCGCCGCCATATCCCGCGCCGTTGCATAACGTTCGGACGGGATTTTCGCCATAGCCTTGTTGATGACCTTTTCCAGGCTCAAAGACACGGCGGGGTTCAGGCCGGATGGACTAGGGGGTTTTTCCTGGATATGTTTCAAAGCCACTCCGATAGGAGTGTCTCCCTGAAAGGGAAGCTTTCCGGTCACCATTTCATACAAAACAATGCCGAGGGAATAGATGTCGGAACGCGGACCGGCAGTTTCACCCCGCGCCTGCTCCGGGGAAAGGTAGTGAACGGAACCGACAATTGTATCGGTCTGGGTTAAAGTGGCGTTGGTGGCCTCCCTGGCAATGCCGAAATCGGTCAGTTTCGCCCGGCCGCCTTTAGTAATCAGGATGTTTTGCGGCTTCACGTCCCGGTGTACAATATTATTCTCATGGGCATGCTGAAGAGCTTCAGTTATCTCGCGCGCAATTTCGACAGCCCGTTCAGGCGGTATTGTCCCCTGGCTCCTGATCAGGTTTTTCAGGTTGTCGCCTTCAACATACTCCATAACCAGGTAATGGATATCAGATTCGCGCCCGACATCATAAATGCTGACGATATTCGGGTGGGACAGGCTGGCAACGGACTGGGCCTCCCTGCGAAACCTCCTTACAAAATCCTCGTCGCCCGTATACTCCGGGCGAAGAACCTTGACAGTCACCATCCGGTTCAAAAAGGTATCCCGCGCCTTGTAAATTATAGCCATTCCGCCGCCGCCAAGCTGCTCCAGGATCTCATATCTGTTCCCCAAAAGCTTCCCGATCAATAAATTTCACCCCTATCCGTATTACGAAACTGCAAACGCCGTAACCAATCAACAGTTTTTGTTCCATTCAGGCGCATACCGCGTAACGTTTTTCTTCAACCTGCTCCTCTTTTTCGCTCTGGCTTCGTGTGCCTGCGTTGCGCTTCCCGCACCCTTTCAGTACCCCCTGGAGACAGCATAGGCCAGAAGCCTGCCCGCAACGGGAGCAGCGACCGCACCGCCCGAACCCGCGTTTTCCAGGATTACCGCCGCGGCCAGCCGGGGGCTGTCAGCCGGGGCGAATCCGATAAACCAGGCGTGTGCCATGCCCTGCGGATTTTGAGCGGAACCCGTCTTTCCGGCTATTTGAACTCCCGCAACGGAAGCCGCCCCGGCAGTACCGCTGCGGACTGCGTCCACCATGCCTTCTTTTATTATTTCCGCAATATCCGGGGCGGCGGCGTCAAGCCAGACATGACTTGCAGCCTTGTGAATCGTCCCACCGCAAGAATCCCGCACGCTCTCCACCAGATACGGCTTCATTATTTTGCCTTTGTTGGCTATTGCCCCCGCAACCAGCGCCATTTGCAGAGGACTTACGAGAATCTGGCCCTGGCCGATGGCACTGCTGGCCAATTCGCTTTGAGTCATCTCACCCGGGGGGGCGAGGGTGCCGGCCCGCACCGGTATCCCGAGATCAGCCGGCTCTCTTATGCCGAATGCCTTGACGGCACGGTAAAAACCTTCCGCGCCCAGGTTAAGTCCGAGTTGCGCAAAAGCCGAATTGCACGAAACAGCAAGCGCTTTCCTCAAGTCCACCTTCCCATGCGCGGCCACGTCGTCAAGCTTGTACCCGTCCGCCACAATATACCCGGCGCAATCAAAAGTCATATCGGCAACGCCGGGGTTCCCTGCCAGCGCCCCGGCAGCCGTAACGATTTTGAATGTCGAACCCGGCGGATAAGCGCCCTGGGCGGCCCGGTTCATTAAAGGGGCCGATTCGTCATTTACCAGGCGGGGCCAGGTTTCTTCCAGATAGTTCGGGTTGAAACCCGGGCTGGAAACAATAGCGCGAACGGCTCCCGTCCGGGGATCAAGAAGCACCGCCGCCCCCCTCCGTCCGCCCAGCAATTCCACGGCCATACCCTGCAGATCGGAATCTATGGTAAGAACAACATCACCGCCGGCCTGCTCCCTGCCCAAAAGGTTGTTTATCCTGTTTCTGACCCGGTCAGGCCCTTCCATCCCCAAAAGATACGGATCGCAGAAGGATTCAAGGCCGGAGCGGCCGTAACGTTCGGATACGTATCCGACGATATGGGCCGTACGTGTTCCCTCGGGATAGATGCGCCTCCCCTTGCCGTCGGAAAACTCCGTCCTGGCCAGAACCGCTCCCTTAATATCGTAAATGGTTCCTCTTCTGATCCGGGCTTCCTGTTCCTGAAAGCGGCGGTTGTACGAATTAGCGGCCAGAGCCGGCCCTTTCCACACCTGCAGGTAGGCGAGGTACACCGTCAGGACCAGGAAAAGCCCGAACAGCAGGCAACCAAGCCTTAAAATGTTATTTTTCATGACTGTTTTCCGCCTCGTGGGAAATATTCGACAACAGTCCGAAAAGGATGAAATTCGCCACCAGCGAGCTGCCGCCGTAGCTCATGAAGGGAAGGGTAACGCCCGTCAACGGAAGAAGCTTTGTTACCCCGGCAATTATGATAAACGCCTGTAAACCCATAAGTGCGGTCAGCCCGGATGCCGCCAGCGCCTCAAAATCGTCCCTGCTGTTCAAGGCGATTTTGATTCCGCGAAAAATGAAGACTATAAACAATATCATAACTCCGGCCGCCCCCAAAAAACCCATTTCCTCGCAGATTGCTGAAAAAATGAAATCCGTATGCACGAGGGGGATGAATTTCGGATAACCCTGTCCGAGGCCGGTTCCCAGCACGCCTCCCGAACCGATGGCAAAAAGGGACTGAGTCACCTGGTAACCGCTCGTATCAATATAAGGCCACGGGTTCAGCCATATTTCAACCCTCGCCCTGACGTGCTGAAAAAAGTGAAAACTGGCCGCCGCGCCCGCAACAAAAAGACCGAGTCCGGAAAGAACATAAAATAAGCGTGAGGTTGTAACATACACCATGGCCAAAAACGTCCCGAAGTATATCAAGGCGGTCCCCAGGTCCCTCTGAAAAATGAGAAGCAGCAGGGAAATGCCCCACATGGCCGCCAGGGGAACCCATTCCTTGGGCCCGGGCAGCGAGAGCCAGCCAATGCTCCTGGTCCCCGCGGTGAGAACCGCCCTGTTCTCCGACAGAAAACTTGCGAGAAAAAGCACCAGCAGTATTTTTACAAATTCCGACGGCTGAAAGTGAAATATCCCGAAGTCAAGCCAACTCTTGGCCCCTCCCATTTCCCTGCCGAAAAAAATGGGGAGGAGCAGCGCAATTAATCCCGCAACTGCATAAATGTACTTGTAATCGCCGAGAAAGCGGAAATCCACCAGCAGGCGGGTGGTCAAAATCAGCGCCAGCAGGCCTATCAACAGCCAGGCAAACTGCCGGATACCATAGGCGGGGTCGATACGGAACAGAAACACCAGCCCTGTTGTGGAAATCACTGCGGTAACCGGCAGTAAAAAGCAGTCGGCCCTGTAACCCTCGTAGCTCCAGTAGATGTTGACAAGAAAAAATGCCGCAACGGAGGCTATTCCGGCAAAAAGAGCCACCCTGCCGGATTCGCCCGGCCCCTCCAAAAAAAGCACCAGCATCCCCGCTATTGCATAGATACCTGCGAAACAGAGCAGTTTCCGCTCTGTTTTTCTGGCTCTTGACGCCAATCTTTCATCATTACCGGAGCTCATTTGAAAACCTCCGTACTTTTAATACGGGCAACTATTTCTTTTTAAGCATGTCCGCCGTCAGAATTCCACCAGGATTACGGTAACGTTATCGGCGCCGCCGGCGCGCAGCGCTTTTTCCAAAAGTGCCCTAACCGCCGTATCCGGGTCCGGGGAGGCGTTTACGGTCGAGATGATGTCTTCCTGCCGCAGATACATGGTAAGGCCGTCGGTGCAGAGCAAAATCAAATCGCCGGCATTGACTTTAACTTGGTAAAGATCAACCTCCAGAGAGGGTACCGTCCCCAGCGCCCTGGTCAGAACGTTCCGGTGCGGGTGATCGAAAGCCTGTTCCTCGGTAATGCCGCCGTTTTTCACCATTTCCTGCACGAGGGAATGATCTTCGGTCAGTTTTTCAATGGTGTTTCCCCGCAGCAGGTAAGCCCGGCTGTCCCCCACCTGCGCCACGAAAACCTCGTCCTTCCGGTTCAAACAGGCAGTGACCGTAGTGCCCATTCCTACCAGGCCGGGGCTCTGGCCGGCAAGATCGTATATGCGGCGGTTGGCTTCCAGTACCGACTCAACCAGGGCACGCTCCGGCTTTTCTCCTCTGTTCAGCCTTTCTGAGAGTTCGTCCTCTAGGATCTGCAGGGCCACTCTGCTGGCAACCTCCCCCGCCCGGTGGCCTCCCATCCCGTCCGCCACCGCAAAAAGACCGTTTTCCGGCGAGATGCACAGGCTGTCTTCGTTCATCTCCCTCAACAATCCCGCATCAGTAATCTTGGCCCACCTCATGACCCCACCTCACAAACCGGAAAGTAACGCTTCCCGCTCTTATTTCATCTCTATTTGCCAGCGCCACGGGCCGCACCAACCGCACGCCGTTCAAATAAGTGCCGTTGGTGCTTTTCATGTCCTCCAGCCAGTACTGGCCGTCCTTGACAAAAATCCGGGCGTGCTCGGTTGAAGTGAACGAGTCTTTTATTACGATATCGCACCTGCCGCTTCTTCCGATAAGAATTTCCCGACGGATATCAAAGCTATCCCCCTTTTTCAAATCCGGTGAAAAGCTTTCGACAACCGCCAGTACGGCTTCAGCCCCGGCCTGCGGAAAAGCGGGGCTCGAATTTGCACCGGCGGGGTTTTTGCCGGTCTCCCTGAGATCATCAACCATCCACTTAACCAGCCTGAAAATAAAAAGAAACATAAAAAACAAAAATATGTACCTTAACACCGTCACTGCTATATTGAAATACACTTTCACTCCACCCTGAGCGTGCAAGTTGTAGTTCCGAGAGAAATCACGTCTTCCGGCTCAAGCGCTTTTGAATTTATTCTCACGCCGTTGACTCTTGTACCGTTGGTGCTCTCCAAGTCGGTAATGGTAAAGCGGCCCCGGTAAAAATCCAGCCTGGCGTGGCGACGGGACACGCTGCTGTCGTTCAATACCACATCGCAATCCGCGCGCCTGCCCAGAATAACAGAAACAGCCGTCAAATCAAAGGTTTTACCTTTATCCGGCCCGCCGTCGACGCGAAGCCGTCCGTATACTTGGGGGACTACCCCGGCGCGGATTATCTCCTTGACTGGAAGGTAGCGCTGGGTGTGCTCCATTTCCTCTTCTTCCAAGGCGCTCCCTTCGTCCGGAGGCGCCTCGCTGAACCTGGACTCCAGCCTGATTTTGCCCCCGGCCAGGTTTTCGTCCGGAGAAAATTTGACCACGGGAGGCCCTGCCAGAGTGTATTTTCTTTCTTCCGCTTTTTTTCTCAAATACTCCTGCAATTCCCGGGAAAGCAAGGCGGAAAAATGAGAAACGCTTTCCCAGTCGGACTTGTTCAGGTGGACGGTGTACTCATTCGGCACGTATATGTTTCTAACGCTTACCCGCCTGCCGTCCCGCATTTCCCTGGCCAGTTTCTTGGCTATGTCGACGGGATGAATCTTACTGCCGGAATTGTCCTTTATGAAACCTTCTATGCATTTTTCCAGGCTTTCTTCCAGTCCTGAAAACACTCCCAAGCCGTATACCTCCAGAACAGTCGTGAGTTACCGACGCGGACCGGGAGATTCCGGATGCCTTTCCGGTTTCCGGCCCGTTTTTGCTCCCGTTTTACATCCCGCGTATCAGCGTTCGCCGTCTCAGTTGTCCGCAGGCGGCGTCGATATCGCCTCCCAGTTCCCGCCTGACAGTAGCCGTTATCCCCCGTTCCTCGAGAATGCGCTTGAAAATCCCGATCTGCCGCCTTGAAGGGGATCTGACGCCCCTCTCGGTAACTGGATTTGCCGGAATCAGGTTTACATGGCAGAGCATCCCCGACAAAAGCCCGGCCAGTTTCTCGGCGTTTTCGCGGCTGTCATTCACGCCGGCCAGAAGGGCGTACTCAAAAGTAATCCGCCTGCCGGTCCTGGCGGCGTATTCCGTGCAGGCTGCCAGCAACTCTCCCAACGGATATTTTCTGTTGACCGGAACGAGAGAGTCCCGGAGTTCGTCATCCGGGGCATGCAACGACACCGCCAGCGTCAGGGGAAGGCCTTCCGTGGCCAGCGCTCTTATTCCGGGAACCAGCCCGCAAGTCGATACTGTTATATGACGGCAGCTTATATTAAAACCGTAAGGCGCACTGATATTTTTTATGAATGTCACGGTGGCGCCGTAGTTGTCAAGCGGCTCGCCGGCACCCATAACTACAATATGGCTTATTCTCGTCCCGGTATCCTGCTGTATACCAAGCACCTGGTCGTAAATTTCTCCGGGGCTCAAGTTGCGCTCAAGCCCCTCCAGGCCGGACGCACACAGCCTGCAACCCATCCGGCAGCCCACCTGGGTGGAAACACAAACGCTGCGGCCGTATACTTGCTTCATAAAAACGCTTTCCACCATTTGACCGTCGTGCAGCCGGAATAGATACTTTACAGTGTCGCCGCGTCTCGAAAAAAATTTCAAGTGAATCTCCGGCCTGCTGATCCGGAATCTTTCCTCAAGTTGTTCCCTTAGCCGGATGGAAAGATTGGTCATTTCCTGAAAAGAAACGGCGCCTTTCTGAAATATCCATTCGGCTATCTGTCTCGCCCGGTACTTCGCAGCGCCCAAGTCCCTTATCAAATCTTCAATTTCAGGCAAAGTCAGATCTTTAAGGTTCGCCTTGAGCACCACATCCCCGGAATCGTAACTATCACTAAAACTATTCTCCATCATTTTGCCCAATCCCTTTTTTTCTCATCCGGGCAATAAAAAACCCGTCGATTCCATGCAGGTGGGGTAATATCTGCAGATACCCCTTCTTTATCGTACCTGCCGCATCCAGTTCCGCAGGCAACAAGGTGGAAAGGTCCTCAAGCTCGAATTCACCATGGCCGGAAAGAAAGTTTTCAATCTGACTTAAATTTTCTTCACGGGCAATGGTGCAGGTACTGTAGACCATCACCCCTCCGGGTTTTAAACAGCGGGAAGCGCCTTCCAGAATCTCAGCCTGCAGGTTTACTATGGCCGGCAGTTGTTCCGGCCCTTTCCGCCAGCGGGCGTCCGGCCGGCGCCTCAGCACACCCAGGCCGGAACAGGGGACATCCACGAGCACGTAGTCCGCCCTTCCGCGATATTCCCTGGGAAGTTGGCGCGCGTCGCCGGCAACACCCTCGACTATGCTTATGCCCAGGCGTGAACAGTTCTCTCCGATAAGCTTGAGTTTGTGAACATGCAAGTCCACCGCCAGGATCCTGCCCCTGTTTTCCATCAACTGCGCCATGTGCGTGGCTTTCCCGCCCGGCGCACTGCAGGCGTCGATCACAAATGAGCCGGGCTGCGGGGACAAAGCCCTCGCGGCCAGCATGGAACTTTCATCCTGCACGAAAAACAAGCCTTCCCGAAACGGCGCAAGAGAACCGAGCGAATAAAACCCATCAATGTTCAAACCTTCCGGGGCATAAACCGTTTCGGATACTGCGAGCCCCTCCTTTTCAAGCTTTTGCGCGAGTTCCGTCCTGGTAATTTTGAGGGTATTGGTGCGCACCGTGTTCGGGGCAGGTTCGTTGTCGGCCCGGGACAAGGCCAGTGTATCTTCCAGGCCGAATTCTTCGAGCCACCGTTCCACAATCCAGGCCGGATGCGAATACAGGAGAGATATGTGCTCCACCGGGCTCTCGTCCAAACCTGGAAATTTCAGTTCTCCCAAACGGCAGGATACGGTGCGCAAAACACCGTTTACGAATTTTACAACTCCCGGATGACCGTATTTGCGGGCCATCTCGGCGCTCTCGTTGCAGGCGGCGGAACGGGGCACCCTGTCCATAAACATCATTTGATAAACACCGAGCCTGAGAATATTACGCACGGTAGAAGTCTGGGCTCCCAGGGGCTTCGATACAAAATGCGAGAGAACCCAGTCGACGGTGTTAAGGGAGCGCAATGTACCGTAAGCGAGCTCCGTGGCAAAAGCCCGGTCCAGTTTGTCCGGCTTGTATTTTTCAAGAACACGGTTCAGGGCCAGGTTGGCGTATGCCCCTTCCTCCTCAACAGCTTTTAAAACTTTAAGCGCAAGCTCTCTTGCCGTCAGCTTCGACAAAAAATTCACCCTGATTATTGGAAAGTAGTATTATTGAAATAGTGCCGGACTTCATCCGTGATTCGTGATGAGGCCGTCCCTTCCCCTGATGAAAAAAAGAACGGCTTCCTCCACCTTGGAAGCTTGAATATAAGTATTGCAGCAGGGGCCGAAAGGCCTTTCATTGGTAATACCCAGCACGGGTATGGGATTCGAGTCCTGGATACCGCTGGTCAGGTCGCGTTCACACGCGACCGCGACAATGGCTCGCGGCCGGAATTCCTGGACAAACTTGCGGGCCAGCGTTCCCCCGGTAGCCACACCCATTTTTATTCCATATTTGTCCGCCAGCTCCAGCAACTCGTTCACCGCGCATTTACCGCAGCGCCTGCAGTTCTCTATTCTCACCGTAATTTTGTGGGGGCAGTCGCTGTTCTGAATGCAGTGAGGCAGAAGAACGAGGACTTGAGACGGGGGCAGCTTCAGCCTTTTCGACCTTACCAGGTGGTTGTTGACCTCGATGAACGAACTTTTAATTCTGTCCCTGTCAATATTAAAAAACCTGCCGAGCGCGAGCGCTACGGGAAAGAATATGTTTACCGCAATACGCATCGGTCCGTGAAGTGCGGCCATGTCCCGTGCGTAAATAATCGTCAGGACGATACCGCCGATACCGAATCCCGCTACAACGATACCTCCCACCAGAAAGCCCGCCAGCAGGAATAAAAGAGCCTGATCAACAGCGCTCCGGGACGGGCTCAAGGCCACGTACCACAGTCCGGCCAGCAGAAGTCCCGCGCCGAAAATACTGGCGGCTAGAAGTCCGATAAAAAGCCTCTTGCGAACCGGTATCAGACTCATCACATTCACCGGGATCACCTTCTCAAGAAAAAATTACTGACCATTTAAAAAAACATTTTCAACCGGGATCAATGTCCCAGGACTGTACCGTGCGGCACCTCAGTTCCTCTTAAAAAATCTGCGGCTTTCAGACGTTTTGCCCCCTGCAGCTGAAGCTCGGTAATTTTCAGAAGCCCGCTGCCCGTAGCCACTACAATGCCGTCCCCGCTGCCGCCCACTACTAGACCGGGGATGAATTCCGCCTCAGCCTCCCCGGCCAGAGCCGAGTCCCAAATTTTCAGCGTCTTTCCCCCGAATAAAGTGTGCGCCCCCGGCCATGGATTCATACCGCGAATCTGGTTGTAAATACTGATTGCCGGTCTATCCCATCTGATCAGTTCGTCCTCCGATTTCAGCACCGGCGCGTAAGTCGCATTTCCTGACTGGGGTATTCTCGGGGCCCTCCCCTTTTCAATCAGCTCCAGCGCTTCCAGCAGCAGGCGGGCACCCGACACGGCCAGCCGGTCGTGAACGGATCCGGCGTTTTCATCCTTACCGATGGGCATTGCCTGCTGGAGAATTATATCGCCGGTGTCAAGGCCCTCGTCCATGTACATAATGGTAATCCCGGTCTCCTCTTCCCCGTTCATAACCGCCCAATGGATGGGAGCCGCCCCCCGGTATTTGGGTAAAAGCGAGGCATGAACGTTGATGCAGCCAAGGGCCGGCAGACGGAGCACGTCAGGCGGCAATATGCGGCCGAAAGCGACCACAACAATTACTTCCGGGGACAGTCCTCTCAATATCTCAATAAAATCCGGGTCTTTAATCTTTGCGGGCTGAAACACGGGAATGCCGAAAGCCTTCGCCGCCAATTTGACCGGAGGCGGTGTCTCCTTTCTGCCCCTGCCTTTGGGGCGGTCCGGTTGAGTTACTGCCGCCGCCACGTCATGGCCCGCTTCGACCAGGGCTTTCAAAGCCGGCACCGCAAAATCCGGCGTGCCCATAAACACCACTCTCACAGTTTCATCACCCGCGCTATGCAGATTATTCGGCGTTTCACCGCCGTCAAAGTCGCTGCCTTTTCCGCCTTCACCTTGTTCTTTGCGGCTACTTTACTTTCCTTATGTTTGTAGCCCGATCGACGAGCAGAATACCGTCGAGGTGATCAATTTCGTGCTGAAGGGCCCTGGCCAGGTAGCCTTTGGCCTTTAGCCGCACTTCCTCGCCGTTGCGGTCAATTCCTTTGACCTCCACAGCCGTTGCGCGGGCAACGTCCCCGACCACCCCCGGTATACTCAAACACCCTTCGCTGTCGGTCTCCCGGCCGGAACAGCTTAAAATCTCGGGGTTAACCAGCTCCAGCAAACCTTCGCCCACATCGACCACAATAACCCTTTTGGATACGCCGATCTGCGGGGCGGCCAGGCCCGCCCCCCTGAAATGGTACATGGTTTCCGCCATATTGTTCAACAGCTTGATTATGCTGGGTGTTATTTTCGGTACGGCTTTGGCTTTTTCCTTGAGAATCCGGTCCCCATACGTCACTATCTTATAAACCGCCAAACCCTTTGCCCCCTTCTACATCATTCCCTGAGGATTTATATCGACGTTTACGGCAGGTTTAAAAGAAGGGTTTCTTTCAAGACCTGCCAAACACTCCCTGATTATGTCCTTCAACGCGTTGCGGCTCCTTCCCCTCAACACCAACTGCCAGCGGTACTTCCCCTTTATTTTGCTCAAAGGTGCCGGCGCCGGGCCGAGGACGTCCGCCCGGACGCCCGCACAGGCCAGTGCGCCGCCGATCAATTCTCTCGCAAGTCTCGCGCCTTTGATTGCCTCTTCCTCCCTCTCATGGGTGAGCAGAAGCCTGGCCAGGTGGCTGAACGGCGGATAACCCAGGGAGCGCCTCAACGCAAGTTCACTGGCGTAAAAGCTTTCACTATCGTGTTCCGCTGCCGAGATAATGCTGTAATGTTCCGGACAGTAGGTCTGCACCATCACCTCGCCGGGCATGTCGCCCCGTCCCGCCCGGCCGGCAACCTGGGTGATGAGTTGAAAGGTGCGCTCGGCCGACCTGAAATCCGGCATATGCAGGGTTATATCGGCGTTAATCACCCCGACCAGGGTTACACCGGGCAGGTCCAGCCCCTTGGCAATCATCTGGGTACCGATCAGGATATCCGCCCGCCTCTCCCTAAAGGCGCTGATAATCCTCTCGTGCGAACCCTTGCGCACAGTAGAATCGCTGTCCATTCTCACAATACGCGCACCCGGGAAAAGCGCCCCGGCTTCTTCTTCAACCTTCTGCGTGCCGGCGCCGAAATGCCGCATGTGCATACCGCCACAACCCGGGCAGGTTGCCGGGCTCGGAATACTGTAGTTGCAATAGTGACACCGCAGTCTTCCGCCGAGATGATATGTCAGGGAGATTTCGCACCGCGGGCACTTCAACGCCAGACCGCACTCCTTGCAGACCATGAAGGTGGTGTATCCCCTTCTGTTTAAAAAAAGCAGGACCTGTTCCCTTTTTTTCAAACATTCGCCGACGGCATTGACAAGAGAACTGCTGAATATACCCCCGGCGCCCTTTTTTATTTCCTGTCTCAAATCTATTATGTGGACCCGCGGGAGCGGTTTTTCATCGATTCTCCGGGAAAGCTTTATAAGCCCGTACAGGCCGTTAACCGCCTTAAACCAGGATTCGAGCGAGGGCGTCGCGCTTCCCAGCACAACCGCCGCACCCGACTGCTGAGCTCTTTTTATTGCCACCTCGCGGGCGTGGTAACGCAGGTGATCGTCCTGTTTGTAAGAGGGCTCGTGCTCTTCGTCGATAATAAAGATGCCGGGACGCGGGAGGGGGGCAAAAACGGCGGAACGGGTACCGAGCACCACGGGAGCGCGGCCCTCCTTGACTCTAGTCCATTCATCATATCTTTCCCCACCCGAGAGGGCGCTATGTAAAACCGCCACCTTCCCGCCAAAGCGCTGCCGGAAAAGTTCCACCATCTGCGGTGTCAATGATATCTCCGGAACGAGGGCAACAGCCTGCCGCCCCGTTTCCAGCGCTGAGTTAATCGCCTGCAGGTAGACTTCGGTCTTTCCGCTGCCGGTAATACCGTACAGCAAAAAAGCTGCGAATTCTCCCCTGGCAAGAGCGGCAGATATTTGACCGGAGGCCTCTTTCTGCTCCAGACTAGGCCGGTGCGCGCAACTGCCGGAAAAGCACGTCCCGGCCGGCTGGCCGGGAATGCGGCGGCAGTCCTGCACAGCCGCGGTCAGCAGACCCTTCTTTACGAGAAAATCAACCGTTTTTACGGAAACCCCGGCGGCTGCCGCCAGTTCCTTTTTGACCAGCCCCGGGCTGCTGGCGGCTTCTCTCAGAACCCTGAGCTGCTTGGGCGACAGGTCCGGAGAGGCTGTATCCCCGCCCGCCTTGTCACCCGCAAGGGCCGGGAAAAAAACTTTTACTCTGCGGGAAGCCTTGATCCGGAGGCGCGGCGCCAGAATGCAGCCCAATGCTTCAGCGGTGCTGCTGACATAATTATCAGCCATCCATCTGGCCAACTCGAGAAGTTCCGGAGTAAACAAAGGGCCCTGATCGAGAATACCGGCAATCTCCTTTATCTTTACCGCTTTCTCGGGATATCCGAATCCCGTGACATAGCCGGGCAGACGCCTGCCGCCGAAGGGAACGGTTACCATGGACCCTACCGTCAGCTTCCCCGCAAATTCGGGGGGTATCCCGTAATGAAAAACCCGGTCCGTCCTGCGGGTACTGAGATCTACAATTACCTCGGCATAAGGGGCGGTATTCTCCATCATGCCCTCCGGGAAATCTTAACAAATTCCAGCATAAATATAAATAATTATAACAAAAATGAACCCGGCTATAAACTGACCGGGTAATGTTTTTCAAAGGTTCGTTTTTCTCCCTGGCGTTTGAATGCCCCGCTTCTCGCAGCGCCTTGCCGCGCTCCGGATTACTGCTCAATCCTGAGCAAATTCACCACCTCGTCCAGGATGCGGTGGGCCAGAGCCGATTTTTCCATTTGCGGCAGCGTTGTTATTGTCCCGTCAGGATAAACAAATTTTGCAATGTTTGTATCCGAGCCGAATCCCGCCCCGGCCTGAGTCACGTCGTTCGCCACCAGGAAGTCCAGGTTCTTGCTCGTCACCTTGCGCATTGCATTGTTTTCTAACTCCTCCGTTTCCGCAGCAAAGCCGACGAGAATCTGACAGGTCTTTTTCCGCCCCAGTTCGGCGAGAATGTCGGGGTTTTTAACCAGTTCAACGGTGAGTCTGTCACCATGCTTCTTTATTTTCTGCCCGGATACCATGCCCGGCCGGTAATCCGCAACCGCGGCCGACTTGATCACGACGTCGGCATGGTTGAATTTTTCCATCACCGCGTCATACATTTGCGCAGCCGTTTCCACTTTGATCAACTCCACCCCGTAAGGGGGCTTCAAGGCGGTGGGGCCGCTGATCAGAACCACCTTCGCCCCTCTCCTGGCTGCGGCCTGTGCCAGCGTATAGCCCATTTTCCCCGAACTGCGGTTGCTGATGTAACGGACGGGATCCATCGGCTCGACAGTGGGTCCAGCCGTTATCAACACCACCAGGCCTTTCAAATCCCCATCCCTGTTCAGGAGAAGGATGATTCTCTCCATAATGTCTTCCAGATCGGCCAGCCTTCCCCTGCCGCTGACGCCGCAGGCGAGCCTGCCTGTACCGGGCCCGACAAAATGATATCCGGAGTCCCGCAGGATATTCAGGTTGCGCTGAACGATCCGGTTGTCGTACATGTTTACATTCATGGCCGGACAGAACAAAACGGGGCAGGCGGCCGCCATGATTACGGTGGAAAGGAGATCGTCCGCAATTCCGCCGGCCACCTTGCCTATTATATTTGCGGTCGCCGGGACAATCACCAGCAGGTCCGGGCGCGTGGCCAGTCCTATATGCCTGACTGAACCGTCTGCGGCCGGCTCAAAAAGATCGGTGTGCACCCTGTTCCCGGAAAGGACTTGGAAAGTCAAAGGCCTTACAAACTCTTTAGCGGAACGGGTCATAATCACATGCACCTCCGCTCCGCCGGCTTTCAGGTCGCTCACCAATTGCGCCGCCTTGTAAACGGCAATGCCGCCGGTAACACCTACCGCAACAGTTTTTCCAGACAGCATGATCTTCCTCCGCAATGTTTATTTATGGCCGGTAAACCCCCCGTTACTTGATGCCTATTTTGGTCCTCTTATATCGTATTTTATTCTGGGCAATTTCTTTGAGAGCAGCCGTCACCGGCTTGTCGGCGGCGCCGTCAACCCTTGCGCTCCCTCTCTCGGTAAGAGACCTGGCCCGTTTTGCGGCCACCACAACAAGCGTATACCTGCTGTCAACCTTTTCCATAAGCTTATCGAGAGTTGGCTGGTTCATGGTCGCCCTCCGTTTCCAAAAATCGAACCTGCTGCGTGAATTGTGAAATAAAACGGTTGAAGTGCCGGGAACGTGATTTTTCAGCGCTGATGATGGCGCAAACCTTGTTTGCCGCTTTTTCGACATCATCGTTAACAACTATATAGTCATAGCGGGAGGCCATTTTCATTTCCTCGGCGACAGAGCTCAAGCGTCTTTTTATATCGTCTTCCGAATCCGTCCGCCTGCCTGTGAGCCGCTCGCGCAAATGAAAGAAGGACGGCGGGGCAATAAAAATCAGCACCGCTTCAGGAATTTTTTCTTTAACCTGGAGGGCGCCCTGAGTATCGATTTCCAAAATTACATCATACCCCTGAGCCAGTGATTCCTGCACAAAACCGCCGGGAGTTCCGTAATAATTCCCGTAAACTTTCGCCCATTCAAGCAGTTGATTGTCTTCAATCATTTTCTCAAACTGATCGTGTTTCAAAAAAAAGTAATTTACCCCGTCAATCTCTCCGGTCCTGGGAGGCCTGGTAGTAGCCGAAACGGACAAAAGCAAATTCGGATTATCCTCCAGGAGGGCTTTGCAAACCGTACCCTTGCCGGCGCCGGAGGGACCGGAAAAAACCAGCAGCATGCCTTTTTTATCCACGGTACAATTCCCCTGTTTCAGTCGGACGGTTCCTCGGCGTGGGCCGGGGTTTCCTTTAAAACAAGACGGTGCGCTACAGTTTCGGGCTGCACGGCAGAAAGGATTACATGGTCGCTGTCGGTGATAATAACCGCCCTTGTCCGCCGCCCGTAGGTGGCATCAATCAACATACCCCTGTCCCGGGCTTCCGTTATGATTCTTTTGATGGGGGCCGATTCAGGGCTTACAATGGCAATGATCCGGTTAGCCGATACGATATTACCGAACCCAATATTGATTAATTTAATGTCCACGCATACTTCCCCCTTAAATTTTATCCTCCGTTCATTCTATATTCTGTGCCTGTTCCCTTATCTTCTCCAACTCGGTTTTAACTTCTACCACCCGGCTGTTTATTTCCAAATCGTTCGCCTTGGAAGCTATCGTATTGATTTCCCTGTATACTTCCTGGATTAAAAAGTCGAGCTTTCTGCCAACGGAACCTTCCGCTTCAAGGCAGGAGCGTATTTGCTTCAGATGGCTGTCGAGCCTCACCACTTCCTCGGTTATGTTGGAACGTTCCGCAAAAATCACGGTTTCTGCAAACAGCCGGTCGGGGTCCAACATGCTTTCTTTGAGAAACTCGTTCAGGCGGGCCGCAAGTTTCTCCCTGTACTCCTCCACCACAACAGGCGCTCTCTGTTGAATCCTGTCGATGTGAGAAGATATGCGATCCACTCTGTCTATAAGGTCTTTTGCCAGTTGCTCTCCTTCCACAACCCTCATCCGTATTAAATTATCCAGCGCTTTTTCCGCAGCTTCCCTGACTGCCGGATACCATTCCTCGATATCTTCGGCAGGTTCTTCCACAACCAGTACACCAGGCAGCGAAATCAGATGCTTCAGCTTTATGTTCCCCTCAATGCCTAGACATTCCTTCAATTCTCCCACTGCATTATAATACGCCGCCGCCAATGCTTTGTCAACTTTCACCAGTATCGTTTTTTCCCCGCTTTCCTCCATCCCTACATAACCGTCAACCCTGCCCCGGGCGACCCGGCTCTGGATCAGTTTTCTCAACCTGTCTTCAAAAGGTGAAAGGGAACGGGGCAATCTCAGCACTATCTCACTAAACCGGTGATTAACCGCTTTAAGCTCAACGGTGATCTTTCTTCCCGGAGCGTCGGCCTCGCCCCGGCCGAAGCCCGTCATGCTTTTTAACAATCCCTCACCACCCAATGGCTCAACCGTCAATATTATTATCCTTTCCAAATAATTATTTTTTCTACTTTGAGAATGAAAATCCTTTAAAAATAAACGATACTGGCCAAAAATAACCGCTTGTGAGCCATTATGCTTGTTTTTACTTGATTTCCTCCAGCAAGGCGGTGAATCTTCTGAGTCCTTCCCTGATGTTTTCCATCGAACAGGCGTATGAAAAGCGCATGTAATTGTCGTTGCCGAACGCAATACCCGGCACCACGGCCACCTGCGCCTCGTCGAGCAGTACGGAAGTCAAATCCGTGGCACTGTTGATCTTTTTGCCGCGAAACGATTTGCCGAAATAATGTTTTACGTTGGGATACAGGTAAAACGCCCCGCCCGGGCGGGCGCATGTTATACCGGGGATCGAAAGCAGGCGGCTCAACATGTAATCTCTCCTGCGGGCAAATTCAGCGACCATCCGACCGGTCGGCGCCTGTTCCCCGTTTAATGCGGCCACGCTTGCCTCCTGGGCTATGGACGTCGGGTTGGAAGTGGAGTGGCTCTGCAAATCCGCCATGGCTTTTGCCACCTGCAAGGGGGCGGCTGCATATCCAATCCGCCATCCGGTCATGGAATAAGCTTTGGAGACACCGTTAACGATGATGGTGCACTCCTTCAGTTCCGGCGAAAGGGAAGCGATACTGACATGTTCGAGTCCGTCATAAACGAGCTTTTCATATATCTCATCGGAAATAATGCTGATGCCGTACTGCAGAACGACTTCTCCCAGAGCCTCGAGCTCTTCTCTCGTATAGACGGCGCCTGTGGGATTGCAGGGACTGTTCAGAATTAGAAGCCGGGTCCGTCTGTTAACAGCGGCTTTGAGCAGTTCGGGCGTCAGCTTGAAGCCGTTTTGCTCACTTGTTTCCACGATCCTGGCTTGAGCGCCGGCCAGTTTTATCTGTTCCAGGTAGCTTACCCAGAAAGGCGCCGGCAGTATTACCTCGTCACCGTCCTGGACCAGAACCTGCATAATATTGTAAAGCGAGTGCTTTGCTCCGGCCGAGACCACTATTTGCTCGATTTTGTATTCCAGACCCTGGTCTCTTTCAAATTTCCGACAGATTGCTTCTTTAAGATCAAGGGTTCCCGTTACCGGCGTATATTTCGTCTTGCCGGCCCTGATAGCGGCAATCGCCGCTTCCTTTATGTGATCCGGGGTATCGAAATCGGGTTCCCCCGCCCCAAAGCTGATCACCTTCAACCCGGAAGCCGTCATGTTCTTAGCCTCCGCGTCGATGGCAAGAGTAGGTGACGGGCTAATGTTCAATGCCCGGTCAGCTAACTTCATCGTTATAAACCCCCTCTAATTTGGAAAGGCTCACCGGTGCGCCGCTGCACCCGCTTAAACCGCCCGTCCCCTTTCGCAAATTCCTCGTATTTGATTTAAAATTAAAATCTTACCCTTCCTATCCCGTTTTCTATTCTGTTCAGCGCCTCCTGAATGCGTTCTTTCCCCACGGTCAGAGCCATCCGGAAATATCCTTCCCCGTTTTTGCCGTATCCGGTACCGGGCGTGACAACGACTCCCGCCTTGTCAAGCATCAACTCGGCGAACGATTCGGACGTGTACCCCGGGGGAACGGGCGCCCAGACATAAAATGTCGCCTGGGGTTTCTCGATATTCCAGCCGAGGCTGTTCAATCCCTCAACTAGTATATCCCGGCGCTCCCGGTAGACGGCATTTTGCTTGTCGACAATATCCTGGGGTCCGGTGAGACCGGCCGCCGCGGCATATTGCACCGCCTGAAAGACCCCCGAATCAATGTTCGACTTCAGCCGGCCCAACGCCTCGACGGCGCCGGGATTACCCGCCGCCCAGCCAATCCGCCATCCGGTCATATTGTAAGTTTTCGATACGGAATGAAACTCAATCCCCACTTCCTTCGCCCCTGAAAACTGCAAAAAACTGGGGGGCCTGTAGCCGTCATAGGCAACGTCGGAATACGCCGCATCGTGGCAGACAAGTATTTCATATTTCCTGGCAAAATCAATCGCCTCCATATAGAAAGACTCGCCGGCCACGGCGCCGGTCGGGTTGTTGGGGTAGTTGACAAACATCATTTTGGCCCGTTTGGCAATATCTTCAGGTATGGAGTCGAAATTCAGCAGGTAGCCGTCCTGAGACCGGACGGGCACAAAATATGGCACCGCACCGGCAAGGATTGCCCCTCCGGAATATACGGGGTAACCGGGATCCGGCACAAGCACGAGATCACCGGGGTCGAGATAACACCAGGAGATATGAGCTATGCCCTCCTTTGATCCGATGAGGGATACAACTTCGCTGCGCGGATCGAGCTCAACGCCGAAGCGTTTTTTATACCAACCGGCGACCGCCTGACGGTAGCTCAACATGCCTACTGAGGAAGGGTACTGGTGATTGGCGGGATTCTTCGCCTCTTTTATCAACTCCTCAATAATATGGGCGGGTGTAGGCCGGTCGGGATCGCCGATACCCAGGCTGATAATATCCACACCGGCCTCTTTTTTTTCGGCAACCAGCTTTTCAATCCGGGCAAAAAGATAAGGCGGCAGGTTACTGATACGTTGGGCCTCCGGGAATTTCAACCATATCCTTCCTTTCTTTTATTATCTAAGTCATACTGACCGAATCTCCGTCTTATACATTTTATCACTGCTTTACAAACATGCAATATTCATATTTGTTGTATACATTATTATTAAATTATCAAACAAACGGCATTTGAGCCTATTGTTTCAAATAATATAACAATCCCGTCCCGAGTTCAAGGTTTTTCTCCTTAACATGAAATAATGCTTATTTTGGTACCAAAAAGCCTGCATGCGGGAAAAAGCCGGCAATTTCCCGCCGGCTTCGGCAAAGCCATTCTGACCTTAAATTTTTTACAGTCAGAAAAAGAAGTCCATCTCCGAGTACATTACCGATATTTCAAGCCGTACCCGCCTGAACCCTCTCCCGGGCCTCGCCGCATCAGCCTGCCGTCAGCTAAAGCCACTTCTTCCTTCTAAAGCAGATTACCATCAAAAAAGCGATGGCAGACATCGCCGCCATGACCGCGGGGTAGCCCCAACGCCATTCCAGCTCCGGCATGTGCCTAAAATTCATCCCGTATACGCCGGTTATGAAGGTAAGTGGTATAAATATCGTAGCTATCACCGTCAAGACCTTCATCACTTCCGTCATCCTGTTGCTGATGCTGGAAAGATAAAGATCGAGCATCTCCGTCATAATGTCGCGGTACGTTTCCAGTGTATCTATCACCTGAATGGTATGGTCGTAAACATCCTTCAAATAGACCCGTGTGGAATCCTTAATGTGAGGCGAATCACCCCTTTCCAGCCCACTGATTACCTCCCTCAAAGGCCAGACCGACTTGCGCAAAAAAAGCATTTTGGTTTTTAAATCATGCATAGCCCTGAGAATCCCCTGCGAGGGTCTGGTCACCAGTGTTTCATCCAGGAATTCCACCCTTTCACCGAGCTTTTCCAGGATGACGAAGTAGTTGTCGACTACCGCGTCAATCAGGGTATAGGCCAGGTAATCAGCCCCCATGGTCCGCAGGCGTCCCTTGCCGTTTTGAAGTCTCTCAACAACCGGGGCGAAAACATCCCCCTCCCTCTCCTGGAAAGAGATTACGTAATCCGGGCCGACAACCATGCTTACCTGTTCTATATTGATTTCGCCACCGTCCTTGTTATAGGAAAGCGCCTTGAGAACGATAAAAACATATTCGACGTAATCCTCAATTTTGGGACGCTGCTCGGTATTCATAACATCTTCCATCACAAGCGGGTGAAGGCCGAAACACTCGCCCAGCCTCCCCATCATATCGGCGTCAAGAACGCCGTCCACATTAATCCAGGTTACGGCGGGCCTGTCCTTAGAAGAAAGGCATTCCTCGACATCCTTTATTTCTTTCTTCCGGCAGTTATCGCCGTCGTATTCCAGCACGGTGATCCTGGCCCCGCCGCTCTTTCTCTCCCCGATAAAAACGAGAGAACCCGGCGCAAGGCCCGCCTTTTCCGAACTCTTTACCGCCAGCTTCGGCATACAATCACCACTTATTTGAATTGAGAGGCTGCAGCTTTCGGGAAATATTATGCCCCGAATCAAAAAATATCAGAAATTAAGTCCCGACCACCCCGTCCTTACTCCCGGTGAACTCCGTTACCGGCAAGGATAGTCCCCGGTGAAAACCTCCTCGGCGGGGCCGGTCATATAAACGCGGTTGTCTTCCGCCCATTCGATCACGAGGTCTCCGGCGGCCAGGTGAACTGTCACCCGCCGGCTGGTAAAACCGTTCAGCACGCATGCCACCACCGCCGCACACGCCCCCGTGCCGCAGGCCATGGTCACGCCCGCTCCCCTCTCCCATACCTTCATCACCGCTTCGCTCCTGTTCAAGACCTGGATGAACTCGACATTGGTCCTGCGGGGAAAAACGCGGTGATTTTCAATAAGGGGACCGACCGTGTGCAGGTCGACCTGTTCGGCATCAGAAACAAAAATAATACAGTGGGGATTGCCCATTGAAACCGCCGTAATATGATACACGGCTCCGCCGGCTTCAAGCGGCTCGTTGACGACACGGCCCGGCGGTCCCGTCATGGGAATTTCGGCCCGTTCAAGACGGGGCGGGCCCATATCGACAGTTACCAATTCAACCCCGCCGTTTTTGATGACAAGCCTGGGAACCACTATTCCGGCCAGGGTTTCCACCATTATCCGTTCCTTCCTCACAACCCCTTTTTCGTACATGTATTTGGCCGCGCAACGGATCGCGTTACCGCACATTTCAGCCTCGCTTCCGTCCGGGTTGAAAATGCGCATTGTCGCGTCGGCCTCTTTTGAAGGCAGCAGCGGCACAAACCCGTCGCCGCCCACCCCGAAGCGGCGGTCACAAATTTTTACCGCCAGGGAAGCAAATTCCTCCTGCTTCACCCTCTCCTCAAAACAGTTCACCAGGATAAAATCGTTTCCAAGGCCGTGCACTTTGGTAAAACGCAAGCTATAAACCTCCCGGGGCTACATTTTTTAACATTGTAACTCATTTACACTTTGAGGTACATAACTTTTTGCCTCGCCCCGTTGACAAAATGCCTGAACATGGTGCCGACGACAGCGGGGGTTGAGGATACGGCGATAACAATGGCCCAGTGTATTTCCTGCATGGGAACGGTTTGAAACACCGGCTGCAGGCACGGCACGTAGCATACCGTCAACTGCAGGGCGGCCGATATTAAGACCGCTCCCAGCAGATACAAGTTGGTTGAAAAACCGATTTCCAGTATGGTATGAAACTCCGAGCGGCAGGTAAAAACATAAAAAAGCTGGGAAAATACCAGGGTGTTGAACGCCATTGTCCGGGCAAGGTCTACATCTCCCGCTGCAAGCCCGATCCAAAAAGCCAGTAGCGTCCCCAGACCCATTACCGCCCCACTGGAACAAATACGCCAGCCCAGGCCGTGCGAAAAAACGCTTTCCCCCGGTTGACGGGGCGGACGGGACATAATGTCACGGTCATAGGGGTCAACGCCCAGCGCCATGGCCGGGAGTCCGTCGGTTACCAGATTCATCCACAAAATTTGGATCGGGGTCAAAGGGAGGGGCATTCCCGACAGAACTGCAAGCAACATGGTCAGCACTTCCCCCGCATTACAGGAAAGAAGGTAGCGGATGAACTTCCGGATATTGTCGTATATGCCGCGCCCTTCCTCGACTGCGGCCACGATGCTGCTGAAGTTGTCGTCGGCGAGAACCATCGCCGAGGCTTCCTTGGTAACGTCGGTACCCGTGGCCCCCATGGAGATACCGATATCCGCCTCTTTGACGGCAGGCGCGTCGTTGACCCCGTCACCCGTCATGCCGACAACGTGACCGCGCTGCTTCAAGGCTTTCACTATCCTGAGCTTGTGCTTCGGCGACACCCTGGCATAAACGGCAATATCGTCAACCTGTTCCCGGAGTTGCTTGTCCGACATGCCGTCCAGCTCACGGCCCGTAACCACGCGACCGTCCCTGGGAATAATCCCCAGTTCCCTGCCCACTGCGTAAGCCGTCATCTGATGATCACCCGTAATCATGACAACTTTTATGCCGGCTTTGCGGCAGGTCTGCGCCGCCATTACAGCGGCAGGCCTGGGAGGATCGAGCATCCCGGCCAGGCCCAGAAAAACAAGCTTTTGTTCAACTCCCTCTTCAGAAAAATCTCCTGTGCCGGCGGGAAGGACCCTGTAGGCAAAAGCGAGAACCCTCAGCGCATTCTCCGCCAGGGCTGAATTCTTTCGCAGAATCTCCTCCCTCTCCCGGCCTGACATCGGGACAGTGACACCCCCTTTGCAGACATGGGTGCACAATTCCAGCACAACGTCCGGGGCGCCTTTTACATAGGCGGTCAGCCCCCCGGAAGTATCCCGGTAAACCACGGACATGCGCTTGCGTTCAGAGTCAAAGGGCAGTTCGGCCACCCGCAGTTCCTTCGTCTCCAGATTTTCCCTCCAAAAGCCTGCTTTGGCGGCCATGACCAAAAGCGCCCCTTCGGTAGGGTCGCCAATAACCGACCAACCCCTGGCCGGGCTTCCACCGAGAATTCCCCTGAACAGTCCGGCCACGCTGATGCCGCCCCTCTGTAAAACAGCGTTGTTGCAAAGGGCGGCTGCCTTCATCATCAAAGCAAATCCCCTGCCCTGCTTGTCCCCCGCTCCCGTAAAATTCCCCTTGGGGTCATATCCTTCCCCTGAAACATCAAAAGCGTCTTCCCCGATAAACACTTTGCGCACTGTCATTTCATTCTGGGTCAGGGTGCCGGTTTTATCCGAACAGATTACGGTAGCGCAGCCGAGTGTCTCAACCGCCGGCAGCTTGCGGATGATGGCGTTGCGGCGGATCATCCGCTGTACGCCGAGGGCCAGGGATACGGTTACTATCGCCGGCAGGCCTTCGGGTATGGCCGCCACGGCAAGGCTGACGCCAGCCAAAAACATATGGTAGGCTTCCTCGCCTCTCGCAATCCCTATCATTACCACGATCGCGCAAACGGAGAGACAAACAGCCACCAGGCTCTTGCCGAGTTGACCGAGCCGGCGCTGAAGGGGGGTATACTCCTGCCCGGCTTCCTGAATCATTCCGCAAATTTGGCCTATTTCCGTGGCCATTCCGGTATTGACCACGACACCGCGTCCCCGTCCCCTGGTTACAACCGTACCGAGGTAAGACATGTTTCTGGTGTCGCCCAGGGGCAAATCCCCGCCGGCAAGGGTATCCCCGATTTTTCTGACCGGCACCGATTCCCCTGTGAGAGTCGATTCTTCGATTTCCAGGCCGGCTGTCTTCAACAGGCGTATGTCGGCGGGTACCCTGTCTCCCTCCCCGAGCAGGACAATGTCTCCAGGCACAAGTTCAACAGCCTGGATTTTCCTCTCCCGCCCTTCCCTGACCACCTTTGCTTCCGGCGCCGTCAACTGCTTCAGCGCTTCCAGGGAGCGCTCGGCCCGGCACTCCTGAATAAAACCCAGAATTGCGTTCACCACCACTATTGTCAGAATGGTTACGGCATCGGCGTACTCGCCCAGAAAAACAGAAACAGCAGTAGCTGCAAGAAGAATCATTACCATAAAATCCCTGAATTGTTTCAGAAAAAGAATCCACAGCGGTTCCTTCGGAGCCCTGGCAAGCTCGTTGGGTCCGAATCTGCTTCTCCTCTCCTTTGCATCCCGCTCTGAAAGACCTTTATGCAAATCGGTCTTTAACCGCTGTAAAACCTCCTCCCCTGTCAGGCCGTACCACCTAACGGACAAACGCGTCACCTCCCGCTTTTCCCCGGTTTTCCTATAAACATATTCATTAAGAATAAAATTAATTACCATATTCCGGAGAGACAGCCATAAAGCTGCAATACCGGGAAACGAAAAACGCCGTTTGCGGAAAAAGGCTTGGGAGACGACGGTTTAAAAAATTCTCCATATCCGCTGTTTTTATTCAACGGTGCTCTTACTAAACAATTTTCACGATAATTTCTATCTCCACCGCGGCGTTCAGGGGCAGTTCAGCGACGCCGACCGCACTCCTGGCGTGCCGCCCGGCATCACCAAATATTCGGCCCAGGAGTTCCGAAGCGCCGTTTACAACCCTGGGCTGGTTAGTAAAACCGCTTGCGCTGTTCACAAAACCGGTTACCTTTACAATTTTCTCGACTTTGTCGAGGCTCCCGACAAGCTCCCTGATTGCTCCCAGGCAGTTGACGGCACAGATTCCGGCCGCCTCGCAGGCCTCACTTTCAGAGACGTCCCCGCCGACCTTGCCTCTGTATTTAAGCTCCCCCCCGACAAAAGGAAGCTGGCCGGAAGTATAGACAAACTTCCCGGCCTGAACGGCCGGGACGTACGACGCCACGGGTCGCGGAGGCCGGGGAATGGTGATGCCCATCTCATTAATTTTTGCTTCATACATGAACACTTCAGCCCTTTCTCCTCTTGTTTTTTCATTCAAGTATACTACAACCTCCGTTGTTTATCGAGAACGCATTTGGTCAGGTGATGCCCTTCTTTTTGCGGCTTACGCCCTTTTGGCAGCGCCTCGTCACCGCTCACTCCCGGTGCTTCGCGCCGGCAGCGCTAAACTGCTTGCTTCGGGCGAAACCGGAACGCCTTCAACTCGCCGTCCTGGCTCGGTTCAGGCTGGCGCGGACGTGTCCGTGTCCGCGCCCCCGGTTTCGACTTGCTGCGCGAAAGTCTGCTTTAGGCGCTTTCGCAATGTCGTTCACTATTGACGAAGACGCTGCCTTCGTCTGTGGTTGCCGGCAAAGTGCCTTGCGGTTGAAACGCCGCTCAGGTGCTTCGCGCCTAGTGAACCAGAGGTTCGCTTCCTTCAACCTCAAGAGCTTAAATGTGCCTCGCAAGGCGTAACGAAGGCAATGCCTTTGTTTTCGCACTTTTCTGTCTAAAATACCCCAAATCCCGGAGTCTATTCATTTCAGGCTGCCGGTTCCTTTCTCCGTTCGGGAATTTCTTTATTGTCGCGGGCGTTTGTAATATAATGAACCGGGGTTATTAAAACAGCGGCGGAGGTGGAAAGCAGTGCCGTTCGACGGACTCGTGCTGGCGGCAGTCCGCAAAGAGCTTGAAAACAAACTGACCGGCGGAAGGATTGAAAGAATCTACCAGCCCGACAAAGAGGAACTGGTCGTTCTGGTGCACAGGCCGGGAATCAGGCACCGCCTGCTTCTTTCTGCAAACGCACGGAACGCGCGGATTCATCTCACCGGCATTTCCAGGGAGAATCCCTCCTCGCCGCCCCTTTTCTGCATGGTGCTGCGCAAACACCTGGAAGGCGGACGGATTACCGGCATTGAACAGCCGGGACTGGAAAGGGCGCTGATAATAAGGGTCGATACCCGTGACGAACTGGGCAGCCCGGTGCAAAAACAACTTATATGTGAAATCATGGGCAAGCACAGCAACATCATCCTTGTCGACGCTTCAACAAACCTGATCATCGACGGGATAAAAAGGTACTCCCATACCGTGAGCAGGTACAGGGAGGTGCTGCCGGGCCGGCTGTACCTGCCTCCGCCCGCACAGGATAAAATCAACCCCCTTTCGCTCGACGAGGAAAAGTTTCGTCAGGCCTGCCTGGGCATGCCCCTGGAAACGTCCCTCGCTGAACTGCTGCAAAGGCGTTTTGAGGGAATGAGCACTCTTACGTGCCGGGAAATTGTATACAGAGCAAACCTGCCCCTCGAGATATCCCTCGACGAATGCGGCGACTACGAATTGAGGGCGCTGTGGGAAGCATTCCGGAAAGTGATGGTCCTGGCTGCGGAGAACCACCTTGAACCGTGCCTGGTGAAGGGGAAAAGAGGAGAGTTCATCGATTTTGCCGCCATTGAGATCAACACCGTCGGCCACAACAAGCGTTTTGGAGAAATGAACGTCCTGCTGGACGATTTCTTTGCTGACAAGGAAAATCTGGAAAAACTCGCCGGAGAAAAAACTTCTCTTTTAACGTATTTGGACAGGGAGATCATGCGCCTGGAAAAAAAGCTGGACCTTTACGCCGAAAGCCTGATTGAGAGCGCCGGAGCTGAAAAGTTCAAACTCTACGGCGAACTCTTGACCGCCAATCTCCACCGTCTTAAGAAAGGCGCGGCGGAAGCCGTCCTGGAGAACTTTTACGAAGAAGGCGGTCCCGTGGTAAGCATACCGCTCGACCCGCAACTCACTCCGGTACAAAATTCCCAGGCCTGCTTCAAGAAATATTTAAAGCTGAAGAACGCCAGGGAGATCCTTGAAACCAGGAGCGCGCAAGCGAGAGAGGAACTCGGCTATCTGGACGGGGTCAGGACTGCGGTCGAACTCGCCACCGGACTCTCCGAACTCGATGAAATAAGAAAAGAATTGACCGGGCAGGGTTATCTGAAGCCGGCTTTCGCCCGCCTGGTCGCCGCCGGAGGCAGAAAGGAAAGAGGCGGTTCCAGTCCTGTTTCGAAGCCCCATTCGTTTCGCTCGTCAGACGGCCTGCAAATACTCGTGGGAAAAAACAATAAACAGAACGATTATCTCACCTTGAAAGCAGCCCGGGACGATGACGTCTGGCTGCATGCCAGAGGCATTCCGGGCGCTCACGTGATCATCAAAACCGGGGGTAAAGAAGTTCCCCCGGCCACCCTGGCGGAAGCCGCCGCGCTGGCAGCGTACTTCAGCAAGGGACGCCACTCCAAAAACGTGCAGGTGGACTACACCTTCAAAAAATACGTTTACAAGCCGAGGGGCTCAAGGCCCGGCACAGTCATATACGAACGCTGCAAGACATTGACGGCCGCCCCCGACGAGGAGACAGCAGTAAGGCTGAAAGAATCCGAACATGATCAACATGACCCTGGATAGCGAAACCGTACCCGGTACAAATTGAATGCCGGCACCTCAAAAAGCCGGGGCCGCGGTATTCCCGCCGTGCAGCGCGACGCCGCTGCCGGCCGCGGGAATTTCCCCGGCGCGAGTTTCTACTCAATAACGCCGTCCGATCTCCCCCAGTATCTCTCCCGCCGACTTCAGCGGGTCCGGTGCTGCGGTTATCGGCCGGCCCACCACTATATAATCAGCTCCGGCTCTAACCGCCTCTCCGGGCGCCAGGGTTCTCTGCTGGTCTCCTGCCGCGGCGCCTGCAGGACGAACGCCGGGAGTAATGACCACGAAATCCGTTCCGCAGACCTCCTTCACAGCAGCTATCTCCCGCGGGGACGCCACCACCCCGTCCAGCCCGGCCTCTCTTGCCAGCAGCGCCCATGCTTTCACCCGGTCTTGAACCGGACCGGCAAAACCGACCTCGTTGTTGAAAGAATCTTGGCCAATGCTTGTGAGAACGGTTACCGCCACCACCAGGGGGCGGCTCATGCCAGTCTTTTCCGCTTCATCACGCGCCGCCTCGGCTGCCGCCCGCATCATGGCCGCACCCCCGGCAGCGTGTACGTTCAGGATAGACGCCCCGAGTCTGGCAAGAACCCGTACCGTCCGGTAAACCGTATTGGGAATGTCATGCAGCTTGAGGTCGAGGAATACGGGCGCAATTTCCCCAATCCTGCCCACGATGTCAGGTCCGGCACTGCTGAACAACTGCAGCCCCACCTTGAAGCCACCGGCCGCTGATTTCAGCCCCCCGGCAAGAGACGTCGCTTCCTCCCCGCTGTCGACGTCCAGGGCAATTATCAGCGGGTTTTTCAACGATAAAGGCATATGACAATTCCTCCGTCAGCATCCCCGGTACTGCAAGAACCGGGACCAAAGTCCTGCAAAAAATGAACTCGCTGCCCTATTGATTATGTTGCGATTAACAATAAAAATAAGGATAATCAAATTTTACATTAATTTGTAAACGGGATGATGATAATGATCCTGGAAGCTTTACGGTCAAGGTTAATATCCAACGGCTACCAGCCGGAAGACGTGGACTACTCCATACAGGAAATTTTGCTGTACAAGAAGCCGGAATCATTAAACCTGACGGATTTTAAAATAATCTCGGTCATATTGAAAACCAAAAACTCGGCGTTCCGGCAAAATGAACCAGCAACAAAAATTCCGGCAAACCTGTACAAAATGAAGATGTGAGAATTCCGAAGACCCCGGCGGGTATCAAGGCTGCCGGGTCTTTCAATACCTGTGCGCGGCTCCCACAAGTTCATTGACATCTCCGATACCGTTTTCGCACAGATACTTCTCAATACCTTCAAGAACCTCCACGGCAACCGGCGGGTTGATAAAACTGGCTGTTCCCACCGCCACCGCCGCAGCTCCGGCCAGGATAAATTCAACGGCGTCCTCCGCAGTCGTTATACCGCCCATGCCGATTATCGGCAGCGGTACCTCCCGGTAAACCTGCCAGACAGCCCGAACCGCCACCGGCTTTACAGCCGGTCCGGAAAGCCCCCCCATAACGTTGCCCAGCACCGGCCGCCTGCTCCTGACATCAATAGCCATCCCGAGAAGCGTGTTGATCATGGAAAGGGCGTCCGCCCCCGCCCGTGCGGCTGCTTCCGCCACAGCTGTAATGCTCGTCACATTGGGCGACAACTTGACGATGACCGGCTTGTCGGTACTGCTCTTCACGGCCCGGGTAACCTCCGCCGTTGCGGCCGGATCGCAGCCGAAAAGCATCCCGCCCTTTTTCACATTGGGGCAGGAGACATTCACTTCCAGGCCGGCCACGCCGGCGGCCCGGTCCAGCCTGGCGGCAAGTCCGGCATAATCTTTCACGCTGTCTCCGGCAATGTTCACAATAACCGGCAGGTTGTAAGCGGCAAGAAAAGGCAGCGCTTCTTCCAAAAAGCGATCTACGCCGGGATTTTGCAGCCCGATGGAATTAAGGACACCGGCAGGCGTTTCCACTATTCTCGGCACGGGGTTGCCGGCCCTGGGCTCCAGCGTTATTCCCTTGACGGTTACCGCGCCGAGCCGGTTCAAATCCAGGTAAGATGAGTATTCCCGTCCGAAGCCGAATGTTCCGGAAGCTGTCGTGACGGGGTTCTTCATCCTGATGCCGCCCACATTGACAGCCAGATTGGGCTCCTGTCCGCATTTCAATCCCAAATCACCTCACCGGCCGGAAAGACCGGCCCGTCCACACAGGTTCTCCGGTAACGGAAACCCTTTTCAGCGTCCACAGTCTTGCAGACACAGGAAAGACAGGCGCCCAAACCGCAGCCCATCCTTTCTTCAAAAGCGATTTCCCCGTTGATGTTCGCCTGGCTCAGTATTTCGCATACTTCTTTCAGCATTCCTTTCGGCCCGCAGGCATAAACCATTTCAAACGGAGGCTTTCCCGGCGGTTCGGGTTGTCCGGCGTGTCTTCCACCGCCCCCGCAACCGTCCGCCGGAATGCGCGAATACAGGTCAAAAAGCTCGGCCACTGTCCCGTGAAAACCCGCGGAACCGTCATCGGTGGCCGGGAATACGGTATGGCCGAGTTCTTTTATTTCATCAGCGCAGATCAACTGCCTGCCCGTCGGAGCTCCCAGAAAGGCAGCGGCGTAAATCTTGCGCCTGCTCAACTCGCGCAGCAGGAAATAAAGAGGCGCTATTCCGATGCCGCCGGCCACGACGCAAATTCCCCCGGTGCCCGCGGGCATCGAAAAACCCCTGCCCAGCGGGCCCAAAAGGCTGATCCGCTCCCCTTCCTTCTTTTCCGACAACAGCGCCGTGCCTTTTCCAGCCACCCGGTACAAAAGGGTAATTTCGCCTTTTTCCCTGTCCACCGCATGAATGCTGATGGGCCGGCGCAAGAGCGGGTCAAGGGTGTCCCCGCAGCGAACATGCAGAAACTGCCCCGGCCGGCTGTTCAATGCGACAGCCTCCGCCTGCAGGGTCAACCGGCTGTACCCGGCGACCCTTTCCTGCCTTTTGACTATTGCCCCGGTAATCATCGACAATGCCTCACCCTCCATCAGTCCAATACAATTGCCTGATACAAGGCATATTCCGGCGCCGGTATTACGGGCACCCGTGAAAACGTGCCAGGATACCGCCCGGGCGGCGTTTCCTGCGTCCCCGCCCGCTACTGCAGGTATTCCTGAAGCGGGACCAGCCTGGTTTCTTTATTCTCCATGTCTTCAGCCAGCACATCCAGAAGCACCCTTATGGTGTCGAGGGAAGTCAGGCAGGGGATACCGTATTCCACCGCCGTCCGGCGGATTTGAAAACCATCCCGTTCCGGAGCCTTTCCCTTGGTCAGGGTGTTTATCACCAGGTTGATTTTGTTCGCCCGGATCAGATCCACAATATTCGGCGAACCCTCGTGCACCTTCATCACCTGCTCCACGGGGAGGCCGGCCTCCCTCAACGCCGCAGCGGTTCCGGACGTGGCGCAGATCTTGTATCCAAGGTCGATCAGTCCCCTAATAATGGGCAGCACCTCCTTCTTGTCCCGGTCAGCAATAGTCGCGAGCACGGTCCCCTTCTTGGGGAACATGCTGCCGGCCGCCACCATGGCTTTATACAGAGCCAGCTTGAAGTCGTCGCCGACGCCCATAACCTCGCCGGTCGATTTCATCTCCGGTCCCAGTGAGATATCGACCTGCAGGAGTTTGGCAAAAGAGAAAACCGGCACTTTTACCCCCACCACTTTTCCTTCCGGGTAAAGGCCCCCTTCGTAACCCATCTCCTTCAGCGTCCTGCCCATGATCGCCCTGGTTGCCAGGTTTATCATCGGAATACCGGTTATCTTGCTCAAGTACGGCACCGTCCGGCTTGAACGGGGGTTGACTTCAAGAACGTAAACCTTCCCCCCGTGCAGCACGTACTGGATGTTGATCAATCCTTTGACCTTGAGGGCCCTGGCCAGCCTGACCGTGTAGTCGACCACCAGGTCCTTGACTTCCCGGCTCAGAGACTGCGGGGGGTAAACCGCCGTACTGTCGCCGGAATGCACCCCGGCCCGCTCGATATGTTCCATAATGCCCGGAATCAGAACCTCCTCCCCGTCGGAAACAGCGTCGACCTCGAGCTCCTTGCCAAAGAGGTATTTGTCCACCAGCACCGGGTATTCCGGGGTTACCTTCACCGCGGAAGCCATGTAGCTTAAAAGCTCGTCATTATTGTAGACGATCTCCATAGCCCGCCCGCCCAGCACGTATGAAGGGCGGACCAAAACGGGGAAACCGATTTCGGAAGCAATGACGGCCGCTTCATCCACGGAAAATGCGGTCCTCCCCGGAGGTTTGGGTATACCGAGATCGATTAGGAGGCTGTCAAACTTCTCCCGGTCCTCAGCCCGGTCGATATCTTCAACCGAGGTGCCGAGGATTTTCACCCCGGCTTGTTCGAGCGGTTTGGCCAGGTTGATTGCGGTCTGCCCGCCAAACTGCACGATTACCCCCTCGGGTTTTTCCCTGTCCAAAATGTTTAACACGTTTTCAGGAACGAGAGGTTCGAAGTAAAGCCTGTCGGCCGTATCAAAGTCGGTACTGACCGTTTCCGGATTATTGTTGACTATGATCGCCTCGATCCCTTCCTCTCGCAGCGCCCATACGGAGTGGACCGAGCAATAGTCGAACTCTATTCCCTGCCCGATGCGGATCGGGCCGGAACCCAAAACGGCCACCTTGCGGTTGGTGGTGGGCTCAGCCTCATCCTCCCGGTCATAGGAAGAATAATAATAAGGTGTCTGTGCCTCAAACTCGGCGGCGCAGGTGTCAACCATTTTAAAGGCCGGCAGTATGCCTCTCTCCTTGCGCAGCGACCTGATTTCCAACCGGTCCAGCCCGGTAAGCCCGGCCAGATGAGCATCGGAAAAACCGAATTTTTTTGCTTTTTCAAGAAGCTCCGCCGGCAAATCGCCCTTTTTGGCAGCATGGCGGACTTCCTCTTCCAGAGAAAGTATTCCCGCAATTTTATCGAGAAAGAACCGGTCGATGCCGGTAATCTTGTATATATGCTCAACGGTCATGCCGCGCCGCAAACCCTCCGCCACCAGGAAAAGGCGCTCGTCGTCGGCATTGGCCAGCCTTCTTTCCAGTTCCTCGCCGCGTATCTCTCCGGCTCCCGGCAGTGAGAGGGAGTCCAGCCCGATTTCCAGGGAGCGGATTGCTTTCAGCAGGGCTCCTTCAAAGGTGCGGTTTATCGCCATAACTTCCCCGGTCGCCTTCATCTGGGTGCCGAGAGTCCGGTCTCCCCTGGCAAACTTGTCAAAAGGCCAGCGGGGGTATTTCAACACCACGTAATCCAGGGAAGGCTCAAAGCAGGCATACGTTTTACCGGTAACCGCGTTTTTTATTTCATCCAGGGTAAGGCCGACGGCAATTTTTGAGGCCACTTTGGCGATTGGGTAGCCGGTGGCCTTGGAAGCAAGGGCGGAGGAACGGGAGACCCTGGGGTTGACTTCAATGACGTAGTACTGATAACTTCCGGGATCGAGGGCGAACTGGATGTTGCAGCCGCCTTCGATGCCCAGGGCCCGAATGATCTTGAGAGAAGCCGATCTCAGGAGATGGTACTCCCTGTCGCTCAGGGTCTGGGAAGGCGCCACGACAACGCTGTCTCCCGTATGAATTCCCATCGGGTCTATGTTCTCCATATTGCAGACGGTGATGCAGTTGTCCGCGCTGTCCCGCATCACCTCGTACTCGATTTCCTTCCAGCCCACTACACACCGCTCTATCAGCACCTGGCTGATGATGCTGTGCTTCAGTCCCCTGGTGACGGTGGCGTAAAGCTCATCCATGTTGTAGGCGATACCGCCTCCGGTTCCCCCCAGTGTATAAGCCGGCCTCACGATCAGAGGAAAACCAATCTTGCCGGCAAACTCCTCAGCCTCTTCAAAAGTGGAGACTATAACGCTCTCCGGAACCGGCTCTCCGATAGACTGCAACATATCTTTGAACATTTCCCGGTCTTCGGCCCGTTTTATCGCCTCCAACGGTGTCCCCAGCAACTGCACGCCCTCTTCGGCAAGCACGCCCGACTCGGCAAGCTGCAGGGCGAGGTTGAGACCCACCTGCCCGCCGAGGGTGGGAAGCAGCCCGTCCGGTTTTTCCTGCCGTATCACCCTGGTTACAAATCCCTGGGTAAGCGGTTCTATATACACCCGGTCGGCCATATTGGCGTCGGTCATTATGGTGGCCGGGTTTGAGTTAATCAGAACGACCTCCAGACCCTCTTCCCGGAGAGATCGGCAGGCCTGGGTACCGGCGTAATCGAACTCGGCGGCCTGACCGATGATTATCGGTCCCGACCCAATTACCATTACCTTCTTGATTCCCTTTTTAAGCGGCATGCTACCTCGCCTCCCCGTTCATTTTTTCCAGGAACTGGTCGAAAATGTATTCGGAGTCCCTGGGACCGGGCGAGGCCTCCGGATGGTACTGCACGGAAAACACCGGCAAGAATTTGTGCTTCAACCCCTCCACCGTTCCGTCGTTGAGGTTCCGGTGGGACACATATATATCCAGGCCCTTCAGCGATTCCTCGTCAACCGAGAAACCGTGGTTGTGGGAGGAGATGTATACCCTTCCCGTTTCGAGATCCTTGACCGGGTGGTTGGCACCCCTGTGGCCGAACTTCATTTTGTATGTCCTGGCGCCCATGGCCAGGCCCAAAATCTGGTGGCCGAGACAGATCCCGAGCATGGGCTTTTTGCCTGCCGCAATCAGTTCACGCAAGGTCTCAATAGCGTAAGGAACGTTGACTGGATCGCCCGGTCCGTTGGAAAGCACGATTCCGTCGGGGTAAAGTTCAAAAATTTTTTTCGCGGAAGTATCCGGCGGGACCACCACCACCTCGCAGTTCCGGTCCAAAAGGCAGCGGATGATATTCAGCTTTGCGCCGAAGTCTATCAGCACCACCCTTCTGCCCACCCCGGGATAGGTATAAATCTCGGTAGTGGCAACAGCCGGAACCAGTTCCTGCCCGCTCAAGTAAGGGGAGTTCCTGGCCCGTTCAACCAGCTCCCGCTCATCCGTCGTTTCGGTGCTGATCACTCCGCGCATGGTCCCGTAACTGCGGAGGTGTCTGGTAAGAGCACGGGTATCGATTCCCGCAAGGCCGATCACCTCTTCCTTCTTTAAAAAACTGCCGATTGTTTCGGAAAAGCGCCAGTTGCTGGGGAGCGTGCACTGTTCACGGACGACAAAGCCCCTGACGTAAGACTTTTTGGATTCGAAGTCCTCCTTCATGATGCCGTAGTTTCCAATCAACGGGTAGGTCATAACCACAATCTGGCCGCAGTAGGAAGGATCCGTGAGCACCTCCTGGTAACCCGTCATACCGGTATTGAAGACCACTTCTCCATATCTCTCCCCCGTCGCGCCGTAAGCTTCGCCTTTAAAAACGCTTCCGTCTTCCAGGGCCAGCAATGCCTGCATACAAACACCTCCGCAAAAGATTAATGGATCACGATATGACTTCAGCAATTCTCAAATATTCCATGACGCATTACCACCCTGCCGCCCACCACCGTCATAAAGACCCGGCCTTTGAGCGGCATTCCGTGAAAGGGAGTATTCCTCCCCTTGCTCTCGAACAGCCCGGCGTCGACAGTCCAGGCGAGTCCGGGATCGATGACGGTGATATCGGCAACAGCCCCGACTTCGAGGGTTCCCCGGGGAATTCCCAGGATTCCGGCCGGATTGACGGTCATTTTGGCAACTGCCTGCAAGGGGGTGAGCACACCGGTGTTCACCAGCCCGGTCCAAACCAGGCCCACCGCGGTTTCCAGGCCCGCCAGGCCGAAGGGGGCGTTCTCGTACTCGACATCCTTTTCCTCGACGGTATGGGGAGCATGATCGGTAGCTATCACGTCAATAGTGCCGTCCGCCAGGCCTTCTTTAACCGCCGCCACGTCACCGTCGGTACGCAGGGGTGGGTTGACCTTGGTTGATGTGTCGTAACCTGTCACTGCCTTGTCGGTGAGGGTAAAGTGGTGGGGAGTGGCTTCACAGGTCACTTTCACGCCTCTGGACTTGGCCTCGCGCACCAGGCGGATCGACCCGGCTGTGCTTACGTGGGCTATGTGCAGCCTGCAGCCGGTCTCTTCCGCGAGAATGATATCGCGGGCTACCATAACCTCTTCAGCGGAGGCGGGTATACCCCTCAGGCCCAGTATCGTGGAAACAGCCCCTTCGTGCATCGCTCCCCCGGCGGACAAGTTTTTGTCCTCACAGTGGGAAATGATTGCCGCTCCGAGCATCCTGGCATACTGCATGGCTCTGCGCATCAATCCGCCGTTCATCACCGGTGATCCATCATCCGAGAACGCAACCGCACCCGCCTCCTTCATATCGCCCATTTCAGCCAGTTCTTCGCCCCCGATGCCCCGCGTAATCGCGCCGACGGGATAAACGTTGACGATTCCGCACTTGAAGGCAGCCTCCCTGATGTAAGAGACCATCGCCGCACTGTCCGCCACCGGCCTGGTATTCGGCATGCAGGCCACGGAAGTAAAACCGCCCCTTGCCGCAGCACGGCTGCCGGTCAATATGGTTTCTTTGGCCTCAAACCCCGGCTCCCTCAAATGAACGTGCATATCAATAAGACCCGGGACAACCAGCATGCCGGAAGCGTCAACCACCTCGGCGCCGCCCGCGATCAAACCCTTCCCGGAATTTGCTATCCTGCCGTCGATCACCAGGATGTCCTTTTCCGTTATCGTTCCGCCGACGGGATCGACCACATTTCCGCCTTTAATCAACAGTTTCACTCCGGACACCCCCTCCGGTCAAAAGGTACAGCAAGGCCATGCGTACGGCAACACCGTTTGTCACCTGCTCGGTAATCACCGACTGTAGACTGTCGGCTACGTCCGGCGATATTTCCACACCCCTGTTCATCGGGCCGGGGTGCATTACCAGCGCGTCCGGCGCCGCCAGCTTAAGCCGCTCCCGGTTCAGGCCGAACAGCCTGGCATACTCCCTTATACCCGGGAAAAGCCCCTGCTGCTGTCTCTCGAGTTGTATCCGGAGAATGTTGATAACATCGGCCCCTTCCAGCGCTTCCTCCAGGCTGCCGCAAACCTTCGCCCCCGTCGTTTCCATACCCGGCGGCATCAGCGTGGCAGGGCCGGCCAGCCTTACTTCAGCTCCCATTTTGATAAAACCGAACACATCCGAGCGTGCCACCCTGCTGAAAAGAATGTCGCCGACAATCGCCACCTTCAGCCCCTCAATCCTGCCCTTCTTTTCCCTGACTGTAAAAAGATCCAGCAGGGCCTGGGTCGGATGTTCATGCGCGCCGTCGCCCGCATTGATCACGGACGAGCAGACGGTGCGGGCCAGCAGTTCCGCCGCTCCGGCCATCGGATGGCGCAGTACGACCACATCCGCCCCCATGGCTGCAACAGTCCTGGCGGTGTCCCTAAGGCTTTCGCCCTTGCTGACGCTGCTGGTGGCTGCTGTTATGCTTGCAGTATCGGCACTCAGGTACTTCGCCGCCAATTCGAAGGAAGTCCTGGTGCGGGTGCTGGCTTCGTAAAAGACCATTACCACCGTCCGTCCTCTTAAAGTGGGCACCTTCTTTATCCTTCTTTTGATTATTTCCTTCATCGGCACCGCCGTGTCCAGAATCAGATTGATTTCCCCGGTTGAAACATCACGCAGGCCAATCATGTTTTTGGACTTGAGGCCCATCTGCACACCACCCTTGTATCCGGTTTTCCCCGACGCTAAAAATTAAAGACCTCCCCCGGTTTGAACCGGGCCGAGGCCTGAAAGGTAAAACTACCGGACCCTCCCTTTCCGGCCTCACGGGACCGCTCTTTAAAGGTGGAACCGAATTAAGTCGTCAGGCAGCAGCCGTCAGATTTTCATGGAATTCACTTATGCAAATTCTTTCCGTTCTGACGTCTTCAGTCTGGCGGCCGGCGTCTATTTCAATTAGCCATCTCCAGGATTACCACCCTCTCTTCGCCGTCAATCTCCTGCAATCTGACTGATATCTCTTCTTTACGGGAAGTCGGTACGTTCTTACCGACATAATCGGCTCTGATGGGAAGCTCGCGGTGGCCCCTGTCGATCAGGACGGCAAGGCGGATCGTCTTGGGACGCCCCAGGTCCATTATGGCGTCAAGGGCTGCTCTGATCGTGCGACCCGTATAGATGACATCGTCTACAAGAACCACCACCCTGCCGGAAATGGGAAAACTTATTTCTGTGGACCTTACGAGGGGCTGGTAAGCCAGTGTGGACAGATCGTCCCGGTATAGCGTTATATCGAGCGTACCTACCGGAACCGTCCGCCCCTCGATCTCCTTGATCAGCCTCGCCAGCCTTTCAGCCAGCGGCACCCCCCTCCGGCGGATGCCGACCAGGACCAAATCACTGACGCCCCTGTTATGCTCGATTATTTCATGCGCTATCCTGGTAAGGGAACGCCGGATCCCTTCCCTGTCGAGAATTTGTGCTTTTTCTTTCGTCATTGCTCCTCCGCAAAAATGCCTGCTTACACCGGTAAGCAGGCATGGTCGGGCTTGACGGAAACCATATCTACGAATCCTTACCGGCCTCACGGGACCGATTTCAAGGCTGTTTGTTCTCATATAGTTTATTAGAAAAAGAAGTGTGTGTCAATAACATTGGTTCTTGTTTCTGATCAAGAAATGGCAAGTTCAACCGGACAATACAATAAGGGAGCCGGATTCATCCAGTTCGGCCTTGATATTGTACTGCAGCGAGGTGAGGTTTGCCCGCCGGTTGCCCACCTGAATCTGTACGCCGGGATAGGCCTTTTTGATGAAAATCTTTTTGCCGTCCTCTGTTTTAATAAATGTTTTGGCGCCCATTTCAGAGCCGGCTTCGTTCAAGAATACATCGCCGCGGGCAACAATCTCGCCGCCGCGAAAAACACCCTTGATACTTACGTTCCCGCCCGCCTGCAGCGAGGTGTTGATGCAACCCCGGCCTTCCACCTTGATGTCGCCGGAGGCCTCAATCTTGCTGTTTACGGAATACCCGAAGGTTATATTCGCCCTGGTCTGCGCCATACTGTTTATAATTCTCTGTACTTCTCTTACCTCGCTTAGGATCCTGTTCAACTCCTCAACCGATTCGAGCTTCAAAAGATTTATGCCACTCAACTTGCTTTCTATTTTTTCCGTAAACAGGATTATCTCCCTGGGAAGGATGAAAGCGTTCTGCTCCGACATCTTGAGCAGTTCGCCGATCAAGCCCGGCACCCGCCCGAATTTTTTATCAACGATCAACTGAATAAGCTGGCCGGCCTTGACACCCTTGAGTTTCGGATGACTCTCCAGACCCGGCATCAATTTGACTATCTCAGTAAAATCGGAACACAGATCATCCAGAATTTTGTAAAACGCTTTGAAAAAACTGTTGTTGCCGCCTGCAACAATGCTGCTGCCGGTAATATTCTGCATTGCCGTTATATCACCCTGGGCGCCTATCCGCGCTTCGAAGATCATGCCGAGAATGTTTATTTTGCCTGCCGCCTGAACGGTCATACCCTCGCAGACATTTCCCTGCACGACCACATCCCCTTTAAAACGGATGTTGCCGGACGATATATCCACGTCGCCCTTTTTTTGCAGGACAGGCTCCACATCAATGACATACCTGCTGCCGAGCTTCTTTACCACCGGGCGGCCTGCAACCCTGGCAACCGCCTTGCCGCCGTCCGGCGAAATTTCAACACCCTTGCCGCCCGTCAGCTCAATAATCTGCAGTTTTGCGGGTGGAATGGCCTCACCGGTAACCTTTTTGCCGGGATTTCCCTGTACGCCGAAGTGTTTTACCGCCAAAACGGCGCCGGGCTCAACGGACGGAATCTCGCCGACATCCCGGAAATTGACCTTTTTGCTTTCTGCTGATACCTTCTGTTCCTGCAATTCCGTGGAAAAGGTCAATTCTATCCGGTCGTCCACGGTTTCCCCGGCGGGTTCCCCTTCCGCTATCAGGTGAATCCCGTTTTCCGGGTTTTCGATAATACTCTGAATCCTGTCATGGTTGATTCCGTATGTTATGTTTCTCTTTGCCAGCTCCTGCATAATTTCAGCCATGCCGAAAGGGCATTTTTCCTCAACCTGTTGAACCGCCTCGATATAGAGGTCGGTTGCGGGCTCCGCATCCCGGACGGCATAACGCTCTACGACGGCCATCTTCAATTCCAGCTCGGCCGACAACCCCCCAGCAGCAACTTTTATTCTGTAAAAACCGGGGTCCTCTTTACAGCGGGGCTCCAATACTATTTCATCACTTTCGCTTACGCTTGTTTTTCCCTCCGCTTTAACTCCGTTTATGAACAAATCCACTTCCGCACACGGCTTTATGGTGGGGGCCCTGCCGCCGCCCACCGGGTTCCTGACGAAAACCCTGCCGTCCCTGATCCAGACCTTGCCTGACTCCATACCCGTTTCAACATTTTCCGGCACCATAACTCGGCCCCCCTTTCTCTGATAAAAAGAAGCCGTTACTTAATTTTTAAGCATAACTGTCAAAAGACACCTCGAATCTTCCCGGTTTTTTGAGATTTTTCTTCGCAAAAACGGAAAAATCCTTCTTTAAAAAGATTTTTTTCCGTCTACAGGTGATTGACACCTAAAAAGATTAGAGCCACCCCGACAATGATAACCGCCATTCCATAACCTGAAATTCTTCCGGCCAGACCTGCCAGACCCAGACCGGTGACGGTAAGAAGAATCGCAGGCCCCACCAGCGCCAGCAACGCATTAATCTTTACCGCGGTTTCGATCCTGCCGAATTTCAGCATAAGCAAGGCGGCGGTGAATTCTATGGTTGCCGACAAAAATCTGACGCCGGCCATGCCGAATACTATCTTTTCAACAGGCAAGAGAACCCCTCCCGATCTTTTTTAAAATTCCTTATGCCGCGCCGTGAGAATAAATGTCTGCCGGTTAACACCGGCGGCATAAAATCCCGGTGTAACCCTTTTTTTTAAAATGAATATTTTAAAAAAGAACCTGCCGGTTGAAAAGGAGGTGCCGGACTGCTCACCGGCTTGGCGAAAAACTGGGAAAGGGGCTCGAAAATGAGCAGACAAGCACTTGCCAACATATGGCTCGGCATGCTGCGTTTTCCTCTGGACGGCCGAACCGGCAAACCCAGGGAACAAGGTCTGACAATGGTTATCGACAAAGGCCTGGGGCTGGGTGAAACCGGAGACCTGCTCCATACTGCCGGAAATTACATAGACTTCATCAAGCTTGGTTTCGGGACATCGGCGTTGTACAGCCAGGAACTCCTTGAGGAAAAGATCAACCTTGTAAAAAGTTTCGGGATCGATATTTACCCGGGTGGAACATTTTTTGAAATCGCCGTTCTACAGGGAAAAGTGAAGGAATATTTGATGACAGCCAAAAGCCTCGGCTACACCACCATAGAAATTTCGGACGGGACCATCGACCTGTCCCGGGAGGTGAGAGCAAACGCAATAAGCCTGGCCGCGGGTATGGATCTGAAGGTGCTGACCGAGGTGGGCAAAAAAAACGCGGGGGATATGGCGGACCCGCGCGTCTATGCGCAACAAATCCGGGATGATCTGAAGAACGGCGCCTGCAAGGTTATTGTAGAGGGCAGGGAGTCGGGTAAAAACGCCGGCTTTTACGACCGGGACGGAAAACTGTTGCTGAACGGAATGGAAGATCTGCTTTCAGCTGCCGGAGGCCACCGGCGGTTGATATGGGAGGCTCCCCTGAAAGAACAGCAGCAGGAATTAATTTTGAGATTCGGTCCCGATGTTAATCTGGGCAATATACAGCCACACGAAGTCCTTTCACTTGAAGCCTTAAGGGTGGGCATGCGGAGCGACACACTCAGGTCCGTCTGCGGCAAAGTCAGATAGTTCCCCCTTTTTCCGCTTTTCCGGTGAAAGATGGGTGCCGGACAAGGGCGGCCGCATTCGGCCGCCGGCGAACCCGGCAGGCACCAGGCATCCTCGCCCGTCTGTTTGGTCTTAATGCGCCGGCAGAAGCATATACATAAAAAAATTAAAAAAGCGGGGATATCATTGTCCGGATCAAACGTGCTGGTAGTCTTGCTTTTAGTCGGGATACTGGCACATTCAAACTTGATTGCGACAGCGACCTGTGTTCTGTTAATCCTGAAATTCGCCAACATCAATATCATGTTTCCCCTCCTGGAGAGGCGCGGCCTGGAACTCGGCCTTCTATTCCTGCTTCTTTCAATCCTCGTCCCCCTGTCCAACGGCAAAGTGTCGGAGCGTGATATAATATACAACCTCACTTCTCTTCCGGGAATACTGGCCATTGCAGGAGGCGCGCTGGCAACCTGCCTGAACACCCGGGGCCTGCAACTGCTTAAAATTGACCCGGAAATAATTTTCGGGCTGATGCTCGGTTCAATTCTGGGCATTGTTTTTTTGCACGGGGTTCCCGTCGGGCCGCTGATGGCATCCGGGTTGGCAGCCCTTTTCCTGGGACTGAAAGGTATCTTCAGGCGTTAATTTTTCCAAAATATCCCGCAGCACATCCGGCAAGGGGGCTTTGAATTCAAGGTATTCTCCCGTGCGCGGGTGCCTGAAGCCGAGCACCGCAGCGTGAAGAAACTGCCCGTTGAGAGAAAAATGCGGCCGGGAAGGGCCGTATTTGGTATCGCCGACCAGGGGATGCCCTATGTAGGACATGTGCACTCTGATCTGGTGCGTGCGGCCGGTTCCCAGTACGAGCTCGACGTATGTATAGCCGGTAAAACGTGCCAGGACACTGTATCTTGTTACAGCGTTCCTGGAATTTTTATAAACCACCGCCATCTTTTGCCTGTCGCGCGGGTCGCGTCCAATCGGCGCGTCGATTATACCGTTCTGCTCCCTGACCCGCCCGTGCACCAGGGCGAGATAGCGCCGTTTCACCGACCGGTCTTTCAACTGCCCGGCCAGGTTCAAATGGGCATCATCGTTCTTAGCCGCCATAATCAGCCCGGAAGTGTCCTTGTCAAGCCGGTGAACGATGCCGGGACGGATCACCCCGTTTATCCCGGAAAGATCGCTGCAGTGGTAAAGAAGGGCGTTCACAAGCGTTCCCGAATAATTTCCTTCAGCGGGATGAACCACCATCCCGCGGGGCTTGTTGACCACTATAACGTCAGCGTCTTCGTAATAAACATCCAGAGGAATGGGCTCCGCCTTTATCTCCAGCCCCTCCGGCTCGGGAACCTGCGTAATAATCACGTCACCCGGCCTGATCTTGTAGCTGGCCCGGACCGCCACCCCGTTCACCGTCACCAGCCCGTCCCCGATCAATTTCTGGATGTGTGTACGGGTAAGCTCCTTGACCTCGCCTGCTAAAAAAACGTCCAGCCTTTTTCCGGCCTCTTCTTCTTCCACATAAAAGGAATCCACCGGTACTAAAACCCGCTTTCCCTCTTTGTTTTCCTCCCGGCGTCCTTCATGAACACCAGAATGAGCAGGAAGGCTCCGATGACGATTGCCGTGTCCGCCAGGTTAAACACCGGCCAAACGCGGAAATCGAGAAAATCGACCACCCTGCCGAAACGAAGGCGGTCGGTCATGTTGCCCAGGGCGCCGCCGACCACCAAACCGAGCCCGCACTGCAACAGCCGTTTTCCCGGAGGGATTTTTCTGTATCCCCAAAACACCCCGGCTACAAGTAAAACAGTAATGGTTACAAACAGGGAAGTCCGGTACGCCAGCAGGCCGAAAGCGGCGCCGGGGTTCATAACCAGAGTAAAGTAAAGGAAAGGCGGGACCACGGCAACCGATTCCCCCTGGAACATCAGAGCCTGCACAACGGCTTTGGAAGCCTGATCCATTATGAACGTCGCCGCTGTAATCAGAAAAAACATTAAAACACCACCGTTAATAATATTACCATATTTCACCTGAACAGGTCGTCCGGAAAAAACTTTTTTTGCCCTGCCGGTTGTTTCAACCCGCACGCAACCCGCTCACTTTTATATGATATACTAATAACCGGTTAAAACAAATACGACGATGTTACAAGGCGGGGTCGGCATCTTGAAAAAGCTTTTCTACTGGATTCCTTCGCTGGTTTGGATGGGGGCGATTTTCCTTATGTCCAGCCGCACGGGAGAACAGCTGAGCACCGTATTCCCATTTTTCGGGGATTTAAACTGGGGTCATTTTTTCGCTTACTTTTTTCTGTCAGCCTTTTACCGCCATGCCCTGGCAAAAACAATCCGCGTTCGTTTCATCCCGCTTTGGGCCGTCATGATGAGCCTCATCTACGGCATCACCGACGAGTACCACCAGTCTTTCATCCCCGGCCGGAATCCGGAACTGCCCGATATTGCAAGCGACCTGGCCGGAGCAGCGTCGGCTGCGGTTCTCATCAGCCTTTATCAGGCAAGAAAACGGCGATCAAAAAAACCGGCTGCCGTTAAGGGCTTGTCGACGGCAACCGTAGAGAAAAACCGCTTTCAAGATCGGGGCAGCCAGGCTGTTGACAAAGCACCTTGAGGTTGAAAAGCCCGCTTGGGCTCTTCGCATTGATCTGTCACCGCTCACTCTGGTGCTTCGCACCACGTCACTGACTGCAAGCTTAAAGGCGAAACCTGGCCGCCTTCAAAATCAGGTCTGCTTTTCCTTTGCACTTGCTCTCAATACGCCGGCACACCTGGGGCAGACGCTTGGGTGTTCCGCGTCGGAGCCAACTCCTTCATGATACATCCAGCAGCGCTCGCACTTACCCCCCTTCGCCTTTTTGACGGCTACGGCAAGATCGGGTATAACTTCGGAACGCTGCGCATCCTCCGTCAGTTCGCTGAAACGGCGCACGGCAACCTCCGAAACGATGAACACGGTCGCCAGTTCCCCGTCCATCTGCCGGAGGAAACTGTTCAGCCCGTCGCCGGCATATAACTCAACGGCGGCCTCCAGCGAGTTGCCGATTATTTTTTCCCGGCGGGCCGCTTCCAGGGCCTTCGTGACCTCGCTTCGTACAGCCAGGAGTCTCTCCCATTTTTGCTCCAGTTCCTCATCGAGAAATTCCTCCTTCACTTCCGGCATATCGGTAAGCTGGACGCTTACGGCTTCTTTTTCGCCGGGCACGTAACGCCAGATCTCCTCCGAAGTGAACGTCAGCACAGGCGCGAGCAGGCGCACCAAAGACATCAGCACCTCATACAAAACGGTTTGGGCGGAGCGCCGTTCAATGGAGCCGGCAGGCATGGTGTAAAGGCGATCCTTGATTATGTCAAGATAAAGGGCGCTCATTTCAAGGGTGCAAAAACCGTGAACGGCATGGTAGACCACGTGGTATTCATAGTTGCCGTATGCTTCAGTCACCCGCCGGATCAGTTTCTGCAGCTTCACCAGCGCCCATCTGTCGATTTCCTGTAGATTGCCGCAGGCTACACAGTCTCTCGCCGGGTCAAAATCGTACAGGTTTCCCAGGAGAAAACGGCAGGTATTTCTTATCTTCCGGTAGGCTTCGACCATCTGCTTCAAAATATTCTGGGAGAGGGCAAGGTCTCCACGGTAATCGGTGGAACTGACCCACAGGCGGAGAATATCCGCTCCCATCTGTTTCGACACTTTGACGGGATCGACCACGTTGCCCAGAGATTTGGACATCTTGCGACCCTGCTCGTCGACCACGAAACCGTGAGTCAGCACCGCCCTGTAGGGTGCTTGACCGGTGACGGCAACAGAAGTTGAAAGGGACGAGTTGAACCAGCCGCGGTGCTGATCGCTGCCTTCCAGATACAGGTCGGCGGGCCAGCGCAGGTCGGGCCAAACCGACTGATCGTCGAGAACCCCGAAATGGCTGGTGCCGGAATCAAACCATACATCCATGATGTCGGTTTCCTTGGTAAACTCCCCCGAATTGCAACCGGGGCATTTGAAACCGGGCGGCAGCAAATCTCCGGCTTCCCTGGCAAACCAGATATCGGAGCCGTACTCCCTAAAAAGGTCCTGTATATGGCTGATTGTCTCGTCGTTCACCAGCGGCTTTCCGCAGCTGCGGCAATAAAAAATAGGTATGGGGACACCCCAGCTGCGCTGACGGGAAATGCACCAGTCGCTCCTGTTCGCCACCATGTTGTAGATGCGATCCCCGCCCCATTCCGGAATCCAGCGGACCTTCCGGATCGCTTCCAAGGCAGCCTTGCGGAAACCTTCTATCGAGGCGAACCACTGTTCGGTAGCACGGAAGAAAACCGGCTTTTTGCAGCGCCAGCAGTGCGGGTACTGGTGCCGTATGGTGGTATGTTTCATCAGATATCCGCGCCGCGCCAGTTCCTCAATGATGGATTTGTTGGCATCGAGGTAATACTGGCCGGCAAAGATACCGCCCTCGCCGGTAAAATAACCCCTGGCGTCAACCGGTGACAGCACGGGAAGTCCGTATTCCCTGCCCACGGCAAAGTCCTCCAGGCCGTGGCCGGGAGCTGTGTGAACGCAGCCGGTTCCCTGGTCGAGAGTTACGTGCCCGCCCAGGATCAACAGGGAAACCCTGTCCACGAAGGGATGATCACACTCCACCATTTCAAGGTCTGAACCTTTAAACTCCTTGACGACCTCTGCATCTCCGATACCCGCGGTTTTTAAGAAATCGTCCTTCAAATCCCCGGCTACCAGGTAATTTTCCCCGCCCGCACGCACCAGAACATAGCCGAAATCGGGATGCAGGCAGACGGCGAGATTGGCCGGCAGCGTCCAGGGCGTGGTAGTCCAGATCACCACGTAAGTGTCCTTCTCCGGAAGCATGTCCTTGCCGTCCTTGACGGGAAATTTAACGTAAATGGAATCGGAATGCTTGTCGCCGTATTCGACTTCCGCCTCTGCCAGCGCCGTTTCACAAACAGCGCACCAGTAAACGGGCTTCAGACCTTTATAAATATAACCCTTCTTGGCCATTTCCCCGAAAACTCCTATCTGGCGGGCTTCAAACCTCGGCAGCAGGGTGAGGTAGGGCTTGTTCCACTCGCCCCGCACTCCGAGCCGCTTGAATTCTTCTCTCTGCACGTCTACAAATTTGAGGGCGAATTCCCTGCACTTTTTCCGGAACTCAACCGGATGAATCTCTTTGCGGTTGAGACCGAAAGCCTTGATGGCCTGCTGCTCGATAGGCAGGCCGTGGGTATCCCAGCCGGGGACGAAAGGGGCGTCATATCCCGTCATGGAGTGAAACTTGACCACAATGTCCTTCAATATCTTGTTCAAAGCGGTGCCAAGGTGAATGCTTCCGTTGGCATAGGGAGGCCCGTCGTGCAGGATAAACTTGGGGAGCCCCCTGTTCTTCTCCCGGACCCTGGCGTAAATATCGATCTCTTCCCAGAATTTCAAGATTTCAGGCTCCCGCTCAGGCAGGTTCGCCTTCATCGGAAAATCTGTTTTGGGCAGGTTTAAAGTCTTGCTGTAATCCATTTTAATGCACCTCACCGGAACATTTTCATAAGGAACGTCCGCATGTCTGAAGAAGCGGACCTGGACGGCGATGCCCCCCGTGCAGCCGGCGATTTCCGTTAAAAACGTTCACCCCCCAGTTCAAGTAACCGCACAAGGACTGCCCGTATCCCGTCATCACAAGCGGAGGCGGCTGTAAAGAGACGGCGCCGCAAAGGTTTTTTTCAGAAAAGACGACACGTAAAAAATCCCGTCCTGAAGGGACGGGATTTTACCCGCGGTACCACCCTAAATGACGCCCTGAAGATGCATGCAGGTCAGGGTCGACCTCTTTAGCCGCCCCATAACGGGGGCGAACCGGCCTGGCCTAATCCCCCGCCAAGAGTTTCAGCAGGCGCCTCCCGGGTGATATTCAGAGGCCTTCCGCACCCGGCTTCCACCCTGTCCGGGCTCTCTGAGCGGATCCAGCCGCCTACTTATCCCGTTCATAAGCCTCAAATGTTCGACATGCAATATTATATAGAAAAACCGTTTTTCAGTCAACTTTCTTTCCTCTAAAAAAACCAGCCTTTGCCGGCAACTGCGGCTCAAGCCCCATTAAGGAAACCTCATTCCAAAAACTTCCGCCGCTTTTTTCATATCGACGCCGTACACCTTGACCAACTTATTGCGGCTCGCAAGGCCCGACACGATTTCCACCCGCGCGCGCGGCACCGAGAAAAGACCGGCTATAAAAGCGCGGCAGGCGTCGTTGGCCTCACCGTCAACCGGGGGGGCCGTCAGACGAAGTTTGACTGAATCCCCGTAAATTCCCGCCACCTGGTCCCTGGCAGCCCGTGGCTGCACTTTCACTTTAAACAATACCCCGTCCTTTTCTTCCCTTACAAAAGACAGGTTTACCAACCTCCCGCGGCTCTAACTGCTTTCCCGAGATCGCTTATTAAATCGACCAGGTGATCGCACCCCCCGGGACCGCCGACAATTCCCGCTATTTCTTTCTTGCCGCAGCCGGGAAGAACAACACCTGTAAATCTTTCGAGAAAAGCCCCGTTTTCAAAGCATACCGGGTCGGGCGCCCGGAGGAAATTGCCGGTACACCTGGTCACCCTGCCCTCCCGGTCGAGAACAAAACTCACGCCCATTTCGTGAAAAGAATCGCTCAAACCTCCTGATGCCTTTAAGCCGTCCGGTTTTTTTGCTATCGAACAGAATTTTGCCCGGTTGAAAAAGTTTTCCCCGCGGCAATAATTGCCGACGTAATCGGACCATTTCCGGGAAACGCGGTGCAGGTTGCTGTAATAACGGCAGGAGTTAAGGTAGTGCTTCTCCCAGTATTCGCCGTAAGCCTCCGCGGTCGGGTACCCCCTGTCGCCGTACACAAATGTTTCGGCCTGGATGACGGCCCTGACGCATTCCGCGAGCATTTCCCTCGCCAGTCCGCCGGCCGCGTTGCCGACAGACCGGCGCAATTCTCCGCCGGCGTTGAAGTAAGCCGTTACCCCTTTGAGCCGGGGAACGGGATTGATGCCGTTCAGCTTTCCCCCCGGAGAGCGGTACACTTCCCAGCAGGCGTCCTTTATCACAAAAGTCTTTCTGTCGATAAGCAGCCTGCCGGAAGCCTCCACATCCGTCCCCGTCAAGTATGTCCCGGCCAGCAGATCGCGCCGGTGGACACCTCTGACCGTGGAAAACCAGTTCCTCTGAAAAATTATTTCCATGCTTACACCCCCGGCATAAACTTAAGAGCAGGCTTCAGTCATACCCGCAGGCCAGCAGGTCGAGATAAAATTGTACAATATTTTTGCCGTGACTCCCCAGATTAAACGCTCGCCATACTCATAAAAGTAGACTGGAAACGTCCACCTTTTTTGCCATTCCTCTCCGTATGAAGCTTGCACTTTGTCGAAAGGAAAATCTTTCGGGTAGCGCGTGGCTACCTCGACATGGCTTTTTGCAGGAGGGTTTTTAACAAAATGGGACAAAGGTGCCCAAAACACTTCCTCAACCTCGTCGGGATTGGGTTTGACCTTACTGCAGTCCGTGAGCATCCCGACAAAAGGATAAATAAGCGAACCGGGGGGATTTATCAGGCAATCCAGCCGACCCAGCAGTTTAACCCCGCCCGGGCTTATGCCCAGTTCTTCAGCAGTTTCGCGCACTGCAGAATCCCACGGCCGCCCCATCTCCGGCTTTTCAACCTTCCCGCCCGGGAAGCAGATTTCGCCGGGCTGCCTCCGGAGACAGTTCGAACGCACCTCAAAAAGTATGGAAAAGTTCCCGTTTTTCTCTATAATTGGAAGAAGCACGGCTGAAACGAAAAACTCATCTTCGTTTTGAATTCCCGGCTTCCTGTTCATAAGCCTTGCCAGCGCTTTCACCGTTCAATCTCCCGATGCCGGTAATTTTCTGCGTAATTTTGTCCGTGTCTATTCCGTGTCCGTACAGGAGTACTCTTCTTCCTCACCCGGTAAAACGGGCATATCCTCTTCTTCTGCATCCAAAAGCTTGATTTGGGCTTCAATAAAGGAACGGAAACGCATTCTGAATATTTGGGCATCTCTTTGAATGCGGTGGTATTCCTCCATCATCTGCTTCACTCTCGCTTCCGCGGAAGAGATCATCTCGTCGGAACGGCGCTTTGCCTCCTGCAATACTGCAGTTGCTTCCTGCTCCGCCTCCCGGGATAACTGCTCGGCTTCAATCCTCGCCTGATCCATGAGCACGCGGATTTCCCTTTCGGTATTCTGCCGCAGTTCGTCAGCGTTTTTCTGCGCTATGATCATCGTGTTTTTAAGCACTTCTTCTATCTCGCGGTAACGTCCCATCTGCTGGTCGGCCAGAGCCAGCTTCTCTTTAAGCTCGTGATTCTCCCGCAAAAGATTTTCGTAGTCCTGGATAACCCGGTCAAGAAACGAATCCACATCTTCTTCGCTGTACCCGCGGAAAGCCTTGCGGAATTCTTTTCTCTGAATATCCAGCGGCGTCAACATGCCCTTTCACCTCGAATTGCGCTTTCATGCTTTTTACCTTTTTTATCGGTCGGACCCTGCTGTCACTTAAGCACCGGACGGAAGAACGCCCGGCGCCCTGTCGGTCTTCCGGAAGCGCCGCGAGCGAAATGACAAAACCCGCGTAGTACGGGTCGTAAAAACAGGGCCTGCGCGCCTTCTTTCACCCCGGCGGAAAACCCGGCAAGAGCATGGCCTTCTCTTCCCGGCCGCAAATATGGAACCGGGTCTTTTTCCGGCCGGGTTTCATATAACATACCTCAAAACAGTAAAAACAAGCTGTCTGATCAAATGAAGGACAAAAAAAGCTACAATGGGAGAAAAATCAACCATTCCGATTGGTGGAACGATCCTTCTGAAAAGCCTCAGATACGGCTCGGTAACTTCATAAATGAATCTGATTAAAGGCTGATAAGGATTATGGCGAACCCAGGATAGAATTATTCTGATGATCAAAAGCCACGAATATACCTGAAATGCTATGTCAATTACCGTGAAGATGCCCATGTTAATCACCTGTTCGTTGCAAGAGTTCTTTTGAACGTTTGGTTGCCGCTTCAACCGCCCTCATCAAGTGTGCCCTCAATGCTCCCTCTTCCAGGGCGTAAAGGCCGGCAATGGTTGTACCGCCGGGAGTGGTCACGGCGTCCTTCAACTTGCCCGGATGCTCGCCCGTTTCCAAAACCATCTTTGCAGCACCCAGCATGGTTTGGGTTATCAAAACGCCGGCCGTGTCCCTGGGGAGTCCCAGCCGGACTGCACCGTCTATCAACCCTTCCAGTATCAAATACATGTAAGCCGGACCGCTTCCGCTTAAACCCGTAACACAGTCCATAAGGGATTCCTGTACTTCCACCGCTCTGCCGGCCGCTGAGAAAATGGCCATCACCTTTCTCACGTGTTCTCTCCCGGCATGCATGCCGGCACTTACCGCACTGGCCCCTTCCCCCACCAGGCAGGGGGTGTTGGGCATCACCCTTATCACCGGGCACGGTCTGTTCAAGGCGGCTTCAATCATCCCGGTGGTTACGCCCGCCGCGATGGAAACAAATATTTGCTCCGGCTTCGCCAACGGAGCAATCTCTTTCAAAACCGGCGGCACAACCTGCGGCTTGACCGCCAAAATAACAATGTCAGCTTTTTTTGCGACACATCCGTTGTCGGCCGATATGTTCACACCCGAACTCTTTTGCAGGTACTCCAGCCGTCCGGGGTCGGCATCGCTCACGAAAATACCGGAGGGCTCAACCAGGCCTGCCCGGAGCAATCCGGCAATTAAAGCCTCCCCCATGGCGCCGCCGCCGAGAAAACCGATCTTTTGCCCCTTTAAAGGCACGGCCTTACCCCCTTCGGACAGCTTACGAACGCATCCATGAGAAAATGCCCTTTTCCCTGCCGGGATCTTTAAAATCACTTGCTATATCCATATTATTCGGGACAAAGAGGAAAATGCCGCTGCCCACTTTTTGCTGGTTGCCGTTCAAGGCATATGTCGCACCGCTTACAAAATCGACAACTCTCTTGGCCAGTTCCGGTTCCGCCTGCTCAAGGTTTACAATTACCGGACGCCTGTTTTTAAGATTATCCGTAATGCCCTGCACCTCATCAAAAGACCTCGGCTCAACCACAACCACCCGCACCTGCCGCTGAGAGTGCAGGCTCAGAACGGTTCCCCTGTCCCTCTCCTTGTCCCTGTCCCTTTTCCTGGTCCACTGCGTCTCTTCATGGTTTTCCTCATGGAAATTTTTCGGTTCTTCATCAACGTACTCCTCTTCAAAACCCATAAAGCCCAGCACTTTATCCACAAGTTTTATCGCCATCTCTTATCCTCCTTATAGCCGAGTGTAAAACACGCTCAATGACATTATCGGGTTCATTGGCGAAAACTTTAATCACCCGCCGAAAATGGCTTTCCCAATGCGTAAAATGTTTGCGCCTTCCTCCACCGCTATTTCAAAATCACCGGACATGCCCATGGAAAGAAACTCCATCCGCAGCCCCAAAGCCTTCTCCCTGAAAGAATCAAAGAGTTCCTTCAATCTCCTGAAAACCGGCCTTGCCGATTCCGGATCGTCATCCAAAGGGGCGATTGTCATCAGTCCCCTTATCTCGAGTCCGGGCAGCCTCGCAGCTTCCGCTATGAATTCCTCCGTCTCCGAAACAGAAAGGCCGTGTTTTGTTCTTTCTCCCGCCACATTGACCTGTACAAGCGCGCGGCAGACACATTCCGCCTCGCAGGCGGCCCGGCTTAGCGCTTCCGCCAGCGGCCAGCGGTCCAGGGAATGAACCATTTCAACCTTCCCGATTATTTTTCTGACCTTGTTGGTCTGAAGGTAACCGACAAAATGCCAATTCAGGCCGGGGACTGCCATCTCCTCATATTTGCGCAAGAACTCCTGAGCTCTGTTCTCCCCGAAATCGGTGACTCCGCAGGCAAGCGCCTCCATGATTGCCGGTGCCGTTACGTTTTTTGTCACCGCCACTACTTTGATTCCCGACGGGTTGCGGCCTGCCCTGAGGGCGGCGGCTTTTACGCGCTCCCTCACCCGGTTCAGGTTTTCCAGGATGCTCAATAAAAACTCCCCTTTATTTACTTCACCGGCCATTTGTCCCTGATCAGTACGGGGTTGCTCACGTACCTGGCATTCTCGCTCAAATCCGGCCCGGATATTGCCGCTTTCCCGGCGAGTTCCCCCTCAATCCGCACAGGCACCCATTGTGCTTTCATTTTATAAACCAGAAAGATTCCGGGCTCCCCGTCGCGGTAGACCAGAGCTTTCCCGGGCACTACAAACCCGCTCAGTTTGCCGGTGATTGCGCTGAAAGAGACCTTCCGGAGGTGAACCATCTTTTCAGGGTGGCCTGAAAGAAGGAAAACTCCTTCCCACATCTCCCCCCTGTCCGTAATTTTAACCGGTTTCATCAAGAAAGGCAAGTTCTCCCAGGAGGCTTCAATCCATCCCGGCTTGTCCGCAAAACCGGAAGGAAACTTCGCTTTGGAAATCCTGGCAAAAAAGTACACCTGAGAAAGGTTGTCGATAATTTTAAAAGCCGGTTTTCCCTTTTCGATCCTTCCTCCTTCGGGTACGGGCCTGTCACCAGTTTTTTCAAACCCGGCCGGTTCCAGTGTATCCAAATTGACCGGGTCGAGAACGCTTTCCAACCCGTCGGTGTGCGTACAGAATATACCGGCGCAAGGAGTATACAGCTCTATAATCTCTTCTCCGGCGCCCTGTTCCAAAGGAAGTACATGTACGGCCTCCGCACCCGTTTCCAGGCGCTCTCCGTCGGCGGCCAGACGGTGAAGCCTACCGCTGACGGGAGAATTTACCACTTTTTCTTTTTTAATCAAAATCCCTTCCAGCGTCGCCGATTGGCTTACTTCCCGCTCCGAAAGAAACTCTACCCTGGACACGGTGGTAATAATAACATCCCGCCCGAAAAACGCCGCACAAACAAGAACCGTTGCTGCACCCAGAATCCTTGCGAACCAGTTCCCCCGCCCCCGCTTTTTTTTCAATGAAGAACCCGGTACCGCCGATTCCCTTTTCATTGTAGTTTTCACCTTGATATTACCTTCAAATGGAATTTAATTCGACGGAGCAGGGACAATTCCTTTAAAAAAACGCCCCGGCAGCGCTTTTTTAAAAGCACATTTGCACTTGAGAGGATTTTTGTCCCGGCCTACGGCTGGCAAGCTGGTAAATTCGGCTCGTAAAGCGGCAGGTTGAATGAAAAAGTGCTTCCCGCCCCGGCCTTGCTTTCCACTTCAACACGTCCGTGATGGGCTTCAATAATATGCTTGACAATGGAAAGACCGAGGCCGGTACCCCCCAGTTCCCTGGAACGCGCCTTGTCAACCCGGTAAAAACGTTCGAATATTCTGGAGAGATTTTCAGGCGGTATCCCGATTCCGTTATCCTGAACCTCCACCCTTATCTGATCTTCGTATACCGAGGCACGGATATTGACCAACCCTCCGGGCTGCGTATAAGACACGGCGTTTTCAATAAGGTTGATCAAAACCTGGTTAATCATGTCGGAATCGGCCTGAACCATCGGAAGGTTGTCCGGAATATCCAACTCTATGGCAATATTCTTCTTTTTCGCGCGGGGCTGCAGAATCGCCACGGCCTTGTCGACAAGCTCCCTTATTTTCAAGGACTGCAGGTTCGGTAAAGCCTTCCCGCTTTCTATCCTGGACAGGTTCAGCAGTTCGTCAATCAGCCTGGAAAGCCGGTCGGTTTCAGTGTTGATGATTTCAAGGAAATGCCTGGTCACTTGAGGATCCTCAAGCGCCCCGTCGATGAGCGTTTCTGCGAAACCCTTGATCGATGTCAGTGGAGTTCTCAGCTCGTGGGACACGTTGGCAACAAATTCACTGCGCATTTCTTCAAGCATTTTTCTTTCCGTTATATCCTTGAGCAAGGCGACCACACCCCCGCGGTCATTGCCGGCGTTTCTCAGCGGCGTAACATGGACCTGGAAGACACGGGGCTCGGGAGTAAAGATCTGAACGTGTTTTTTTGTTGAACAGCCCGTTTCCAGGGCATGATTCAAAATTTTTTCCAGGTCGTAATTGCGGATTACCCTGAGAATGTTTTTCCCCCTGCTGGCCGCCATCGTAATCCTGAAAAGCTCTTCCGCCACCTGGTTGATAAAAACGACCCTTCCCCAAATATCAAGAGCGATAACGCCTTCGGACATTCCGGAAAGAACGGCCTGGGTGCGGTTTCTCTCCAGCATGACATCTTCTATGGTATTTCTCAGCTGCCTTGCTATATAGTTTATGGAACAAGCCAGATTACCAATCTCATCCTGGGTCAAAACCCGTATTTCCTGGTCCAGGTTGCCCCTTGCCATCTCCTCTGCCGAAGAGGCTATCTCCTCCAGCGGTATGATCAAACGGACGTACATGATCCAGGAAAGCAATACACAGCCGGCGAAAGTAGTTATCAGCAACCACCACATGTTCATGTGGCCGCCGGCATAGAGCAAAACCAAAGCGGCAAAAACGACAAACAGAAAAAGGTAACCGACGACAAGTCTCCAGCCGAATCTCTTAAAGAAAACATGCTTCTTTGACATCACAGCCCCTCCTTGAAGCGGTAGCCGACTCCCCGCACCGTTTCTATCGGCTGGTCGGACTCAGGGAGAGACTCGAGTTTCTGCCTGATGTGCCTTACATGAACGTCAACCGTCCGGGAATCACCCGCATAATCGTAACCCCACACCTTTTCCAACAGGAAATCCCTTGAAAAAACCTTGCCGGGCTGGCGTGCCATAAATCGTAGAAGTTCAAACTCTTTGGGAGTAAATTCCTGTCTCACCCCGTCGACGTAAACGGCAAACCTCTCCTCGTCAATCACCAGACGGCCGAACTCCATACGCGCCGGCTGCAACTGCTCCATTTCGCGGTTGTCTCCCGGACGGGCCCTGCGAAGTCTGGCCTTTATCCTGGCCACCAGTTCCCGGGGGCTGAAGGGTTTGATGACATAATCGTCGGCGCCCATTTCCAGCCCCAGGACCCTGTCCAGTTCCTCAGCCCTGGCGCTGAGCATGATAATAGGTATGCCGCTTGTCAAAGGATCTCTGTTCAATTCCCGGCAAACTTCAAAACCGTTCATGCCCGGAAGCATCACATCGAGCACGATCAAATCAGGCCTCTCCTCGCGGGCCAGGTCGATTGCCAAAGTGCCGTCAAGGGCTGTGAACACCTCAAAACCTTCGCGTTCCAGGTTAAAACGGACAAGCTCAAGTATATTCTTCTCGTCGTCCACCACCAGTATTTTAGCCATCCCCGTCACCCCTTCCAGTCACTTGAGCATTATCAGCGCCGCCGCCCTTCCCGCCGTACCGCCTTGAGCGCGGTACGAGAAAAACAAATCGTTGCGGCAGGAAGTGCATATTGCAGCAGTGACAATATTCCCGGATTTGACACCCGCTTCCAGCAAGATCCTCCGGTTGAACTCCCACAGGTTCAGGCGCCACTTGCCCGGCGAAACGGGAACTACGAGTTCGTCCCAGTAAACGAAGTTCTCCCGGAAGCGGCCTGCAACCGTCTCATCCACTTCGTAGCAGCAAGGACCGATAGACGGGCCGATACCGGCCAGGCAGTCAGCCGGATCAGTGCCGAAGGCGGCTTTCATCTTTTCGACGGTCCTGCAGGCAATTCTCAAGGCAGTGCCTTTCCATCCAGCGTGCGAAACGGCTACCGCCTTCTTCACCGGATCTAAAACAAACACCGGAACACAGTCGGCATAGTAGCTGGATATGGGAACACCCCGTTGCCCCGTAATCAGGGCGTCCGTATCGGGAAAGGAATCTTCACTGCACAGGGCACCCCGTCCGAGATCACGCTTTTCAACCACCCTCACCCCGTCACCGTGCACCTGCGTCCCGGCCACAAGCTTGCCTGCATCCATTCCCAGGGCCCGGCAAACCAGTTCCCGGTTCATCAAGACGTTGGCGGATGAGTCCCCCACGTGAAAAGCCGTGTTCAGACTGGCGTACGGTCCGGTGCTAACACCGCCGGTGCGGCAGGTAAAACCGTGAACCACCAGCCCGGTAGAGTTAAAATGAGTAAAAGTGCAGAATTTTATTTCACCTTGCAGGGTAATCTCGCATGTACTGCTCATAACATACCATCACAGCTTGAGATTGAAAATGCACGGCGCAGCGCGCCCTTTTCTCCACGGCGGCGGCATTGCCGTTGCGTAGCCTGCAAACCGTCTCACCGCATTGCCTCTCCATTCATTGGGTTGCGATTTTGACAGCCTTTTCCACAAATTTCTCGAGTTCGCCCAAACGGCGGAGAAATTCGTCCCTTTCCGCCTTGCCGGGGCCTTTGGCCATGAAGCTGCCAACTTTTTCAGCCAGGGATGCCCACCTTGATTTTACCGTATCCTCCGCCCCGGCATCCACGGGTTGCAGTTCGACAGCCTGCCGCCAAAACGGAATGGAGACGTTCAGCCCGAGTTCCCGCCTCAACAAACCGGCCAGTGCAGTTGAAGACTCCGGTTCGCCGTGTACGATAAAAACCTCCCGGGGAGCTCTGGTAAAGCCCTTTATCCATCCGACGAGACCTGCCTGATCGGCGTGCGCCGAATAGCTTTCAATACATCTTATATCCGCCTTGACCGCGATCTCTTCGCCGAAAATGCGCACGGTTTTTTCACCGTCCATGATCAACCGTCCCAGCGTTCCTTCCGCCTGATAACCCACAAAGAGAACGGTGCTCTCGGGGCGCCAGAGGTTGTACTTGAGGTGATGCCTTATTCGCC